>NZ_JBIAHN010000007.1:68979-405519 GCF_042870555.1 Streptomyces sp. NPDC006487
GCCCCCGGGGGCCCCCTCCCCCCCCCCCGCGCCCCCGCGCCCCCCCCCCGCGGGCCCCCCCCCGGGGGGGCCGGCGCCCCCACCCCCCCCGCCCCCGCTGTTTCAGGCTTCTACCGGGTTACGGCAGGACCTTCTCGATCTGCACGCTGCCGGTGCCGGCGGCGGTGCCGCGGGCGTTGAGCAGCTTGACCTCGCCGAAGAACTGGCGGCCTTCCGGAGCGGCGCTGTTGACCAGCACGTTCGCGGAGACGGTCGCCGAGGCGCCGTTGGCGAGGTTGACCGCGGCGGCCTCGTCGACCTGGACGGTGCCCAGGGCGGCCGAGTAGTAGACGTCGCGGTAGTCGTACGTGGTGGAGCCGGACGGGATCGCGTAGCCGAGCACCTCGATGGTGTAGGTGCCCGCGGCCGGGTTGACGAGGCTCACGGCCTCCTCGGAGTCGCCGTCGGCGGAGGTGCCGACCTTGACGCCGTCCTTGTACACGTCGAGGTCGAGGTCGGCGGCGGTGTCGGACACCTTGCCGATCGCGATGTCGAGGCGGGAGACGCCCTCGCCGATCGTGACCTCGGTGGTGTGGGTCTCACCGGTGGCGATGGTCGGCTTGGCGACCTTCGCGGAGCCGAGCGGACCACCCTGGAGCTTGCCGCCGGTGATGGCGGCCCCGTCGTTCTTCACGGTCCACTGGACCGGCGCCGGGGTGCCCTGCTTGACCTCGGGCAGGACCTTGACCGCGGGGTCGAAGGCCGCGCCGAGCACGGAGACGTCCAGCTTGTACGGGTTGTCGAGCAGCGGCGACGTACGGCGCGACTCGACCTCGATCTCCCAGACGCCCGGCTGCGGGTTCGGGTACGAACGCAGGTCGGGGCGGCACTGGTTGGCCGGGTTGTCGTAGTTCGGGTAGCACTGGGTCGTCGCGCTGTCCTCGACGCCCACGCCGTACGGGTGGATCGAGATGAAGCGCGTCTGGCTGCCCGCCGCGAGTCCGCCGAGGGAGACCTCGAGGGTCTTCGCGCCCGCCGGGACGGTCACGAAGTACGACTTGTGGCTGTTGCGCTGCACGGAGGAGGTGTCCGAGTAGCTGTACGCGGGCTTCGCCAGCGGGGTCGAGACGACGACCGTGGAGAGGATCTGCTTGTCGATGCCCTCGGTGGTCTCGTCGTCGAGCTGCAGGATGCCGCTGTGGACGCCGGCCGTCTTGGGCTTGGCCTCGACCTTGATGGTGACGGGCTTGTTCAGGGGCAGGGTGACGTAGTCGTAGCCGCCGATGACCTTGAACGTGCCGTCGTTGTTGCGCCAGCTGAGCTGGTGCGGGGTGCCGTACTTGACGCCCGTGGTGCGGGTGACGACGACGTCGTAGACCTTCTTCTGGCCGACCTTCAGGCCGCCCTCACGGTCGTAGACGCCGGTGCCGAAGCCCGGGGTCTTCAGGAACTGGTCGATCGCGGTGTCGACCGGAGCCTTGACGGTGAACTCGTTGGCCTTCGCGCCGCGCTGGATGGACTCCCACGCGCCGGGGATGTTGATCAGGCCCGCGCCCTGGGCGTGCGCCGGAACGTCCGCGATCTTCTTCGCGCTGCTGGTGAGCGCGATGCGCAGGTTCGCCGGGGTGAGGGCGATCTTCTGCTGCTTGGCGGCCGAGATGAGCAGGGCGCTGGCGCCCGTCGCCTGCGGCGAGGACATCGAGGTGCCCTGGAGCATGCCGTAACCGGCCGGCAGGTTGTAACCGGCCTCCTTCACCGGTGCGCCGGGCAGCCAGGTCTGGATGGTGTTGATCGACGCGCCGGGGGCGGTGATCGTCGGCGTGAAGCCGCCGTCCTCACGCGGACCGCGCGAGGAGAAGGGGAACATGTTGTACGCCTTGGACACGCCGGAGCCGTAGTTGGCCGCCCAGGTCTCCTTGGAGACCGACGCACCCACGGAGATGACCTTGTCCGCGAGACCGGGGTCGCCGATGGTGTTGATGCCGGGGCCCTCGTTGCCCGCCGAGATGACGAGCTGGACACCGTAGGTGTCGATGAGGTTCTTGTAGAGCTCGGAGCGCGCGTTGTTGCCGTCGTTCAGGGCCGGCAGGCCGCCGATCGACATGTTGACGATGTCCACGCCGCGGTTGACGACGAGGTCGATCATGCCCTCGGTCAGCGCGATGTTGGTGCAGCCGCCGGACCAGGAGCAGGCGCGCGAGGAGACGAGCTTGGCGCCGGGCGCCTCGCCGTTCATCGCGCCGCCGAAGAGGCCGTTGGCGGCGGTGATGCCCGCGACGTGCGTGCCGTGCTCGGACTCGATGATGCCGACGTTGACGAAGTCGGCCTTCTTGCCGACCCAGTCACCGCCCAGCGGGTCCATCGGGACGTCCTTGCGGATCTCGATCACGAACGGGATGCGCTCGGCGACCTCGGTCGCCGGGTCGTCCGTGCCGAAGTAGCCGATCTGGTAGCCGTCCTTGTACGGCTTCATCGGCTCGTTGTTCGTGAAGTCGTTGTCCTGGTCGGTGTCGACGCGGACGGTCCCGGCGACCGGGTCGTAGAGCAGGCCGAACCGGTCGGTGGTGTCCCCGTCCCGGTTGACGTCGCCCTTCATGTCACCGGTGGCGGTGATCGACTCGGTGAAACGGCTCCACTGGAACGAGCCCTCGGGAGCCTTCCAGCTGCCGCCGCCCGCGGTGAAGGTGCCACCGGCGACCGGGGTGATCTGGGCACGCCAGGTGGCGTCGCCGTCGGTGATCGGGTCGGTCGCGGTGACCCAGTCGACGATCTTGCGCTCGCCGGTGGTGGTCTTCTGGAGCGCCGGGTGGCCGAGGTCGACGCCCGAGTCCATGATGCCGATGGTCACGCCGCGGCCGTCGGCCTTCGGGTTCTTCTTGATGAAGTCCAGCGCACCCGTCTCGAAGGACGGGTTGTACGGGTTCTTCGCCGGGGTGTTCTTGTCCGGCCCGGGGTAGGTCTCGGCGGCGGTCCGCTTCACCGTCCCCGTCTCGCGGTCCGCGTCCGGACGGGGGTCCGGCAGCTGGATCTCGTGCCGCAGGTCGATGCCGTGCACGGAGGACAGCTTGGCGGCCGCCTTCAGCGCGGCCTCCGCCTTGTCGGTCGGCAGGGTGGCGCGCACGTAGCCGAGCTTGTCGTACGTCTGGCCCACCGAGGCGCCCTGGACGTCGTCGAGCTGCTTGGCGACCTGCTGGGTCTCGCCGGGGGCCGTCGCGACCATGACCGTGACGGTCTTCTCGCCCTTGGTCTTGGCTTCCTGGAGCAGTTCGGCGTCGGCCGATCCGAGCTTCTGGTCGGCCGACTTCACCGCGGGGTTGGGCGCGGGGGTATTCGTGCCGGTCGCCGCGAAGACCGGCATGGCGCCGGTGGCCGCGAGGGCGGCCACCAGGCCGGCCGCGGCCGCGACGCGTGAGACGCGCCGGGTCGCGGATATGCCGCCCTGATTTGAACGAGCGGGGGAGTCGAGGGTCATCAGCATCCCTGGCTAAGTGAAAGGTACGGTCCGGATTTCGGTGCCGGATGACCGGTCAGCCTCGCCTAAGTGACAGCTCTTTGGGGAGAGTTGTCACGGACCGATACCTGCCGTGGCGGACTCCCGCCAGCTCGGGGCATACGCCAGAAGGCTCGTACCGGATCGAACCGGTACGAACCTTCGGGGTGGAACATGGATTTGTAGACTTCCCGACCGTGCGTCAGGGGCGGGGCGGGCCCCGGTCTCAGATCAGGTGTGACAACTTCCCGGCATTCAGCGCTCGCGCGTGCGCGCGTAGTGGCGGGAGGCTTTCGCCCGGTTTCCGCAGGCCGACATCGAGCACCAGCGCCGGGTGCCGTTGCGCGAGGTGTCGTGGAAGCGCAGCACGCAGGTCTCGGAGGCGCACTTGCGGATCCGGCCGGGGTCGGAGCCCAGCAGCTCCAGGTAGTCGCGGGCCGCCGTCCAGGCCGGACCCCAGGTCGGATCGTCGAATTCGGTCCGCTCGCCGGGCCCTTCGGCGGTCAGGGTGGCCCGGATCCGGCCGTGCTCCAGAACGGCGTCGACCAGCGTACGGGCGCTCTCGTCGGCGGGGTCCGCGACCGCGCGGGCCAGCGCCTCGCGGGCGGTGAGCAGGTGGACCAGGGTCGCGGGGTCGGCGCGGAAGCGGCCGGCCAGCCCCGTGCTCTCCAGCCAGAGGGCGAGCCCTTCGACGCGGGTGAGTCCGAAGGCCCCCGCGAAGAGGTCGGCGGGTTCACCGTCCTGGACCCACCGGGTGTTCAGCAGGTCCAGGGCCACTGGTTCCCCGGTCAGGGGTCGTGGGTCCGCCGTCGTCATGTCCGCCTCCTCATGGCACTAACCCCTCAAGGGTACGTGAGCGGTTGACTCCTCCACCCCTAACCATTAATCTCAATTTAGAAGGTTAGAAATTATCCAGTTCCGGGGAAAGGGAACCGTTGTGACGACCGTCATCAGCAAGCTGCGCACCGGCCACGTGGGCCTGAACGTCACCGATCTCGCCCGGTCGCTCGTCTTCTACCGCGACGGCCTCGGCTTCGAGCTGCTCGGCGAGGGCGAGGAGGAGGACCGGCGCTTCGCCTTCCTCGGCCAGGACGGCGAGCTCGTGCTCACCCTGTGGCAGCAGGCGGAGGGGGCCTACGCACCCGGCGCGGCCGGACTGCACCACCTCGCGCTCTCCGCGGACGCCATCGAGGAGGTCAGGGCGTACGAGAAGCGGCTGCGCGGCCTGGGCGTCGACTTCGCCTACGAAGGGGTCGTCGCCCACGGCGAAGGGGCGGCCTCCGGCGGGATCTTCTTCCACGACCCCGACGGGACCCGTCTGGAGATCTCCGTGCCGAGCGGCGCCGAAGGTGCCGAGGCTCCCACCACGGGCGCCCCGACCTGCGGGTTCTTCTAATGTCCGGGTACCACTGGGGCTCGCTGGCCGTCCAGGAGAGGGTGGGGGTCCGGGAGCACGCCGTGCACGTCGGCCGGTCCGTCACCCCGCACATCAAGGACGTGGCCGCGGCCTTCCTGGGGCTGCAGCCGCACCTGGTCGTCGGCGCGGCCGATCCCGGAGGCATGCTCTGGGCCTCACTGCTGACCGGCGCCCCCGGTTTCGTACGGGCCACCGGGCCGGACCGGATCGCGGTCAAAGGGGGGATCCCCGAGGGCGATCCGCTCGCCGGGGCGCTGGCCACCGCCGGCACCCGGGTCGGGACCATCTCGCTCGACCCGCGCACCCGGCGCCGGATGCGGTTGGGCGGAACCCTGGAGGTGACCCCCGGCGGGTTCGCGCTGGCGGCCGAACGGGTCTTCGCCAACTGCCCCAAGTACCTCCAGAAGCGGCAGCCTGTCCAGCTCGTCGCCGAAGGGGCCGGTGTCGTGCGGCGCGGGGACGCGCTCACCCCCGACCAGGAACGGGCCGTCCGCGCCGCCGACACCTTCTTCGTCGCCACCTCCGCGGGGGCGGACGGGGCGGACGCGAGCCACCGGGGCGGAATGCCGGGCTTCGTCGAGGTGCTGTCCCCGGCCGAACTGGCCTGGCCGGACTACGCGGGCAACGCGATGTTCCTGACGCTGGGGAACCTGCTGGCGGACCCGCGGGCGGGGCTGCTGTTCCCGGACTGGGAGAGCGGGGCCCTGCTCCAGCTCAGCGGGCGGGCGGAGCCCGAGTTCGGGGCGGGCGGGGAGCGGCGGGTCCGTTTCCGGATCGAGTCGGTGGTGGAGAGCGTGCACCCGGGGCGGCTTCGGTGGAGCGCCCCGGAGTACTCGCCGGCCAATCCGGCGCTGCCCGCGCCGCCTTGGCAGCCTGCGGGGTAGGGGCTGCCGCGGTCGGGCCCTCACCTGGGCAGGACGACGACGTAGGCGGCGGGCTCGCGGTCGGCGGACGCCGTCAGGGCGGTCCGTACGACCGCGGCCTGCTGCTCGGGCCAGTCGCGGAGCTTGCGCGGGGTGATGTGCAGGACGGTGATTCCGCACCGCTCCAGGGTCTCCCGCTTGCGGACGGACTCCGACCACTGCTCGTCCTCGCCCTGGCGCGGGGCCCGGGTGTCGATCTCCACGGCCACGGCCTGCTCCGGCCAGTACGCGTCGACCCCGCCCAGGTGCGGGCCTCCGGGCAGCCGCAGGTCCACGTTCCAGACGGGCTCGGGGAGCTCGTGGCCGCGTACGAGCTGGTACAGCCGGTCCTCGGCGATGGCCCGGCCCTCGGCGAGCAGCGATTCGACGGCGTCCACCACGTGCGGGCGGTTCAGCAACCGGGCCACCGTCAGCTCCCGCACCACGGCGGCCGGTTCGCAGTGGCCGCCGCGGACGGCTTCGCTGAGCAGGCGCCGGACCGTACCGGCGTCGGAGAGGTGGGCGACGGCGTCGGCGACGGCGCGGGCCACGGGGGCGACGGGCAGCCCGGTGACCTCCACCGGCCGGGGCGGGGTGTGCGTCCGGACGATGCGGACCTGTCCGGCGGAGCGCAGTCGGCGGGTGTTCGGGACGAGCACGTCGATCTGGGGGAGGCCGAGCAGGGCGGGGGCGGAGGAGAACCGGTACAGGGCGAGGGCCGCCAGCCCCGTGATCATGACCTCGTCGCCGCGGCGCCCCGCGTAGAGGAGCGCCGCGTGCAGCCGCTCCTCGCTGGTCGCGGGACCGGCGTGGAGCAGGAACACCCCGGGCAGGATCTGCTGCCAGGACCGCTCGGCGGCATCGGAGGCGGTGACCCCGTGCTCGCGGAGCTGGGTCAGCGACAGCACGCGGGGGCGGTTGTCGGTGAGGTGGGCGAGGGGGAGGGGTGCGTTGTGGTTCATGACGCTGAGATTCCCTCAGGCCATGGCCTCGCTAACCCCTGTTACACATCCGTCGGCAAATCGGGACAAGACGGGGCTAAAGTACGGACGTTCGACTGCCGATGGGCTGCGCAGCGCATCCCCCTCCACCTGGGGTTCCGCACGTGAACGCCGGCGGGGCCGGAAAATCCGGCCCCGCCGGCGTTTGAGGCGGGGGGCACACCCGGAGGTGGCCGGGGGTGCCCCGCAGGGCTAGCCCGCCGCCACGTCGCAGGCCTGGGCGCGAAGGGCGCGGGCCAAGTCGTCGCGGGACTCCAGGACCAGCCGCCGCAGCGCCGGAGCCGCATCGGCGTGCGCCGACAGCCACGCGTCGGTGGCGTCCAGGGTCTCCTGGGAGTCCTGGAGGGACGGGTACAGCCCCCGCACCACATCCATGCCGATCTGGATCGACCGGTCGGCCCAGATCCGCTCGATGACGTCGAAGTAGCGCCCGGTGTACGGCGCGAGCAGGGCCCGCTGCGAAGACCGCTGCATCCCCGCGATCGTCGCCTCGACCAGCGCGTTCGACAGCGCGTCCGACTCCACCACCGCGGCCCACGCCTGGTCCTTGACCGCCGCGGACGGCCGTGCCGCCAGGCACCGCACCTGGTGCCGCTTGCCCGACGCCGTGTCGTCCCGCGCCAGTTCCGCCGCGATGACCTCCTCGCCGATCGCCCCGTGCGCGGCCAGCGGCAGCAGGAAGTCCCAGCGCAGCTCCTGGTCCACCTCCAGCCCGTCGATGCGCGCCGATCCCTCCAGCAGCCCCAGCAGCAGCTGGAAGTCGCCCTCGGTCGCCGCGCCCGCCGCGAAGAAGCGGGCCCAGGTCAGCTGGTGCTCCGACCCCGGCTCCGCGAACCGCAGCTCCTGCAGCGCGCAGGCCGCCAGTACCTTGCCGCCCTGCTCCCGCCAGTCGGGCGCCGCGTAGTGCGTGACCGCGGTCTGCGCCTGCGCGTGCAGCATCTGGAGGACGCCGACGTCCGTCTCCCGGCCCGCGTGGGCCAGTACGAGGGAGACGAAGTCCCGCGCCGGCATCAGCCCGTCACGCGTCAGGTTCCACAGCGCCGACCAGCACAGCGCGCGGCTCAGCGGGTCCGTCACCGAGCCCAGGTGCGAGCGCAGCGCGCCCAGCGACGCCTCGTCGAAGCGGATCTTGCAGTAGGTGAGGTCCTCGTCGTTGACGAGCACCAGGGCCGGCTGCTCCTGCCCGGCCAGTTCGGCGACGACCGTGCGGGGTCCCGCGACGTCCGCCTCGGCCCGCGCGTAGCGCACCAGCGCGCCGTCCGGGTCCAGCCGGTACAGGCCCACCGCGACCCGGTGCGGGCGCAGCTCGTCGCCGTCCTGGACCACGGCCAGCTCGGTCACCCGGCCGCCCGCGTCGCAGGTCACCACCGGGGTCAGCGCGTTCACGCCGGCCGTCTGCAGCCAGGCCCGCGACCACTCGGCCATGTCCCGCCCGGAGACCTCCGCGAGCACCGACAGCAGGTCGTCCAGGGTGGTGTTCCCGTAGGCGTTCGCCTTGAAGTAGCGACGCGCGCCCTCCAGGAAGGCGTCGCGGCCCACGTACGCCACGAGCTGCTTGAGCACCGCCGCGCCCTTGGCGTAGGTGATGCCGTCGAAGTTCAGCTTCGCGTCCTCCAGGTCACGGATGTCGGCCGTGATCGGGTGCGTGGAGGGCAGCTGGTCGGCCCGGTAGGCCCAGGCCTTGCGGCTGTTGGCGAAGGTGACCCAGGCCTGGTCGAAGCGGGTGGCCTCGACCAGCGCGAAGGAGCCCATGAAGTCCGCGAAGGACTCCTTCAGCCACAGGTCGTCCCACCACTTCATGGTGACGAGGTCGCCGAACCACATGTGGGCCATCTCGTGGAGGATCGTGTTCGCGCGCCGCTCGTACGAGGCCTGCGTGACCTTCCCGCGGAAGATGTACTCCTCCCGGAAGGTCACCATCCCCGGGTTCTCCATGGCGCCCAGGTTGTACTCCGGCACGAAGGCCTGGTCGTACTTCCCGAAGGGGTACGGGTAGTCGAAGATCTCGTGGAAGAGGTCGAAGCCCTGCTTCGTGACGAGGAACACCTCGTCCGCGTCGAAGTGCTTCGCCAGCCCCTTGCGGCAGATCGCGCCGAGCGGGATCGTCAGGTCCCCGCGCGTGTAGGAGTCCGTGACGTAGTGGTACGGCCCCGCCACCACGCAGGTGATGTACGTGGAGATCGGCGCGGTCCGCGCGAAGCGCCGGGTCTGCCCCTCACGGGACTCCTCTGCGCCGTTGCTCCAGACCTGCCAGCCCTCGGGCGCCGTCACCTCGAAGCGGTACGGGGCCTTGAGGTCGGGCTGCTCGAAGTTCGCGTACACCCGCCGGGCGTCGGCCGGCTCGTACTGGGTGTAGAGGTAGACCTCGCCGTCCTCCGGGTCCACGAAGCGGTGCATGCCCTCGCCGGTCCGGCTGTACGCGCAGTCGGCGTCGACCACGAGCACGTTCTCGGAGGCCAGCTCGTCCAGGGCGATCCGCGCGCCGTCGAAGACGACGGCCGGGTCCAGCGCGCGCCCGTTGAGGGTCACGGCATTCACCTTGGGCGCGATGAGGTCCGCGAAGCTCGATGCTCCCGGAGCGGCGGCGCGGAAGCGGACGGTGGTCACCGAGCGGAAGGTCCTGGGGCCGTCGGCCGGTTCGGCCTCGTCCACCGCGGACCTCAAGTCGAGGACCACCTCGTACCCGTCGACGGACAGCAGCTCGGCCCGCTCGCGGGCCTCGTCACGGGACAGATTCTCTCCGGGCACGTGCACTCCTTCGTGCGTGATCGCGATACCTGACCGAATCCTCCCACGGGGGAATGCGTGTGCGGTCGGAGCGGTTGGGCAGGGAGGAACGTTCCGATCTGAGGAGAGACATGGCTGACACCCAGGTGCGCGAGAAGACCGCCGTCGACTTCTGGTTCGACCCGCTCTGCCCCTGGGCCTGGATGACGTCCCGCTGGATGCTGGAGGTCGAGAAGGTCCGTGACGTGGAGGTCCGCTGGCACGTGATGAGCCTCGCGGTCCTGAACGAGAACAAGCTCGACGAACTGCCCGAGGTCTACCGCGACCTGCTCGGCCCCAAGGGCTGGGCCCCCGTGCGCGTGGTCGTCGCCGCCCAGCAGAAGTTCGGCGACGAGATCACCGGCAAGCTCTACACCGCGCTCGGCACCCGCTTCCACAACGGCGGTACCGGCCCGACCCGCGAGGCGATCGCCGAGGCCCTGAACGAGGTGGGCCTGCCCGCCGAACTGATCCACTACGCGGACTCCGACGAGTACGACGAGGTCCTGCGCGACTCCCACAACGACGGCATCAACCGGGTCGGCCAGGAGGTCGGCACCCCGGTCATCTCGGTGCCCGGCGCCGACGGCTCCGAGGTCGCCTTCTTCGGCCCGGTCGTCACTCCCGCCCCGCGCGGCGAGGCCGCGGCCCGGCTCTGGGACGGCACCCTGCTCGTCGCCTCCACCCCGGGCTTCTACGAGATCAAGCGCACCCGCACGCAGGGCCCGATCTTCGACTAGCTCGACCGGCTCGACTAGCAGGGGTCCGGTTCCTCCCTTAACGTCCCCCTATGGGGATTTGCCCGACACGGGAGGAACCGCTCGGCCGCAGCGGCGGCCGGGCGGAGCCCGCGATACCGAACGACAACGCCGCGCACGCCAGCCTGCCCGCACGCCCCCGAGACCGGGTGCTGCGGGCAGCCTGCGTTGCGGTGCCCCCGCTGTGGACGGCCCTCGGGGTCCGCCAGGCCGCCGGCACCCTGCGCCACTACCTCCGGGGCACGGGCCGCCCGTACCGGGTCGACGCGCGGGCCCTGCTCGCCGTGCCCGCCGTACGGGAGGACGTGGACCGCCGGCTGGCCGAGTGGCGCCGGGACGCGCGGTCGCTCGGTGAGCCCGGCGCTTATGCGGCGGACAGCGGCTGGCGCGGGGTGCTGATCACCCGGCGCGCCCGTGAGGGAGGCAGCGCGGACTGGTGGCTGGCGCTGCGCGGGGCCCAGTACCGGATCAGCGGCACGGTGCGGGTCCACGAGGACGGCTCCGTGGTGAGCGACTACCGCTTCCAGGTGCACAAGAGCTGGAACTTCGACCGGGGCGAGTCGGAGTTCGGCGTCCCCTTCACCCCGTTCGCGCGGCTCCACGAGACCGGGCTGGCCCGGGAGTTCACGGTGGTCGGCGAGGTGGACGGCCTTGTCGACGCCGCAGACCGGGCGAGAGGCGCAGAAGGCCCCCGCGAGTCACGTCCTCGCGGGGGCCTTCTGGTGGACACGCCCGCACGTGAAGGTTGAGAAGACGATCACGAGGCGGACGGGCTCTTCGGGTGGCGCCGATCAGCCCTTGACGGGGATCAGCAGCGGGGTGTTCGCCTTGGCGTCGGCGTAGCGCTGGGCGACGTCGCGCCAGTTGACGACGTTCCACATCGCCTCGATGAAGTCCACCTTCTGGTTCTTGTACTGAAGGTAGAAGGCGTGCTCCCAGGCGTCGAACACGAGGACCGGGGTGCTGGCCACGCCGACGTTGCCCTGGTGGTCGTAGATCTGCTCGACGATCAGGCGGCCGCTGACGGGCTCGTACGCGAGCACGCCCCAGCCGGAGCCCTGGGTCGCGGAGGACGCGAAGGTCAGCTGCTTCTTGAACTTCGCGAAGGAGCCGAAGGATTCGGTGATCGCGTCGGCCAGCTCGCCCAGGCCGTCGGCGGCGGTGGGCTCGCCGCCGCCCTCGCCGGTCTTCGGGCTGGCCATGTTGTGCCAGTAGATGCTGTGCAGGATGTGGCCGGAGAGGTGGAACGCCAGGTTCTTCTCCAGGCCGTTCAGCGCGCCCCAGTTCTCCTTGTCGCGCGCCTCCGCCAGCTGTTCCAGCGTGGTGTTGGCGCCCGCGACGTAGGCCGCGTGGTGCTTGTCGTGGTGCAGTTCGATGATCTGCGGGTTGATCACCGGCTCGAGAGCCGCGTAGTCGTAAGGAAGCTCAGGAAGCGTGTAAATGGCCATGCGTGTATCCGGTCCCCTCGGCGTGCCAACTGCTTATTGCAATTAATGCGCAACTGCACGCTAGCAGTATCTATTCCAGGCTTCCCATAAGGGTTGCCTCACTTGTCGGGACCTCCGCAACGCCGAAGGCCGGGCCCATGCGATCGCATGAGTCCGGCCTTCGGGGCGGTGGTCCGGCGTGTGTTACGCGGCTTCGCGCACCGCCCGGCGCTGGATGACGTAGCCGGTGACGGCGAGGGCCACGGTCAGACCGCCGGTGAAGACGAGCTGGACCCGGGTGTCGTCGCCCATGGCCATCAGGACCAGGACCCCGGCGAGTCCGGCCAGGGCGACCCAGGTGAGATAGGGGAAGCCCCACATCTTCACGACCAGCTTCCCGGGGGCCTCGCGCTCCAGGCGGCGCCGCAGCACGAACTGCGAGACGGCGATGAAGCCCCAGACGACGAGGATGACTCCGCCGACCATGTTCAGCAGCCAGGCGAAGAGGGTGTCCGGGTACCAGTACGACAGCAGCACGGTGACGAATCCGAAGCCGGAAGAGGCCAGCACCGCCCGGCGCGGCACCCGGCCGGAGAGCTTGCCCAGCGCCTTGGGGCCCTGGCCGCGGGAGACCAGGGAGTAGGCCATGCGGGAGGAGCCGTAGATGTTCGCGTTCATCGCGGACAGCAGGGCGATCAGGATGACCACGTTCATGACCTGCCCGGCGTGCGGGATGCCCAGGTGGTCCAGGGTGGCCGCGTACGGGCCGTCGGTGGTGACGGCGGGGTCGTTCCAGGGCAGCAGCGTGACGATGACCAGCATCGAGCCGACGTAGACGATGGCGATCCGCCACATGGTGGTCTTCACGGCCTTGGCGACGCCCCGGACCGGGTTGTCGGACTCGGCGGCCGCGATGGTCACCGTCTCCAGGCCGCCGTACGCGACCACGGAGGCGAGCAGGCCGACCAGCAGCCCGTCCACGCCGTTGGGGAGGAAGCCGCCGTCGTGCAGCAGGTTGGCGGTGCCGGGGGAGTCGGTGCCGGGCAGTACGCCGAGGACGGCCAGCACGCCCAGGCCCAGGAAGAGGCCGATCGCGCCGATCTTCAGCGCGGCGAACCAGAACTCGAACTCGCCGAAGTTGGAGACGGCGGCCAGGTTGGAGCCGCAGAACATCGCCATGAACACCAGCACCCACATCCACGAGGGCGTGCCCGGGAACCAGCCCGTCATGATGTGCGCCGCGCCGATGGCCTCGATGGCCACGCCCACGCACAGCAGGGTCCAGAACATCCAGCCGGCGGTGAAACCGGCCCACGGGCCGATGGCCCGCTCGGCGTGCACCGAGAAGGAGCCGGAGGAGGGGTTCGCGGCGGACATCTCGCCGAGCATCCGCATCACGAACATCACGAGGAGCCCCGAAGCGGCGTACGCGAGCACGATCGAGGGACCGGCGGCCGCGATGCCGGCGCCGGAGCCGACGAAGAGGCCCGCGCCGATGACCCCGCCGAGGGCGATCATCGAGAGGTGGCGCTGCTTGAGGCCGTTGCCGAGGGGGGACCCGGCGTCGCCGGCGGGCGGCGCGTCCTGTTCGCGGGGAGCGGCGGTCGTGTGGCTCATGGGTGGTGCCTGTCCGTTGTGCGGGGGGACGGGGTGGAGTGCCCCAGTCTCAACCGTGTCCGCTCATCGGACGGATTGCGTCCGATATCCGGACAGTCGGATGACCGGCCGTGATCATCCCCGTACGCTGGCGAACCGGACCGAACGTACGACGGAGGCTCGAATGGACCACGGCATACGGGAATTGACCGCGACGGGCCGGGGAGTGCTGGTCACCGGAGCCTCCCGGGGCATCGGACGGGCGATCGCCACCGCGTTCGCCGAGCAGGGCGACCGGGTCGCGGTGCACAGCACGGTCGGCGGGCCCGGCGCCGAGCGGACCCTCGCGGACCTGCCGGGCGAGGGCCACGTCCTGGTCTCCGGCGACCTCACGGACGCGGCGCGCGTGGAAGCCCTCGCCGCCGAGGCTGAGGAGGCGCTCGGCGGGATCGACGTGCTCGTGAACAACGCCGCCGTGATGGTCGCGCACCCGCTGCCAACGACCTCCTACGCCGACTGGCAGGCCGCCTGGCAGCACACGGCCGCGGTCAACCTGTTCGGTACGGCCAACCTGTCCCACTGCGCGGCCCGCCACATGATCGACGGCCGCCGCGAGGGGCGCATCGTCAACATCGGCTCGCGCGGCGCCTTCCGGGGCGAGCCCGATCACCCCGCCTACGGCGCCACCAAGGCGGCGGTGCACGCGCTCGGCCAGTCGCTCGCCGTCTCCCTCGCCCCGCACGGCATCGCGGTGGCCTCCGTCGCACCCGGCTTCGTGGCCACCGAACGGGTCGCCGACCGGCTCGCCGGGGAGGAGGGCGAGCGGATCCGGGCGCAGAGCCCCTTCGGCCGCGCGGGGACCCCGCAGGAGATCGCCGCCGCCGTGCTCCACCTGGCCTCGCCCGCGGCGCGCTGGAGCTCGGGCGCGGTCCTCGACGTCAACGGGGCCTCCTACCTGCGCACCTGACGCGCGAAGACCCCCGCGCGGTGTGCGCGGGGGTCTTCGCGAGGTCCGGCGGGGTCAGGACTTCGGGGTGCGCAGCTCCCGGATCCACGCCACCAGCAGCACCGCGGCCGCGGCCCCCGAAGACCACAGCAACTGCGGCCGTGCCGCATCGTCGAACAGCATCAGGACCAGCACCGTGGCCATCCCGATCAGCGCCGCCCACGTCGCGTACGGGAACAGCCACATCGGCAGCGTCAGCCGCTCCGGCATGTCCCGCTCGATCTTCGCGCGCAGCTTCAGCTGCGAGACCGCGATCAGGGCCCACACGAAGATCAGCACCGCGCCGACCGCGTTGAGCATGTAGAGGAAGATGGTGTCCGGCCACAGCAGGTTCAGCACCACCGAGACGAACCCGAAGGCCACCGACGCGAAGACCGCCCGGCGCGGCACCCCTCCGCCCGACACCTTCAGCAGGGACTTCGGCGCCTCGCCCCGCTCCGCGAGCGAGAACACCATCCGCGAGGACCCGTACAGGTTCGCGTTGAGCGCCGACAGCAGTGCCACGAAGATGACGACGTCCATGATCTGGCCGGCGTGCGCGATGCCGATCGAGTCGAGGACGGCCACGTACGGGCTCTGCCCCGGCGTCAGCGAGTCCCACGGCAGCAGGGTCACGATGACCAGCATCGAGCCGACGTAGAAGAAGAGGATGCGCCACACGGCGCTGCGCACCGCGCGGGACACCGACCGGGCCGGGTCGTCCGACTCGGCGGCCGCGATGGTGACGACCTCCAGCCCGCCGAAGGCGAAGACGACGGCCAGCATGCCGGCGACCACACCGCTCGCGCCGTTCGGGAAGAAGCCGCCCTGCCCGGTCAGGTTGGCCATGCCGACCGGATCCGTGTCGGGGAGCAGGCCGAAGACGGCCAGCGTGCCGAGGATCAGGAACAGCACGATCGCGCCGACCTTGAGGGCCGCGAACCAGAACTCGAACTCGCCGAAGTTCCGTACGGCGGCCAGGTTGCTCACGGTGAAGACCACCATGAAGACGAACACCCAGACCCACTGGTCCACCGAGGGCAGCCAGCCGTTCGCGATCTTCGCGGCGGCCGTGGCCTCCACGGCCAGCACCACGACCAGCAGGAACCAGTACAGCCAGCCCGCCGAGAAGCCGGCCCAGCGGCCGAGCGCCTTCTCCGCGTAGACGGAGAAGGAGCCGGAGGCGGGCATCGCCGCCGACATCTCGCCGAGCGCCCGCATCACCAGCATCGCGAGGACGCCCGCGAGCAGGTACGAGCAGATGATCGCGGGACCGGCGATGGTGATGCCGGCGCCGGAGCCGACGAACAGCCCGGCGCCGATCACGCCGCCGAGGCCCAGCATGGTCAGGTGGCGCTGTTTGAGGCTGTGGCTCAGGGGCTCCGGTGGGAGCTCGTCCGTGGTGCCGGGAGGGGCGGACGGGAGGTCGCGCATGAGGAGTGCTCGTACTCTCTATGGCCTGGCGGCGGTGGGGGCTCCGCGACAGTTGGAGGGACCCTACAGTCTCTCCGGAGAGCGCCCATCCGCGCAAAACGGACTTGATGTCTTTCATTGCCCGTGATGTGGATCACTGCACGTCGGGCGCGGGGCGAGGTCTTTGTGAACTCCCCACCAAACCAGGGAGTACGGCTTTGTCCCGGGCGACCCCGATGAGGCCCCGGACCCGGGACTAACGTCGGTGATCGTCCCTGTCGACCCCACCTCCCGCGGAGTCCCCGATGAGCACTGCTTCCGTCTCCTTCCGGCCCGGCGCCGTCCTCGCCGACCTGCTGCCCGCGAGCCGCGTCCGCGACATCGCGCTCGTGGCCGGCGGAGCCGCGCTCACCGGCCTCGCCGCGCAGATCGCCGTCCAGGTCGACGGCCTGGCCGCACCGATCACCGGGCAGACCTTCGCCGCGCTGCTCGTGGGCACCGCGCTGGGAGCCGGCCGGGGCTTCCTTTCCCTGGCCCTCTACACCCTGGCCGGCATGGCGGGCGTGCCGTGGTTCGCGGGCGGTTCCTCCGGCGCGGGCGGCGCGACCTTCGGGTACGTCCTCGGCATGCTCCTGGCCTCCACGGTCGTCGGCGCCCTCGCGCGGCGCGGCGCCGACCGCTCCGTGCTGCGTACGGCGGGCACGATGGTGCTGGGCTCCGCGGTCGTCTACGCGGTCGGCGTCCCCTACCTCGCGCTGTCCACCGGGATGTCCTTCGGTGCGGCCGTCGCGGGCGGGCTGACGCCGTTCCTGATCGGCGACGCGCTCAAGGCGGCGCTGGCGATGGGCCTGCTGCCGGCCGCCTGGAAGCTCCTCGGCCGCGCGTGAGCGCCCGTACCCCCACGTTCCACACGGCAGCCCCGGACCGCGCAGTGCGGTCCGGGGCTGCCGTCATGTGGGCAAGGCCTACGCGGAGGCCTTCAGGGCGGCCTTGCGGCGCAGCTCACGTGCCACGCCGATCGCGATCACCACGGCCGCGACCAGCAGCGACAGCAGGACGGTCTCGCGGTTGTCCTTGTCGTAGACCATGTAGCCGAGGACGAAGGTGATCATCGCGGCGGTGGCCCAGGTCAGGTACGGGAAGAGCCACATCTTCACCGTCACCTTCTCCGGGGCCTCGCGCATGAGGATCCCGCGCATCCGCAGCTGGGTCAGGCAGATGACCAGCCACACGAACAGCGCGATCGCGCCCGAGGCGTTCAGCAGGAAGCTGAAGACCGTGTCCTTGAAGGCGTAGTTGAAGTAGACGGCGACGAAGCCGAAGACGACCGAGCCCAGGATGGCGGCCATCGGCACGCCCCGCTTGTTCACCTTGGCGAAGGCCTTCGGGGCGTCACCGCGCTCGCCCAGCGAGAAGGCCATGCGGGAGGCGGTGTAGAGGCCCGAGTTGAGGCAGGACAGCACGGCCGTCAGGACGATCACGTTCATGATCTGACCGGCGTGCGCGATGCCGATCGAGTCCAGGGCGGCGACGTACGAGCCCTTCTCGACGATCGACTTGTCGTTCCACGGCAGCAGGGTCAGCACGATGAAGATCGAGCCCAAGTAGAAGACGCCGATGCGCCAGATCACCGAGTTGGTGGCCTTGGTGACCGCGCGCCGCGGGTCCTCGGACTCTCCGGCGGCCAGCGTGACGATCTCGCTGCCCATGAAGGAGAAGACGACCATCAGCACACCGGTGAGGACCGACCCCCAGCCGTTCGGCATGAAGCCGCCCGTGTCGGTGAGGTGGGCGAAGCCCGCGCCCGGGTTGTCCGAGCCCGGCAGCACGCCGAAGACGGCCAGCAGGCCGATGATCACGAAGCCGCCGATGGCGACCACCTTGATGCCGGCGAACCAGAACTCGAACTCGCCGTACGAGGCGACCGAGCCGAGGTTGGTGACCGTCAGCACGGCCATCACGATCAGCGCCCAGGCCCACTGCGGGACGGCCGGGACCCAGCTCTCGAGGATGACGGCGCCGGCGGTGGCCTCCACGGCCAGGACGACGACCCAGAAGAACCAGTACAGCCAGCCGATGGAGAAACCGGCCCAGCGGCCGAGCGCGCGGTCGGCGTACGCGGAGAAGGAGCCGGAGTTCGGGCTGGCGGCCGCCATCTCGCCCAGCATCCGCATGACGAAGACGACCATCGCGCCGACCAGCGCGTAGGACAGCAGGATGGCGGGACCGGTCTTGGCGATACCGCCGCCGGAGCCGACGAAGAGCCCGGCACCGATGACGCCGCCGATGGCGATCATGGACAGGTGACGGTTCTTGAGACCGGCCTTCAGGCCGTCGGAGGGCTGGCCTTCACCGGGATTGCCGGTGGGGGAGCCTTCCTTCTGAAGGGTCGTCGTGGAGCTCATGAACGGATCCTTAGGTTCTCGGGTGGCGAGCCCCGGCATTCAAACCTGAGATGAACGCAGGGCGGAAGACCCCAATCCGGATCGTTGCGTCGGGACGAACGTCCAGGACCTTGGTCCTGCGGTGTCCCATCTGCGTTCTTTGGGTTTACTTGAGCTTTAGAAGTGACTTACGCGACACCCCGCGGCGGGTCCCCGGCCCGGCTCGTGCCACACTCGGACCATGCGCGTGTACCTCGGATCCGACCATGCCGGCTTTGAGCTCAAGAACCACCTGGTGGACTGGCTCAAGAACAACGGCCACGAGCCCGTCGACTGCGGGCCCCACATCTACGACGCGGTGGACGACTACCCGCCGTTCTGCCTCCGCGCCGCGGAGAAGACGGCCGCGGACGCCGGCAGCCTCGGCATCGTGATCGGCGGCTCCGGCAACGGCGAGCAGATCGCCGCGAACAAGGTCAAGGGCATCCGCGCCATCCTCGCGTGGAGCGTCCAGACCGCCGAGCTCGGCCGTGAGCACAACAACGCCAACGTCATCTCCGTCGGCGGCCGGATGCACACCGAGGACGAGGTCGTCAGCTTCATCGACGCGTTCCTGAAGACCCCGTACTCCGACGAGGAGCGCCACACCCGCCGGATCGACATGCTCACCGCCTACGAGACCACCGGCGAGCTCCCCCCGATCCCGGCCCACCACCCGCAGGGCTGATCCCGCTTCCGGCCGCGACGCCCTCCGGGGCGGCGCGGCCGGTTTTTCATGTCCCGGTTTTCCGTTCGCGAGGAGTACTGCCGTGCCCGAGGGGCATACGATCCACCGCCTCGCCGAGGACCACACCGAGCGCTTCGCCGCCCGCCCGGTCCGGGTGAGCAGTCCGCAGGGCCGGTTCGCCGAGAGCGCGGCCCTGCTCGACGGCCGCGAGCTGGAATCCGCCGAGGCGCACGGAAAGCACCTGTTCCTCGAACTCGGCGACGCCTGGATCCACATCCACCTCGGCCTCTTCGGGAAGCTCGGCTTCGGCCCCGCCCCGGCCCCGCCCGCCACCGACACGGTCCGGCTCCGGCTGCTGAACGAGGACCACTACGCCGACCTGCGCGGGCCCACCGCGTGCGCGCTCATCGGCGACGGCGAGAAGAAGGCGATACACGACCGGCTCGGCCCGGACCCGCTGCGTCCCGCCGACGACCCCGACCGCGCCTGGGCCCGGATCTCCCGCTCCCGCACCACCGTGGCCGCCCTGCTCATGGACCAGAAGATCGTCTCCGGCGTCGGCAACGTCTACCGCGCCGAGGTCCTCTTCCGGCACGGCATCGACCCCTACCGCGCCGGCAAGGACCTCACCCGCCGCGAGTGGGACGCGATCTGGGCCGACCTCGTCCTGCTCATGCGCGAAGGCGTGCGCAACAACCGCATCGACACCGTTCGCGACGAGCACCTGCCCGAGGCCATGGGCCGCCCGCCGAGGGTGGACGACCACGGCGGTGAGGTGTACGTCTACCGCAGGGCCAACATGCCCTGCCACATCTGCGGGGGCGAGATCCGCACCGCCGGTCTCGCCGCCCGCAACCTCTTCTGGTGCCCGGGGTGCCAGGCCCGCTAGCCGGGCCCGCCGCCCAGGTCCGGTCGCCGGGCCCGTTGGCCGGGCGCCCGGGCGGGGCGCTCCCCGGCTAGAACCCGTGCGGCAGCCACGGGGCCACGTCGCCGGCGAAGGCGCGCGAGAGCGCGGCCAGCGTTCCCGCGCGGACCTCGCGCACCAGGCCGGCCAGGCCCAGCGAGTTCAGGGAGACCCCGCCCAGGTACGCCGCGCCGAGCTCCCGTACCGACAGCTCCAGGTCGGCCGGGTCCTCCGTCCGGGTACAGACCGCGGCCCCGTCCGCGCCGACGGCCAGCCGCCAGCGCCCCGCGTTCCACGGACAGAACGCGTCCTCCACCTCCAGCACCACGTCCAGCGGAGCCCCGTAGGCCCGCGCGGCCAGCGCCGCCGGCAGGTCCACGAGCCGTACGTGCAGCGAGTCCCGCAGCCGCGCCTGCGTCCGGCGGACATCGCTGACCAGGTGCAGCACCGCATCGTCCGCCGGGCGCTTGACGGCCCGTACGGTCCAGGTCAGGTCGATGGAGAACACGTACCGCCACAGCGCCGCGTACGCCGCCGGATCGAGCGCGTCGAGATCCGCCACGTCCACCCGGCCGCCCGAACCGGTCAGGTCCCACTCGGGCTTGACCCGGTAGCGGGCGTACCCGACCACCTCGCCGTCCGCCCGCTCGGCGACCACGCACTTCAGGGGAGAGGCCCCGCCCCTCGTCGCCTCCGGGTCGAACACCGCCTGCAGCTCCCAGCCCGGCTGCCGGGCCGGCATCCCGGGCCGGCCCGCGACCAGCGCCGCGTAGACCCGCTCACAGTCGGCCAGGGACTTGCGCGGATCGACCAGCCGCAGCCGTACGTCGTCGGTCCCCGGCGGCACGGAGAGCCGTACGCGGGTCTTGTCGATCTCCACGGACAGCGAGTACGCGGCGGTGCCGTAGCCGAAGCGCCCGTAGATCGCCGGATCCGAGGCCGTCAGCACGGCGATCGGTTCACCACCCGCCCGGACGTCGTCCAGTTGGCGGCGCATCAGCGAGGTGAGCACGCCCCGCCTGCGGTGCGTGGGGGAGACGCCCACCATCGTGATCCCGGCGGCGGGCACGAGCGCCCCGCCCGGCACCGAGAGCCGGAAGGAGAAGGCCCCCGCCGTGCCGACGCAGGCCCCGCCGTCCCAGACGCCGAGGGAGCGCTCCGTCTCGGTGAGCGACCGGTAGAGCTCGCGCTCCTCGGGCGATTCGGGCACTCCACCGAATGCCAGTTCCAGCTGGTCGTACCAGACATCCCACTCATCGGCCTGCAATACGCGCGTCTCAAGAGGCATACGGCCATCCCTATCAGGGCAATCCGTCCCCGGTCGATCTCTTTTCGGTTGCCGATGGGCCCATCTCAGGGGGTACCCCTGCGCGCGCACAGCCAGGATGGATAGGGTCCCGAAGCAATGGCCGGAGCACACGTGGAGTCCCTCCTGGCCCGGACCCGCATGGCGTGGCACCGGGCGCGCACCGTGCTGCGCAAATCAGCCGTCGACTACTTCCGCGGCGACGCCTCCGACTGGCTGGCCTTCGGCGGCCTGATCCTCACGATCCCGGCCATCGCCTGCGGCACGCTCATGCTGCCCGTGTGGTTCTCGCCCGCCGCGCTCGTGCTGCCCATCGTCGCCGGCGGCCTGCTGCTGCGCCCCGCCAGCCTGCTCGCCCTCTACGCGGCCTCCGCGGCCGCGCTCATCGTCGAGGCCCTCGTCCTCGGCCCGTACACCCAGGGCCCGGCACGGGTCACCCCCGGCACCGTCCTCGTCGTCGCGGCCTGCGGGTTCTTCGGCCTGGTCATCGCCCAGTTCCGCAGCCGCGTCGGCGTGCCCTGGCGGCGCGGCGGCACCATGCTCTTCGACCTGCGCGAACGCATCCGGGTCCAGAGCAAGCTGCCCTCCCTGCCGCGCGGCTGGCACCGGGAGATGGCCCTGCGCCCGGCCGGCGGCCAGTCCTTCTCCGGCGACTTCGTGGTCGCCGCCCGCACGAACGGCGGCCGCACCCTGGAGATCGTCCTCACCGACGTCTCCGGCAAGGGCATGGAAGCGGGCTCCCGCGCCCTCCTCCTCTCGGGCGCCTTCGGTGGCCTCCTGGGAGCGCTGCCCCCACACGGCTTCCTGCCCGCCGCCAACGGCTACCTGCTCCGCCAGGACTGGGACGAGGGCTTCGCCACCTCCATCCACCTCGTCCTGGACCTGGAGACCGGCGACTACGAACTCCTCTCAGCCGGCCACCTGCCCGCCCTCCAGCTCTCCGCCGGGACCGGCCGCTGGCAGGAGATGACCGGCGAGGGCCCGCTCCTCGGCGTCTACGACGGCGCCGAGTTCACCCCCGCCCGCGGCAACCTCCGCCCCGGCGACGTCCTGATGCTCTTCACCGACGGCCTGGTCGAAACGGCCGACCGCGACATCAGCGAGGGCATCGACCGCCTCACCGGCGAGGCCGACCGCTACGTCGCCGCCGGCTGGGAGGGCGCGACCTGGCACCTCATCGAAAAGGTGGCCAAGGACGTCAACGACGACAGGGCCCTCCTCCTGATCCGCCGCGCGACCTTCTCCTGACGCCCCCTCGCACCGCCGGAGTGGATGGTGGGCGGGTGCGGCTGGTTGGGCCCCGAGGGGCCGGGTCACCTACCTGCCCTTCGCCCGTTACCCGGTGCCGGGGTCTTTCAGCCGTCGGGCGTTCGAGGACGGGGGCCCGGGGCGGAGCCCTTGGGGGTCTGGGCGCAGCCCGGCGCCCCTCTCAGCCCGTCGGGCGTTCGAGGACGGGGGTCCGGGGCGGAGCCCTAGGGGGTCTGGGCGCAGCCCGGCGCCCCTCTCAGCCCGTCCGGCGTTCGAGGACGGGGGTCCGGGGCGGAGCCCTAGGGGGTCTGGGCGCAGCCCGGTGCCCCTCTCAGCCCGTCGGGCGTTCGAGGACGGGGGTCCGGGGCGGAGCCCTAGGGGGTCTGGGCGCAGCCCGGCGCCCCTCTCAGCCCGTCCGGCGCTTGAGGACCGGGGTCCGGGCAGCGCCCGGGGAACGGTGGAAGGGCGGGTAGGGGACCTCGCCCCGCAGGGCACCCCGCCCCGCAGGGGCAGCCCACCCCGCCCCGCCCCGCAGGGGCAGGGCATTCGCCTCGGCCCCCGCCGCCCACCCCCGCCCCGATGGTCGGGTTTACCCCACCCCCGGTCCGCCTGCCTCCGCCATGGCCGCAGGCCACCCGCCCTCCGTAGCGTCGAAGACACGATCACCACGAGGCGGTCGACCGGCACGGAAGGCGGCACACCATGGGGCTCCGGCGCAGCAAGCGGCAGACCGAGCAGCGAACGGCGCCGCCCGGGCCGGCCGGGCAGCCGGGGGCGTCCCACGACGCCACCGCCGCAGTCGAGCTGCGCGCGGTCCGCCGCCAGTACGGCCGCGGCCAGGCCACCGTGCACGCCCTCCGCGGCATCGACCTCAGCCTCCCCCGCGGCAGCTTCACCGCGGTGATGGGCCCCTCCGGCTCCGGAAAGTCGACCTTCCTCCAGTGCGCAGCCGGCCTGGACCTCCCGACAGCGGGCTCCGTCCGCCTCGGTGGCACCGAGATCACCGGCATGAACGAGAACGAGCTCACCGAACTCCGCCGCAGCCGCCTCGGCTTCGTCTTCCAGGCCTTCAACCTCCTCCCCTCCCTCACGGTCGAGCAGAACGTCCTGCTCCCCATGCGCCTGGCCGGCGGCCGCACCCGCACCCGCACCGCCTCCCAGGGGCAGGCCCGCGCCGCCGACTTGCTCGCCCGCGTCGGCCTGGAGGGCAAGGGCCGCCGCCGCCCCGCCGAACTCTCCGGCGGCCAGCAGCAGCGCGTGGCCATCGCCCGCGCCCTGGTCACCCGCCCCGACGTGATCTTCGCCGACGAGCCCACCGGCGCCCTCGACACCACCACGGCCACCGAGGTCCTCTGCCTGCTCCGCAGTGCCGTGGACACCCTCGGAGCCACCGTCGTCATGGTCACCCACGACCCGGCCGCAGCCGCCCACGCCGACCAGGTGCTCTTCCTCGCCGACGGCCTCATCGCCGATCGGCTCCCGCGCAGCTGCGCCGCCACGATCGCCACCCGCATGACGGCCCTGACCGCGCCCGCTCCCGCCGCCGCGCGCCATGCAGGGGCGGCCGCCTGATGCCGCTCCGCCCCCGTACCAACGGTCTGGCCCGCGCCGTGCTCCGGTTCCGGCCCGCCGCCTTCGTCGGCACCTTCGTCGCGCTGTTGATGACCGTCACCATCGTCTCCGCCTGCGGGATCCTGCTGGAGACCGGCATCCGGGCGAGCGCCCCGCCGACGCGCTATGCCGCGGCCCCCGTCGTCGTCGCCGCCGACCAGCAGGTCACCCTGCGGGTGGGCAGTGGCGAGGGCGCCTACGACGTCTCCGCGCAGGTACCCGAACACGCCCGGGTGGACGCCGCTCTCCTGGACCTGCTGGCCCCGCTGGGGCGGGCCGTGCCCGACGTGAGCTTCCCCGTACGGGACCGGGCCGGCCGCGCCTTCGACGCGTACGGCTGGGGCTCCACCGCCTTCAGCCCCGCCGGGCTGCGTTCGGGGCGGGCCCCGGACGCTCCGGGCGAAGTGGTCCTCGGCGGCGCGGAGGGGACCGGCCGGATCACGCTCGACACCCCCGCCGGACAGCGGGAGTTCCGAGTCGTCGGGCATACCGACCGCCCCGGCGCCTGGTTCTCCGACGCCGAAGCGCGCGCCCTGTCCGGACACCCCCGCACCCTCGATGCCATCGCCGTCTTCGGGGCCGACGCGGCAACGGTCCGGGCCGCCGTGGACGGTCGTGCCCAGGTCCTGACCGGCGCCGACCGCGCCATGGACCCGCAGCTCGCGGGCGCCAAGGAGATGCTGGCCGGCCTCGGCGGTTCCTTCGGCGGCATCGCCACCCTCGTCGCCGTCTTCACCGCCGCCGGCACCGTCGCCCTCTCCGTCGGGCAGCGTTCCCGCGAGTTCGCACTGCTGCGCGCCGTCGGAGCCACCCCGCGCCAGATCCGCCGTACGGTCGCCACCGAAGCCCTCCTCGTCGCACCGGTCGCGGGCGCGCTGGGCTGCGTACCCGGCATCGCGCTGGCCTCCTGGTGGTTCGGCCGGCTCAAGGAGAAGGGCGCCGTCCCGGCCGCCGTCGACCTGACCACCGGCTGGATCCCGCTCGTCTCCGCCGCCGGCATCGGACTCGTCACCGCCCTGCTCGCCGGCTGGGCAGCCGCCCGCCGGCCGGCCCGCATCCGCCCCGGCCGGGCCCTCGCCGAGTCCGCCGTGGAACGCCTGCGGCCCGGGTGGATCCGTACCCCCCTCGGCCTCGCCGCCCTGGCCGGCGGCACCGCCTGCGCGACGCTGGCCGCCGGCAGCAGCGGGCCGGACGCCGCCAACGCGGCCCTCGGCGTCGTCATGCTCTTCATGCTCGCCGTCGCCCTGCTCGGCCCGCTGATCGCCCGCGCCTGCGCCACCCTCTTCGGGCTCCCGCTGCGCGCCACCGGAGCCGCGGGCTCCCTGGCCGCCGCCAACTCCCGCACCAACGCCCGCCGGCTCGCCTCCGCGATCACCCCGATCGTGCTCGCCATGGCCTTCTCCTCCACCCTGGTCTTCCTCCACACCAGTGAGGACCGGGCCGTGATCCGGCAGCAGCAGACCGGGATGCTCGCCGACCACGTCGTCACCGACCCGCACGACCCGGACCGGGCGGTCGCGGCCGGGGCGGTCGCGCTCACCCGCACCACCGTCCTCGCCGTCGTCGGATCCGGACCGGAGCGCCTGATCCAAAGCGCCTCCGCCCAGGGGGTCGCCGGGGACATCACCACCGTCCAGGACCTGGGCGTGCTCTCCGGGGACCTCGCCCGGCTGGCCCCGGGCAAGGTCGCCGTCGACCGGACCCTCGCCGCCGCCGACCGCGCTGCCGTCGGCGACCGCATCGAGCTGCGCCTCCCCGACGGCACCCGGGCCGACCCCGAGATCGTCGCCGTCTACTCCCGCGGCCTCGGCCTCGGCGAGGTCACCCTCCCCGCCGCAGATCTGGCCGGCCACACCACCGCCGGCCGCCCGACCGAACTCCTGGTCCGCGGCCCGGCCCCCGAGGGCGTCGGTCCGGTGCTGACCGCCAAGGCCTGGACCTCCGCGCGGAGCGTGGACCGCGAGGTCAACGCCTGGGCCAACACCACCATGGCGGCCGTCCTCGGCGGCTTCGCGGCCGTCGCCGCGGCCAACACCCTGGTCATGACCGTCCTGGACCGCCGCCGCGAACTGCACCTGCTCCGCCTCGTCGGCTCCACCCGCCGCCAGGTCCTGCGGATGCTCTACGGGGAAGCCCTCCTGGTCAGCGGCGCGGGCGTCGCCCTCGGCTCGGCGATCGCCCTGACCACGCTGATCCCGCTGACGAAGGCGGTGACGGGCAGCGCCCCGTACATCCCGCCCACCGTCTACGGCTCCTTCGTCGTGGCCGCCACGACCCTGACCCTCGCGGCCACGGCCCTCCCGGCCCGCAGAGCCCTGAGACTCGGCCGAACCTGATGCGCCGACCCCCGACCAGCGCGCGCCGCAACCGCCGCCGGGGCCGCCCCGCAGGGCGGCCCCACCCCCGCCACCAGCCACTCACCCCGGATTGGCCCGCCCGGCGCGGCCCGCCGGACCATACCGTGCCCCCATGGACCGCACCCTCGCCGCCGACCTGGCCCGCCTCCCCGAGCTCCTCGACGCCACCCGCGACGCCGCCGCCGCGACGCTCGCAGCGCTGGACGCGCGTCCCGTCGTACCTCCCCGTACGGAGGGGAGCCCGACACCGCAGCGCCTCCCCGAGCACGGCTCCGGCACCGAGGCCGCCCTCGCGGCCTTCGCGGAGCGCTGGGCGCCGCGGCTGTCGGCCTCCGCCGGCCCCCGCTACCTCGGCTTCGTCACCGGCGGCGCCACCCCCGCCGCCCTCGCGGGCGACTGGCTCACCGCGGCCCACGACCAGAACTCCAACTCCGCCCTGGACGGCGGGGGCCAGGAGCTCGAACGCGAAACCATCACCTGGCTGCGTGACCTCTTCCACCTCTCCGCCGCCCACACCGGCACCTTCGTCAGCGGCGCGACGATGTCCAACACCACCGGCCTGGCCATCGCCCGCGAATGGCTCGGCGAACGCCTCGGCGTCTCCCCGGCCGAGGACGGCGCGGCCGCGCTCGGCCCGGTCCGGGTCCTGTCCGGCGCCCCGCACTCCTCCATCGCCAAGGCCCTCTCCGTCCTCGGACTCGGCCGCGCGGCCCTGGTCCGCGTACCGACCCTCCCCGGCCGTGAGGCCGTCGACCCGGCCGCCCTGGACCGCGCCCTCGCCGACACGCCGGGCCGGCCCGCCGTGGTCGTCGCCAACGCGGGCACCGTCAACACCGTGGACTTCGACGACCTCCGCGCCATCGCCGCACTGCGCGAACGCCACGACTTCTGGCTGCACACGGACGCCGCTTTCGGCGCCTTCGCCGCGCTCTCCCCAGCCCACGCCCACCTCACCGAAGGCCTGGACGCCTCGGATTCCGTCTGCGTCGACCTGCACAAGTGGCTCAACGTCCCCTACGACAGCGCCGTCCAGTTCACCCGCCGCCGCGACCTCCAGGCCCGCGTCTTCCAGAACGCCGCCACCTACCTCGGCCCCCTGTCCGAGGACCCCGACCTGGTCCACCTCACCCCGGAGAACTCCCACCGGCTGCGCGCACTCGCCGCCTGGTTCACCTTGCGCGCCTACGGCCGCGAAGGCCACCGCGAGATCGTGGAACGGGACATCGCCTGCGCCCGCTCGCTCGGCGAATCCCTCACGCAGGACCCCCACTTCACGGTCCTCGCCCCCGTCCGCCTGAACGTCGTCTGCTTCACCCTCACCCATTCCCCCACCCCGGCCCGCCTCACGGCCCTGCGCGAAGCGGCCGGACCCGAGGTGTTCGTCACCCCCACGACCTACGCGGGAACCCCCGCCCTGCGCGCCGCGTTCTCCAACTGGCGCACCACACCTGCAGACGTACGCCGGATCACGCAGGCACTCCACACGGCGGCGAAGGAGCTCGGATGACCAGCGGCCCACTCACCCTCATCGAGGTCGAGGCCCTCGCCCGCACCGCGCACGAGGGCCAGACCGACAAGGCCGGCCGGCCGTACGCGGAACACCTCGCCGCCGTCGCCGAGGGCGTCCGCGCCCGCGGCGGCACCGCCGAACAGCAGGCGGCGGCCTGGCTCCACGACGCGATCGAGGACGAGGCCCTCACTCCGGCCTGGCTGGAATCGGCCGGACTCCCGCAGTCCGTCAAGGACATGGTCCTGGCCGTCACCAAACGCCCCGGAGAACCGGTCGAGGCGTACACGGCCCGCATCCTCGCCACCCCCGGCGCCCTCCTGATCAAGGAAGCCGACCTGGCCCACAACGCGGACCCCGCCCGCCTGGCGGTCCTCGACGCCCCCACCCGCGACCGACTGACCGGAAAGTATGCATACGTCCGCTCCCTCCTCGGCCTCGCCACCCCCTGACGCAAAAGCAACACTGTCTCTTCGTCACGAGACGGATAGCCGGGGCGCGTTGGTGGGAGGATGGACCATGTGGGGGTGCGCACGGCCGCGCCCCGGGCCGACCAGGGGACGACCGAAGGTGTGATCAGAAGTGGCCATTTCGCTGTCAGTGGTAGTCCTGTTGGCGATCATCCTCGTGGTGCTCGTCCGCGGAGGCCACCTCAAGGCCGGCCCCGCGATCGTCGCGGTCCTCTTCGGCTTCTTCCTCGCGTCCAGCTCCATCGCCCCGGACGTGAACCGCTTCCTGAACTCCCTCGCGGACACGATCGCGGGCATCAAACTCTGAGCCGGCGCTTCCCGCGGCAACCCGGGAAACGCATCAGGGCCAGGCCCGAGGAAACATCCTCTGACCTGGCCCTGAGCCATCTGGAGCGGGTGACGGGAATCGAACCCGCGTAGCTAGTTTGGAAGATCGCGTACGCGCCCCCGCCCTCACCAGCCAACCCACTGACCAGCAGCTTCCCAGCCCCCACACCGTCATTCCCCGCGACTCCCCGCGCATCACTCCGCCATCAGACACGCAGAAGACACGCCGTCGATGCCCGGCGCGAGGCCTGCTCGGCTACAGGTAGCCCTCGGACGGCTGTGGTTGCGGCGGCGGTGCCGGCTGTGCCTGGCCGCTGTTCGCCTTCCACTTCACCGACTCGCGCCCGTAGCGAGCCGCCCCCACGAGGATTGCGGTCGCCAGCAAGGCGCGCGAGATCGGGTTTTCTTCTGCGATCACGAAGATCAGCAGCGGTATCAAGATCACCAGGTGCCAGCGCGGGTGGTTCCGCCAGTCGCTCTTGCCTGCCATTCGATCTCCCCCCGGGACCCTGAGGCGCGAGTAGCCCGGGGATCTCATGTATGCCGCTCTCGACCGGTTCGGCGAGACGCTCGTCCTCACCGGAAGCTGACAGCTTAAAACGCACGCCTCGCGGCCCGACGGGCGCCTACCCCAGCAGGACTTCGACCGGCGGGCTAGACGTCGTCCTGGGACCGCCCAAGGCCCTCGATGAACGCGTTGTGGAAGGCGAGCTCGGAGGCCCGACAGGCGGCGGTGATGAACATTGTCTGAGCCTCGCCGAGGCTGCACCCGACCACCTGCCTAGTCACCATGACCGCGTCCACGCCGTGACAGCCGATCTCCTTCAGGAAAACCTGTAGAGCCCCACTGTCGCGGCTCTCGTCCCAGACGGGCTGCGCCGTCACGGCCAAGTCGGCTATCCGGGCCTTTCGCTCCGCGTCCACAGCGGGTTGCCCTCTCTCGTGCTCGCCAGGTGCTCGGGATGGTGCTGGGTCGGGCTAGCGACCGACAGGGATCTCGTAGACGATCTCGCACAGCGCGGCAGGGATGACGATGTCCGCGGTCTCCACGGGCTGCCCCTGGTCGCTGTAGTACGTCCGCCGGATGTGCGTCACCAGAGCGGCCTTCTGAATTCCGAGAAGCGATGCCTCCTCGGCGGTCGCCTGCCGAGGCTCCGGCTGCTCCACGGCGTGGCTGACCGTGATCCCAATAACGGCCATCCGGTTCACCACACCGACGCCGGCATGCGGCCCACCCTCGGGCAGGACAACGAGCGTGCCGGCGGTGAGCTCGTACGGCTCCCAACTCGTCGACAGCTGCACAGGCCTGCCATCGGCAAGGAACTCGTACACCGTGCGCACGCACAGCTCCCCAACCGAGATCCCGAGACGCGCGGCGATCTCGACCGGCGCGGGAACCTTCGCCTCGGTCCGACTCTCCCAGTTCCCCTGCCTGCCCAAGGCCTGCATGTCCGCACGGAAGGGAGAACTACCCGGCTGCTCACGAGCGGACGACCGAACAATTCGCACCCGCTGCCGTGGCTCCGCGACGTACGTACCCGAGCCCGCTCGCCCCTCCAGCACACCCTGGGAGATCAAGAGCTCCTGCGCGCGACGAACGACGTTCTCGCCAACGCCACACTCCTCGGCGATCTGCGTCCGCGAGGGGAGCCGGTCACCAACGTTCCAGTCATGCTCCGCGATCCGCTGCCGGAGTACGTCGGCGATACGGAGATAAGGCGGCTGCTCAGGCATGTAGAAAATCTAGTCCACTAGCTCTAATCTAGTTAACTAGCTTCACTCAACGTGTTCACTTGGCGACGGAGGCCCTCGGTGCCCGCTTCGGAATCAACAGCCGAGAGCATCGCCGCCCGACTGTCCGCCCTGGGCCTGACCACGCGAGTGGAGGAGCACACCCGCTACACGTCGATCGAAGCGGAGGTCCCGGAAGCCCTGCCCGCCTCCGCATGGCGGGAGGTCTTGGAAGTGGTTGCGGAGGCCGACCGATTCGGGCTCCTAGCCAGCAGCTTGACCGGCCGCACCCTATGGGCCGCCGTACGCAAAGCGGTCCCCGCGACGGGCGACGTCCGGGGACCTGGCCGTCAGCGATAGGAGCTGATCAGCATGTCGAACCGTATGGTCCCCACAACCGCCCGCACCAGGGGGCGCCCCCTTCGGCCGGCATTACCGCCCGCCGCGGACCCCAACCCCTACCGGTCGAGCTCGTGCGCCATCGGCACCCACCACGAGTGCGCGCAGTCGTCCCCCACCACGGCTCCGGTAGGCGTCCCCGTGATCTACGAGGCCTGCGACTGCCCCTGCCACACCCCAACCAACCGGCCCGAGCCGCGGCAGGTGGCCCAGTGAGCGGATGGACCCCAAGCGGCGCCCTCGCCACAAATGTGGAGATCACCTCGACCACCGTCCAACGCGGCGACGTAATCCAGATCGGCGGCCAGCCATGCCGCGTCATCGACCTGATCCAACTTCCCGCCAGCGCGAAGCGACTCTGCTTCGAGTCTGGCGAACTCCTGACCATGCACGCCCGAACCCGGTTCATCGCCCTCCGGATGCGGAGGAACTGGTGACCCAACCCGCACCGTCCCGCCGCCACGCCATCGCCGACGACCTCCGGAAGCAAATCTCGAAGGGTCACTTGAAGCCCGGCGAACGCCTCCCCTCAGAATCCAAACTGGCCGTCCGTTACGCAGTCAGCACACCCACCCTGCGCAACGCCCTCGCGCTCCTCCAGGGCGAAGGCCTCGTAGAGAAGATCCACGGCAGCGGCAACTTCGTCCGCCACCCGCTCCGCAGGGTCACGTACGTCGGCGGCGGATACCCGCCGAGCGCACTCATCCCGACCGAGGAAGCCCTCCACACCACCGTCCGCGCCACCAATCTCGGAGCGCACGGCCATCTGGCCGCCCTCCTCAAGGTCTCGCCCCGCAGCCCTCTGACGGAATTCCTCTGCCTCAGCCACGAGGGCAAAACACCGCACAGCCTGGCCCGCATCTACGTGCCCCGCGACCTGGCGCCGGCCGACGTCCCGGAAGGACTTCTAACCGCACGACTGCCAGGCCAGCGCCCACCGCTGGCCGTGGTCCAGGAAACGGTCAGCACCCGCCTCCCGACTCCTTGCGAAGCGACGACCCTTCGCATCAGCCCGACCCTGCCCATCCTCTCGATCACACGCGTGGCAACCGACACTGTCGGCCGTGTGGTCGAGGCGGCCCTTCTGGTACTCCCCGGCGACCGAGCCGACGCAGTCTTCACCACGCACCACACGGCCGAAGCCAGGAGGGCGGAACGATGACACCCCACAGCGAGCTGCGACTCCTGCCGTGGCCGGGCCTCGACGGCAAACCCTGCTTCCTCAGCGCCGACGACACCGCCGGCTACCTGTCGCGACTCGCCGACAACGCCGAGTCGGCGCAACTCGGCCTGGGCTCGGAACTCCTAGACCACGCCCACGAAGTCCTCGCGGACGATGAGGCGGACACTGATGAACTCCGCCTCCTGGCAGCGGACCTGACTGGAGCCCTGGGGGACGCGGTCCGCGTAGCAACTAGCCGCGGCCACCGCCTAGCGATACCAACCCCCTACACCCGTGAAGATCGCATCGAAGCTTCTAGCCGGCCAGTAGCCTCGAACTAGTGGCACCGCACCCCAACGACATTGAGGCCCCCAGCCGATCGCTGGGGGCTTCACTGTTTGTGTGTCACTGCGACTAGCAAAGGGCTCCGGAGGGCCCGTGTGCGCCACGCGTATAGCGAGGTCAAGGGCCTGGATGCGACATCCGCCGCCTCGCCAGTCCACGAATAGGCCGCAGAGCTGGCGGGGTAGGAGTGTTGGCCGCCGGTCTGTGCCCCGACTGCCCCACGGCGGCCGGGGAGTCCCGATTCTGATGTTCGGCTGCACCGGTAGGCCAAGGTTTGGTGTGATCTGAGGGTGAGTGGAGTAGTAGAGACCATCGTCCCCTCGGCTTCGTCATTTGCGGCTGCGGGCCTTGCCGCCTGGTTGGCCGTGCGAGGGGTACGCCATCAGGCGAACACCCAGCAGGCGCTAGCGGCAGGTACCCAAGCCGCGCAACGAGACTCTGAGGCCCGTGCAGCGAGGCGAGAGGCGTACGCGAAGTTCATTTCCGCTGCTCTGCGCACAGCAGGGCTGCTTGTCCGCGTGAGCGAGGCGGGCATCACCGAGGATGAGTACCGAGATCGCCGTGAGAGTGCGCAACAAGCTCTGCACGAGGTCATCGAGCATGAGGCGATCGTCAGCGTCGAAGGACCGGAAGGCGTCGCTCTTGCGGCTCATCAAGCGCGCCGAAGCCTCGACCACGAGTTGGCTGTGATCTTGGCGCACCGTCAGGCTCAGGGATCTTGGGAAGCCGTTGGGCAAGCTGGGCGTGCTCGACTGGAGGCGGTCGGGAGAATGACCACAGCCGCACGCCGCGTCTTCAACGGGGAGAGCACCTTTGCGGCTCCGGCTCCGTGCACGACGGGATAGCCGCTCCCGTTGATGTCAGATTTGGATGCAGAAGCCCCCACCGGGATCGGCGGGGGCTTCGCTCTGGTGGGCGCGGACGGTTTCGAACCGCCGACGTCTGCTTTGTAAGCTCGCCCGGACACGCCTCCGGCCCTGAGCTCCAACGGTCAGCCACCCCCTGGAGGGACGCAGACAACTACTGCTATCCGCCATCGTTGATGTCAGCCGTGGACGTCAGCTCTACCCTCAGCCGCGCTACGACCGTCGGACTCCCTCACTCCTCGTCGCACCGCTCCAGGACCAGGCTGAGGGAACCCTCCTCCAACCCGTTGCTGTCTTCGAGGTGCAGGTGACTCCCATCGGGAACACCCTCCGCGGCAAGCACCAGCAGATGTCCAGCGAGCGTCCTGAGGCCTGCGGCGTTCGCCTCAATCACGATCTCTCCCCCCATGCCCCGCACCTCGATGCGCGCGTCCGCCTCCCAAGTGAAGACTTGCGCGACACCATCGGTCACGGCCGTAAGTCGGGTGCTCTCAACGGGGGCGCTGCTGGATTCAGGGGTCATGGAGCCATCATGCCGCCCAGCGCACTCGGCTCCGGAGGCCCCGTGCATCTCGACGATTGGACCAGGTCAGAGGTCCAGAGCCTGTTTGAGCTGCCGCGCCCGTCCACGAATAGGCCGTGGCTCTCGGGTTGGCGGTCTCGGTCGTCCCGCGGTGATGTGGGGGCAGAGGCGGCGTTGTTGGTACCCGCCGGGGACATCGGCACCAACGGCGGCCCAGAAGGCCTTGGACTCTGCGAGGTGGCCACCGAGGGTGTGCCACGTCAGGTCGGGGTGCTCGATCCGCAGCGCGGCGAGGCCGGCCGAAGCCAGGCCGCATCGCTCGTACTCGCGCATGGTGTAAGGCTGCTCGACCCAGGCGAGTCGGCAACGGCGGCAGAGCTGGTAGTCGACGCTTAACGCGAACTCGCCGTCAAGGTTGGCCGCACGCTGACGCCATCCGATGCGCTCCGCTGAGACCGTGCCCTGCCAGGGCGTGTCCAGCTCCGGTACGTCAGGCGGGCTGTGCCGCACACCGAGGCGCCCTCCGCTCACCTGCTGCAGCACCTCCCGCCCGGATACTCGTCCTACCTCTTGCACGCGACCAGCCAGGTACCGAGCTGCCTTCTTGCCGTCATCGCTCGTCATACCGCTAACACTTCCCAAACTGCTAGAAGGGGAGCCGTGCTGTGTCGGCCATGATGAGGGAAGCTCACCGCGAGGCTCTGACTGGTTCAGTCGCTGCGTCTGGGCGGCGTGGGAGTTTGGGATACGCGGGTCCGGATCCGCCAGCGCGGTGGAAGATGACTGCATGACGGATACCCCTTCGGCACCTGAAGCTGAGTCGCCCCCAAATCCCGACCACGCTTGGAAGGGGCTGAGTCTTGTCATCGACTGGATCAAGCACGCTGAGGCGAAGGCCGGAGCTACCCTCGCTGCCAGCGGAGTTACCGGTGGAGTGCTCTACAACCTCATAAAGGACGTTCAGACCCCATCAACCTGGCTGATCGTCAGCTCTATTCTGTGCGGGCTCACTGTTCTTTCTGCGGGCTTCTGCTCTGGTTTGGTGATCTGGCCCCGACTGAAGATGAATGAGGACCCCACTAGCCTTCTCTACTTCCATCACATCGCTCGCGCTCATGCCACTAGCGATTCCTATGCGAGCTCCATGGCCGCTCTGACGAACGATTTGGAATCTCTCGTTATGGAGATCGCTAGCCAGAGTTGGGCGAATTCCAAGGTGGCGCGTGAAAAATACATCTGGGGTGGTCGAGCAATCCGCCTTCTATTGGTCGCAATTGCCGCACTTTCGGTGACTGCCGGACTCCGCGTGGTCGACTAACAAGCTCCCCGGGTCAGCCGCTGATGCCGCGCCTGATCTGACGGGCGTTATTCTCGCGGTGCTTAATCACCTGTTGGTATGCTCCGAAGGCCAGATGGTTGCGCTTCGAATCCAAGTCTGGCCTCCGCCAGGAGCCCGAGCAGATCGCGTCACAGTACGAGTCTCCGCAAGTGCTACACCAGCCGCTTGTTAGAATCAGGCCCTCAGAGTCCTTCCCTGAAACCTTTTCTACATGCTGATCTGACCAAAGCGTAGTGGATGTGTCACCACACGCGCACGAATACCACAGATATTCGTTCCGGCGAATTGTATTCGCTACCGGCTTCGTTACGATCATCTGGTGTGCAGTGGCCTGTTGGGAGCATTTTGCCGCGTAGTTCACCGCCCTACCAGCCCAAACGGGGGCATGGTGATCGGTGCGTGAGATTCCGATTTTCTTGGCTAGGATATCGCTGATAGCGCAGCCAATCTTGAACCCAGTCTCTGGCGTATTAGTGGGCCACTTCTCTGTCAGAGCGGGCATTAGGACGCGCTCACCAAAAGTCTTGATTGTGATTCCTGCGCAAATGGCGCGCTTCTGTGAATGCTTCCCTGTAAATAGGCCGAACGCGGCGTCCCCTTGAACGTCGATAAATTCGGCACCAAAATCTGAAAGAATGCGCACTGCAGGTTTGATCGCAGCGTCATAGATGGAGGCAGTGGATGCTTCCCATCGGCCATTTCGCAGGCTCGTAGATCCCGCCAGGTCGGCGAACACGCATGAGACCTGTTCGTATTTACGCCACTTCGGTGCGTCGATGAAAAGGTCCGTCGCGTCGATAGGTCCGCTGGTATCGATTACCTCTGGAGTTTGCTTCAATTGCGAGGTGACATGCTCCTCGAAAAGGCTCAGCAGCTCAGATACAGGCAATCTCTCGGCCATGAGTTCCCCATTCGTTCGAAGTGTCAGTATGACGACGTGTGGGGCTCGCGGCTACTGTTTTGAGTAAGTCGAGCGTTCGTGCGAAGGTGCGCCAGGTTGATGGAGTACTTTGGCCGGCACCTTGCCCGGATTGGGCTGAGGCTGATAAGGGGGCCGTGTGCTGGTCGTTTTTTCGGGCGTGTGTTGAGCCTGACGCAACAGGGTTGAGTGCAGGTGGCCCCCGGCCGAAGCCACCCCCGCTGTCATCCCGTCTGCCGTCGTCCCACACGTAGTGGTAGCGGGGCAGTCGTCAGGGGCCCAGGTGGAGCGCCCTGCCGGACGAACGACCTGGGCCCCTGGCGGCTGGTCTGCTACGGCTTGCCCTGGGACGACGGCAGGCGGGATGACAGCCCCCACACCCCGAACCACAACGGAGCCGCGGTCGCACGACTGGCCCCCGCATCCCAGAGTCAGAGCGCCCCCGCCGGAGGCATCTGTCCTGACGGGCGGCTCACCGATCAGGCCGGGCTCATTCAGCCCATCAAGTCCTTAGCCATTGGCGCGCGGCCGGCGCCCCGGGCTGGAGCGGGGCGCAGACAGGAGCGCAGGCCCGGGACGACGGGCGCGCGACGCCGCCTTGGCGGCGGAAGCGCCCTTGATGAAGTAGGGAAACTCTTACCGCATGGCCTCGGGATCAGAGAGCGATCGGGCGGTACGCCAAGGCTCGTTCCACGACCTGCTCGGCGGAAGGGTGCTGCCCCGGGCCCGGGTAGAAGATGTAGTCACTGACGTGCGGGCACCGTAGGCCCAGTTCCAGGGCTTCGATGATCTCGCTGCCCTCGTCCTCGGTTGCTATGTCGCCATCCATGAGTTGCTGGACCAGGCGAACGGCCTCCTCGTGAGTCATGAGGTGACGAGCTGGCGGCCGTCGTGGCTGCGGACGTGGGGGCCTGCGTCGTCTAGGGCGTCCAAGAGGCGGATCGCGTAGACCTCGGACATCTGGGCAGTGACCTCTTCTGGGGTGAGCCAGGCGACCGCGGTCGATTCCTCCGACGTGCGCTCGGTGCCGCCTGACGGCTTGCAGCGGAAGACCAGGGAGACGATGCCTCGGGTGGTGTTCTTGTAGACCCCGGTGAGCTCGTCCACCTCGACCTCGATGCCCGTCTCCTCCAGGACCTCGCGGCGGACGCCGGCCTCCGGGGACTCGGCGAGTTCGAGCACTCCGCCCGGCAGTTCCCAATTCCCGTTGTCCGCGCGACGGATCGCCAGGAGTCGGCCGTCCTCGCGCAGCACTGCCCCGGCTACGGACACGGAGTGCAGTGGCGTTGACTTGGCCTGCGGGGAACCCGTACTCATGTACAGGAGCATAGGAGGAAGAGAAAGACTATGGGAACCGCAGCAGGAGGTGGCAGGGCCGCCGTGCCTCGGTACGTGCAGATCGCCGAAGACATCGTTCGGCAGATCCGGGCCGGGGTGCTGAGTGCCGGCGACATGGTGCCGAGCGAGTCGGAGCTCGTGGAGCGCTACGGCGTCGCGGGCGGGACGATCCGCAAGGCCATGGTGGAGGTTCGAGCGAGCGGGCTCGTGGAGACGCGGCACGGCAAGGGCTCGCTGGTGAAGGCCCGCCCGCCCGTGCGGCACCGGTCCTCCGACCGCTTCCGGCGTACGCATCGGCAGGAGGGCCGGGCGGCGTATCTCGCTGAGTCCGCGCAGTCCGGGGCCGAGGCCAAGGTGAGCGTGCTGTTCATCGGGCCCATGGAGGCGCCGGAGGAGATCGCGTCGCGGCTCGGTGTCTCCGCGGGGACTCAGGTGCTGGCCCGGCGTCGGCTGTACTTCCGGAATGGGACGCCCGTGGAGACGGCTACCTCGTATCTGCCTTGGGACGTCGTGAAGGACATCCCGGAGCTGTTTGCCGAGAATCCGGGGCCTGGCGGCATCTATGCCCGGCTGGAGGATCACGGCCACGTCTTCGCCGAGTACGTGGAGACCCTCCAGGCCCGGCCGGCCGCCAAGGCTGAGGCGACCGAGCTGTCGCTGACTCCCGGCGCACCCGTGGTGCATCTGCTCCGCGATGCGGTCACGGAGGAAGGCCGTGTGGTCGAGGTCTGCGACACCCTCATGGCCGCTGACCAGTTCGTCTTCGAATACCGGATCCCCGCACGCGACTGACGCTCGCTCAACTCCCCGCAACCCGCTACGAGTTTCTCTTCGTAGCGGGTTGACTCATGTATAGGAGTCAGGCACTCTTCTTCATGTCACTCCTATACATGAGTGACGGAGTTCAGCATCTATAGAGGAGTGATCCGCTGTGCGTCAGATTCCCGTCGACACCTCGGCCGCCATGGTGATGGTCGCCCAGCCCCCGGCTGTGAAGATCAAGGACCGTCGGACCGGCGAGATCGCCACCGACCCCGAGACCGGGTCCCAGATGATGACCGTGGACGTGCTGTTCGCCTCGTACGGGGAGGCGGAAGTCCTGTCGGTGGTCGTGCCGGCGCCCGGGATCTCGGGTGAGCTGGTCATGGGTACCCCCGTCGCGCTGACCGGTCTCGTCGCCCGCCCGTGGGAGAACGAGTTCAACGGCCAGAAGCGCCATGGCATCAGCTTCCGCGCCGTCGCCGTCACCTCGCTCACCGCCAAGGCGGGCTGAGCATGAACGCCTTATGGGTCACGCTGGTGGTGGTCCTCGCCCTGGCGCTCGTACTGCGCTGGCGGCGGCCCACCTGGTATTGGATGACCTTCGGGGTCACCTTCGCGACGATCCGCGTCTTGATCCGCTACCGCTCGGTGATGGACGCATGCGGGCTCACTGTCCCGGCCTCCCGCTGGCGACTGGCACTAGCTCGGGTCGCGAGCAGGATCGCCCCTGAGGCCCGTTCGCCGCGCATCCTGCGGCTACGGCCCACCTCGACCGGCCTGGTCCTACGGCTGAAACTCCGGCCCGGACAGGACGCGTTCGACTTCTCCGCCTCGTCGGACCGGCTCCGCCACTCCTTCGCCCTCCACAACGTGGTCTCGCGCGAGATCCGCTCCAGCGTCGTCGAGCTGAGGATGACTGGGTACGACGTACTCAAGCGGGTACGCATGCCGGCCGTGCCCGATGAACCGCTTCGGGTGCCGGTGGCCCTGCGCGAGGACGGGCAGGTTCATCATCGGGACTACCGGCAGGTCCCGCACGCCTTGAACGTCGGCGCGACCAAGTCCGGGGAGTCCGTCTACCAACGCACGCTCGTCTCCGGCCTGGCCTCGCAGAACGTCGCCCTCGTCGGCATCGACTGCAAGAACGGCGTGGAACTCTCGCCGATGGCCCGGCGGTTCACCGCTCTCGCCGACAACCCGGACGTTGCAGCGGAGCTGCTCGCCGCGCTCGTCCAGTACATGGGCCGCGTCTACCAGGTCATCCGGGCCGAGCAGCGGATCAGCATCGACCTGCCGGATGCGGAGATCACCGCCGACATCTGGGATCTACCCGCGCATCTTCGCCCCGTACCGGTCGTGCTGCTGGTGGATGAGGTTGCGGAGCTCGCCCTCGCCGCAGGTAAAGCAGAGGAGGCTCGACGGGACCAGATCGTCACCGACTTGGTCCGCCTCGCCCAGCTCGGCCGCGCCGCCGGCATTCACCTGGAGATCTGCGGTCAGCGCTTCGGATCCGAACTCGGCAAGGGCATCACGATGCTCCGTGCCCAGCTCACCGGCCGTACCGCCCACCGCGTCAACGACGAGACCTCGGCCAACATGGCCTTCGGGGACATCTCCCCGGACGCCGTCCTCGCCGCCGTCCAGATCGACAAAGACCGCCCCGGTACCGCCGTGGCCGGCGACTCCTCCGGCGGCTGGTCCCGCATCCGGGCCCCGCACACCACGCTCCGCCAGGCCGTGAACACCTGCAACGCCCAGGCACACCGCACCCCGAGCATCCCGGAGCTGGAGCCCTTCCGGCCCGCGCTCCCGGTACGCGTCCTGGTCGGCAAGGTCCAGCCGAAGACCGCCTCGGCACCTGCCTTCTGATCACTCGCCCCACCCGGTCGGCGCGGCCTCATCGCGCCAAGTCCCTACCCCACCCATGCCCGAAACGAGGTGAACACCATGACCCGCCTGGTCCGCCCGGACGCCGTCCTCGTCCAGGCCGTCATCGCCGGAGCCCTCTCCTTCGCCCACCTCCACGACCTCGCCGAAGCCGCCGGCCAGGACGGCTGGAAGGCCTGGGCCTACCCGGTCAGCGTGGACCTGCTCCTCGTCGCCGCCTGGCACCGCCTCCGGTCGCTCCGGGATGCGGGGGAGCCCTCCCGGTCTGCCTGGTCCTGGTTCGCCGTAGCCTTGGCGGCCTCGCTCGGCGCGAACGTCGCGACCGCCGGCCTACTCGACCTCCGCGACGTCCCGGACTGGCTCCGCATCCTCGTCGCCGGATGGCCGGCACTCGCCTTCCTCGGCGGCACGCTCTTGGTCCACCGGCCTACGCCGTCCAGCGCGCCGGAACCCGACCCTGACCCGGCGCCCCTGCCCGTAGTTGAGCGGGAGACCGGCTCCGGCGAGGCCGACGAGCTCTCCGCCATGCCCGCTCCAGCCCCGGTGCCCGCAACGGCGGTCACCGCTCCGCCCGCCCTCGTCGCCCATGCCCAGAAGATCGCCGCCGACCACCGCACGCGTACCGGCTCGGACATCGACATCGAGACCCTGCGCGCCCGGCTCGGCGTCCCGTCGCCGATGGCCGAAGCCATCGCCGCCCAGCTCGCCTGAGGAGATCCCATGCCCGCCCGGATCAACTTCCGCTCGCTCATGAAGATCGGCCCCGTCCAGATAGGCACCTACCGCGACAACCGCGGCCGCAACAAGGACACCGCGGTCTGCACCACCGACGGCTGCGGCTGGTCCTCGGACTACAGCTCCTCGACCGCCGCACAGCTCGCCGCCCGCTCCCACCGCTGCCGCGTCAGCTGATCCGAAAGGCCACCGCCATGGACGTCCCGCTCTGGTTCGCCCTGCTGGTCGTCGGTGTCCTCGGCTACAAGCTCGTCCGCCCGCCGCTCTGGCTCGTCGCCGTGATCCTCATCGGCGGCTTCCTCCTCGCGGACAGCTTCCTCGCCCCGGCCATCGACACCGCGATCAACAAGTAGCCCCGCCCCGGAAGGAGAACAGCCATGTTCAAGCCCAAGTACCCCAGCCCCGACACCTACACCCCGTCGACCATCCGCCCGACCCCCGTGCCCGTCGAGTACTCGGAGCCCGGTCCGGCGCCCGTCCCCGCGAAGTCCCCGAGCGCCTTCGGCGGCCTGGTCCAGAGCTCGCCCGGAACCGCCCTCGCCCTCGCCGCCGGCGGAGTCGCCGGAGTCCTCGCGCTGGCCTCGGTCGCCGTCTCGCTGCTCCTGGCCGTCGCGGTCACCGCCGTCGCCCTGTCCATCAGCGCCGTCGTCATGCTCTTCCTCGTCCGCGCCCTGCGCCAGGAGTTCAAGAGCCGCTGATCGGCCCCGGGACGGCCTCAACCGCCAAGTCTCCGCCGTCCCGGCGCCGCATTCCTGCCCGATCCAACGAACCGGACGGAAACACCATCATGAAGCAGAACGCCCCGGGAGAGCTCTGCCCGAACTGCGACGGCCACGCCTCCGTCGCCATCACCCTCGGCGGCCGCGACCACAACGGCCACCTCCGCACGATCACCGCCCACTGCTTCATCTGCCACGGCACCGGTACCCGCCGCTCCATCCGCCGTCCCCACCGGACGGTGACCGCGTGACCCACACCGCGACCATCGCGGGCCTGGACCCGGCCACCCTCGGGGACATGCTGAAGGTGGCCGGGGACCCCGGTTACGCACGCTGGGAAGACCAGATCCACCGCACGGGCGGCTGCTCCGACCCGATCCACATCACCGGATGGACGGTGGCCAAGGACAAGTCCTCGGGCGAGATCCTCCACCGCTACTCCACCGAGAACGAGCCCGGTTCCCGCCTCCGCATCGCTTGCGGCAACCGCCGCGCCTCCCGCTGCCCGGCCTGCGCCTGGACCTACGCCGGAGACACCTACCACCTCATCCGGGCCGGCCTCGCTGGAGACGACCGCCGAGACATCCCCGCCACCGTCCGCGAACACCCCCGCGTCTTCGCCACCCTCACCGCCCCGTCCTTCGGCCCGGTCCACAACCGCCCCACCGGCCGCCCTTGCCGCTGCGGCACGCACCACCAGGAGGACGCGCCCGAACTCGGCACCGCCCTCGACCCGGCCACATACGACTACGCCGCCGCTGTCCTCTTCAACAACCACGCGGGACAGCTCTGGCAGCGCTTCACCACTCGCCTGCGCCGTGAGATCGCCGCCTCCGCCGGCCTCACCCAACGCGAGCTGAAGGAGGAAGCCCGGATCTCCTACGGCAAGGTCGCCGAGTTCCAGAAGCGCGGCGCCATCCACTTCCACGCCGTGGTCAGGATCGACGGACCCGCAGGCCCGCTCAGCCCTCTGCCGTCCTGGGCCACCACGGAGCTCCTCGACCGCTCGATCCGGGCCGCCGTAGCCCACGCGTACACCTCAATCACCGTCCCGGCCGCTGCTGACCAACCCGGCCGCACCTTCCGGTGGGGAACCCAGCTCGACGTACGCCCCATCAAGGCCTTCGGCGACGGCTCCGACATCACCGAACAGGTAGTCGCTTCGTACGTTGCGAAGTACGCCACCAAGGCCGCAGAGAACACAGGCACCCTCGACCGCCGCATCGGCAACCGCGAGGCGCTGGTCCTCCTAGACGTCCCTGACCACACCGCCCGCCTGATCGGCGCCTGCCTCGACCTCGACGCGCTCTACCCGGACCGTCGCCTCGCCGCCTGGTCGCACATGCTCGGCTTCCGCGGGCACTTCTCCACCAAGTCGCGTCAGTACTCGACCACCCTCGGCGCCCTCCGCCAGACCCGCGCCGACTACCGCGCTGCCCAAGAACGCGAAGCCCGCGGCCTCACCGACACCGAGCCGGACACTGTGCTCGTCCTCGCCTCCTGGCAGTACGCCGGCCACGGCCACAGCCCGGGGGAGTCCGTCCTCGCCGCCACCATCGCCCGGCACATCCAACTTAACCGCCAGACCGCCCGCGAAGCCCTGCAAGGAGAGCTGCATGAATGAGCGCTACCTCAGCGTCGTCCAGGTCGCCGAACTGCTCGGCACCACCGTGCGGTTCCCCCGCCGGCTCGTGGAGGAGCGTCGGATCACCTACGTGAAGGTCGGCCGACACGTCCGCATCCCCGAGAGCGCCGTCCGGGCCTACATCGATGCCCACACGGTCGAGCCGCGTCTCCGTCGTCTGGGGGTGGCTGCCTGATGGCCGGGAAGCGTCGTCAGTTCGGCAGGGTCCGCAAACTGCCCTCCGGCCGGTATCAGGCCCGGTACCTCGGTCCGGACGGGGAGCTCCGCCCCGCGCCCGAGACGTTCCGCACCAAGAAGGATGCGGACGCCTGGCTCGCCGACGTGCAGACCGAGATGAGGAAGGGGGAGTGGCACGACCCGGACGCCGGAAAGGTCGCCTTCGGCCCGTACGCCGTTGCCTGGATCAAGGAGCGCGAGCTGACCAGCACCACGCGACAGCTCTACGGCTCGCTCCTCAAGCACCACTTGGAGCCGGTGCTCGGTGCCGTCAACCTGGGCGAGTTCTCGCCACCCCTCGTACGGCGCTGGCGTGCCGACAAGCTCGCCGCCGGTACCGGGCCCACCACCGTTGCCAAGGCCTACGCCCTGCTCCGGGCCATCCTGGGGACGGCCGTGTCCGACGAGCTGATCCGGCGGAACCCCTGCCAGGTCAAGGGCGCCAGCAGCGTGCACACCCCGGAACGCCCGACCGCCACGGTCAAGGAGGTCTACGCGCTGGCCGAAGAGATCCAGCCGCGCTACCGGGCCCTCGTGCTCATGGCCGGATTCCTCGGGCTGCGCTGGGGCGAGCTCATCGGCCTCCACCGGCGGGATGTGGATCTGGAGCAACGGACCGTACGAGTGCGGCGGGCTGTGGCCGAACTGAGCAACGGGCAGCGGGAGATCAAAGCGCCGAAGAGTGCCGCGGGCAAGAGGACGGTCTCCATCCCCGGCGTGATCCTCCCGGACCTTCACGAACACCTGAAGCGGTACGCGGAGGCCGGCGCCGATGGGCGTGTCTTCGTCGGGGCCAAGGGGGCGACCCCGCGCCGGAACCACTTCAACCTGCTGTGGCACAAGGCGTGTCGGGAAGCGGGGATCAAGGGGCTGCACTTCCACGATCTCCGGCACACGGGCAACACGCTGGCCGCGTCAACGGGTGCCAGCACCCGGGAGTTGATGACGCGCATGGGTCACAGCACCGCCCGTGCCGCGCTGATCTACCAGCACGCCAGCGCCGATCGGGACCGGCTGATCGCCGATGCCCTGAGCGGGCTTGTGAAGAAGAGCCGCAAGATCGAGAAGCCCAAGTTCTCCAAGGCTTCCAAGAAGCCAGTGAGGGCCGCCAAGGGCACGAAGGAAGATCCACAGCGGAAGGGGCACGCAGGGGGCACGGCGGGCTGATCGAAGCCCCGGGAACGACGAAGGGCCAGGTCGAGGAAACGTCCTCTGACCTGGCCCTTTGCGTCTCTGAGCGGGTGACGGGAATCGAACCCGCGTAGCTAGTTTGGAAGACTAGTGCTCTACCATTGAGCTACACCCGCAGCACGTGCGACGCAGGTCCGGGGACCGCGGCACGAACAGCATCCTAGCGGGTTCCGGCGGGGGATCGCACACGCCATTTCGCGCCCGCGTGTGGTCGCGGCCACGCCGCGGCGGCGCCCCGGCTCCCCTTTCGCCGAAACTCCGCACGGCGGAGGGTCTTCGGGCATGTACCCTACGTGTCGCACCGACGGGGTGTGGCGCAGCTTGGTAGCGCGTCCGCTTTGGGAGCGGAAGGTCGTCGGTTCGAATCCGGCCACCCCGACCAGTAGTAGGAGGATCGCGCGATCCCCTCTCCGGGACCGCGTTGATGATCGCGTTGTGGGCTGATTGCCGCTTGCGGCTACTATGCAAGCTGCGTGCCCGTGTGTCTGATGTACCGGGCCCGATCCGCTGAGAACCGCTAGACCGCGGCGATGAGCAGAGACCCCCAGCAGTCAGCCACAAGGAGACCGAACCGTGAAGAGCGCCGTGGAGACCCTGAACCCGACTCGGGTTCGGCTCACTGTTGAGGTGCCCTTCGAGGAGCTCAAGGACAGCCTCGACGCGGCCTACAAGAAGATCAACCAGCAGGTCACGGTGAAGGGCTTCCGCAAGGGCAAGATCCCGGCCCGCGTCATCGACCAGCGCTTCGGCCGCGGTGCGGTGCTGGAGGAGGCCGTCAACGACGCCCTCCCGAAGTTCTACACCGAGGCCGTCAACGAGGCCGACCTGAACCCGCTGGGCCAGCCCGACGTCGACATCACCGAGCTGAAGGACGGCGAGCTGCTGGCCTTCACCGCCGAGGTCGACATCCGTCCCGCGATCGAGATCCCGGACTACTCCGGCATCGAGGTCACCGTGGACGCCGTCGAGGTCTCGGACGAGGACGTCGAGAAGTCCGTCGAGCAGCTGCGCGGCCGCTTCGCGTCCACCAAGGACGTCGAGCGCGCGGCTGAGGACGGCGACGTCGTCACCATCGACCTCGAGGCCAAGGTCGACGGCGAGGTGCTGGAGGACGGTGTCGCCCAGGACGTCTCCTACACCATCGGCTCGGGCGAGCTTCTCGAAGGCATCGACGAGGCCGTCAAGGGCCTGGAGGCCGGTGGCGAGGCCACCTTCACCTCCCAGCTGAAGGGCGGCTCCGCCGAGGGCAAGGACGCCGAGGTCACCGTCAAGGTCACCAAGGTCTCCGCCCGTGAGCTGCCGGAGCTGGACGACGAGTTCGCCGGCATGGCCAGCGAGTTCGACACCCTCGAGGAGCTGAAGGCCGACAGCCGCAAGCGCCTCGAGAACATGAAGCAGTACGACCAGGCCACGCAGGCCCAGGAGCGCGTCCTGGAGAAGCTGCTGGAGCTCGTCGAGGTCCCGATCCCCGAGAAGCTCCTCGCGGACGAGGTCCAGACCCGCAAGCACAACCTCGAGCACCACCAGCTCGGCCAGATGGGCCTCACCATCGAGAAGTACCTGGAGATCCAGGGCAAGACGGTCGAGGAGTTCGACGCCGAGACCGCCGAGCAGGCGATCAAGGGCATCAAGACCCAGTTCGTCCTCGACGAGCTGGTCAACAAGGAGAAGCTGAACGTGAACCAGGAGGAGCTCACCGAGCACCTCATGCGTCGCGCCGCCTCCTCCGGCATGTCCCCCGACCAGTTCGCCCAGGCCGTCGTCGAGGGTGGCCAGGTTCCGATGCTCGTCGGCGAGGTCGCCCGCGGCAAGGCCCTCGCGGCCGTCGTCGAGGCCGCCAAGGTCACCGACACCAACGGTGAGGTCGTCGACCTCTCCGACGACGAGGACGAGCTCGAGACGGCCGCCGAGACCGTCGAGAACGTCGTCGAGGCCGACGGCGAGATCGCGGCCGACGAAGCCAAGTAACACCCGGGGCCACCCCCGCTGAGCAGCACCAGAGCACGGCCCGGAGGGCCCGTACGCCATCGCGTCCGGGCCCTTCGGCCTTCCCGTGGGATGCCCTCGGGGAGACCCTCCCCGAGACCCTCCGTGAGGGGCCTCTGACCTTGCGCTCCGAGCGAACAGTTCGGGAAGCGGGATGGCGTTGTCGTAGCTGCGCGTTAGGGTCCATGAATACGAGGGCACGGGAGTACCCGACGCCGGCGGACATCGTCCGCACGGCAGGTCCGCGCCCCAGAACGAGACGCTGAGACGGCACATGGCCGTCGGAGACGAGCAGGTGGATACGTGACGAATCTGAAGCCTTACGCCGCGGGTGAGCCGTCCATCGGTGGCGGCCTCGGCGACCATGTCTACAACCGGCTGCTCGGCGAGCGCATCATCTTCCTCGGCCAGCAGGTCGACGACGACATCGCCAACAAGATCACCGCGCAGCTCCTGCTCCTGGCCGCCGAGCCGGAGAAGGACATCTACCTGTACATCAACAGCCCCGGTGGTTCGGTGACGGCGGGCATGGCGGTCTACGACACCATGCAGTACATCCCGAACGACGTGGTCACCATCGGTATGGGCATGGCGGCCTCCATGGGCCAGTTCCTGCTCACCGGCGGCACCCCGGGCAAGCGCTTCGCGCTCCCGAACACCGACATCCTGATGCACCAGGGCTCCGCCGGCATCGGCGGCACCGCCTCGGACATCAAGATCCAGGCCCAGTACCTGCTGCGCACCAAGCAGCGCATGGCTGAGATCACCGCGCACCACTCCGGCCAGACCGTGGAGACGATCATCCGCGACGGCGACCGCGACCGCTGGTACACGGCGGAAGAGGCCAAGGCCTACGGCCTCATCGACGAGATCATCTCCGCCGCGTCGCTGGTCCCGGGCGGCGGCGGCACCGGGGCCTGATCCCGGCCCCGGCCCGGCGTACGGGAATCCCGTACGGGGACCCGTACGCCCGCCCCGCACCAGGCAAAGCCTCAGCCCGCAGAACGCCACCAGGACGGTGAACACTCAGATGCACATGAACAATCTTTCTCCCGCGAGCGGCCTCTACACCGGCGCTCCGGTCGACAACCGTTACGTCGTGCCGCGCTTCGTGGAGCGCACCTCGCAGGGCGTCCGCGAGTACGACCCGTACGCGAAGCTCTTCGAGGAGCGCATCATCTTCCTCGGCGTGCAGATTGACGACGCCTCCGCCAACGACGTCATGGCGCAGCTGCTGTGCCTGGAGTCGATGGACCCGGACCGCGACATCTACCTGTACATCAACAGCCCCGGCGGCTCCTTCACGGCGCTGACGGCGATCTACGACACGATGCAGTTCGTGAAGCCGGACATCTCGACGGTCTGCATGGGCCAGGCGGCCTCCGCCGCCGCGGTCCTGCTCGCCGCCGGAGCGCCCGGCAAGCGCATGGCGCTGCCGAACGCCCGCGTGCTGATCCACCAGCCCTCGGGCGGCACCGGCCGTGAGCAGCTCTCCGACCTGGAGATCGCGGCCAATGAGATCCTGCGCATGCGCGACCAGCTGGAGAACATGCTGGCCACGCACTCCTCGACGCCGATCGAGAAGATCCGCGACGACATCGAGCGCGACAAGATCCTCACGGCCCAGGACGCGCTGGCGTACGGCCTGATCGACCAGGTCGTCGCGACCCGCAAGACTTCGAACTGAACCTTGCCGCCAGTTGACGCGGGCACCTCGCCGGATTGGGCGATGTGAACCACGTCAAGGGGGCCCCGCACGGGGCCCCCGGCAAGGTACCGTCGGATATGAGGCACCAGGAGCGCTGAACCAGGCGTCTCCCAGGCGAAGGGGAAGCACCTCGTGGCACGCATCGGTGACGGCGGCGACCTGCTCAAGTGCTCGTTCTGCGGAAAGAGCCAGAAGCAGGTGAAGAAGCTCATCGCGGGACCCGGTGTGTACATCTGCGACGAGTGCATCGACCTCTGCAACGAGATCATCGAAGAGGAACTCGCGGAGACCTCCGAGGTTCGCTGGGAAGAACTTCCCAAGCCCCGTGAGATCTACGAGTTCCTGGAGAGCTACGTCGTCGGCCAGGAGCCGGCGAAGAAGGCGCTCTCCGTCGCGGTGTACAACCACTACAAGCGCGTCCAGGCCGGCGAGAACGGCGGCGGGACGGGCCGTGACGACGCGATCGAGCTCGCGAAGTCCAACATCCTCCTGCTCGGCCCCACGGGCTCGGGCAAGACGCTGCTGGCCCAGACGCTCGCCCGCATGCTCAACGTCCCGTTCGCCATCGCGGACGCGACGGCGCTGACGGAGGCCGGGTACGTCGGCGAGGACGTCGAGAACATCCTGCTCAAGCTGATCCAGGCGGCCGACTACGACGTCAAGAAGGCCGAAACCGGGATCATCTACATCGACGAGATCGACAAGGTCGCCCGCAAGAGCGAGAACCCGTCGATCACGCGCGACGTGAGCGGCGAGGGCGTGCAGCAGGCCCTCCTGAAGATCCTGGAAGGCACCACCGCTTCCGTACCGCCGCAGGGCGGCCGCAAGCACCCGCACCAGGAATTCATCCAGATCGACACGACGAACGTGCTGTTCATCGTGGGCGGCGCCTTCTCCGGCCTGGAGCGGATCATCGAATCCCGCGCCGGCGCCAAGGGCATCGGCTTCGGGGCGACCATCCGCTCGAAGCGCGAGATCGAGGCGAGCAACCAGTTCCAGGAGGTCATGCCGGAGGACCTGGTGAAGTTCGGGATGATCCCCGAGTTCATCGGCCGTCTGCCCGTCATCACCTCGGTCCACAACCTGGACCGCGAGGCCCTGCTCCAGATCCTCATCGAGCCGCGCAACGCCCTGGTGAAGCAGTACCAGCGGCTGTTCGAACTCGACGGCGTCGAGCTGGACTTCGAGCGCGAGGCCCTCGAAGCCATCGCCGACCAGGCGATCCTCCGCCAGACCGGCGCGCGCGGCCTGCGCGCCATCATGGAAGAGGTCCTGATGTCGGTGATGTACGAGGTCCCGTCCCGCAAGGACGTGGCCCGCGTGGTCATCACCTCGGACGTGGTCCGCTCCAACGTCAACCCGACGCTGGTCCCGCGGATCGTCCCGAAGGACCAGGGGCCGCACGAGAAGTCGGCGTAGCTGGCTGGCAGGTAGGCCGATCGTCGAAGGGGCGCCCCCGACCGGGGCGCCCCTTCGACGATCGGCCTACCTTGCGTGGTAATCGGACGCAGGTTCGCGATGGCCTTGTGTGGCGCCCATCTACTTGATCGTCTTTGCCTCGAACCGTTTCGATCGAGAGGTGAGGGTGTGAAGTTGAACCGTGTCTTGGGGGGTCATGGCGGTAGCTGTCGCCGCTACTGTGCTGCCGATGGTGGCGGCCACTCCGGCGTCGGCCGACCAGGGTGACTGTCAGTATTACCTGCACACGCAGGGTTATAAAAACATAGGGCCGAAGATGCAGGCTGCCTGCAAGGCGGGTAGCGTCGACCTCATGGTCAATCCAGGACGCTGGGGTGTGTGCTACTACGGGCTGAGAGGCGTTGGGGTCTGGCAGGAGCATGCCGTCACGGCGTGCAACCGCGCGGCCTGGTAGCTGTCTTGCCGCGGCGGGCCTGCATGGAGACGAGTACCCATGCAGGCCGCTGACGATCAGGCCTTAGAGCGCGCCGTGTTGTAGAGCTTCGCGGTGTAGCCCGCGGTCTGTTCCAGGGTGAAGCTCGGGGTGCCTCCCATGACGGAGGCGAAGTCCGCCATGCTCACGACGGACAGGGTGCTGTAGTCACCCCAGATGCAGACCGGGATGGTGAAGGGCTTCGTGAGCGGGTTGCCCGCGGACTTCTTCGGAGTCATCTTGAGCTCCTGGCACTTCATCACCGCACCCTTGAACCCGGCCGGGCTCATCACCTTGGGGGAGCCGACGAGTTCCGCCTCCCCGTCGTCATCGCCCTTCATCGAATTGGCCTTGGCCATGGCGAAGTAGGCGTCCACTGCTTTCTCCGGGTCGGCGATCTCGCCGTACACGCCCTGGAAGTTGAGCGCCTTGGCGGCCAGCGGGTTCGTCGGGTCACCGGACTGGTAGGCCTCGGTGACCTGGGTCGGGTTCTTCACGCCGACCGCTTCGACTTCCTTGCGGTCCTTGTCGGAGAACTCTTCCTTCGAGCTCTTCGGGTTCTTCTTGTAGTCGTCCACCGCTGCCGGAGCCACAAGCTTGTAGCCCTTGGTGTCCGCGGAGATCGACGCCGAGGCGCCGCCGCCCTGCGTGAAGTACCAGCCGCCGCCGCCGATCACGGCCACCGCCAGGACCACCGCGATGATCACGCCGGCCTTCGACTTCTTCGGGGGCGTGCCGCCGCCGTACGGAGGCTGCTGCTGGTAGCCGCCGTACGGGGGCTGCTGCTGGGGGAAGCCGGGCTGCTGCTGCGGGTAGCCCTGCTGCGGGACTCCCTGGGGGGCCTGCTGCGGATAGCCGTAGCCGGGCTGCTGTCCGTAGGGGCCGGGCTGCTGGCCGCCGTACGGGTTCGGCTGCTGCGGCTGCTGTCCGTAGGGCCCCGGCTGCTGCGGCTGCTGGCCTCCGTACGGTCCCGGCTGGTTGTAGCTCATCCCGCGTCCCCCCATGAGGTTGTTTATGCGTCCCACACATCCTGGCGGAAGCCGGGGCGGCGAAAGGCCCCGGGCCCCCGGAAACCCGGTTTCATGACCGGACCGTTACGGCCCTAAACTGTGGCTCGTGACCGAGAACACGCAGACACCCAGCAGCCCCTACTCCGAACTGCCGACTTCGTACGCGCCGGCCGATGTAGAGGGGAAGCTCTACGAGCGCTGGGTAGAGCGTGGGTACTTCGAGGCGGACGAGAAGAGCGACAAGCCCCCCTTCGCCATCGTCATCCCGCCGCCGAACGTCACCGGAAGCCTCCACCTGGGGCACGCCTTCGAGCACACGCTGATCGACGCCATCACCCGCCGCAAGCGCATGCAGGGCTACGAGACCCTGTGGCAGCCCGGCATGGACCACGCGGGCATCGCCACCCAGAACGTCGTCGAGCGCGAGCTCGCCAAGGAGGGCAAGTCCCGCCACGACCTGGGCCGCGAGGCCTTCGTCGAGCGCGTCTGGCAGTGGAAGGGTGAGTCCGGCGGCCAGATCTCCGGCCAGATGCGCCGCCTCGGCGACGGCGTCGACTGGTCGCGCGAGCGGTTCACCATGGACGAGGGCCTGTCCGAGGCCGTCCAGACCATCTTCAAGAAGCTCTACGACGACGAGCTGATCTACCGGGCCGAGCGCATCATCAACTGGTGCCCCCGCTGCCTCACCGCGATCTCCGACATCGAGGTCGAGTACCAGGACGACGAGGGCGAGCTCGTCTCCATCCGGTACGGCGAGGGCGACGCCTCCATCGTCGTCGCGACGACCCGCGCCGAAACGATGCTGGGTGACACGGCGGTTGCCGTCCACCCCGACGACGAGCGCTACAAGCACCTCGTCGGCACCGAGATCGAGCTGCCGCTCACCGGCCGCCGCATCCCGGTCGTCGCCGACGAGCACGTCGACCCCGAGTTCGGCACCGGCGCCGTCAAGGTGACCCCGGCGCACGACCCCAACGACTTCGAGATCGGTCAGCGCCACGGCCTGCCCAACCTCGCCGTCATGGACGAGCACGCCGTCATCACCGTCCACGGCCCCTTCCAGGGCCTGGACCGCCTGGAGGCCCGCTCCGCCATCGTCGCCGCGCTGCGCGCCGAGGGTCGGATCGTCGCCGAGAAGCGCCCGTACACGCACTCCGTCGGCCACTGCTCGCGCTGCAAGACCACCATCGAGCCGCGCCTCTCGCTCCAGTGGTGGGTCAAGGTCGGCCCGCTCGCCAAGGCCGCCGGTGACGCGGTCCGCGACGGCCAGGTCAAGATCCACCCCCAGGAGATGGAGAAGCGCTACTTCGACTGGGTCGACAACCTCCACGACTGGTGCATCTCGCGCCAGCTCTGGTGGGGCCACCGCATCCCCGTCTGGTACGGCCCGAACGGCGAGATCGTCTGCGTCGGCCCCGACGAGCAGCCGCCGACCGGCGAGGGCTGGACCCAGGACACGGACGTCCTGGACACCTGGTTCTCCTCCGGCCTGTGGCCGTTCTCCACGCTCGGCTGGCCGCAGCAGACCGACAGCCTGGCGAAGTTCTACCCGAACGCCGTCCTGGTCACCGGCTACGACATCCTCTTCTTCTGGGTCGCCCGGATGATGATGTTCGGCCTGTACGCGATGGACGGCACCCCGCCGTTCCACACCATCGCCCTGCACGGCATGGTCCGCGACGAGCGCGGCAAGAAGATGTCGAAGTCCTTCGGCAACGCGGTCAACCCGCTGGACTGGATGGACAAGTACGGCTCCGACGCGGTCCGCTTCACCCTGGCGCGCGGCGCCAACCCGGGTGTCGACGTCCCGATCGGCGAGGACTGGGTCCAGGCCTCCAGCAAGTTCGCCAACAAGATCTGGAACGCCACCCGCTTCGCGATGATGAACGGCGCCACGATCGAGGGCGACCTGCCGTCGGTCGAGGAGATGTCGGCGACCGACCGCTGGATCCTGTCCCGGCTGAACGAGACGGTCGCGCAGGCCGACGCCTTCTACGAGGACTACCAGTTCTCGAAGCTCAGCGAGGCGCTCTACCACTTCGCGTGGGACGAGGTCTTCGACTGGTACGTCGAGCTGTCGAAGACGACCTTCTTCGCGGGCGGTGAGCCGGCCAAGGCCTCGGCACGGGTCCTCGGCGAGGTCCTCGACGTCATGCTGCGCCTGCTGCACCCGGTGGTCCCCTTCGTCACCGAGACCCTGTGGACCACGCTGACCGGCGGCGAGTCCCTGGTGATCGCCGAATGGCCCAAGGACAGCGGTTTCCGCGACGCGGCCGCCGAGGCCGAGATCGAGGGCATCCAGACCCTGGTCCGCGAGGTCCGCCGGTTCCGCAAGGAGCAGGGCCTCGACGACAAGCAGAAGGTCCCGGCCCGCCTGGACCTGTCCGCCACCACACTGGCCGCCCACGAGGCCGCCATCCGCCAGGTGCTGCGCCTCCAGCCGGAGGGCGATGCCTTCAGCGCCACCGCGACCCTGCCGGTCGCCGGAGCCACCGTCGCGCTCGACCTGTCGGGCACCATCGACATCCCGGCGGAGCGCAAGCGGCTGAGCAAGGACCTGGCCGCCGCCGAGAAGGAGAAGCAGCAGGCCGAGGCGAAGCTCGGGAACGAGGCGTTCATCGCAAAGGCCCCGGACAACGTCGTGGACAAGATCAAGGGCCGGCTGGCCAAGGCGGAAGGCGACATCGCCCGCCTGAAGGCCCAGCTGGAGGCCCTGCCCGAGGGCTGACGGCTCGGTCAAGGACACAAGCGAAGGCCCCCACGCCGTCGGTCGACGTGGGGGCCTTCGCGGTATCTGTTCCCCGCGAGGGGGCCGGTATCACAGCAGCTGTGCGCCGAACCTCGTCAGGATCAGCGCCGCGACCACCCCGTACGCGGCCAGTGGCACCACCCAGTGGGGGAGCGCCCGCAGCCGGGAGCCGGCCGGGGCCAGGTGGCGGGTGACGTACCAGAACAGCGGGATCATCACCGCCCAGACGACCATGCACCACGGGCACAGTGCCCCGATCACGTACAGGCACTGGATGATCAGCCACACCGTGAAGGCGAACCCGGCCGCGATCCCGGCCCACAGGCCGAGCCAGAGCCGGCGGGGGAGTACCGCCCCGGCGACCAGGGCCGTACCCAGCCCGGCGAGGGCCGCGAAGCCGGCGAGGCCGAGCAGCATGTTGGGGAAGCCGAGCAGGTTGCCCTGCCAGGTGGTCATCACGTCGCCGCAGCTGAGCACCGCGTTGACGTTGCAGCCCGGGGTGAAGAGCGGATCCTCCAGGGTGCGGATGCGGTCGTAGGTGAGGACACCGGAGGACACGGTGCCGACGAGGCCGCCGATCAGCAGGAGCAGGGCGGTGCCACGGGGCGTGGCCGTTCGCCGGCGGGCGGCTGTTCCCTTGTGGGCGGCTGCTCCCTTGTGGGTGGTCGTTCCCCGGTGGGTGGTCATTCTCCCGACGCTACGAGCCCGCGTGCGGCCCCGGATAGAGCGGAAGGGCTCCCGGGCGCAAGGACCTCCGGCCTGTCCGAAGTGCCCTAAATCACGCGTTCTCGGGTCCCGGCGGCCCGGATCCGGGGGTGCCGAGCACGGATGATGGAGGGCATGCACGTCACGCCCGCCCCCTCGGCGCCCCACCGGCTCCTGGCCCTCGGCCGCCGGCTCGCGCAGGGCTGGGCCGGGTCGCCGCGCGCGATGGACCTGTTCGCGGCCCTCATGTGCCTGGGCCTGATGGCGCTCGACCTGCCGGGCCTGGCGGCCGCCGACAACTCCCTGAGCGGACCCCGGGCGGCGGTCGTCCTGGCGCTCGGCTGCTCCACGCTGCTGGTGCGGCGCCGCCTGCCCTGGGTCTCGTACCTCGCCGCGCTGCTGTTCATCGGCTGGCTGCACGAGCTGACCCTGATCCAGTTCGCGCTGTACTCGGTGGGCCGCTTCCGCGGGCGCCGGGCCGGTGTCCTCGCCACCCTCGGCTACCTCGCCTTCGCGGTGTGCCTGTTCTGGTGCGTGCCGGGCTGGCCGATGGCCCGTGCCGAGACCCTCAGCTCCTTCCTCAGCCTCGTCGTGCCCATCGGGGTCCTCGCCTCGGCAGTCGGCATCGCCGCCTACCGTCACGACCTCGTGCGCGAGCTCGACACCCGGCGCGCCGAGTCCGCCGTCCTGCAGGCCGTCCAGCAGGAGCGGACCTCCGTCGCCCGCGACGTCCACGACTTCGTCGGGCGCGAGCTGACCCTGCTGACGGTCCGCTCCGAGGTGCTGTCGATGCGCTCGCGCGAGACGGCGTACGCGAAGGACTTCGAAGAGCTCGCCGACACCGCCCGCCGGGCCCACCTGGTGCTCAACGAGATCATCGTGCAGCGCGGGGAGCGGGCGGCCACCCCGGGCGTGGAAGGGCTGGAGGCGCTCGCGGAGGAGAGCGGGCGCGCGGGTTCGCCCGTACGGCTCGCCCTGGATCCGGACGTGCACGCCCTGTCGCCGCTGCGCCAGGCGGCGGTCTACCGGGTGGTGCAGGAATGCCTGACCAACGCCGCAAAGCACGCGCGCGGCGAGACGATCGAGGTGTCCATCGCGGCGGACGGGCCGCAGTTGCGGATCGCCGTCCGCAACGGGCTGGCGCAGCGCAATCCGACCCGGGCCCCCGTCTCGGCGGGCTCGGGCACGGCGAGCATGTGCGAGCGCGTGCGCAGCCTGGGCGGCACCCTGACGGCCACGCGCACGCGGGACGCGTACGAGGTCCTCGCGACCCTCCCGAAGGGCTGAGCCCACGGGCGCCCGCCGCGGCCGGGCCGTCTCTTTCGGATCGTCCCCGGCCCGCGAGATCCGACAGGGCCGACCTAGCCCCTCGCCGGTGCCAGCAGGCTGCCGAGGGTGTCCATGTCCTCCACGCAGCGGCCCGACCCCAGCGCCACGCAGTCCAGCGGGTCGTCCGCGACGAAGACCGGGATGCCCGTCGAGGAGGCCATCCGCAGGTCCAGTCCGGGCAGCAGCGCGCCGCCGCCGGTCAGGACGATGCCGTGTTCCATGACGTCGCCGGACAGTTCGGGCGGGCACTCCTCCAGGGTGGTGCGGACCGCCGCGATGATCGCCTCGACCGGCTCGTCGAGGGCGGCCCGGATGTCGCGCGCGTCGAGCCGGAGCGTCTGGGGCATGCCGCCGACCTTCTCCCGGCCCCGCACCGTGAAGGTGGCGCTCTCCAGCTCCGGCCGGTCCGGCACCGGCCACGCCGAGCCGATGGCGATCTTGACGTCCTCGGCGGTGCGGTCGCCGATGAGCAGGGAGTGCTCCTTGCGGACCCATTCGGTGATCGCCGCGTCCATCCGGTCGCCGGCGACCCGGAGCGACTGCGAGGTGACGATGCCGCCCAGCGAGATGACCGCGACCTCGGAGGTGCCGCCGCCGATGTCGACGACCATCGAGCCGCGCGGCTCGGAGACCGGGAGCCCGGCGCCGATCGCCGCGGCCATCGGCTCCTCGATCAGGTGCACGGCCTTGGCGCCGGCCCGGGTGGAGGCGTGGATGATGGCCCGCCGTTCCACCTGGGTGACCCCGGACGGTACGCAGACCACCATGCGGGTACGGACCCGCCGTCCGGGGACGGCCTTGCGGACGAAGTGCCGGATCATCTCCTCGGCGGCCTCGTAGTCGCAGATCACGCCGTCCTTGAGGGGGCGGATCGCGGTGATGGATCCCGGGGTGCGGCCGATGGTCTCCTTGGCCTCGGTCCCCACGGCCAGCGCGGTGGTGGTGCCCGCCCTGACGGCCACCACGGACGGCTCATTGAGGACGATGCCGTGCCCCCGTGCGTAGACGAGGGTGTTGGCGGTTCCCAGGTCTATCCCTATGTCGCGGCTGGAAGCCGTCTTGTCGGGCCCTGGCTTTTCAGTGCGCGCCTGCGGCATTTGTTCCCCAATCTCCTGCCGCAAGGCTTGCATAACGATCCGGTCGCACTCGAAGCCGAAGGTCCCGATACGACCGGGCCGAAAGTCCCCCCGGTCCTCGTCCGTAGACTGGGTCCCGTGAGTGAGCAGCAGCCCGAGAGCCACGATGACAGCTTCGACGCCTTCGACAAGATCGTGGCGGAAGAGTCCGACCGCGACCCCGACCTGGCGGTGATCGAGGCGGGCAGCCGCACCCTGCGCACGCAGGCCGGTCCGCCCCAGGGCGACCCGGTACCCGAAGAGCCCGCCGACCCCGAGGTGGCCAAGGCGCTGCGGGAGGTGGAGCAGGAACTGGCCGGCCGCTGGGGCGAGACCAAGCTGGAGCCGTCCGTCACGCGCATCTCCGCGCTGATGGACGTCCTGGGCGAGCCGCAGCGCGCGTACCCCTCCATCCACGTCACCGGAACCAACGGCAAGACGAGCACCTCGCGCATGATCGAGGCCCTGCTGAACGCCTTCGAGCTGCGCACCGGCCGCTACACCAGCCCGCACGTGCAGTCGATCACCGAGCGGATCAGCCTGGACGGCGCCCCGATCACCGCCGAGCGGTTCGTCGAGGCCTACGAGGACATCAAGCCCTACGTGGACATGGTGGACGCGGCCGAGGAGATCCGGCTGTCGTTCTTCGAGGTCCTCACCGGGATGGCCTACGCGGCCTTCGCGGACGCGCCCGTGGACGCGGCCGTGGTCGAGGTGGGCATGGGCGGCACCTGGGACGCCACCAACGTCATCGACGGTGCGGTCGCCGTGGTCACCCCGATCAGCCTGGACCACACGGACCGGCTCGGCTCCACCACCGGCGAGATCGCGCAGGAGAAGGGCGGCATCATCAAGCAGGGCGCCACCGTGATCCTGGCGCAGCAGCCGGTGGACGCGGCGCAGGTGCTGCTGAAGAAGGCCGTGGAGGTCGACGCGACCGTGGCCCGCGCGGGCATGGAGTTCGGCGTCGTCACCCGCGAGGTCGCGGTGGGCGGGCAGCAGCTGACGCTGCGCGGACTGGGCGGCGAGTACGACGGCATCTTCCTGCCGCTGTACGGCGCCCACATGGCGCACAACGCGGCGGTGGCCCTGGCGGCGGTCGAGGCCTTCTTCGGGATCGGCGCCGACCACGCGCGGGCCCTGGACGTGGAGACCGTACGGAAGGCCTTCGCCTCGGTGACCTCGCCCGGCCGCATGGAGGTCGTGCGGCGCAGCCCGACGGTGGTCCTGGACGCGGCGCACAACCCGGCCGGCGCGCAGGTCACGGCGGAGGCGGTGACCGAGGCCTTCGGCTTCAGCCGGCTGGTCGGGGTCGTGGGCGCGAGCGAGGGCAAGGACGCGCGCGGGATCCTCGAGGCCTTCGAGCCGATCTTCGCCGAGGTCGTGATCACGGAGAACACCAGCCACCGGGCGAGCTCCGCCGACGAACTGGCGGCCATCGCGGTCGAGGTCTTCGGCGCCGAGCGCGTGCAGGTGGAGCCGCGGCTGGACGACGCCCTGGAGGCGGCGATCACCCTGGCGGAGGAAGAGGCGGAATACGGAGGGGCCGGGGTCCTGGTGACCGGGTCCGTGATCACGGTGGGCGAGGCCCGCCTGCTGCTGAAGAGGGGCTGAGGGATGCGCACGCTGTGTGCTTCGACGCTGATCGGCGAGTTCTTCGTGATCGGCTTCGCCGGGCTGGTGGCGATGAAGGGGGACCTGAGCCAGGCCACGGTCTGGACGGTCTGCGGGATCGCGATGCTGGTGTCGGTGCTGCTGTGCGGGATGCTCTCGCGCCCCGGGGCCGTCCAGATCGGCTGGGCCCTGCAGATCGGGCTCGTGCTGAGCGGCCTGGTCGTGCCGATGATGTTCATCCTGGGCGCGGTGTTCGCCGGTCTGTGGTGGTGCTCCATCCACTACGGCCGCCGCATCGACCAGATCAAGGCCCGCTGGGCCGCCCAGGCGGAGTCCCAGGCCGCCGCCCCCACCGAGGCGTAGTCCGCCGGGCGGCCGCGGCGCGGCCCGGGAAGGCCCCGTACGACGGGGGCCCGGGCCCCTGTAGCCTCGTCGGACCGCACCCGTTTGCCGCAAGGAGTTACCCACATGACCCAGCGCACGCTCGTCCTCCTCAAGCCCGACGCCGTCCGTCGAGGCCTGATCGGCGAGATCGTCGGCCGCATCGAGCGGAAGGCCGGCTGGACCATTCCCGCGCTGGAGCTGCGCACGCTGGACCAGGAGACCCTGGAAGCGCACTACGGCGAGCACAAGGGCAAGCCCTTCTACGAGCCCCTCATGGGCTTCATGGCCGGCGGGCCGGTCGTGGCCCTGGTCGTCGAAGGGGAGCGCGTGATCGAGGGTGTCCGCCAGTTGGCCGGACCCACTGACCCGATTGCCGCCGCGCCCGGCTCCATCCGGGGTGACTTCGGTACCGTCACCCGGGAGAACCTGATCCACGCCTCGGACTCCGAGGAGTCCGCGGAGCGGGAGCTGAAGCTGTTCTTCCCGGCGCTGTGATCACTCTTTTCTGACGCAACATCAGCCGAATAGCGCTCATGACCTGGGGCGACCGAAGTAATTTCGGTCGCCCTCCGGTATTACCGGGCACATTCGGGAACGCATGGACAGGACACGACGTCACCACTAAGGGGGCGGGTATCCGTTCCGGCGGGCTTGCCGGAGTCCCGTCGCGCGGTGGCCGTACTTGCGGCACTACGATGGGGCCTCCACCCACACACCCACCTCGCCGACCTGACAGCAGCCGCTATCAACTGGAAGGCCAGACGCTCCTCATGGGGAACAAGGGGAACAACATGTCGTTCATCGGCCGTGACATGGCGATCGACCTCGGGACCGCCAACACGCTGGTGTACGTGAGGGGCCGGGGAATCGTCCTGAACGAGCCGTCCGTGGTCGCCATCAACACGAACACCGGTGGCATCCTGGCGGTCGGCTCCGAAGCCAAGAAGATGATCGGGCGCACGCCCGGCAACATCGTCGCCGTGCGGCCCCTCAAGGACGGCGTCATCGCCGACTTCGAGATCACCGAGCGGATGCTCCGGTACTTCATCCTCAAGATCCACAAGCGCCGTTACCTGGCCCGCCCGCGCGTCGTGGTCTGCGTCCCCTCCGGCATCACGGGAGTGGAGCGCCGCGCCGTCATCGAGGCGTCCACGCAGGCCGGTGCCCGTCAGGTGCACATCATCGAAGAGCCGATGGCCGCCGCCATCGGAGCGGGCCTGCCCGTCCACGAGGCCACCGGCAACATGGTCGTGGACATCGGCGGCGGCACCACCGAGGTGGCCGTCATCTCCCTCGGCGGAATCGTCACGGCACAGTCCATCCGGGTGGCCGGCGACGAGCTCGACAACGCGATCATCCAGCACATCAAGAAGGAGTACTCGCTCCTCCTCGGTGAGCGCACCGCCGAGCAGATCAAGATCACCATCGGGTCGGCCTACGACCTCGACAAGGACGAGCACACCGAGATCCGCGGCCGCGACCTGGTCTCGGGCCTGCCCAAGACCGTCGTGATCTCGGCCGCCGAGGTCCGCAAGGCGATCGAGGAGCCGGTCAACGCCATCGTCGACGCCGTCAAGACCACCCTCGACAAGTGCCCGCCGGAGCTCTCCGGCGACATCATGGACCGCGGCATCGTCCTGACCGGAGGCGGCGCCCTGCTCCGCGGCCTCGACGAGCGGCTGCGCCGCGAGACGGGCATGCCGATCCACATCGCCGAGGACCCGCTCGACTCCGTCGCGCTCGGATCCGGCAAGTGCGTGGAGGAGTTCGAGGCGCTCCAGCAGGTGCTGGACGCCCAGCCGAGGCGCTGATCCGGCCCGCCGCGCGGCGGTGGAACACAAATGATCCGCCGTACGGGTGCTACCGGGCCCGTGCGGCGGATCGTTGATATACAGGCAAGGTCCGGTGCGAGCCCCGGCTCCACCGGAGCGGCTTCGCCGCACTGCCCGGTGCGAGCCCCGGCTCCGCCGGAGCGGCTTCGCCGCACAGGTATCTATGAGGAAGGCACGGCCGCCGCACGTGAGGGACACACGAGAGAGCCGGCTGCTCCTGGTGCTTCTGATCGCCATCGCGTTCGCTTTGATCACGGTGGACATCAGGACGGGTGAGGAGTCTCCGGTCGACGGTGCCCGACAGGCCGCCGCAGCGGTCTTCGGACCGGTCGAGAAGGGCGTGGCGAAGGGGGTCGACCCGGTCGCCAACGCCATAGGGGCGGTACGGGACTCCGGCGAGCGGCACAACCGCATCGCGACGCTGGAGCGCGAGAACGCGGCGCTCAAGGCCAAGCTCGGCAGCGACGACCAGACCCGCAGCCGGATCCGCGAGCTCGACGAGATGCTCAAGCGGGCGGGCGCGGGCCAGTACGGCATCAAGGGCGCCGAGGTCATCGCCATAGGAGCGGCCCAGGGCTTCTCCTGGACCGTCACCATCGACGCGGGCAGCAAGGACGGCATCGAGCGCGACATGACCGTCCTCAACGGGGACGGCCTCGTCGGCCGCGTCGCCACCGTCGGCCCCGACACCGCCACCGTGGTCCTCGCCAACGACCCCGACTTCACCGTCGGCACGCGCCTGGAGAAGACCGGCGAACTCGGCTTCGCCACCGGCCAGGGCGACCGGGAGCTCTCCGTGCAGATGCTCAACGGCAAGGCCAAGATCAACACCGGCGACCGGCTCGTCACCTTCGGCTCGCGCGGCAACAAGCCCTTCGTGCCCGGCGTCCCGATCGGCGAGGTGATCAAGGTCGACCCCTCGCGCGGCGACCTGACCCGCACCGTCTGGGTCCGCCCCTTCGTCGGCTTCTCCCGCCTGGACATCGTCGGCGTCGTGGTCATGCCCCCGCGCCAGGACCCGCGCGACGCCGTCCTGCCGCCCAAGCCCGAGGCGCCCAAGCCCACCCCGACGGTCACCGTCACGGTCACCCCGTCGCCCGGCGCGTCCGCGTCCGGCAAGCCGGCCGAGGACTAGGAGCCGATCATCATGCGTTTCAACCGGATCCTGCTCTCGGGCACGCTCGTCGTCGTCGCCCTGGTCGTCCAGGTCTCCATCCTGGGCCGCCTCCAACTCCCCGGAGCCGTCCCCGACCTGGTCCTGCTCACGGTCGTCGCCCTCGCCCTGGTGTACGGGTGCGTCAGCGGCGCCCTCATCGGCTTCGCCGCCGGACTCCTCACCGACCTGGCCCCGCCCGCCGACCACGCCGCCGGCCGCTACGCGCTCGTGCTGTGCCTCATCGGCTACGTCGCCGGCCTGGTCCGCCCCGACACCGGGCGGTTCCGCTCCGCCTGGGGCCCGATGCTCACCGTCGTCGGTGCCGCCTTCGCCTCCACCCTGCTCTACGCGAGCGTCGGGGCCCTGGTCGGCGACACCGCCGCCCGCCACGTGGGGCTGACCGGACTGCTGTTCACCGCGGTCCTCTACGACCTGCTGCTCGCCCCCTTCACCGTGCCGTTCATCATGGCCCTGGCCCGCCGCGCGGAGAACGACCCGATGGCCGTCGAGGCCAACGGCGGCCCGCCCGCGGGCAAGGACATCGCGTCCGGCTGGCTGGCCGGCGGCACCGGGCTGCGGATCGGCAGCCAGCGCGGCGGCCTGCGGATGAAGACGGCCCGCAGCCGTGCCAACCGGGCCGGCCGGATAAAGGGCGTCAAGGGAATCAAGGGTGTGAAGAGCGTCAAGAAGCTGTGAGGGAGGAGTCCACGTGACCAACATTCCGGAGACCGGCCGTACCTCCCGGGTGCAGATCCGGCTCGTGATCATCCAGATTCTCGTCTGCTCGATGTTCCTCACCCTCGGCGGCCGGCTCTGGTACCTCCAGATCCGCAACGGCGCCGAGTACTACCACGAGGCGAAGAGCAACCACGTCCAGCGGGTCGTCCAGCCCGCCGTGCGCGGGACGATCCTCGACGCCAGGGGCGTCGCCCTCGCCGACAACGAGACCCGCCTGGTCGTCTCCACCAGCCGCACCGCGCTGATGAAGATGAAGGACCGCGGCCGGGGCGTCATGACCCGCCTCGCCGGCGTCCTGGACATGACCCCCAAGGCGGTCATGGAGAAGGTCCGCCTCTGTGACTCGCAGACCCCGGCGCCCTGCTGGAACGGCTCCCCGTACCAGCCGATCCCGATCACCCTCGACGCCACCACGCAGCAGGCGCTGCAGCTGCGCGAACGCCCCGAGGAGTTCCCGGGTATCACCGCCGCGCCCGTGGCCGTCCGCCGCTACCCGGCCCCCGGCGGGGCCCGTACCGCGCAGGTGCTCGGCTACCTCTCGCCGGTCACCGACGAGGAGATCCAGAAGGCCAAGGACACCGACTCGCCGCACCTGCGCTCCGACCAGGTCGGCCGCTCCGGGATCGAGCGCACCTACGACAAGTACCTGCGCGGCAAGGCGATGGTCACCTCCTACGAGGTCGACAACCTGGGCCGGGTCATGCACCAGACCGAATCCGACGCGGGCGTGCCCGGCTCCACCCTCGTCACCAGCATCGACGCCCGGGTCCAGTCCGTCGCCGAGTACGAGCTCCAGCAGGCGATGAAGACGGTCCGCAACGAGACCGACAACATCACCAACCGCAAGTACGAGGCGGACTCGGGCGCCGTCGTCGTCATGGAGGCCAAGACCGGCCGGGTCGTCGCGATGGCCTCCCAGCCCGACTACGACCCCAACGCCTGGGTCGGCGGCATCGCCGCAAAGGACTACGCCTCCCTCACCAGCGAGGGCTCCAACTATCCGCTGCTCAACCGGGCCATCCAGGGCCAGGCCCCCGCGGGCTCCATCTTCAAGGTGGTGTCGGCGAGCGCGGCCGTCCGGGCCGGATACGCCTTCGACGACAAGTACAACTGCAGCGCCTCCTACAGCATGGGCAACCGGAGCTTCGCGAACTTCGAGTCCAAGGGCCACGGCCCCATCACCCTCGGCGAGGCCCTCAAGTTCTCCTGCAACACCGTCTTCTACGCCCTCGGGCACAAGGAGTGGCAGCGCGACGGAGGCCTCAAGCCCAAGAAGGACGCCCACGACTGGTTCTACCGGACCGCCCGCGAGTTCGGCCTCGGCTCCGAGACCGGGATCGACCTGCCGAACGAGGTCAAGGGCCGCATCCCCGACCGCAGGTGGAAGCAGAGCTTCTGGGCGGCCAACAAGGACGCCTGGTGCAAGCAGGGCAAGAAGGGCGGCACCTACGTCGAGCTGGTCGCCTACGAGAGCTGCCTCGAAGGCAACCAGCTCAAGGCCTACGACAGCATCAACTTCGCCATCGGCCAGGGCGACGTCCTCGTCACCCCCATCCAGATGGCCACCGCCTACGCCGCCATCAGCAACGGCGGCACCCTCTTCGACCCGACCGTCGGTAAGGCCGTGATCAGCGCCGACGGCAAGCACGTCGAGTGGATCAAGCCCAAGCCCCATGGCCGGCTGCCGATCGACGCCAAGACCGTCAAGGACCTCGACAAGGGCCTGCGCATGGTCGTCGAGCCCGGCGGCACCGCGGCCTGGCGCTTCGGCGGCTGGCCGATGGACAAGATCCCGATGCACGCCAAGACCGGCACCGCCCAGGTCTACGGCAAGCAGACCACCTCGTGGCTGGCGACCTACACCAGCGACTTCGTCATCGTCATGACCATCTCCCAGGGCGGCACCGGCTCCGGCGCCGCCGGCCCCGCGGTCCGCAACCTGTACAACGCCATCTACGGCCTCGACATGGAGGGCAACCAGGACCCGAAGAAGGCGCTCCTGCTGGGACCGGAGAAGAAGCTGCCCAAGATCCGCCCCGACGGCGGCATCGATTCCCCCGAGATCCGGCCGTACGTACCCCCGTCCCCGGAAGAACCGGCGCCGCCCGCGCTTGCCGGCCCGCCCGCCCAGCGCCCCGCGCAGCACGACTGAGTACCGAGGACCGACATGCAGACCGCCAACAAATTCTCCGTGGCCCGGTACGCGCCGGAGCAGCGGGGAGCGATGGCCAAACTCACCGCGCGCGACTCCGTGGTGCGCCGGCTCGACTGGCCGATACTCCTCTCGGCGCTCGCCCTCTCCCTCATCGGCGCCCTGCTGGTGTGGTCGGCGACCCGCAACCGGACCTCGCTGAACAACGGGGACCCGTACTACTTCCTCTTCCGGCACGCCATGAACACCGGCATCGGCCTCGTGCTGATGATCGGCACCATCTGGCTCGGCCACCGCACCCTGCGCGGCGCCGTACCGATCCTCTACGGGCTCTCCGTCGTCCTGATCCTGGCCGTGCTCACCCCGCTCGGCGCCACCATCAACGGCGCCCACGCCTGGATCGTGGTCGGCGGCGGCTTCTCGCTGCAGCCCTCCGAGTTCGTCAAGATCACGATCATCCTGGTCATGGCGATGCTGCTGGCCACCCGGGTGGACGCGGGAGACCTCGCCCACCCCGACCACCGCACCGTCGTCAAGGCGCTCTGCCTGGCCGCCTTCCCCATGGGCATCATCATGCTGATGCCCGACCTCGGCTCCGTCATGGTCATGGTCGTCATCGTGCTCGGCGTCCTGCTGGCCTCCGGTGCCTCCAACCGCTGGGTCCTGGGCCTGCTCGGCTCGGGCGCCGGCGGGGCCATCCTGATCTGGCAGCTCGGCGTCCTCGACGAGTACCAGATCAACCGCTTCGCGGCCTTCGCCAACCCCGAGCTCGACCCGGCCGGCGTCGGCTACAACACCAACCAGGCGCGCATCGCCATCGGCTCCGGCGGCCTGACCGGCTCCGGGCTCTTCAAGGGCTCGCAGACCACCGGCCAGTTCGTGCCGGAGCAGCAGACCGACTTCGTCTTCACGGTGGCGGGGGAGGAGCTCGGCTTCGTCGGGGCCGGGCTGATCCTGGTGCTGCTCGGGGTCATCCTGTGGCGCGCCTGCATGATCGCCCGCGAGACGACCGAGCTGTACGGCACGATCGTGTGCGCCGGAATCATCGCCTGGTTCGCCTTCCAGTCCTTCGAGAACATCGGCATGACCCTCGGGATCATGCCCGTGGCCGGTCTCCCGCTGCCGTTCGTGTCCTACGGAGGATCCTCGATGTTCGCCGTGTGGGTGGCCATCGGGCTGCTCCAGTCGATCAGGGTGCAGCGGCCGATGTCGGCTTGACGCGGTGTCGGCCCGGGGGCGGCCTGATCCGTCGGTTCCCGGGCCGGTTTTCCGCCGCACCCGCCGTTTCCCTTCCCGCCGTCTTCCGTTCAGGACTACGTTCGATCCATGGCGGACACGAAGCGCGAGATCGAGCGCAAATTCGAGTTCAGGACCACCAAGGCCGGACGGCGCGGGGTACCCGACCTGACGGGCACGGCCGCCATCGCGGCCGTCACCGACCAGGGCACGGCCGAGCTCGACGCCGTCTACTACGACACCCCCGACCAGCGCCTCGCCGCGGACGGGCTCACCCTGCGCCGCCGCACCGGCGGCAAGGACGCCGGCTGGCACCTCAAACTGCCCGTCGCCCCCGGCGTGCGCGACGAGATCACCGCCCCCCTCGGCGACACCGTCCCGGACGCGCTGAGCGCACTGCTGCGCTCCCGCGTCCGCGACACCCCGCTGGAACCGCAGGTCAGGCTCCAGTCCTCGCGCAAGCTCAGCCACCTCCTCGACGCCGACGGAGCCCTCCTCGCGGAGCTGTCCACCGACGCCGTGCGGGCTGAGCGCGCCGACGCCAGCGCAGCCTGGACCGAAGTGGAGGTCGAGCTCGCCGACGGCGCCGACCCGGCGTTGCTCGACGCCGTGGAGAAGACCTTCCGCAAGGCCGGACTCCGGGTCAGCGACGCCCCGTCCAAGCTCGCCCGGGCGCTGACCGAGACCGGCGGGGAACCCCCGGCCCGGGCGACCGGCCCCGACATCGGCCCCGCCGAGGACACGGTGGGCGCGCACGTGCTCGCGTACCTGCGCGAACAGCGCGACACCCTCATCACCCAGGACCCCGCCGTCCGCCGGGGCCTGCCCGACTCCGTCCACCAGATGCGGGTCGCCACCCGGCGCCTGCGCAGCGCCTTCAAGACCTACCGCCGGGTCCTGGACCCCGCCGAGACCGGCCCGATCGGCGAGGAGCTCCGCTGGCTCGCCGCCGAGCTCGGCGTGGACCGCGACCAGGAAGTCCTGCTGGAGCGGATCCAGACCCGGCTCGACGAACTCCCGCGCACCCTGGTGCTGGGCCCGGTCCGCGGCCGCCTCAAGATCTGGAACGTCGCACGCCGCACCGGTTCGCGCCGCGCGGCGCTGGCCGCGCTCGACAGCCGGCGCCACCTCGCCCTGCTCGACGCCCTCGACGCCCTGCTGGCCGACCCGCCCCTGCTGAAGGCCGCGGCCCGGCCCGCCCGGTCGGCCCTGCCCGCAGCGGTCCTCGGGGACTACGAACGCCTCGCCGGCCGGATCGGGGGCGCCCTGTCCATGGACCCGGGCCAAGACCGCGACGTGGCCCTGCACGAGGCCCGCAAGGCCGCGAAGCGCGCCCGGTACGCGGCCGAGGCGGCGGCCCCGGCCCTCGGCAAACCCGCACGCAAACTGGCCAAGGCGGTGAAGGCCGTCCAGAGTCTGCTCGGCGACCACCAGGACGGGGTCGTCGCCAGGGAAGCCCTGCGCGGGCTGGCGATCCAGGCGGCGGGCGCCGGGGAATCCGCCTTCACCTGGGGCGTGCTCTACGCCCGCGAGGAGGCCCTGGCCGAGCGCCGCGAGCGGGAGCTGCCACAGGTGTGGGCGGCGACCGAGGGGCCGGCGGCGGCGGTGCGCGGCTGATCTTGCGGGCGGGGGTGCTCCGGGCCCCGGGGTACGCTTGAGAGTCGCCCCCTGCCCGCTTCACGAAAGTCGCGTGATGACCGAGTCGGTCTTCCCTCAGCTTGAGGCCCTGCTTCCGCACGTCCAGAAGCCGATCCAGTACGTCGGCGGTGAGCTCAACTCCACGGTCAAGCCGTGGGAGAGCGCCGACGTCCGCTGGGCGCTGATGTACCCGGACGCGTACGAGGTCGGGCTCCCCAACCAGGGCGTCATGATTCTTTACGAGGTGCTCAACGAGCGCGAGGGCGTGCTCGCGGAGCGCACGTACAGCGTGTGGCCGGACCTCGAAGAGCTGATGCGCGAGCACAAGGTGCCCCAGTTCACCGTCGATTCCCACCGTCCGGTCGGGGCCTTCGACGTCTTCGGGCTCTCCTTCTCCACCGAGCTCGGCTACACCAACATGCTGACGGCGCTGGACCTCGCGGGCATCCCGCTGGAGGCGAAGAACCGTACGGTCGACCACCCCATCGTGCTCGCGGGCGGCCACGCGGCCTTCAACCCCGAGCCGATCGCGGAGTTCATCGACTGCGCGATCATCGGCGACGGCGAGCAGGCCGTCCTCGACATGACCGAGATCATCCGCGCGTGGAAGGCCGAGGGCCGCCCGGGCGGGCGCGAGGAGGTCCTCCTGCGCCTCGCGAAGACCGGCGGCGTCTACGTGCCGGGCTTCTACGACGTGGAGTACCTGCCCGACGGCCGCATCGGCCGCGTCGTCCCGAACCGCTCCGGCGTGCCGTGGCGCGTGTCCAAGCACACCGTCATGGACCTCGACGAGTGGCCCTACCCCAAGCAGCCCCTGGTCCCGCTCGCCGAGACCGTCCACGAGCGGATGTCCGTGGAGATCTTCCGCGGCTGCACCCGCGGCTGCCGCTTCTGCCAGGCCGGCATGATCACGCGCCCCGTACGGGAGCGAAGCATCACCGGCATCGGCGAAATGGTGGAGCGCGGCCTCAAGGCCACGGGCTTCGAAGAGGTGGGTCTCCTCTCCCTCTCCTCCGCGGACCACACCGAGATCGCGGACATCGCCAAGGGCCTGGCCGACCGCTACACGGACGACAAGGTGGGCCTGTCCCTCCCGTCGACCCGCGTGGACGCCTTCAACGTGGACCTGGCCAACGAGCTGACCCGCAACGGCCGCCGCTCCGGCCTGACCTTCGCCCCCGAGGGCGGCTCCGAGCGCATGCGCAAGGTCATCAACAAGATGGTCTCGGAAGAGGACCTGATCCGTACGGTCGCGACGGCCTACGGCAACGGCTGGCGCCAGGTCAAGCTGTACTTCATGGTCGGCCTGCCCACCGAGACCGACGAGGACGTGCTCCAGATCGGCGACATGGCGGTCAACGTCATCGCCAAGGGCCGCGAGGTCTCCGGGCAGAACGACATCCGCTGCACCGTCTCGATCGGCGGCTTCGTCCCCAAGCCGCACACCCCCTTCCAGTGGGCCCCGCAGCTGTCGGCCGAGGAGACGGACGCCCGCCTCGGCAAGCTCCGCGACAAGCTCCGCGGCGACAAGAAGTACGGCCGCTCCATCGGCTTCCGCTACCACGACGGCAAGCCCGGCATCGTCGAGGGCCTGCTGTCCCGCGGCGACCGCCGCATCGGCGACGTCATCCGCGCCGTGTACGAGTCGGGCGGCCGCTTCGACGGCTGGCGCGAGCACTTCAGTTACGACCGCTGGATGCAGGCGGCGGAGAAGACCCTCCCCGCCTACGGCGTCGACGTGGCCTGGTACACGACCCGCGAGCGCACCTACGAGGAGGTCCTCCCCTGGGACCACCTCGACTCCGGCCTGGACAAGGACTGGCTCTGGGAGGACTGGCAGGACGCCCTCGACGAAACCGAGGTCGAGGACTGCCGCTGGACCCCGTGCTTCGACTGCGGCGTGTGTCCTCAGCTCGACACCAGCATCCAGATCGGCCCGACGGGCAAGAAGCTGCTTCCGCTGTCGGTCGTGAAGTGACCTGCGGCTGAGGCCGCCCCGTCCATGCCCCCCACCGGGAACGGTGGGGGGCATGTTCATGCCCGGCTTCAGGCCCGGCGCAACGGTCCCGGGCCATGGTGTGTCCTTAGCGGTATGGAACTGGAGAAGGCGCTGCCGGCGCCGCAGGGCGACGGCTGCCTGGTGGGGGTCGTACGGATTCCCGTGAAGATCGTGGCGGTGCTGGTCGTGCTGCCCCTGCGGGTGGTCTGGGATCTGCTCGTCGCCTTCGCGCGGATGCTGAACCGGAGCGTCCTGGGGCCGCTGGGGCAGGGGTTGCGCTGGTTCCACGAGCGGGTCGTGCTGCCGGTGCTGCGGGGGACCGGGTGGCTGATCGGGGCCCTGTTCAAGCTGGTCTTCTACTGGCCCTGGGCGGCTCTCTGGCGGTACGCCGTGTTCCCGGTGGGGCAGGCCGCGTACAGGCATCTGCTGCGGCCGGCCGGTGTGGGGATCCGGCGGTACCTGCTGGTCCCGCTCTGGGAGTACGGGGTGCTGCCCGCCGGCCGGGGCATCGCCCGGCTGCTGTCGGGAGCCGTCCGGTACCTGCTCGTACTGCCGGGCGGCGCGCTGTACCGGTACGTCCTCGCCCCCGCCGGGCACGGACTGCGGTGGCTGGCCCGGGGGTTCGCGGCCGGTGTGGCCTGGCTGGCCAGGGCCCTGTTCGTCTGGCCGTGGGTCGCGCTGTGGCGGTATCTCGTACGGCCCGTGGTGGTGGGGGCCTGGCGGTACCTGCTGGCGCCGGTCGGCCGGGGGCTGTGGTCGTACCTGCTCGTGCCGCTCTGGCAGCTGCTCGCCGGGGCCTGGCACCTCGCCGGGCGGGTGAGCCGTGCGCTCGGGCGCGGGCTCGTGTGGCTGTGGCGGTGGGCCGTCGTGCGGCCCGCCGGATGGCTGCGCCGGCACGCGGTCACCCCGGTCGGAAACGCCCTGCGCGCGGGGTGGGCCGTCGGCCGCCGGGGCGCCCGGTCGGTGCACCGGCAGGCGATCGCTCCCGTCGGCCACACCCTGCGCGCACTGTGGCAGACCTCCCGCATCGCGGTGCGCGAGGTGCGGGACGACATGCGGAAGGTGCTGTTCGGGGGGCCGGCCCGGGAACCGGGAAGGTCACGGGCGCGTACTCTGGGTAGTAACACAGCCGTAGGCGACGCGCCCGGCCCCGATGTCTCCCTGAACAAGCAGGGATGAACCCGGCGGCCATCGGGCGCCGCCCGCAGGCCCCACAGACCTCAGGGCGACGCGCGAGCCGCGGAGCCCCGCACAAGGAGATGAACCACTGGGCAAGCGACAGCCCGAAGGCCCGCCTCCCGCACCGGTAGTGCAGCGCATCCGTCTGCGCTACACCAAGCGCGGCCGCCTCCGGTTCACCAGCCACCGGGACTTCCAGCGCGCCTTCGAGCGGGCCCTGCGCCGCTCCGAGGTGCCCATGGCGTACTCGGCGGGCTTCACCCCGCACCCGCGCGTCTCGTACGCGAACGCCGCCCCGACCGGGACCGGCAGCGAGGCCGAGTACCTGGAGATCGCCCTCGCCGAGCCCCGCGATCCCGCGGTCCTGCGCGAGCTGCTCGACGAGTCGATGCCCGTCGGCCTCGACATCATCGACGCCGTCGAGGCGCACACCTCCGGTCTGGCCGAGCGGCTGACGGCCTCCGTGTGGGAGCTGCGCCTGGACGGTGTGGAGCCCGGGGACGTCCAGAAGGCCGTCGAGGCCTTCCTCGCGGCCGAGGCCGTGGAGGTCCAGCGCCGCACCAAGAACGGCATGCGGACCTTCGACACGCGCGGCGCCGTGGTCAGTCTGGAAGTGGTTCCGGTTACGGCCACCGCAGAGGCTGATAGGCCCCTGGACAATGCTTGTGCGATACTGCGCCTGGTTGTTCGGCATCTGACACCTGCCGTCCGACCCGACGACGTCCTGTCCGGTCTCCGAGCTGTGGCCGACCTAACGCCGCCGGTCCCCGCTGCGGTGACCAGGCTGGCGCAGGGGCTCTTCGACGAGGAGTCCGGCACGGTGACCGACCCGCTCGCGCCCGACCGCGAGGCTGTCACGACCGCCCCACCCACGGCGGCCGTAACCGCCGACGCGAAGGCGCCGGAAGGTCCCGCCGCGTAGGGATCGTCGTCGTCGCGCAGCCCTGGGACTCGGGAGCCACCTGGGTCGGGCCGCGCACGGACAGACCTGAAGACTTGAAGACTTCCGCCAGGCCGTACGACTACCCGTACGGAACCGGCGGCCATTGAACTGAGCTCCCGTGTGGCGAACGCGCCCCGGAGGCCGGCTCCGCGCTCATTACGCGGAGCCGTGCCGGACCGGAAGTCAGCCGCGGCGCCCGGGAGCGTGACGGGAGAAACCCCGCATGCTCAACAACGAAAACGACACCACCGCCAACGCCGCCGACAGTGGCAGCCCGAGTGACAACCTGCCGCCGCGCAGGCGCCGACGCGCCGCGTCCCGGCCGGCCGGCCCGCCCGGTGGCGCCGTAGCCGCCGCCGAAGCCGCTCCCGCGCCCGTGGTGGCCGCAGCTCCCGCCGAGGAGGCCGCCCCGGCCGCCGCCCCGGCCCGTACCCGCCGCCGTGCCACCCGCGCCGTGGCCGCCCCCGAGGCGTCCGCCGCCGAGGTCGTGGCCGAGGTCCCCGTGGCCGCCCCGGTGGCTCCGGTCGCCGAGGTCGTCGAGGAGCCTGCTGCTCCGGCGCCGCGTGCCCGTCGCCGTGCGACCCGTGCCGTGACCGCTCCCGAGGCGCCGGTCGCCGAGGCTCCCGTGGCCGAGGTCCCCGTGGCCGCTCCGGTCGCCGAGGCCGTCGAGGAGTCCGCAGCCCCCGCGCCGCGTGCCCGTCGCCGTGCGACCCGCGCTGTGACCGCTCCCGAGGCGCCCGTCGCCGAGGCCCCCGTCGCCCCTGTGGCCGAGGCTCCGGTCGCCGCCGCCAAGGCCACCGTCACCGTCGCCGACGCCGTGGACTCCCCCAAGCGCGGCGGCCGCCGCCGCGCCACCCGTTCCACCACCGCTCCGGCCGCAGCCGCGCAGCCGGTGGCTCCGGCCGCAGCGCAGGCGGCTCCCGCCGCCGAGGCTCCGGCCCGTGGCCGCCGCGCCGGGCGTCCCGCCGTCGCGGTGTTCCAGGCCCCGGTGTTCGCCGAGCCGATGTTCCAGACCCCGGAGACCGCAGCCATGATGGCCGCGGCCGCCGCTGCCGCCGCCCCGGCCGAGGAGGTCGAGGAGGAGGAGCTCGACCTCGTCGACGCCGAGGCCGAGGCCGCCCCCGCCCCGCAGCCGGCCGGCCGTCGCCGCCGCCGTGGCCGCGGAGCCGCCGCCGAGACCGCCGCGCCCGTGGCCCCGGCTCCGGCCGCCGCCGCGCCGTCCGGCCCGGTCACGCTGGCCGACGTAGAGCTGGTCGAGGAAGAGACCGAGACCGAGGCTTACGAGGACGAGACCGACGAGTCGGGCGACCGCCCGTCGCGGCGTCGTCGCCGCGGTGGCCGTCGTCGCCGCCGCGGTGAGGCCGCCGACCTCGACGAGTCCGCCGAGGAAGAGGCCGAGGCCGAGTCCGGCGAAGAGGCCGAGTCCGCCGAAGAGGGGGACACCGAGGACGCGGAGGACGACGAGGAGAACGGGGCCCTCGGCTCCAGCTCCAGCCGTCGCCGCCGGCGTCGTCGCCGTCGCAGCGGTGACGGCGGTACGGACGCCGACGCGGCCGAGGACGACGGTGTGCGCACGGTCGTCAAGGTCCGCGAGCCGCGCCCGGCGCGCGAGCGCGCGGAGTTCGTCGCCGGCTCCGGCTCCACCTCCTCCGACGAGGTCCAGTCCATCAAGGGCTCGACCCGCCTGGAGGCCAAGAAGCAGCGCCGCCGCGAGGGCCGCGAGCAGGGCCGCCGCCGCGTCCCGATCATCACCGAGGCCGAGTTCCTGGCCCGCCGCGAGGCCGTCGAGCGCGTGATGGTCGTCCGCCAGTCGGGCGAGCGCACCCAGATCGGCGTCCTCGAGGACAACGTGCTCGTCGAGCACTACGTCAACAAGGAAGAAGCCACCTCGTACGTCGGCAACGTCTACCTGGGCAAGGTCCAGAACGTGCTGCCGTCCATGGAGGCCGCCTTCATCGACATCGGCAAGGGCCGCAACGCGGTCCTGTACGCCGGTGAGGTCAACTTCGAGGCGCTCGGCATGGCCAACGGGCCGCGCCGCATCGAGGCCGCCCTCAAGTCCGGCCAGTCGGTCCTGGTGCAGGTCACCAAGGACCCGATCGGCCACAAGGGCGCCCGCCTGACCAGCCAGGTCTCGCTGCCCGGCCGGTACCTGGTCTACGTGCCCGAGGGCTCGATGACCGGCATCAGCCGCAAGCTGCCCGACACCGAGCGCGCGCGCCTGAAGACCATCCTCAAGAAGATCGTCCCCGAGGACGCGGGCGTCATCGTGCGCACCGCCGCCGAGGGTGCGAGCGAGGACGAGCTGCGCCGCGACGTCGAGCGCCTGCAGGCCCAGTGGGAGGACATCCAGAAGAAGTCGAAGCAGATCTCGACCTCTTCGCCGAGCCTCCTGTACGGCGAGCCGGACATGACCGTCCGCGTCGTGCGCGACATCTTCAACGAGGACTTCACCAAGGTCATCGTCAGCGGTGACAGCGCCTGGGAGACCATCCACGGCTACGTGAACCACGTGGCCCCGGACCTGGCCGACCGGCTGAAGCGCTGGACCTCCGAGGTGGACGTCTTCGCGACGTACCGGATCGACGAGCAGCTCGCCAAGGCGCTCGACCGCAAGGTGTGGCTGCCCTCGGGCGGTTCGCTTGTGATCGACAAGACCGAAGCGATGATCGTCATCGACGTCAACACCGGCAAGTTCACCGGTCAGGGCGGCAACCTCGAGGAGACCGTCACCAGGAACAACCTGGAGGCGGCCGAGGAGATCGTGCGCCAGCTGCGGCTGCGCGACCTCGGCGGCATCGTGGTCATCGACTTCATCGACATGGTCCTGGAGTCCAACCGCGACCTGGTCCTGCGGCGCATGCTGGAGTGCCTGGGCCGTGACCGCACCAAGCACCAGGTCGCCGAGGTGACCTCGCTGGGTCTGGTCCAGATGACCCGCAAGCGGGTGGGCCAGGGTCTGCTGGAGTCCTTCTCCGAGACCTGCGTCCACTGCAACGGCCGCGGCGTCATCGTGCACATGGAGACCCCGACCGTGGTCGGCGGCGGTGGCAACGGCAAGCGCTCCAAGCGCCGCGGCGGCCAGGGCGGGCACGAGCACGACCACGAGATCGAGGCCGTGGACACCGCCGAGGGCGATGTCTACGAGATCGAGTCCGAAGAGGAGGTGGCTGCCGAGGCAGCCGCCCCCGTGGCGCTGCCCGAGCCCCCCTTCGTCGCCGACGAGGAGCTCTACAGCAGCCCGGCCGAGGCCGAGGCCGCTGCCGGAGTGAGCGGGCGCCGCAACCGCCGCCGCGCCACCCGCAAGGCGACCGCTCCGGCGGGCGCCCCGCGCGGTGCGGCTGCCCAGGCTCCGGCCCCGGTGGCCGAGCCGGAGCCGGTGGTCGAGCCGGAGCCGGTGGTCGAGGTCGTCGAGGTCATCGAGCCCGAGGTCGTCGTCGAGGCGGTCGTCGCGGAGCCGGTCGTCGAGGAGGCCCCCAAGGGCCGCACCCGCCGCCGTGCCACCCGCAAGGCGACCGCTCCGGCGGGCGCCCCGGCCGAGGCCGTCCAGGCCGCGGAGCCGGTTGCCGAGGCCCCCGCGGCCCCGGTGGCCGAGCCGGAGCCGGAGCCCGAGGTCGTCGTCGAGGCCGCGCCGGTCGTCGTGGAGACCCCGGCCGAGGCCGCGCCGGCCCGTCCGCGTCGCCGTGCCACCCGCAAGGCCACCGCTCCGGCCGGTTCCCCGGCGGGCGCGGAGGCGGCCGTACTGGTCGTCGAGGCTCCGGCCGAGACGCCGGTGCAGACCCCGGCCGAGTCCGCCGAGGAGGCCGCCCCGGCGGCTCCCGCCAAGAAGGCGGTCCGCAAGACGGCCGCCAAGAAGGCGACCACGACCGCGGCGAAGAAGGCCCCGGCCAAGAAGGCGGCGGCCGTGAAGAAGACCGCCGCCAAGAAGACGACGACGGCCAAGACCGCCGCGAAGAAGACGGTCGCGAAGCGGGCGACGAAGAAGACCGCGGCGGCGGAGCAGCAGACGCTGCCCTCCGTCTCGGCTCCGACCGAAGCCTGATCCGCGGATCGCGCTCCACCCCGCTCCACCCCGCTTCACCCGGCCCCGCCCGGCACCGCACTCGGTGCCGGGCGGGGCCGTTTCCCCACGCCGTACGTCCACGGCGACTGCACGCCGCCACAGGGGCCCGGCGCCTGCCGGGCGCGGAACGGGCCGACGCCGGTCCGCGACACGACGACGTACGCGTACACGGCCGTCGGGAGGCCTCGGGCGGGTCACCGACCGGGCGGGCGACGTGGGATCGGCCCCGGCGCGGAGCCCGCGGACAGCGCTGCGCGGGGGCCGGCCCGCTCGGCGGGAGCCCGCTCCGAGCCCCGGTTTGACCCCTCCGACCGGGCCCCGTAACCTAGGTCGCTGGCGTGTCTATGCGCACGCCAATCCACTGAGCACCTCACCTCCCGTACCGCCTCGCGGCTCGGGGGAGGCCGGCCTGCGGTTCCGCGGGGCCGGCTGGCTTCAGGGGTTCCCGAACTCGAGTGAGAGAGAGATCCGCGTGTACGCCATCGTGCGCAGCGGTGGTCGCCAGCACAAGGTTGCTGTCGGCGACATCGTTGAAGTTGACAAGATTCCCACTGCCAAGGTTGGCGACACGGTCGAGCTCTCGACCCTGCTCGTTGTCGACGGCGAAGCCGTGACCAGCGACCCGTGGGTCCTGGCCGGCATCAAGGTCCAGGCCGAGATCGTGGACCACCACAAGGGTGCCAAGATCGACATCCTTCGGTACAAGAACAAGACCGGCTACCGCCGTCGCCAGGGTCACCGCCAGCAGTACACGGCGATCAAGGTCACCGGTATCCCCGCGGCTGCGAAGTAAGAGGGACTGAGACATGGCACACAAGAAGGGCGCATCGTCCACCCGGAACGGGCGCGATTCCAACGCTCAGCGGCTCGGCGTGAAGCGCTTCGGCGGTCAGGTCGTTTCCGCTGGTGAGATCCTCGTCCGCCAGCGCGGCACCCACTTCCACCCGGGTTCGGGTGTCGGTCGTGGTGGCGACGACACGCTGTTCGCGCTGCAGGCCGGTTCGGTCGAGTTCGGCACGCACCGTGGCCGCAAGGTCGTCAACATCGTTCCGGCTGCCTGATTTCAGCTCCTGCTGAATCGGTAGTCCGAAGCATCCCGAGGGCGGATCTCAACTCTTCCCGGCGCGAGCCGGGAAGAGAGGTCCGCCCTCGGCGCGTTGTCACTTAGACACGTTTAATGGGTAGCAAGGCCTACCCCCCGGGCTTTCCGGGATATTCCCGCTGTATCTGGAGGAACAACCATGACCACCTTCGTGGACCGCGTCGAGCTGCACGTCGCCGCGGGTAACGGGGGCCACGGCTGCGCCTCCGTTCACCGGGAGAAGTTCAAGCCGCTCGGCGGCCCCGACGGCGGCAACGGCGGCCGTGGCGGCGACGTCATCCTGGTGGTGGAGCAGTCGGTGACCACCCTGCTCGAGTACCACCACAGCCCCCACCGCAAGGCCACCAACGGCCAGCCCGGCGCGGGCGACAACCGCTCCGGCAAGGACGGCCAGGACGTCATCCTGCCCGTGCCGGACGGCACCGTCGTCCTCGACAAGGAGGGCAACGTCCTCGCCGACCTCGTCGGCCAGGGCACCACCTACGTGGCTGCCGAAGGCGGCCGCGGCGGCCTCGGCAACGCGGCGCTCTCCTCCGCCCGCCGCAAGGCGCCCGGCTTCGCCCTCCTCGGTGTCCCCGGCACCGGCGGAGACGTCATCCTGGAGCTCAAGACCGTCGCCGACGTGGCGCTGGTCGGCTTCCCGAGCGCCGGCAAGTCCTCGCTGATCTCGGTGCTCTCCGCGGCCAAGCCGAAGATCGCCGACTACCCCTTCACCACCCTCGTCCCGAACCTGGGCGTCGTCACCGCCGGCTCGACGGTCTACACGATCGCCGACGTCCCGGGCCTCATCCCGGGCGCCAGCCAGGGCAAGGGCCTCGGCCTGGAGTTCCTGCGCCACGTCGAGCGCTGCTCGATCCTGGTGCACGTCCTGGACACCGCGACCCTGGAGTCCGACCGCGACCCGCTCGCCGACCTCGACGCCATCGAGGAGGAGCTGAAGCTCTACGGCGGCGGTCTGGAGAAGCGCCCGCGCCTCGTCGTCCTCAACAAGGTCGACATCCCCGACGGCAAGGACCTCGCCGACATGGTCCGCCCGGACCTGGAGGCCCGCGGCTACAAGGTCTTCGAGGTCTCCGCGGTCGACCGCACGGGCCTGAAGGAACTGTCCTACTTCCTCGCCGAGGTCATCGCGAAGTTCCGCGCCCGCAAGCCGAAGGAGGAGGCGACCCGCATCGTCATCCGTCCGAAGGCCGTGGACGACTCGGGCTTCACCATCACCTACGACGAGGCCGAGGACGTGTACCGCGTGCGCGGCGAGAAGCCGGAGCGCTGGGTCCGCCAGACCGACTTCAACATCGACGAGGCCGTCGGCTACCTCGCCGACCGGCTCAACCGCCTCGGCGTCGAAACCGCGCTGCGCAAGGCCGGTGCCAAGGCCGGTGACGGCGTCGCCATCGGTTCCGACGAGAACGCGGTCGTGTTCGACTGGGAGCCGACCATGATGGCCGGCGCCGAGATGCTGGGCCGCCGCGGTGAGGACCACCGTCTGGAGGCGCCGCGTCCGGCAACCACGCGCCGCAAGGAGAAGGAAGCCGAGCGGGATTCCGCCCAGAAGGAATACGACGAGTTCCGTCCCTTCTGACAGGGCCCGTAGCCAAGGGCGACGGCCGGGTCTCCGGCCGTCGTCACAGGCACGTCACAGGATTCCGGTTATCCCCCGTTCGGGTGGCCCGTCTTAAGGCCGCGTTTACCCAGGTGGCCTAGGATCCATGGGTGACGAGCACCCATACCCCCACAGTCGCCGTCGTCGTGATCGCGTACAACGATGCCGAGCTCGTCGGTCAGGCCGTCTCCTCGGCGCTCGCCCAGGGGCCGGTGGTCGCCGAGGTCATCGCGGTCAACGACGCGTCCAGCGACGGCACCGCCCAGGTGCTGGACGAGCTGGCGGCCCGCCACCCCCGCGTGAAGGTCGTGCACCGCACGGAGAACAGCGGCGGCTGCGGCACCCCCCGCAACGACGGGATCGCGGTCGCGACCGCCCCGTACGTCATGTTCCTGGACAGCGACGACGTCCTGCCCGCCGGGGCGATCGACGCCCTCGTGCGCGCGGCCGGCGAGCACCGGTCGCCGGTCACGGTCGGCTCCTGCGTCCGCCGCGAACTGCCCGAGAGCCGCGACGTGCCCTGGGTGCCCGGCCTGTACACGCCCGGCGAGGTCATCGACCGCCCGGCGGACCGGCCGGAGCTGGTCCGCGACACCCTCTGCGTCAACAAGCTGTACGAGCGGGCCTTCCTGGACATGTACGGGATCCGCTTCCCGGACGGCCGGTTCATCTACGAGGACTTCGTCTTCACCGCCCGCGTGCTGGCGGCCCGACCCCGCATCGCGGTGATCGGCGACCTCGTCTACGTGTGGCACGTGCGCCGCAACGCCGCCCAGGTCTCCATCTCCCTGGACCGCAAGGACGTCGGCAACTGGAGTGCCCGCGTGGAGGCCCACCGCGTGGCCTCCCGCCTCATGGCCGCCTCCTCGCCCGAGCTGGGCCGGGCCTGCCAGGTCAAGTTCCTGGAGTACGACCTGCGCATGTACCTGCGCGAGCTCGGCCAGGACCCCGGCTACCAGGCCGCCTGGTGGACGCTGACCCGTGACTACGTCGCCGGGTTCTCCGAAGCCGACATCGAGGCCGCCGGGGCGCACGCCCGCTGGATCGTCCGGGTGCTGCTCGCCACCGAGGCGCCGCCCGCCCCCGCCGACCTGCTGCGGCTGACCCGCTTCGCCGCCGACCCGCCCCGCCTGCTGCCCCCGTACGCGACCGGCCCCTCCGGAGCGCCGGTCTGGAGCGACACGCTCCCGGTGGAGCTGGACGGGCTGGACAAGCTGGAGACGGCCGAGCTGCCCCTCACCATCGATGCCGAGCCGAGCGGCTTCGCCGGGCTCAGGATCCGGGTGAACGACCTGTACGGGCGGCTCGCCGCGGCCGGCCCGCGCACCGTCCAGCTGCGTTTCCAGCCCCGGGGCGACCTGGGCGAGCTGCTGGTCGCCGAGCCCGTGGAGCTCGTCCCCGCCGCGGACGGCGACGGGTGGACCGCGGAGCTGCCCTTCCGGCTCACCACGCTGGCGAGCCTCGGGCGGGGCGAGGGCCGGCGGGGCCTGCAGGCGTGGGACGTGAAGCTGAGCGTGGAGTGCGCCGACGGCAGCTCCGTCCTCACCTCCCCGCGCCCCCTGCGCCGCCTGCTCCACCGGCGGGTGCTGCCCAGCAGCCGGTACGGTGTGCTGTTGGCGCAGCCCTACCGCACGACCGGCGGATCGCTCGCGCTGAGGCTCGCGCCCGGTGCCACGGGCGTCATGAGCCTGGCCCGCCACCGGTTCAACCGGGCCCGCATAGTCCGCGGCTAGAGGGACCCGGCCGCCCCGGCAGGCGGGACCGGAAGCCGGTCGAGAGCCGGACAAGAGCCGGACGAGAAGCACGAAAGAGAACTGAGGAGACACGCATGACGTTTCTGATCACTGGTGGTGCCGGTTACATCGGGGCGCACGTCGTCCGCGCGATGCTGCTCGCGGGTGAGGAGGTCGTGGTGCTGGACGACCTCTCCACCGGCAACGCCGACCGCGTCCCGGAGGGTGTCCCGCTGGTGGTCGGTTCCGTGCTCGACCGGCAGGTCCTGGACGAGACCTTCGCCCGGCACCGGATCACCGGCGTGGTCCACCTCGCGGGCAAGAAGCAGGTCGGCGAGTCCGTCGAGAAGCCGCTGCACTACTACGAGGAGAACGTGGGCGGCCTCACCGTCCTGCTCCAGGCCGTCGCCGCCGCGGGCGTGCGCAACTTCCTCTTCTCCTCCTCCGCCTCCGTGTACGGGATGCCGGACGTGGACCTCGTCACCGAGGACACCCCGTGCCTGCCGCTGAGCCCCTACGGCGAGACGAAGCTGGCGGGCGAATGGCTGGTCCGTGCCGCGGGCAAGGCCCACGGCATCTCCACCGCGTGCCTGCGCTACTTCAACGTGGCCGGCGCCGCGACCCCCGAGCTCGCCGACACCGGTGTCTTCAACCTGGTTCCGATGATCTTCGAGCGGTTCGACAAGGGCGAGGGCGCCCGGATCTTCGGCGACGACTACGCGACCCCGGACGGCACCTGCATCCGCGACTACATCCACGTCGCAGACCTCGCGGAGGCCCACGTGGTGGCCGCCCGCAAGCTCGTCGAGTGGGGCGCGCAGGGCGAGTACAAGGACCTCACCGTCAACATCGGCCGCGGCGAGGGCGTCTCCGTCCGCGAGATGGTCGAGCTGGTGAACGAGGCCACCGGGCACACCGATCCCGCCTACGCGCCCGCGGTCTCCCCGCGCCGCGCCGGCGACCCGGCGAAGGTCGTCGCCTCCGCCGACCGGATCTCGGCGGAGCTGGGCTGGAAGGCCCGCCACGACGTGCGCGAGATGATCACCTCGGCCTGGGAGGGCTGGGAGGCCCACCGCAAGGCCTGAAACAGGGACGACGTACGAAGCCGCCCGCCCCGGTCGATTCCGGGGCGGGCGGCTTCTTTCGTACGTACCACCGCGCCGGGCTCGGCGAGCGGTGCGCTGGGAGTGGTGCTCAGCGCTCCAGGAAGGAGAACAGCTCCTCCCACCGGTCGGTGATCTCGACGCTGGAGAACCGCTGCACATTGTGGAAGGCGGCGTCGCCGAGCCGGTCGCGCAGCTCGCGGCCCGCCATCAGCCGGTCCAGCTGCCCGCCCAGCTCCATCGTGTTGCCGAGCCGGGCCAGCAGCCCGTCCTCGCCGTGCGTCACGATCTCCCGGACACCCGGCGCGCAGTCGAAGGCGGCCACCGGCACGCCCGCGGCCATCGCCTCCAGCAGCGTGATCGGGAACCCTTCGGCGCGCGAGGCCTGAGCGAAGACGGAGGCCCCGTTCAGCGCGCCCAGCACGTCGCTGGTGCTGCCCATCCACTCCACGGAGTCCTCCAGGCCGAGCCCGGCGGCGTGTGCCCGCAGGGCCGGCTCCTCCACGCCGGCCCCGTAGATCCGCAGGACCCAGTCGGGGTGGTGCGGGGAGGCGTCCGCCCACGCGTCGAGCAGCAGGTCCAGGCCCTTCTCGAAGGCGAGGCGGCCGACGCTCGCCACGACCTTCTCGGTGCGCGGGGCGGGGGAGTCGGGCATGAACGGCAGCGGGTTCGGCATGCTGGAGACGTTCTCCATGCCCGAGCGGATCCAGAGGTCCGCGTCCTCGGGGGTCAGCACGAGCATGCGGTCGACCTCCCGGTAGTACCGGCGGACCCGCTGGCCCCGGGAGGACTTGTTGCTGGCCTCGAAGGACTCGTGGCTCATGCCGATGAGCGTGCACCCCTTGGTGTCGGCGAGGGCCACCCACTCCATCGCCCAGACCTGTGTGACGATCACCACGGCGCCGGGGCGAGCCGCTTGCATCAGCTCGCCCAGCCGGTCCGCCTTGGCTTGCATCGTCGCCCGGCGGGCCGCCTGGCGGCGCCGTTCGGGCGCGTTCAGCCGGCCCTTGATGCCGTGCAGCGCGCGGGCCGCCGCCGGGTGGGACTCGTACAGCGTGGTCACCGCGTAGGGAAGGTCCGCCGGGAGCTGCTGGCGGAGCTCCTCGGCGACGGGGGTGATGCCGATGACGTGGACCCGGTGTCCGCGGTCGCTGAACAGCCTGGCCATCTGGTGCGACCAGGTGGTCACGCCACCGAGCTCGTCCACGCTGTTGGAGACGAGGAAGATGTCACGGCCGCCGGCGGCCTCGCCGGGGCCCTGCGGTGCGGTGGAAGTCTGCTGGCTCACTTGCCGCTCCTGGTGAAGAACTTCTCGACGATCCGGCGGGCCGCGTCCCCGCGGTCGTACTCGCCGAACTCGGCGAGGAAACGCTGGCGCGCCTCGGCGTACTTGGCATCCGCCTCGTCGAAGGCGGCGAGGGCCTGGAGCAGCTCGTCCGCGGTGGCGACCACGGGGCCCGGGGCCTTCTCCTTGAGGTCGAAGTACGTGCCGCGGATGTCGTTCGCGTACTTCTCGTAGTCGTACGCGAAGAACAGCATCGGCCGGTCCAGGACCGCGTAGTCGAACATCACGGACGAGTAGTCGGTGATCAGCCCGTCGGCGAGCGCCAGCAGCGGCGTGATGTCGTGGTGGCGGGACACGTCGATGACCCGGCCCGCGACCGACGGCGGCAGCGTGACGCTGTTGAGGTAGTGGGTGCGCACCAGCAGCGTGAAGCGGTCGCCGAGCCGGTCGGCGAACTCCTCCACGTCGAAGGGGAACTTGAAGCCCTCCACCGTGCCGTCCGCCTTCGCCCGGAAGGTCGGTGCGTACAGCAGCACCTTCTTCTCCGGGTCGATCCCGAACTCGCCCGCCAGGGCACTGCGGACCCGCTCGCCGCTGTTCGCCTCGGCACGGTGGGCCGCGACCAGGGCGTCGTTGCGCGGGTAGCCGGTGCGCAGCAGCACCTCGTCACGCAGCCGGAAACCCTTGGCGAGGGTGCGGGCGTCGTGCTCGGAGCGGATCAGGAAGTGGTCGAAGCGGTCGATGGCCGCCTGGAACCGGCCCTGGCCGGCACGGTCCTGCGCCTTGGTGCGGGGCTCGTGGAAGCCCATGCGCTTGAGCGCCGAGCCGTGCCAGGTCTGGATGTACGTGGTCCCGGGGCGCTTGGTCAGCGCCAGCGGGAAGCCCTGGTTGTCGATCCAGTACTCGGCCTGCGCCAGTGCCCGCAGGTAGGCCCAGCTCCAGCGCCGCACCAGGGTGGCCTCCGGGGGGAAGCCGGTGGGCTTGGCGCCCGCGTAGGACCAGATCGCCTCGATCTGAGCGCCGGAGCGCACCAGCTCCTCGTAGATCGCCCTCGGGCTGTCGCTGTACTGCTTGCCCATGTGGCTCTCGAAGACGACCGTGCCCTTCTTGATGGGCAGCTTCGAGAAGACCTCGTGGTAGACCTTCACCTTCTGCTCGCCCGAGCCGAAGTTGCGGCGGGCCCGCAGGGCCTTGCGCAGGCTCCGCTTGACCACTCCGGCGGCCTTGCCGTGCATCGCGCCGTCGATCAGCGTCTGGGTGCGCACGGCGGCGGCGCCCTCGGCGGTCAGGACGTAGGAGAGGTTGCCCTTCTTGGTCATCTCCGGCTCGAAGCGGTCGGAGACCAGCCGGGTCAGCCTCGGGCGCACGCGCAGCCGTGCCGCCTTCTCCAGGTCGACGCCGCCGACGGAGACGCGGGTGGAGAGCCGGTCGGCGCCGGCCGTCAGCTTCAGGCGTACGTCCCAGACCGCGTCGATGATGCCGAGCGGGCGGACGGTGCTGCCGATGTCCGCCGTGGTCTGCCACTCGATCGTGTCGCCGGCGTGCCGAACGGTTGCCACCGGGAAGCTGAAGGAGCGGACGCCGATCTGCCGGCGCGCGCGGAACTCCAGCGAGGCCTTCAGCTCCACGTCCGGGCGGATCCGGCCGAGCGGGTTCACCACGGCACCCGACAGGGTCACGGTGCCTCGGCCGTCGTCCTCGTACGCGGTGAGGCGGTTGCCCAGCGTGAGCGAGGAGAGCGGCGCACCGGCGTAGGGCTGGTTGGTGACGTCCAGTATCCGGCGGGCCGTGTCCGCGTCGGGGCCGTCGATGTGCTGTTCGCACCAGTAGACGCGCCCGTACCGCTCGGCGAGCGCGGAGGTGAGCCGGCCCTGGTTGGTCATGGCGTCGGCGGCGGGCAGGAGGTTGTCCCAGTCCTCCTTGCCGAGCAGGTAGGCACAGATGGCCTGGAGGTTGCTGACGCTGTCGTAGGCCGCCGGGTCGATGCCGGCCAGGTAGCCGTTGGCGAGCCGGGCGAACTCGTGGCGGTAGGCGTCGTCGAGCAGGGGCAGGTCCCGCAGGTGGAGCACCAGGTCGTGCTTGAGGAACTTGATGTCCTTCGCGGACTTGATCTCCGAGTGGCCCTTGGCCGCCAGCAGTTCGTCGACGCGGCGGTGGATCTCCATCCGGTGGACGAAGTTCTCGATCTCGTGGCGCCGGTTGCTGATCGACTTCGCCGAGGCCTTCTCGATCACGTTCCAGTAGTAAACGTGGTTCGGGATGAGCGTGATGCGGCTGGCGGCGACGTAGGCCTGTGCGGAGAAGAGCAGGTCCTCGTAGTGGATGCCGACCGGGAACTCGAGGCCCTGCTCCAGCAGGAACGCGCGCCGGTAGCACTTGTTCGTGGAGAGGGTGTCGTAGACCAGCAGGTCGGGGTACTCGGTGATCGACTCCAGCGTGCGGGTGCGCGCGTAGATCCACGGGTACCACTCGGTGGTCTTGCCCGAACGGCTGTCGAGGTGGACCCTGACGCACATGCCCGAGACCAGGTCGGACCCGGTCCGCTCGGCGGCGTCCAGCATGTTGCGGCAGGCGTTGCGTTCCAGCACGTCATCGCTGTCCAGGAACATGACGTACGTTCCGGTGGCCTGCTGGATGCCGTGATTGCGCGGGGCGCCGCAGCCCCCGCTGTTCTCCGGCAGCTGGAAGGCGCGCACCCTCCCCGGATGCGCGGTCTCGAGCTTCCGGGCGACCGCGTAGGACCCGTCCTTGCTGCAGTCGTCGACGATCACGACTTCGACCCCGTGCAGGGTCTGGTCCAACACCGACTGGACTGCTGCCGGAAGACGCTCTGCGTCGTTGTAGACGATGACGACCACGGAGACGTCAGGCACGTGCACCTCGATCCCTCTGTTTCATTGCGCTTATCCCGTTAAAGCTACCGTGTGCCGCACTCACCCCCGGCAGCGCTCCCATCGGCGTGCATACTTCTATGAGAGGTGAGTGGCAGGTCCGGTCGCCGTAATCCACCCGTTCGGACCGCAGGAAGTGTTCATGAAGCTGTCGGTAGTAGTCCCTTGCTACAACGAGGAAGCTGTCATCGACAGCTTCGACACGGAGATCCGCAAGGTTCTGGATGCTCTGCCCGTCGAGTACGAGGTCTGCTACGTCGACGACGGCAGCCGTGACGGAACCCTCGAAAAGCTCCGCAAGATCGCGGCGCAGCACACGGACCGGACCCGCTACGTCTCCTTCAGCCGGAACTTCGGCAAGGAGGCCGGCATGCTCGCGGGCCTGCGCGAGGCCACCGGCGACGCCGTGGTCATCATGGACGCGGACCTCCAGCACCCGCCGGAGCTCATCGCCACCATGCTCGACTACTACCGGCAGGGCCACGACCAGATCATCGCCCGCCGCACCCGCGAAGGGGACAAGAAGCTCCGCTCCGCGCTGAGCCGCCTCTACTACCGGGGCGTCAACCGCTGGGTCGACGTGGAGCTCACCGACGGCGTCGGCGACTTCCGGCTGCTGTCCCGCCCGGCCGTGGACGCGCTGCTGTCGCTGCCCGAGTACAACCGCTTCTCCAAGGGCCTGTTCTCCTGGATCGGCTTCGACACGGTCCACTTCGACTACCGCAACGCGCAGCGCGAGGCCGGCGAGACGAAGTGGAAGTTCGGCGCCCTGCTGAACTACGGCATGGACGGGCTCATCTCGTTCAACAACCGGCCGCTGCGCATCGGCATCTGGTCGGGCGTGTCGCTGGTGGCCCTGACGGTGCTCTACGCCCTGTTCATCACCGTCATGGCGATGACCAACGGGGTGGAGTCCCCGGGTTACGTCACGATCGTGGCGCTCATCGCGGGCCTGGGCGGCGTGCAGATGATCATGCTGGGCCTGATCGGCGAGTACATCGGGCGCATCTACTACGAGACCAAGCGCCGGCCGCACTTCCTGGTGAAGGAGTCGCACGGCACCGACCGGACGGGCAACCCCACGGACATCCGCGACGCGCAGCTGCCGGAGGCCGAGGCCGTGATCGCCGAGCGAAGCAACTGATGTCCCGCACGACGAACGGGCGGCCCGCCGACGACCGGAAGACCCAGCTCGGCCAGATCGTCCGGTTCGGTCTGGTCGGCGCGGTCAACACCGGAACCTTCTACGTCCTCTACCTGCTCCTGCACCCGTGGATGCCGTACTTCGCCGCCTACTCCCTCGCCTTCGTGCTGGCGATGGTCGGCTCGTTCTTCATGAACACCTACTTCACCTACCGGACCCGGCCGACCTGGAAGAAGTTCCTGCTCTTCCCGCTGACCAACATCACGAACTTCGTGGTCCAGTCCGTCGGCCTGTACGCCCTGGTGAGCTGGGCCGGCATGAACACCAAGATCGCGCCGCTGGTCGCGGCCGTCGTGGCGATCCCCTTCACCTTCGTCATCTCCCGCAAGATCCTCATTCCCGGGACGGCCGACGCGGCCGGAGAACCGGAGCAGGCCCAGAGCGCGTCCACGGTCTGAAACCGGAGGGCGGCTCCGCCCGGCCACCCCGTAGATTGGGCGGGCAGGTGCGCAGGTTCCTGTTCGGCGAGGGTCATTCGACGAGGGTCAAGGGTCAGGGGACAGAAGTGTCAGCGGCTAGGCAGGACGTGCTCGACGCGCGCAGGATCGTGGTCAAGGTCGGCTCCTCCTCCCTGACGACGGCGGCCGGCGGACTCGACGCCGACCGGGTGGACGCGCTGGTCGACGTACTGGCCAAGGCGCGCAGCGGCGGCGAGAAGGAGATCGTCCTGGTCTCCAGCGGAGCCATCGCCGCCGGACTCTCCCCGCTCGGCCTGCGCCGCCGCCCCACCGACCTGGCCCGCCAGCAGGCCGCCGCGAGCGTCGGCCAGGGCCTCCTCGTCGCCCGCTACACCGCTTCCTTCGCCCGGTACGGCGTACGCGTCGGCCAGGTGCTCCTCACCACCGACGACACGAGCCGGCGCGCGCACTACCGCAACGCCTACCGGACCCTGGACCAGCTCCTGGCCATGGGGGCGCTGCCCGTCGTCAACGAGAACGACACCGTCGCCACCGACGAGATCCGCTTCGGCGACAACGACCGCCTCGCCGCACTCGTGGCCCACCTGGTCCGCGCCGACCTCCTCGTCCTGCTCTCGGACGTCGACGGCCTCTACGACGGCGACCCGTCCCAGCCCGGCACCAGCCGCATCGACGAGGTGCGCGGCCCCGAGGACATCGCCCACGTCACCATCGGCAGCGTCGGCAAGGCGGGCGTCGGCACCGGCGGCATGGCCACCAAGGTCGAGGCGGCGCGCATCGCCGCGGCCGCCGGCATCCCGGTCGTCCTCACCTCGGCAAGCCAGGCCGCGGACGCCCTGGCCGGACGGGCCACCGGCACCCTCTTCCACTCCACCGGACGCCGCTCGACGGACCGGCTCCTGTGGCTCCAGCACGCCTCGACCCCGCAGGGACACCTCGTCCTGGACGAAGGAGCCGTCCGCGCGGTGACCGAACGCGGAAGCTCGCTCCTGCCCGCAGGCATCGCCTCGGTCGAGGGCGACTTCGTCGCCGGGGACCCCGTGGAACTGCGCTCGGCCGACGGCCGGGCAGTGGCGCGCGGCCTCGTCAACTTCGACGCCAAGGAGCTCCCGCAGCTCCTCGGCCGCTCCACGCGCGAGCTCGCGCGGGAACTCGGACCCGAGTACGAGCGGGAGGTCGTCCACCGCGACGATCTGGTCCTGCTGCAGGGCTGAGGTTCGGTAAAACCGCCGCGCGGTGAGCCGAGGACTGGTCAACTGTGAGGGGCGGACACGCGTAGCGCAGACCAAGGAGGCGGCTGGTGAGACGAGCGCTGACCAGCGTCGGCACCGGGGACGGTGACATCGGCGGGACCGGGGAGGACCGGGACGCCTCCCGTCTGTGGCACATCACCCTGAGCGTCTCCGGGAAGCCCGCGCCGCTGTCCGACGTACGCCGCGGACTGGAGCAGCTCGCCCATGACCACCCCTTCCTGCTGACCAGCCGCTACGCCGACGACCACGCGGAAATCCGCTACTGGGAGGAAGCCCGCGACCTCCACGACGCGGCCGCCGTCGCGCTGCGGCTCTGGGGGGAACACCGGTCCTCGGCGAACCTCCCGCCCTGGGAGATCGTCGGCCTCGAAGTCATCGACCGCGCCACCTACCACCAACGCGTGGCCGAAGGCTACGGCCCGCCCCCGGCCCACCCCATGGGCGTGCACCCCTACTAGACGCGGCACTCGGCCCCGGCGGGCCGGGGGTGGCGGAAGCCCCGCCAGGGCCGAGTGGCGCGAGGGGTGCGTCGTAAAGGTGTCTCGCGGGGTGGAACCCCATCGGCCCGGGGGTGGGCGGGGATTACCCTGGCGGCATGACCTCGCTCGATGCCACGACCTCGCCCGTGATCGCCACCGCGCAAGCCGCCCGGACCGCCGCCGCGGCCATCGCCCCCCTCCCGCGGTCCGCCAAGGACAAGGCCCTGCTGGCCATCGCGGACGCGCTGGAGGCCCGTACGGCCGAGATCGTCGAGGCCAACGCCGTCGACACGGCGAAGGCGGCCGCCGCCGGGACCAGCGAGACCGTCATCGACCGTCTCACCCTCACCCCCGACCGCATCGCGGCCATCGCCTCCGACGTCCGTGACGTCGCGGCCCTGCCCGACCCCGTCGGCGAGGTCGTCCGCGGCTCGACCCTCCCCAACGGGATCGACCTCCGCCAGATCCGCGTCCCGCTCGGCGTCGTCGGCATCATCTACGAGGCCCGCCCCAACGTCACCGTCGACGCCGCCGCCCTCTGCCTGAAGTCCGGCAACGCCGTCCTCCTGCGCGGCTCCTCCTCGGCCTACGCCTCCAACACCGCCCTCGTGGCCATCCTGCGCGACGCCGTCGAATCGGTCGGCCTCCCCGCCGACGCCATCCAGCTCGTCCCCGGCGAGTCCCGCGACTCCGTCCGCGAGCTGATGCGCGCCCGCGGCCTCGTCGACGTCCTCATCCCGCGCGGCGGCGCCTCGCTCATCAAGACCGTCGTCGAGGAATCCATCGTCCCGGTCATCGAGACCGGTACCGGCAACTGCCACGTCTACGTGGACGCCCAGGCCGACCTGGCCATGGCCGTGGACATCCTCGTCAACTCCAAGGCCCAGCGCCCCTCCGTCTGCAACTCCGCGGAGACCCTGCTCGTCCACCGGGACATCGCCGACGCCTTCCTGCCGCTCGCCCTGGACGCCCTCGCCGACGCCGGGGTGACCGTGCACGGAGACGAGCGGGTCCTCGCGTACGCGCAGGACTCCAAGGTCACCGCGCTCCCCGCCACCGACGAGGACTGGGCCGCCGAGTACCTCTCGTACGACATCGCCGCCGGTGTCGTCGACTCCCTCGACGAGGCCGTCGCCCACATCCGCCGCTGGACCTCCGGCCACACCGAGGCGATCGTGACCACCTCGCAGGCCGCGGCGCGCCTCTTCACCCAGCTGGTCGACTCGACCACGGTTGCCGTGAATGCCTCCACCCGGTTCACGGACGGTGGCCAGTTCGGGTTCGGCGCGGAGATCGGCATCTCCACGCAGAAGCTGCACGCCCGGGGCCCGATGGGGCTTCCCGAGCTCACCTCGACCAAGTACATCGTCACCGGCGACGGTCACGTACGGTAGTTGCCGTCTGAACACGGTGTGGCCGGATTTCGGCGTATGCCCTGCCCAAAGGTGTCCCTCAGGTCTACGCTGGTCTCGTGCCGGACGACGTGGGGGGCAAACCGTTCCCGGACGACGGGGAGCCCGACGACGACCGCGGAGGCGCGGACAAGGACTTCGCCTCCGTGGTGTTCGACGAGGACTTCGTCCGGAACGCCGAGATCCGTGAACCGAGCGCCGCGGAGCGCCAGCGGGCCGGCGAGCGGGCGCGCGCCGAGGCGGCCGAGGCCGCCCGCGCCGCCTTCGCGGGCGGCTGGACGGGCGACGAGGACTACGACGCTTACGCCTACGGCGGCGCCGACGGGTACCAGCACGAGGACTCCGGATGGGAACACAGCCCCGGAGCCGCCTCCTCCGAGGGCCCCTACGGCGCGTACGGCGGCAGCCTGCGCCCCTATCGCGGCCGCTCGCCGTGGCTGCGCCCGGTCGCCTGGGTGCTCGCCTTCGTGATGGGCCTCGGCATGATCGCGCTCGCTTTCAGCGCCGTGTACCGCAGCGCGGCGAGCGACGCGGAACAGGCTCCGGCCCCCGCCAGCACCCCGTTGGGCGAAGTCACCGGCGCCGGAGCGTTTATGGACCGCGCCATCCGCCAACCCTGAAGGTACGACCCCGCTCCCCATCGCCGGAGCCGGGGGCTTCTCTGGAGCGGGGACAGCGGGGAGAAGCGATGGCCATGCCAGGAGATCCGCCGAACGGCACCCCCGAGGGTGCCGGCGGGGCCGACGACGAGTTCCGGGCCGACGAATACCGGTCGGTGGTGTTCGACGAGGACTTCGTCCGGGCTGCCCGGCTCCAGGAGTTCTCCGCACAGGAGCGCATGGGCGAGCACGCCCGCGCCGTACGGAGCCGGTCGATCTGGTCGAGCGGCGGCGGCCATCCGGGACCCCGGACCGGCTCCCGCGGCGGGGCGGCCCGGCAGGGCCGGATCATCGTGCTCTGCATCGCCCTGGCGCTCGCCGGCGCCGTCTACATGGGGCTGCGCAATCCCTACGTGCCGCCCGCCGGGCACCCGGCCGAGGCGATGAGCAGCACCGTCGTCCCGCTCGCGCCCTCCGAGCCCGTGCCGGGCGGCCGGCCCGCCGACCTGTACGCGCAGAGTCCGGCGGCCCAGTACCGCATCGGGGCGGCCGGGATCACCTTTCCCGGCGTGCGCCGTACCCGCCACTTCAGCGACGAGCAGGTCCAAACCGCGCTGACCATCGCCAAGGACTACCTGGTGCAGTCCTCACTGGACCCCGACGTCCTGTCCGGCGAGGCCTCCCGGCCGGTGCGCGTGCTGCTCGACCCCGACCAGCTGACGCAGTTCGACCAGAGCATGCTCGCGCCGTCCGGTAACGGGCGGCACGCCGTCACCGGCTGGCTGGTGCGCTTCGACCCGGCGACCGCCGTGGTGGCCGACACCCGGGTCCGGGTCAGCGGGGTCCTCGCCGCCGCGGAGACCGCCCCGAACGCGCTGGAGGTCACCTCCGACCACACCTTCGTCTACGCGGTGCGCCCGGCCACCGGCCAGCCGGCAGCGGCGGACGGGGCCTCGCTCTTCACCGTCCGCCGGGAGCTGCGGCTGCGCTTCGACCGCGACGACCTCACGGCCCGGCGGGCGGAGCTCGTCTCGGCCTACGTGATGGCGGGCCCGCAGGCCTGCTCGGCCGACCCGGCCGGAGGCTTCCGCCCGCTGACGGCGGGCGCCGGGCCGACCACCACCGGCCCGGCGGCGACCGACCCGTACGCCAGCGGCAGTCCGCGCCGCACGGCCGGGCTGTGCGGGGTGCTCGCGCCGACGGCCACCGCGGAGCCGCCGGAGCCGCAGCGGTCGCAGTCCCCGGCGTCCCCGGCCGCCCCGGGGCAGGGCCTCAGCCCTGCTCCGTAGCCCCGCCCTTGCCGGTGTCCTTGTTCTCGCCGGCGCCGCTGCTGGTGCCGGAAGCGCCGCCCGCACCCGCGGTGCCCATGCCCGAGAACTTGTCCCGCAGCTTGCCCCCCAGGTCCGCCGTACCGCCGGCGATGTCGCCGACCAGCTTCAGCAGCGGGTCCTTGCTCGTGCGCACCGTGTCGGCGTAGTGCGCGGCGGACTGCCGGAAGGAGTCGGTCACCGAGGTGTCCTTGTCGTCCTCGCGCCGCGGGTAGTGGCCGTCCATGATCCGCTGGTGGTCCCGGTTCTGCGACCACTTCTTCAGCTCGGCCGCCCGCACCGTGGTGAAGGGGTGCGTCCGGGGCAGCACGTTGAGGATCTTCAGGACGGAGTCGCGCAGATCGCCGCTCTTCTCGTACTCCTCGGCCTGGGCGAGGAACGCGTCGACGTTCATCTCGTGGAGGTGGTTGCCGCCCGCGAGCTTCATCAGCCCGCGCATCGAGGCGTGCACGTCCTGTCCCACCAGCAGCCCGGCCCGGTCCGCGGACAGCTCCGACTTGCGGAACCACTCGCGCAGCGCCGTCACGAGCCCCATGATCGCCACATTGCCCAGCGGGATCCACGCGACCTTGAGCGCCAGGGTCGTCAGGAACAGCAGGATCGTGCGGTACACGGCGTGCCCCGACAGCGCGTGGCCCACCTCGTGGCCCACCACCGCCCGCATCTCCTCCTCGTCGAGGAGCTCGACGAGGGCCGTGGTGACCACGATGATCGGCTCGTCCAGCCCGATGCACATGGCATTGGGCTTCGGGTCCTGCTGGACGTACATCTGCGGGACCTTCTCCAGGTCCAGGATGTAGCAGGCGTCCAGGAGCATCGCGTGCAGATGCGGGAACTGCGTCTCGCCCACCCGGACGGAGTCCGAGAGGAAGAGCAATCTCAGACTGCGCTCGGGCAGCAGCCCGCTCAGCGTTTTGAAGACCGTGTCGAAGCCGGTCAGCTTGCGCAGGGCCACGAGTGCGGACCGGTCCGCCGGATGCTCGTACGCCCGTGAGGAAATACCGGGGAACCTCTTGCGGTCCCGCGCCGGTGCCTTCTCGAATCCCGTCCCCGTCATAGCGCCCTCCCCGTTGATGTGTGCGGCTGGCCGCCCGTCTATCCTCTCCAACGCCTGAGTCGGCGTGAGCGTGCCCCAGGCCCCCGCATACGATGTGAGCGAAATCTCCGCCCGCTCCCCGACCCGATAGGTACCTGCCTGATGAGCCTCGCCTCCACCGCCCACAACCTGGTCGTCCTCGCCTCCGAGGGAGCCGAGAAGCACGGCGGCAACCACGACAGCCTGAGCCCGTACCTGACCGGCGGCGCCGCCTTCGGCATCCTCCTGCTGATGCTGTGGGTCACCACGCGCCTGAACCGGGACCGCTGAACCCCCGAGCGCCCAGTCCGTCGAGTACGCACCCGTAGGCGGGTCCCTGCCGCGCCACCGGGCCAGTAGGCTCTGCGCTCATGGGAGAGCAGGAAATGCCTACCGGCCCGGTCAAGCGCAGGCTCGGGGTGATGGGCGGGACATTCGATCCGATCCACCACGGACACCTGGTGGCCGCCAGTGAGGTGGCCGCGCTGTTCCACCTCGACGAGGTGATGTTCGTACCGACCGGCGAGCCGTGGCAGAAGTCGCAGCGGGCCGTGTCGTCCGCCGAGGACCGGTACCTGATGACGGTCATCGCGACCGCCTCGAACCCGCAGTTCTCGGTGAGCCGCATCGACATCGACCGCGGCGGCCCGACGTACACGATCGACACCCTGAGGGACCTCAGCGCCCTCAACGACGACGCCGACCTCTTCTTCATCACCGGCGCCGACGCCCTCGCACAGATCCTGACCTGGCGGAACGCCGAGGAGCTCTTCGCCCTCGCGCACTTCATCGGCGTCACCCGGCCGGGCCACGTGCTCACCGACGACGGCCTGCCCGAGGGCGGCGTCTCGCTCGTCGAGGTCCCGGCGCTGGCCATTTCGTCCACGGACTGCCGTGCCCGCGTGGCCAAGGGGGATCCTGTCTGGTACCTCGTGCCCGACGGCGTGGTCCGCTACATCGACAAGCGTGAGCTGTACCGGGGAGCCTGAGCTTCCGGAGAGAGGGGCCCCGCGGTGAACGACCGACACGAGCCGTACGACCCGTATGCCGGCCAGGAGCAGCAGCTCGTCGGCTACGACGCGTACGGGCGGCCGATGTACGGCCAGGTGCCCGCGCAGCCCGCACCCGAGCCCGCGACCTCCTACGAGCAGCAGCAGTACGAGCAGGGCTACGGCTACGACTACCAGGGGTACGGCGGACCGCAGCCCCCGCAGCAGCAGCCCCAGCAGCCCGCACAGCCCCAGCAGTACTACCCGCAGCAGACGCAGCAGCAGTACCCGCAGGCCTCCCAGGCCCCGCAGTACGGGTACGACACGCAGTCCACGCCGCAGTACGACACGCAGGCCACCCAGCAGTGGATCCCGCAGCAGGTCGCTCCGGAGGCCCCGGCGCAGGCGCCCCTCAGGAGCCCCGCGCCCGAGCCGGAGTTCCGCCCCGGCGCACAGGTGCCGGAGCCCCGCCGGGCCGACGGGCCGGGCGCGCAGGGGCAGGGGCCCTCGTACCAGACCGAACAGTTCGCCTTCATCGACCAGCCGGACGAGGACTCCGAGGACGTCATCGACTGGCTCGCCTTCACCGAGAGCCGGACCGAGCGCCGCGAAGAGGCCCGCCGGCGCGGCCGCAACCGGGTCGTGGCGCTGATCGTCGTCCTGGCGCTCTTCGTCGTCGCGGGCCTGGGCTACCTCTGGTACGCGGGCAAGCTGCCGTTCCTGGAGGGCCCCGGCAAGGCCTCGAACGGCGCGACCGCCTCGGGCCCGCAGAAGCGCGACATGATCGTCGTGCACCTGCACAACACCAAGAAGGGCGGCACCTCCACGGCGCTGCTCGTCGACAACGTCACCACCAAGCGGGGCGCCACCGTCCTGGTGCCGAACACGCTGACCGTCTCCAAGGACGACGGCACCACGGCCCAGCTGGGCAAGGCCGTCGAGGACGGAGGTCTGGGCGTACGGGAATCCCTCGACTCGGTCTTCGGCACCCACATCGGCGGCACCTGGCGACTCGACACCCCCTTCCTGGAAAACTTCGTGGAGCTGGTCGGCGGCATCGAGGTGGACACCGACGTGGCCGTCCCGGCGGACGACGCCGCGAAGGTGCCCGCCGTCGGCAAGGGCCCGAAGCAGAGCCTCAGCGGTGCGATGGCCGTCGCGTACGCCACGTACCGGGCGCAGGGCGAGCCGGAGGCCAAGCAGCTGGACCGGTTCGGCAAGGTCCTGCTGGGCCTGCTGCGCAAGGTGCCCGGCGACCCGAAGTCGGCGGCGATGACGGTGGAGACCACCGGTCAGATCCTGGACCCGGCGCTGAACGCGCAGACGCTCGGCGCGCTGCTGTCCAAGCTCGGCGAGCACGCCAAGGTGGGCGCGTACCGCACCGACGTGCTCGGGGTGAAGCCGGACGGCGGCCTCACGGACGAGGCCAACAAGAAGGTGGTCAAGGAGGTCCTCGGCGGCTCCGTCGCAGAGGCCCAGCCCGGAGCACTGCCGAGGGTCGGTCTGAAGGACGCGACCGGCGACGCCAAGACGAACACGGCGGCGAAGGCGGCCCTGCTCAACGGCGGCTACACCCTGGTGGACGGCGGCAAGGCCGACAAGACGGTGCCCACGTCGCAGATCACGTACCAGGACGACGCGCAGCGGGACAAGGCGATCGAGGTCGCCAAGACGCTGGGACTGCCCGAGACGGCCGTGAAGAAGGCCGAGAACGCGGTGAACGCGGACGTCGTGGTGACGCTGGGCAAGGATTACAAACCGTCCTGAGCCGTCCGAGGCCTACTGCGGCCTGCTCCGGCGGGGCCCTTCGGGCACGGTCCCGCCCGCGCGCCACGCTGCGCGCGGGCGGTGTCGGCGGTACATGAGACCCTTGTAAGGATCTGCCCGCCAACCCGAAAGCATGGCCAGTGACCGCCACGGACCGCTCCATCGAGCTCATCACCGCCGCCGCCCAGGCCGCGGCCGACCGGCTCGCGCACGACATCATCGCGTACGACGTCAGCGACGTGCTGTCGATCACCGACGCCTTCCTCCTCGCTTCGGCTCCCAACGACCGCCAGGTCAAGTCGATCGTCGACGAGATCGAGGAGAAGCTCCTGAAGGAGCTGGGCGCCAAGCCGGTGCGCCGCGAAGGCGACCGCGACGCCCGCTGGATCCTGCTCGACTACATCGACATCGTCGTCCACGTGCAGCACAGCGAGGAGCGCGTCTTCTACGCGCTGGAGCGCCTGTGGAAGGACTGCCCCGAGATCGAGCTCCCCGAGGACGCCAAGCTCACCAAGGGCAAGGCCGAGGAGCACGCCGCGCTGCGCGCCGCGCAGGGCGACGACGAACTGGACGGTGATCTGTTCTGAGCGCGACCCACGACGGCACGACCCCTGAGGGTGTGACCCGCGAAGGCACGGCCGGCGACGGCAGGGCCGGCGGCGGTACGACCAGCGGCAACGGCCGGACCAGCCGCAAGATCGTCCTGTGGCGGCACGGCCAGACCTCGTGGAACCTGGAGCGCCGCTTCCAGGGCTCCACGGACATCGAGCTGACCGAGGCCGGTGTGGCGCAGGCGCGCCGTGCCGCCCGGCTGCTCGCCTCGCTGAAGCCCGACGCCATCGTCGCCTCGGACCTGATGCGAGCCGCCGCCACGGCTGCCGAGCTGGCGGCCGTCACGGGTCTGGCGGTGACGCACGACGAGGCGCTGCGCGAGACGTACGCCGGCGAATGGCAGGGCCTCACGCACGACGAGATCCTGGGCAAGTACGGCGACCAGTACGCGGCGTGGAAGCGCGGCGAGGCGGTCCGCCGCGGTGGCGGCGAGCTGGAGACCGAGGTCGCCGACCGGGCGGCGCCGGTCGTGCTGGAACACGCCGACCGGCTGCCCCCCGGCGGCACGCTCGTGGTGGTCAGCCACGGCGGCACCATCCGTACGACGATCGGCCGCCTGCTGGGCCTGGACTCGTACTACTGGGAGGGCCTGGGCGGGCTCTCCAACTGCTGCTGGTCGGTCCTCGGCGAGGGTGCGCGAGGCTGGCGGCTGATGGAACACAACGCCGGCACGCTGCCCGAACCGGTGCTCGGCGACGACGACTGAGCCCACCTCGGAGCGGCTCCCACCCGGATTTCACTTTCCGGCTGGTCACAGGCTAGAGTTCTTCTTGTTCGCAGCGCAGAACACCGGAAACGGGGGGAGCGTCGCGGAGAGCGGGGCTATAGCTCAGTTGGTAGAGCGCCTGCATGGCATGCAGGAGGTCTGGAGTTCAATTCTCCATAGCTCCACAATCAAGATCCCGTCCCCAACTGGGGGCGGGATCTTTGCTTTTGTCCACAGCTGCCCGAGCGAGCACCGGCATGGCAGAATCGGACGGCCGGAGGGGGACGACGACGGCCCGACGCGGGAGGGAGTCGCTGACGGATGGGTGCACACCGGCGGCGGTGCGACTGGTGCAACAACGGCACGCCGATCGTGCGGGACATGGAGCCGGTCAACCCCGACTACCAGTACTGGTGCGAGGAATGCGCACGGGCACTGATCATAAAAGGCGACCCGATCGAGACGTACCGCGAGCTGGAGGGCGAGCCGATCTACGGGCGGCTGCTCGACGAGCACTGCACGCTGAAGCGGTTCTACCAGTTCGCGCGGGCGTGACGCGGGGACGCGGGACGGTGTGACCGGCAACGAGCCGTGACCGGCAACGAGCCGTGACCGGCAGCGAGCCAGGGCACGTGACGAGCCGGGGCATGTGACGAATCGCCATGAAACGGACATGGCCCGGGGCTCGTGGAAACCGATTTTTGGACCAGGGCCATCACCGTGTAATGTTTGGGATGTCGCCAAGGGGGACCGGAAACGGGCCGCGAAGCGGCAGGCGAGACGAGGGGCTATAGCTCAGTTGGTAGAGCGCCTGCATGGCATGCAGGAGGTCTGGAGTTCAATTCTCCATAGCTCCACAGTGAAGAAGCGGGCCACCGGAAACGGTGGCCCGCTTCTCGTTGTGCGTCCACCGGCCGGAAGGGCAGAGCGCCCCTCGGGGCCGCTGCGGTACCCTGACGCCATGCGTGCCGTACGCCTTCTGCTTACCGAGCCGCGCTGAACAGTTCCGACCCCACGAAGCGGTCGGCCCCGGCGCGGCGCCCCCTCCTGTGCGAGGGGTTTTTTCGTTTGGGCAGCAGAGACGGCAGAGACGATCGATGGAGCTTCAGGAATCATGAGCGAGACGAACACCCCGGCCCCCGAGGCGGCCGAGGCGCACCGTTACACGGCTGCCATGGCCGCCGACATCGAGGCACGCTGGCAGGACGTATGGGACGCGCAGGGTACGTACGAGGCCCCGAACCCGACCGGTGACCTGGCCGGCGACGCTGCCGTCGTGGCGCGCCCCAAGAAGTTCATCATGGACATGTTCCCGTACCCCTCGGGCGCGGGCCTGCACGTCGGCCACCCGCTCGGGTACATCGCCACCGACGTCTTCGCCCGCCACCAGCGGATGAGCGGCCACAACGTCCTGCACACCCTGGGCTTCGACGCCTTCGGCCTGCCGGCCGAGCAGTACGCCGTGCAGACCGGCACGCACCCGCGCGTCTCGACCGAGGCGAACATCGAGAACATGAAGGTCCAGCTGCGCCGGCTGGGTCTGGGTCACGACAAGCGCCGCTCGTTCGCGACGATCGACCCGGACTACTACAAGTGGACCCAGTGGATCTTCCTGCAGATCTACAACTCCTGGTACGACGCGGACGCCGCGAAGGCCCGGCCCATCGCCGAGCTGGTCGCCGCCTTCGAGGACGGCTCGCGCGAGCTGCCCGGCGGAGCCTCCTGGGCCGCGCTGAGCGCGGGCGAGCGGGCCGACGTACTGAACGGGTACCGGCTGGCGTACGCCTCGGACGCGCCCGTCAACTGGTGTCCCGGGCTGGGCACCGTACTGGCCAACGAGGAAGTCACCGCCGACAACCGGTCCGAGCGCGGCAACTTCCCTGTCTTCAAGTCCAAGCTGAGCCAGTGGAACATGCGGATCACGGCCTACGCCGACCGCCTGATCGACGACCTGGACGCGCTGGACTGGCCCGAGGCCATCAAGCTGCAGCAGCGCAACTGGATCGGCCGCAGCGAGGGCGCGCGCGTCGACTTCGCCGTCGGCGACGGCGACGCCATCACCGTCTTCACCACCCGTCCCGACACGCTGTTCGGCGCCACCTACATGGTGCTGGCGCCCGAGCACGAGCTGGTCGCGAAGATCGTCCCGGCCGAGTGGCCCGAGGGCACCCACCAGCTGTGGACCGGCGGCAACGCGACCCCCGCCGAGGCCGTGGACTCGTACCGCAAGCAGGCCGCCGCGAAGTCGGACGTCGAGCGGCAGGCCGAGGCCAAGGACAAGACCGGCGTCTTCACCGGCGCCTACGCGACCAACCCGGTCAGCGGCGACCAGGTGCCCGTCTTCATCGCGGACTACGTGCTGATGGGCTACGGCACCGGCGCGATCATGGCCGTCCCGGCGCACGACAGCCGTGACTTCGAGTTCGCGCGCGCCTTCGAGCTGCCGATGCGCTGCGTCGTCCAGCCCACGGACGACCGCGACGCCGACCCGCTGGAGTGGGAGGACGCGTTCTCCTCGTACGACGGCACCATCGTCAACTCGACGGGCGAGGGCATCTCGCTGGACGGTCTGGGCGTGGTCGAGGCCAAGGCCGCGATCACCGACTGGATGGCCGGGCGCGGCATCGGCGAGGGCACCGTCAACTTCCGCCTGCGCGACTGGCTGTTCAGCCGCCAGCGCTACTGGGGCGAGCCCTTCCCGATCGTCTACGACGAGGACGGCGTCGCCTACCCGCTGCCCGAGTCGATGCTGCCGCTGGAACTGCCGGAGGTCGAGGACTACTCGCCGCGCACCTTCGAGCCGGACGACGCCACCTCCAAGCCCGAGACCCCGCTGTCGCGCAACCAGGCGTGGGTCAATGTGGAGCTGGACCTGGGCGACGGGCGCGGGGTGCGCCCGTTCCGGCGCGAGACCAACACCATGCCGAACTGGGCCGGCTCCTGCTGGTACGAGCTGCGCTACCTGGACCCGAACAACGGCTCGGCCCTGGTCGACCCGGAGATCGAGCAGTACTGGATGGGCCCGCGCGAGGGCCAGCCGCACGGCGGCGTCGACCTGTACGTGGGCGGCGCCGAGCACGCGGTGCTGCACCTGCTGTACGCGCGCTTCTGGTCCAAGGTGCTGTTCGACCTGGGTCACGTCTCCTCGGTGGAGCCGTTCCACAAGCTGTTCAACCAGGGCATGATCCAGGCGTACGCGTACACCGACTCGCGCGGTGTGTACGTCCCGGCGGCCGAGGTCGAGGAGCGGGACGGCGGCTACTTCTACCAGGGCGAGCCGGTCAAGCGTGAGCACGGCAAGATGGGCAAGTCCCTGAAGAACGCCGTCACGCCGGACGAGATCTGCGAGGAGTACGGCGCGGACACCCTGCGCCTGTACGAGATGGCGATGGGCCCCCTGGACGTCTCGCGCCCCTGGGACACCCGGGCCGTCGTCGGCCAGTACCGGCTGCTGCAGCGCCTGTGGCGCAACGTGGTGGACGAGGAGACGGGCGTCGTCACGGTCGTCGACGCGGAGCCGGACGAGGCCACCCTGCGCGCGCTGCACAAGGCGATCGACGGGGTCGGCGCCGATATGGCCGGACTGCGCTTCAACACCGCCATCGCGAAGATCACCGAGCTGAACAACACCCTGACGAAGGCGGGCCGGCCGCTGGAGCGCTCGGTCGCGGAGCGGCTGGTGCTGCTGGTGGCCCCGCTGGCGCCGCACATCGCGGAGGAGCTGTGGCAGCGCCTGGGCCACGGCGAGTCGGTCGTCCACCAGGACTTCCCGGTCGCGGACCCGGCGTACGTCGTCGACGAGAGCGTCACGTGCGTCGTCCAGATCAAGGGCAAGGTCAAGGCCCGCCTGGAGGTGTCTCCGGCGATCTCCGACGCCGAGCTGGAGCAGCTGGCGCTGGGTGACGAGGCGGTCGTGGCGGCGCTGGGCGGGGCTGAGATCCGCAAGGTGATCGTGCGCGCGCCGAAGCTGGTGAACATCGTCGTCTGACGTCTCCGTCTGACGTCTCCGTCTGACGGCGCTGTCTGACGCGTCTAGGGGTATTCCCGTACGGGCAGGTTGGGGGTTCGATTGGAACCCGCGGCCTGCCCGTGGCGTTTACGGTGGAAGGGACGTAATCGGCTGGGGAAGGGACCCTCATGGAGGCGGCTTTTATCATCGTGGCCCTGGTGCTGCTGTTCGCCTTTCTGGGGCTCGGTGCCTACGTGACGACGAAGGTGGTCAAGGCCGCCGCGCGCGGCGTGGACCGGACCATCACCCAGGCCCGCCGCACCGTGGAGGACACCACCCTGAAGGCCCGCAGCTTCGGCCAGGTCGGTGTCGCGGGCGCGCTGGCCACACTGCGGCTGGACCTGCGGAACTCGATGCGGGCGACGCAGCAGGCGCTGTACCAGGGCGTCCAGACGGACGCCTCGCTGAAGGAGTCGATCGGGCTGTTCGAGCGGCTGAGCGCGCACGGACACGAGCTCGACGACGAACTGAAGCGCCTGGAGGCGGAGCCCGACCGCCAGCGGATCGCGGCGGTCCTGCCGGACCTGCGGGAGCGCACGGCGCAGATCACGCAGGCGTCGGACTCCCTGCGCTGGGCGGCGCGCGACCGCGCCCGGCGCTTCGCGGAGGACGACCTGTCGTACCTGTCGGCCCAGATCGACGTCGAGTCGGGCGCCCTGCGGGACTGGTCCCGCGCACCGGCCGACGACGTCCCCCACTCGACTCCCACATGGAACACCCCCGAGCCCGCGGCCCTCTCCGAACCCACCCCGCCCCCCCAGTACCCCTGGCAGAAGACCCGCCGCCCGGAAGCGACGACCTGATCCGGACCGCATCCGCCTCCAGGCCGGTCCCACCTCCGGCCCCGCCGGTGTTCGAGGTCCGGGGTCTGGGGTTGAGGCGGCGTCCGGCCTGGCCGGTGTTCGAGGTCCGGGTCCGGGCGCAGCCCCCATCCAGCCTCGCCGGCGTTTGAGGCGCGGGTCCGGGCGGAGCCCGGGGAACGGTGGAAGGGCGGGTAGGGGACCCAGCCCCGCAGGGCCGACCACCTGCTGCCGGATTCGTCCGAAGCCGGGGGCAGCAGGTCCGTGGACTGATCACAGCCCGGAGGGGCGGGGCGGCGGCCTGGCGGGGGTGGCGGCCCGGATGGGACCGGGCGGGGGCCCGGATGGGGCCCGGTGGGAGCCCCCTCGGAGCCGGGGCCCGAGCCGCACCGGCGGACCCGGGCTGCCGGAACACCCCCACTGCCGGTAACCTCCGCCTCATGTCCCGCCATGTCGCGATCGTCACGGATTCCACGGCCTACCTGCCCCAACCGGCCATGGCGCGGCACGGAATCACCTCCGTCCCGCTGACCGTGGTCCTCGGCGACGAGGCCCTGGAAGAGGGCACCGAGATTTCGGCCAGGAGCCTCGCCCTGGCCCTGCAGAAGCGCCGCTCGGTCACCACGTCCCGCCCCAGCCCCGAGGACTTCGTCCGGGCCTACCGGGCGGCCGTGGAGGCCGGTGCGACCGGCATCGTCAGCCTGCACCTGTCCGCGGAGTTCTCCGGCACCTACGACGCCGCCGTCCTCGCCGCGAAGACCGCCACGGTGCCCGTCCGCGTCGTCGACACCGGCATGGTCGCCATGGCCCTGGGCTTCTGCGCCCTGGCCGCGGCTGAGGTGTCCGAGGCCGGGGGGTCCCTCGACGAAGTCGTCGCGGCAGCCGAGAAGCGGGCCGCCGGGATGTCCGCGTACTTCTACGTCGACACCCTCGACTACCTCCGCCGCGGAGGCCGCATCGGGGCCGCGCAGGCCCTCCTCGGTTCGGCGCTCGCGGTGAAACCGCTGCTGACGCTGGACGGCGGGCGGATCGAGATGCTGGAGAAGGTGCGTACGGCCTCCAAGGCCATAGCCCGCCTGGAGGAGCTGGCCGTCGAGCGGGCCGGATCCGGCCCCGTCGACGTGGCGGTGCACCACCTCTCGGCCCCGGAACGCGCGGAGAAGCTGGCGCAGAGGCTTCGCGAGCGGATTCCCGGGCTGGTCGAGCTGCACGTCAGCGAGGTCGGCGCGGTGATCGGCGCACACACCGGACCGGGGTTGCTGGCGGCGGTCGTCTCCCCGCGCTGATCACCGGACCGAGTGAGGGAGATATCCACAACGGTCCGGTCATCCACCGGAATTGAGGCTTCCGAACGCGTGTCGCGGCACGGCCCTACCGTCGTGCCATGACTCTTCGTACGCGCACCCCAGGTCCCGCCGGCGCCACCAGTGGCCCCGGCCGTCCCCGCCTCTCCGACAGCCGCCTGCGGCATCGCCACGGCCGGCGATCAGGCCGCCCCGATCCCGCGGTGGTGCGACGCCGGGCCGAGGCCCTGCTCGGAGCGGGCCGACCCCCGGGCGATCCGCCGCCGGCGGGCACCCCGGCCGGGACAGCGCCGCCGGGGATCCGCTCCGTCGGGGTGGCTCCGGAAGCCGGGGCCGGGGTTCGGCCGGAGCCGCTGGTCGGGCCGGATCTGCTGGTCGGGCCCGGGCCGGTGGCTCGTCTCGAGGAGCCCGCCCGGGGCGGGGCGGCGGCTCCGCCCGAGGGCCGGGAGGTGCCCGCCGGGGCTTTGCGGTGGCTCGCGGTGCGGGAGCGGCTGCCCCTGTGGCTGCAAACCCGCTGTGGGGTGGAGCCGCGCACGGTGGCCGCCGTCTCGGTGGTACTGGTGGTCGCGGTCGGGTTCGCAGCTCAGCAGTACAGGGCGGACCGGCCTCGGCCGGTGACCGCACCCGCCCTGGTGGCGCCCGCGGCGGCAGCCCTGCCGGCCCCGACCGCGGCCCGGGCGGGCCCCGGCTCCGGCCCCATCCTGGTGGACGTCAGCGGCAAGGTCCGTGACCCGGGAGTGCGCAAACTGCCGCCCGGTTCGCGGGTGGAGGATGCCTTGGCCGCCGCCGGGGGAGTGCGGCCCGGGACGGACACCACCGGGCTGAACCGGGCCCGCGTCCTGATGGACGGCGAGCAGGTACTGGTGGGCGCTCCGGCCCCGCCGCCGCCGACGGGCCGGGGAGGTCCCGCCTCGGGGCCGCTGAGCCTCGGCACGGCCACGGCCGAGCAACTGGACGGCCTGCCGGGAGTCGGACCGGTCCTCGCGCAGCACATCGTGGACTTCCGTACGGTCCGCGGGGGCTTCCGCTCAGTCGAGGAGCTCCGGCAGGTCAACGGGATCGGTGAGCGCCGATTCGCCGATCTGCGCGAGCTGGTGCGGCCGTGAGCCGGGCCGGCGGCGCCGGGCCGCGACCGGCCGGGCGGGGTCCGAGCGTGCGGGGTGCGCGTGTGCGGGGTCCGAGCTTGCCGGGTCCGGCCGGGCGGGATGCGGCCGGGCGGGAAGGGGCGGGGAGCGAAGCGGCGGGGCAAGGTTCCGCCGGGCGGGAGTCGGGGCCGGTGGATCTGCGGCTGGTGGGGCCGGCTCTGGCCGTTTGGGGGGCTGCTGCCGTGGGCCTCGGGGTGCCAGTCGGCCGGAGTGCCGTGGCGGCGGGGCTGGGAGTGGGTGCGGCCGGGCTGCTGATGCTGGCGGGCCGGAGGCGCTCCGTGCCGTTCCGGACGGCCGTGGCGGCGGTCCTGCTGTGCGCGGCCGCCGGAGCCGGGGTGGCGGGTCTCCAGCGGGCCGAGGCGCGGGCCGGGCCGGTCCCGGAGCTGGCCCGGGAGCATGCCCGGGTGCTGGCGGACCTTACCGTGGGCTCCGATCCGCGGACGGCCCGCACCGGGAGCGGGCCGCCCGTGGTGCTGCTCGACGCCGTGGTGACCCGGCTGACCGGGCCCGACGGAGCCCGGACCCGGGTGTCGACCCCGGTACGGGTGCTGGCGGGGCATCCGGGGTGGGCCCGGTTGCAGCCCTCGACACGGATCGAGGTGGTGGCCCGGCTGGCCCCGGCGCGGGAGGGGGAGCGGGCCGTCGCCCTGCTCCGTCCGGCCGGAGACGCCCCGCCACGGGTGACCGGCGGTCCGGACACCGTGCAGCGGATCGCCGGGCGGCTGCGGGCCGGGCTGCGCGAGGTCACCGACGGGCTGGCCCCGGACGCCAGGGCCCTGCTGCCGGGACTGGTGGTCGGGGACACCTCCCGGGTGGAGCCCGATCTGCACGACGCGTTCCGCGCCACCGATCTGCTGCACCTGCTGGCCGTCTCCGGCTCCAACCTGACCGTCGTGCTCTTCCTGCTCATCGGGGCCCCGGCCCGCGCGCAGCAGGCCGAGCGGGGAGGGCTCGCCCCGCGCCTGGGGCTCTCGCTGCGGGCGACGGCCGTGTGCGGGGTGGCCCTGACCCTGGCGTTCGTGGTGGTGTGCCGGCCCGAGCCCAGCGTCCTGCGGGCGGCGGCCTGCGGCTCGGTCACCCTGCTGGCCATCGCCACCGGGCGGCGCAGGTCCCTGATCCCGGCGCTGGCCGCCGCCGTCCTGCTGCTGGTGCTGTACGACCCATGGCTGGCCCGGAGCTACGGCTTCCTGCTCTCCGTCCTGGCCACCGGGGCCCTGCTGACGCTGGCTCCGCGGTGGAGCGAGGCCCTGCAGCGGCGCGGCATGCGGCCCCGCCTGGCCGAGGCGCTGGCGGCCGCGGCGGCGGCCCAGGCGGTGTGCGCGCCGGTCGTAGCGGTGCTGTCGGCCCGGGTGAGCCTGGTGGCGGTGCCCTGCAACCTGCTGGCCGAGCTGGCGGCGGGGCCCGCGACCGTCCTGGGGTTCGCCGCGCTGGCAGCGGCCCCGGTGTGCCCACCGGTGGCCGAGGTGCTCGCCTGGTGCGCGGGCGTGCCCGCCGGGTGGATCGCCGCCGTGGCCCGGGGCGGGGCGGAAGTGCCCGGGGCGGAGCTGGGCTGGCCCGGCGGGGTGGGCGGAGGGTTGCTGCTCGCCGCGGCCACCTTGGCGGCGGTGCTGCTCGTCAGGCGGTTCGGCCGGGGGCGATGGCTCGCCCCCGCCCTGGCCGTGGTGCTGCTCCTCGCCGTACTGAGGCCGCCACTGGTCACTCGTACGGTCAAGGGCTGGCCGCCGCCCGACTGGGTCTACACCCAGTGCTCGGTCGGTCAGGGGGACGCCGCCGTACTCGCCGTGGGCCCGGGTACGGCCGTGGTGGTGGACGCGGGCCCCGAGCCGGGGCCGGTCGACGTCTGCCTGAGGGAGCTGGGTGTGACCCGGGTCCCGATGCTCCTGCTGACGCACTTTCACGCCGACCACGTGGGCGGACTGGCAGGGGTGCTCAAGGGCCGCTCGGTGGGTGTGGTGGAAGTCACCGGACTGGAAGAACCGCCCGGGCAGGCCGCGTTCGTACGGCGGATGGCAGCCGCTGCCGGGGTTCCCCTCGTCCGCGCCGTGGAGGGGGAGCGGCGGCGGGCCGGGCCGCTGGAGTGGCAGGTGCTGTGGCCGCCGGCCGGGGGCGCTCCCCCCGAGGGTCCCAACGATGCGAGCGTGGCCCTGCTGGTGCGCGGCGCGGGCCTGACCCTGGTCCTGCTCGGCGACCTCGAACCGGGCTCCCAGCAGGCCTTGTTGAGGAACCATCCGGAACTGGGGCCGGTCGACGTGCTCAAGGTCGCGCACCACGGCAGCGCCCATCAGGATCCCGGGCTGTACGAGCGGATCCGGCCGCGGCTCGCGATCGTCCCGGTGGGCGCCGGGAACAGGTACGGGCACCCCGCGGCGGGTACGCTCGCCCGGCTGCGGGAGTCGGGCGCGGCCGTACTGCGGACGGATGAGGACGGTTCGGTCGCCGTCACCGGCAGCGGCCCGCGGCTGCGGGCGTTCCCGGCCATCCGGCGACGGGCGCGGCACGGGCATACCAGGAGTGACCACTCCGTTTGCCCACAACCCGGCAGCATGATCGAATGCGTTTTCGCCAGAGCGGTGCAAGGCCACACAGCACGGGGGTGCATAAACCATGTTCAGTCGCAGACGGGGGATGGAGACGGCGGGAAGCGCCAGTCCCCAGACATCCGCGACACTGACGCTTCCTCATGCCGCGCGGCTGCTCAGCTGCCGGGTCCTCGACACGGTCCACCAGCCTGTACGGCAGGCCAAGTTCGAGGTGACCGACCCGATAGGCCGACGGATCGTCAGCGGGGAGACCGACCCGTTCGGCGGGTTCACGGCTGCGGTGCCGGCAGGCGAGTACCGGCTGACCGTCACGGCCGAGGGCTATGCACCCTTCCACGGGGCGACGCTGGTGGGGGACCCGGCGCAGCCGGGCACCGGGGAGATCGTCCTGGACTCGGTGGATCCGCCGCTGCTGCCGCAGCCGGGCCACTGGGAGCTCGATCCGGGGCATTCGTCGATCGGGTTCTCGGCCCGGCACATCGGCTTCGCCCGGATCAACGGCCGGTTCAACACCTTCGCCGGCGCGGTGCGGATAGCCGAGCGCATGGAGGACTCCTCCATGCACGTGATCATCGACGCGGCGAGCATCGACACCGGGCTGCGGATGCGGGACGACCACCTGCGCTCCGCGGACTTCCTGGACGCAGCCCGCCACCCGACGGTGGAGTTCTACAGCGAGCGGTTCATCCACCGCAGCGGCAGCCGGTGGTCCGTGGCGGGCGCTCTCACCCTCCACGGGGTCAGCCGGCACGTCACCCTGGACACCGGCTACCTGGGTCTGGGTACGGGCCTGGAGGGCGAGCCGAGGGCGGCCTGCAGGGCGACGGCCGAACTGAACCGCGAAGACTTCACGCTGAACTGGCAGTCGATGCTGGCGCACGGGATCGCGGCGATCGGTTCGAACGTGGACGTGACCCTGGACATGCAGGTCGTGCACAAGGCCTGACCGGGTGGGGTCCGGTGGCTACGGGGCTTCGAGCCAGCCGTCGTACTCGGCGGCGAGCTCGTCCAGGGCGGTGGCGTCCAGCCGTTCGCGCGGGTCCTCGACGACCACCAGCCACTGGGCGTCCTCGGCGTCGTCCTCGCCGGCGAGGGCGTCGCGGACCAGCTGCGGTTCCTCCGGGAGGCCGAAGCGGTCGACCACCTCCCGCGCCACCTCCTCGGCGGTGTCGCGGTCGGGCAGGACCAGTACATGTCGCACGTTCACCCGGCCATTCTCGGGCACGGGGGAGGTGGCCGGGGCGCGAGGGTCTGTCAGTGCGGCGTGGGATGCTGGAGGCGATGGCCACCAGGAAGAATTCCACCGACGATCCGCTCGCCCCGATCACCCTCGCGGTGGGGCAGGAGGACCTGCTGCTCGACCGCGCCGTGCGGGAGGTCGTGACGGCGGCGCGAGCCGCCGATGCCGACACGGACGTGCGTGACCTCGCCTCCGAGCAGCTCCAGCCGGGCACGCTGGCCGAGTTGACCAGCCCCTCGCTCTTCTCGGAGCGCAAGGTGCTCGTCGTGCGCAATGCGCAGGACCTCTCGGCCGACACGGTCAAGGAGGTCAAGGCGTACCTCGCCGCGCCGTTCGAGGAGATTGCCCTCGTCCTCCTGCACGCGGGTGGAGTCAAGGGCAAGGGCCTGCTGGACGCCGCGCGCAAGGCGGGTGCCCGCGAGATCGCCTGCCCGAAGATGACGAAGCCGGCGGACCGGATGGCGTTCGTGCGGGGAGAGTTCCGGACCCTGGGCCGTTCGGCCACGCCCGAGGCCTGCCAGACGCTGGTCGACGCGATCGGCAGCGACCTGAGGGAGCTGGCGAGTGCGGCGGCGCAGCTGTGCGCGGACGTCGAGGGCACGATCGACGAGGCCGTGGTCGGCCGTTACTACACCGGCCGCGCCGAGGCCTCGAGCTTCACCGTCGCCGACCGGGCGGTGGAAGGTCGCGCCGCGGAGGCCCTGGAGGCCCTGCGCTGGTCCCTGTCCACCGGGGTGGCCCCGGTGCTGATCACCAGCGCGCTGGCCCAGGCGGTACGGGCGATCGGGAAGCTGGCCTCGGCCCCGCGGGGGGCCCGCCCCGGGGACCTCGCGCGTGACCTCGGGATGCCGCCGTGGAAGATCGACCGGGTTCGGCAGCAGATGCGGGGGTGGTCGGCGGATGGTGTCGCGGACGCGCTGCGGGCCGTGGCCGATGCCGATGCGGGTGTGAAGGGCGGGGGTGACGACCCGGAGTACGCGCTCGAGAAGGCGGTCGTCGCGGTCGCCCGGGCGGCGCGGACCCGCCGGGGCTAGCCCAGGGTCCCAGAGCCTGGCTGCCGGCCGGTGCTCCCTGCCCCTCGCACCTCGGAGCCTGGCGCCCGGGCGCTGGAGCCGAGCCGTCTGGTCCAGGGCTGGGCCCCTGAGCCCAGGGTTCCGGGACCCTGCGGGGCTGTTCTCTACCTGCCCTTCTCCCGTTCCGCGGGCGCTGCCCGGATCCGGTCCTCGAATGCCGGACGGGCTGGATCGGGGCCCGGCTTCAGTGGGCCATTGCGTGGGGGGAGGCGGGGTCGGGGTGGCCCGGGGGCAGGAGGAAGGGCGCGGCCAGGGTCAGGGTCAGGGCCGGGTAGGCGAGGGTGGTGAAGTCGGCTGAGGCCAGGGCGGCGATGGCGAGGGCCGCGCCCAGTTCGTGCGAGGTGCCGACCAGGCCGGAGGCCAGGCCGGTGTGGGCCGGGGCCACTTCGGAGAGGGCCGAGGTCGTGGCGCACACGAACGCCGCTCCGAGCCCGAGGGCCAGCAGGGCGAAGCCGGGGACCAGGCCCGACCAGAGGCTGCCCAGGGAGGTGACGGCCGCGCCCGCGGCGGCAAGGGTGAACGCCGCCGCGCCGACCGGTCGCCAGCCGAAGCGGGGGAGCAGCCGGGAGCCGAGGTGTGCGCCCGCGGTGGCGGCCACCGCCGCCGGGAGGAAGGCCAGCCCGGTGACCAAGGGGCTCCGCCCGAGGGATTGCTGGATGTGCAGGGAGCTCAGGTAGAACGCGGTCACGAGCAGCCCGGCCGCCCCCAGCATCACCGCGCTGCCGCCCAGCAGGGAGCGCAGGCCCGGCATGGCGGGGGGCATCAGCGGGTTCGTGGAGCGGCGTTGCGTCGCCACCAGGAGGGCCACCGCGGCCAGGGCGCCGATGGTCGGGAGCCAGGAGCGTTCGGTCAGCCCGTAGACGAGTGCGGCCGCGGCCAGGGTCGGCAGGAGGATCGCGGGCACGTTCACCGGTGTCCGGCGGCCGGCGTCCGCGGCGTCGGAGGCGCGGCGGAGCGAGCGGCCGAGCAGGAGCGGGACCCCGAGCAGCGCGAGTGCGCCGACGGGCAGGTTGAGGTAGAAGATCCAGCGCCAGCCGGGTCCGTCGGTGAGGATCCCGCCGAGCAGGACCCCGAGGGCCGCACCGGTGCCGCCGATCGCCGCCCAGGCGCCGAGGGCCCGGTGCCGGGCCGGACCCTGGAACAGGGTCGTGACCAGGGACAGGGCGGCCGGCGAGAGCAGGGCCGCACCGACACCTTGTGCGGAGCGGGCCGCGACCAGTGTGGCGGTGTCCGCCGCGAGCCCGGAGGCCGCCGAGGCGGCGGTGAAGAGGGCCAGCCCGGCCAGGAACGTCCGCACCGCACCGAAGCGGTCCGCGAGCCGGCCGCCGGCCAGCAGGAGGGCGCCGAAGAACAGGGTGTACGCCGTGACCACCCAGGTCAGGCCGGAGCCGGAGAGGGAGAGGTCGGCGCCGATGGCGGGGAGGGCGACGTTCACGACGGTGACGTCGGCGATGAGCATGAACTGGGCCAGGCAGAGGAGGACGAGGAGGACACCGCGGTGAGGGTGGGGAGCCGGGTGGGGGTCCGGATCGGGGGCCGGGTGGGGGTGTACGTCCTTGTCCCGGTTCTGGTCATGGGTGTGCGGGGCGTGCGGAGGCATGGCGAAGCCGCTCCTAAAGTTAACAGGGGTGTTAGGGATTGAGTATGCGGCTCCGCATGGGGAATGTGAACAGTGGTGTTAAGTTTGCCGGCATGGCCTCCGACTCACCCCGCCCCCGCCGCGCCGACGCCGAGCGCAACGCCGCCGCGATCGTCGATGCGGGCCTGGACTGTTTTCTCGCCGACCCGCAGGCGAGCATGGCCGCCGTCGCCCGCGCGGCGGGAGTCAGCCGCGTCACGCTCTACTCGCACTTCGCGACCAGGGAAGCCCTCCTCGACGCCGCGCTCGACCGGGCCGTCGACGAGGCCGCGGCCACGCTGGAGGCGCTCGAGGGTGAGGGCGGGGGGGCCGAGATGGGCGCCGAGGAGGCCCTCGGGCTCCTCGTCCGCAGCTCGTGGCGGATCCTCGACCGGCACTCCGCGGTGTTCGCGGCCGTCTCCGCGGCGCTGCCGCCCGAGCGGCTGCGCGAGCGCCACGACCGGATCCTCGCTCCCGTGCGCCGGCTGATCGGCCGCGGCCGGGAGAGCGGCGAGCTGCGCGCCGACCTGTCCGCGGACTGGCTCGTCACGGTCGTCTACAGCCTGGTCCACGCGGCCGCCGCCGAGGTCCAGGCCGGGCGGATGGCGCCCGACGATGCTCCGGAGATCCTCACGGCCACCGTCCTCGCCGCCGTCACGGCCCGGCCCGCCGCACCCGGAAAGCCCCCGGTGCCGGCCTGAGGGGCCCCGGGCCATGCCCGAGCCCCGTGTGGCCCGGAGTTCCCGTAACGGCCCGGTGCGGCGTGCGGCCGGTGGGCCCCGGGGCCTTGACGGCCCGGGGTCATGAGCGGTCCGGAGCCCTGAGCGGCCCGGGAGGTCAGGGCGCCCCGGAGGTCAGGGCGGCCCCGGGTTCAGGGCAACCCCGGAGGTCAGGGCGGTCCGGGGCGCGGAGCGGTTCGGGCTCGGGCTGCCCGGGGGCCAGGCGGCCGGCCCGTGGGCCCGTACGCCTGGCCTCGCCGCCCCCGGGGTCCGGGGGGTCCCCGCATGCCGAAGGCCCCGGTCGCTGCCCTGGGGAAGGGAGGCGATCGGGGCCTTCGGTTACTTCTGGGGTTGCACCGCACCCGCGTGGCGAACGCTTCGTGTGCGGCGCGGAGTGCCGGTCGGGAGCGGGAGAGAGGGCCCGCTGGATCCTTGCCCGGCTATCACATCAGGGGCTCAGCCCTGAAGGGAGGCAACCTTGATCGCCAGCGCCGACTTCTTGTTGGCGGCGGCGTTCTTGTGGATGACACCCTTCGAAACGGCCTTGTCGAGCGCGCGGGAAGCGGCGCGGGAAGCCACGGTGGCCTTCTCGACGTCACCGGCGACGACGGCCTCACGGGCCTTGCGGATGGCGGTCTTGAGCGAGGACTTGACGGCCTTGTTGCGAAGGCGAGCCTTCTCGTTCGTCTTGTTGCGCTTGACCTGGGACTTGATGTTCGCCACGAAAGAGCCTTTGCAGGTTCAGAGATTTGATCTTCGGATTGCGTCCCGTAGAGCTAGAGGGCACACGAGACACAGCTGCTCAGGCTACCAGCTGCCTTCCGACCGGCCCAAACCGAGCGCACTCCCAGGTTCATGGGACCATGGGAGTCTGCGTATAGAGCCGAGCAGATCCGACTTCGCGCAGACCGACGCCCACACTTCGTTCCGACTGCGACCCGAGAATCAGGACACTGCGTGCCCGCGATCCCCAGCCACGTGCCCGAGCCGAGCCGTACCGACCCGGCGCTGATCCGCAATTTCTGCATCATCGCGCACATCGACCACGGCAAGTCGACCCTTGCCGACCGGATGCTCCAGCTCACCGGTGTGGTGGACTCGCGGCAGATGCGCGCCCAGTACCTCGACCGCATGGACATCGAGCGTGAGCGCGGCATCACGATCAAGTCCCAGGCCGTCCGGCTGCCCTGGGCGCCGAACACGGGCGAGGACATGGGCAAGACCCACGTCCTCAACATGATCGACACCCCCGGGCACGTCGACTTCACCTACGAGGTCTCGCGCTCCCTGGCGGCGTGCGAGGGCACGGTCCTCCTGGTGGACGCGGCCCAGGGCATCGAGGCGCAGACCCTCGCCAACCTGTACCTGGCGATGGAGAAGGACCTCGCGATCGTCCCGGTCCTGAACAAGATCGACCTGCCGGCCGCCCAGCCGGAGAAGTTCGCCGAGGAGCTCGCGAACCTGGTCGGCTGCCAGCCCGAGGACGTCCTGCGCGTCTCGGCGAAGACCGGTCTCGGCGTGGACGTGCTGCTCGACAAGATCGTCGCCACCGTCCCGGCCCCGGTCGGTCCCAAGGACGCTCCGGCCCGCGCGATGATCTTCGACTCCGTCTACGACTCGTACCGCGGCGTCGTGACGTACGTGCGTGTGGTCGACGGCCAGCTCAACAAGCGCGAGCGCATCCGGATGATGTCGACCGGCGCCACGCACGAGCTGCTGGAGATCGGCGTCTCCTCGCCGGAGATGACCCCGGCCGACGGCATCGGCGTCGGCGAGGTGGGCTACATCATCACCGGCGTGAAGGACGTCCGTCAGTCCAAGGTCGGTGACACCATCACCAGCCTGCACAACGGCGCGACCGAAGCCCTCGGCGGCTACAAGGACCCGCGCCCGATGGTCTTCTCGGGTCTGTACCCGCTCGACGGCTCGGACTACCCCGACCTGCGCGAGGCCCTGGACAAGCTCCAGCTCAACGACGCCGCGCTGGTCTACGAGCCGGAGACCTCGGCCGCGCTCGGCTTCGGCTTCCGCGTCGGCTTCCTCGGCCTGCTCCACCTGGACGTGGTGCGCGAGCGCCTGGAGCGCGAGTTCGGTCTCGATCTGATCGCCACCGCGCCGAACGTGGTCTACCGCGTCGTCATGGAAGACGGCAAGGAAGTCTCCGTCACCAACCCGAGCGAGTTCCCCGAGGGCAAGATCTCGGACGTGTTCGAGCCGGTCGTACGGGCCACCCTGCTCGCGCCCTCCGAGTTCATCGGCGCGATCATGGAGCTCTGCCAGCAGCGCCGCGGCACCCTCCTCGGGATGGACTACCTCTCCGAGGACCGGGTCGAGATCCGCTACACGCTGCCGCTCGCGGAGATCGTCTTCGACTTCTTCGACCAGCTGAAGTCCAAGACGCGCGGCTACGCCTCCCTCGACTACGAGCCCACCGGCGAGCAGTCCGGCAGCCTGGTCAAGGTCGACATCCTGCTGCACGGCGACAAGGTCGACGCCTTCTCCGCCGTCTGCCACAAGGACGCGGCCTACGCCTACGGCGTGCGCCTGGTCGCCAAGCTGCGCGAGCTCATCCCGCGGCAGGCCTTCGAGATCCCGATCCAGGCGGCCGTCGGCTCCCGCGTCATCGCCCGCGAGACCATCCGCGCCATCCGCAAGGACGTCCTCGCCAAGTGCTACGGCGGTGACATCTCCCGTAAGCGGAAGCTGCTGGAGAAGCAGAAGGAAGGCAAGAAGCGCATGAAGATGGTCGGCTCCGTGGAGGTCCCGCAGGAGGCCTTCATCGCCGTCCTCTCCAGTGACGAGTCCGGCGGCAAGAAGAAGTAGCCGCCGCGAACGTCATCGGACGAGAAGCAGGCCCCCGTGCTCCGGCGCGGGGGCCTGTTTCGTTATGAATCGGCGCCCCAGGGCCTCTTACGCGCCAGACGGAGGGCCCCTAGTCTGATCAATGCTCGTTGGTTACTCGCCAGTTTTTTTGGTCGGATGCGGCCAAGCCCTGACTCAGCCACCCACCCTGACCCACCACCCAGTCAGTCCGCCCCTGTGATGAACAGGCCCTGCCGAGTGGTCCGGAGGATGTCCGTGAGCGACACACAGACCTTGATCGAGAACCGCCCGCCCACCGTGGCGACCCTCTTCCTGGAGCGTGTCGCCGCCACGCCGAACGGCGAGGCCTACCGCTATCCGGTGCCCGCAGCCGACGGCCGGGGCGGCCCGGACGACTGGAAGTCGCTCAGCTGGGGCCAGGCCGCCGAGCGGGTCTTCGCCATCGCGGCCGGAATCATCGACCTCGGGATCCAGCCGGAGCAGCGCGTGGCGCTGTCCTCCAACACCCGGGTGGAGTGGATCCTCGCCGACCTCGGCGTGATGTGCGCCGGCGGCGCCGTGACCACCATCTACCCGAGCACGAACGCCGAGGAATCTGCGTTCATCCTCTCCGACTCCGAGAGCCGGATCCTGATCGCGGAGGACGCCGCGCAGCTGGCCAAGGCCCGCGAGCGCCGCGCCGACCTGCCCGAGCTCGCCCACGTGGTGGTCCTGCAGGCCGCCGACGCCGTCGCGGCCGACGGGGACCCCGAGGGCTGGGTGCTCTCCCTCGCCGATCTGGAGGCGCGCGGCCGGGAGTACCTCGCCAAGCACCCCGAAGCGGTGAAGGAGCGGATCGCGGCGATCACCGCCGACCAGCTCGCCACCCTCATCTACACCTCCGGCACCACCGGGCGTCCCAAGGGCGTGCGCCTGCCGCACGACAACTGGTCGTACATGGCCAAGGCCACCGTCGCCACCGGGCTGATCACCAAGGACGACGTCCAGTACCTCTGGCTGCCGCTCGCGCACGTCTTCGGCAAGGTGCTCACCTCCGGCCAGATCGAGGTCGGCCACGTCACCGCCGTCGACGGCCGCATCGACAAGATCATCGAGAACCTGCCGATCGTGCAGCCGACCTACATGGCGGCCGTCCCGCGCATCTTCGAGAAGGTCTACAACGGAGTGGCCGCCAAGGCCCGGGCCGGCGGCGGCGCCAAGTACAAGATCTTCCAGTGGTCCGTCGGCGTGGCCCGCGAGTACGCCAAGGTCACCCAGGACAACTTCCGCCGCACCGGCCGGGCCAGCGCCCCCTTCGGCCTCGCCACCAAGCACAAGGTCGCCGACGCGCTCGTCTACTCCAAGCTCCGCGAGGCCTTCGGCGGCAACCTGCGCGCCGCCGTCTCCGGCGCCTCCGCCCTCGCCCCCGACATCGGCTACTTCTTCTCCGGCGCGGGCATCCACATCCTGGAGGGCTACGGGCTCACCGAGTCCAGCGCCGCCTCCTTCGTCAACCCCGGCGAGGCCTACCGCACCGGCACCGTCGGCAAGCCGCTCCCCGGCACCGAGGTCCGCATCGCCGACGACGGCGAGGTGCTGCTGCGCGGCCCCGGCATCATGCAGGGCTACCACGGGCAGCCCGAGAAGACCGCCGAGGTTCTCGAGGCCGACGGCTGGCTGCACACCGGTGACATCGGCGAGCTCTCCGCGGACGGCTACCTGCGCATCACCGACCGCAAGAAGGACCTGATCAAGACCTCGGGCGGCAAGTACGTCGCCCCGGCGGAGATCGAGGGCCAGTTCAAGGCGCTGTGCCCCTACGTCTCCAGCATCGTCGTCCACGGCGCCGACCGGAACTTCTGCTCCGCCCTCATCGCCCTCGACGAGCCCTCCATCCTCGTCTGGGCCGCCGAGAACGGCCTGGAGGGCAAGACGTACTCCCAGGTCCTGGCCGCCCCCGAGACGAACCGGCTCATCGAGACCTACGTCCAGACCCTCAACGAGGGCCTCCAGCGCTGGCAGACGGTCAAGAAGTTCCGCCTCCTGCCGCGCGACCTCGACGTGGAGCACGGGGACCTCACCCCGAGCCTCAAGCTGAAGCGGCCGGTCGTCGAGCGCGAGTTCAAGCACCTCATCGAGGAGATGTACGAGGGGTCGCGCGAGGCGTAGCCGGGGGCGCGGCGCGAGCCCGTAAACGACCTTGGGGCAGTGCGGGACAATGGGCGCATGCCTTCCGCACTGCCCGACGGTGAACCCATGCCCGAAGACGGCTCGCTGCCGCTCCACGCCCTGGCGGGAGCGGGGGAGCGGCCGCTCGGGTTCTACCTGCACGTTCCGTATTGCGCCACGCGCTGCGGGTACTGCGACTTCAACACCTACACGGCCACCGAGCTGCGGGGCACCGGCGGTGTGCTCGCCTCCCGGGAGAACTACGCCGACACCCTGATCGACGAGGTCAGGCTGGCCCGCAAGGTCCTCGGGGACGACCCCAGGGCCGTACGGACCGTCTTCGTGGGCGGCGGCACGCCCACGCTGCTGCCCGCCGGCGACCTCGTACGGATGCTCGCGGCGATCCGCGAGGAATTCGGTCTGGCCGAGGACGCCGAGGTCACCACCGAGGCCAATCCGGAGTCGGTGAACCCGGAGTACCTGGCGGAACTGCGCGCGGGCGGCTTCAACCGGATCTCCTTCGGCATGCAGAGCGCCAAACAGCACGTCCTGAAGGTGCTGGACCGGACGCACACCCCCGGACGCCCGGAGGCCTGCGTCGCGGAGGCGCGGGCGGCGGGCTTCGAGCACGTGAACCTGGACCTGATCTACGGGACGCCGGGGGAATCGGACGAGGACTGGCGGGCGTCGCTGACGGCGGCGCTCGGCGCCGGGCCCGACCACATCAGTGCCTACGCGCTGATCGTGGAGGAGGGCACCCAGCTCGCGCGGCGGATCCGGCGGGGCGAGGTCCCCATGACGGACGACGACGTCCACGCGGACCGGTACCTGATCCTCGACGCGGTGATGGCCGAGGCGGGGTACTCCTGGTACGAGGTCTCGAACTGGGCCACCTCCGAGGCCGGGCGCTGCCTGCACAACGAGCTGTACTGGCGCGGGGCCGACTGGTGGGGGGCCGGGCCCGGAGCGCACTCGCACGTGGGCGGGGTGCGGTGGTGGAACGTGAAGCACCCCGGCGCGTATGCCGCCGCGCTGGCGGAGGGGCGGTCGCCGGGGGCGGGGCGGGAGCTCCTCTCGGAGGAGGACCGGCGGGTGGAGCGGATCCTGCTGGAGCTCCGGCTGGTGGACGGGGTGCCGCTGTCGTTGCTGGCGCCCGCGGGGCTGGCCGCGTCCGTCCGTGCCCTGTCCGAGGGGCTCCTCGAAGCAGGCCCGTACGCGGCCGGGCGGGCCGTCCTGACGCTGCGGGGGCGGCTGCTGGCCGACGCGGTGGTCCGCGACCTGGTCGACTAGCCCCGTCGGGGGTGCGGTGGCCCTGCGGGGCTGTCCCCTGCCCGCCCTTCGCCCGTTCCCCGGGGCTGCGCCCCGCCCCCCTGGCTGCTCCGCCCCAGACCCCGCTCCTCAAACGCCGGAGGGGCTGGAATGGCGGAAGGGTGGGTAGAGGACGCCCCGCAGGGCTGTCGTGCCCCGCTACGCCGTCACGTGGTCGATCAAGTGCTCCACCGCGCCCAGGAGGGTGGGCTCCAGGTCCTTGTACGAGGTCACGCGGGACAGGATGTGCTGCCAGGCGGCCCCGGTGTTCTCCGGCCAGCCCAGGGCGCGGCAGATGCCCGTCTTCCAGTCCTGGCCGGGCGGGATCACCGGCCAGGAGCGGATGCCGAGGGCCGAGGGCTTCACGGCCTGCCAGACGTCCACGTACGGGTGTCCCACGATCAGGACGTGCGGGGAGGTCACGGAGGCGGCGATGCGGGACTCCTTGGAGCCCGGGACCAGGTGGTCCACCAGGATGCCCAGCCGGGCGTCGGCCGCGGGGGCGAAGTCGGCGACGACGGCCGGGAGGTCGTCGATGCCCTCCAGGTACTCCACCACGACGCCCTCGATCCGCAGGTCGTCGCCCCAGACCCGTTCGACCAGTTCGGCGTCGTGGCGGCCCTCCACGTAGATCCGGCCCGCCCGGGCCACCCGCGCCCGGGCCCCGGGGACGGCGAGGGAGCCCGAAGCCGTACGGGCCGGGGCGGCGGGCCCCCGGGCCGGGCGGGTCAGGGTCACCACCGCGCCGTCCAGGAGGAAGGCGCGGGGTTCGAGGGGGAAGACGCGGCGCTTGCCGAAGCGGTCCTCCAGGGTGACGGTGCCCGCCTCGCAGGCCACCACCGCGCCGCAGAAGTCCGTACCCGCCACCTCGACCACCAGATCGGGATCGGCCGGCACCTCCGGGACGGGCTTGGCTCGCTTCCACTGCGGGGTCAGGTCGGGGGAGTACTCACGCATCCGGCCGAGGGTAGGAGAGCGGGCCGCCTCAGGTGCCCGACACGCCGAAACGAGCGGCCAGTGTGTCGCGTTGGGCACGGACGAAGGCCGCGTCGACCACCGCTCCGTGACCCGGCACGTACAGAGCGTCTTCCCCGCCCAGGGCGAGGAGCCGGTCCAGGGCCGCCGGCCACTGCCCGGGCACCGCGTCCGGACCCGCCTGCGGCTCGCCCGATTCCTCGACCAGGTCGCCGCAGAAGACCACCTCGCGGGCTCCGGGCACGAAGGCGGCCAGATCGTGCCGGGTGTGCCCCGGGCCCACGTTCGCCAACAGCACCTGCACTCCGCCCAGGTCGAGGGTCCACTCGCCCGACACCAGGTGCCGGGGGACCACCAGCAGGTCCGCCGCCTCGGCGGCCTCGGCCTCCGCGAGGCCGTGGCGGACCGCGTCGGACCGCAGCTCGTCCCGGGTCACGGAGAGCAGGGCGTCCAGTCCGACCGGGCCGTAGACCTCCGCCCCCGCGAACGCCGCACCGCCCAGTACGTGGTCGAAATGTCCGTGTGTGAATGCGAGATGGGTCACGCGCCGGCCCGCCAGCCGCTCCGCCTCGGACCGCACCAGCGCGCCTTCCCGCAGGGAGGACCCGGGGTCGATCAGGAGGGCCGAATCCTCGCCCACCACCAGTCCCACGGTGCAGTCCCACACGGGCAGGCGCTTGCGGCCGGCCCGTTCGGTGAGCCGTTCCCAGCCTGCCTCTTCCCAACGCACGTCCATGCCGCGACGCTACCTTGGCGGGCCGCCCTTGCTAGGGGTGTACCACCCCGCCGTACACTGACCGGGGGATCTCTGGCACTCGAACGCTCAGAGTGCCAGCAGGCAGGGCCTGCCGAAGCCGCGAACGACGGAAACGATGGAGGTGTGCGCGATGCTCAGCGAACGCAGACTCGAAGTGCTGCGCGCCATCGTCCAGGACTACGTCGGGACGGAGGAGCCGGTCGGCTCCAAGGCGCTCACCGAGCGGCACCGGCTCGGCGTCTCGCCCGCCACCGTGCGCAACGACATGGCCGTGCTGGAGGACGAGGGCTACATCGCCCAGCCCCACACCAGCGCCGGCCGGATCCCCACCGACAAGGGCTACCGCCTCTTCGTCGACAAGCTGGCGGGGGTCAAACCCCTGTCGACGCCCGAACGCCGGGCCATCCAGAACTTCCTCGACGGGGCCGTGGACCTCGACGACGTCGTCGGCCGTACGGTGCGGCTGCTCGCGCAGCTCACCCGGCAGGTCGCCGTCGTCCAGTACCCGTCGCTGACCCGGTCCACCGTCCGGCACGTGGAACTGCTCGCGCTGGCGCCGGCCCGCCTGATGCTCGTCCTCATCACGGACACCGGCCGGGTCGAGCAGCGGCTCGTCGACTGCCAGACCCCCTTCGGGGAGGCCTCGCTCGCGGACCTGCGGGCCCGCCTCAACAGCCGTGTCGTCGGCCGCCGGTTCACCGACGTGCCGCCGCTGGTGCAGGACCTTCCGGAATCCTTCGAGACCGAGGACCGGGTGACGGTGAAGGCCGTCCTCGACACCCTTCTCGAAACGCTGGTCGAGGAGGCGGAGGAGCGGCTGATGATCGGCGGCACCGCCAACCTCACCCGCTTCGGACACGATTTTCCCCTGACGATCAGGCCGGTGCTCGAAGCGCTGGAGGAGCAGGTCGTGCTCCTCAAGCTGCTGGGCGAGGCGAGTGAGTCGGGAATGGCCGTAAAGATCGGGCATGAGAACGCCTACGAGGGACTGAACTCCACGTCCGTCGTCTCGGTCGGCTACGGTTCGGGCGGCGAAGCAGTCGCCAAACTCGGCGTGGTCGGACCGACCCGCATGGACTACCCCGGAACGATGGGAGCGGTACGCGCAGTGGCACGTTACGTCGGACAGATCCTGGCGGAGTCGTAAGTGGCCACGGACTACTACGCCGTTCTCGGCGTGCGCCGCGACGCATCGCAGGACGAGATCAAGAAGGCATTCCGGCGGCTCGCGCGCGAGCTGCACCCGGATGTGAACCCCGATCCCAAGACGCAAGAGCGTTTCAAGGAGATCAACGCGGCCTACGAGGTCCTCTCGGACCCGCAGAAGAAGCAGGTCTTCGACCTCGGCGGCGACCCGCTGTCCTCCTCGGGCGGTGGCGGAGCCGGCGGGTTCGGGGCGGGTGGCTTCGGCAACTTCTCCGACATCATGGACGCCTTCTTCGGCCAGTCCTCGCAGCGCGGACCGCGCTCGCGGACCCGCCGCGGCCAGGACGCCATGATCCGCCTCGACCTGGAACTGGACGAGGCCGCCTTCGGCACGACCAAGGACATCCAGGTCGACACGGCCATCGTCTGCACCACCTGCTCCGGCGAAGGCGCCGCCCCCGGCACCTCGGCGCAGACCTGTGACATGTGCCGCGGCCGCGGTGAGGTCTCGCAGGTCACCCGGTCCTTCCTGGGCCAGGTCATGACCTCGCGGCCCTGCCCGCAGTGCCAGGGCTTCGGCACCGTGGTCCCGACCCCGTGCCCCGAGTGCGCGGGCGACGGCCGGGTCCGCTCCCGCCGCAGCCTCACCGTCAAGATTCCGGCGGGCGTCGAGAACGGCACCCGGATCCAGCTCGCGGGCGAGGGCGAGGTCGGCCCCGGCGGCGGCCCCGCCGGCGACCTGTACGTGGAGATCCACGAGCTGCCGCACCCGACCTTCCAGCGGCGCGGGGACGACCTGCACTGCACGGTCACCATCCCGATGACCGCGGCCTCCCTCGGCACCAAGTGCCCGCTGGAGACCCTGGACGGCCTGGAGGAGATCGACATCCGGCCCGGCACCCAGTCCGGCCAGGCGATCCCCCTGCACGGCCGGGGCGTCACGCACCTGCGCGGCGGCGGCCGCGGCGACCTGATCGTCCACGTCGAGGTCACCACCCCGAGCAAGCTGGACCCGGCGCAGGAGGACCTGCTGCGCCAGCTGGCGAAGCTGCGCGGCGAGGAGCGCCCGCTCGGCCAGTTCGCTCCGGGCCAGCAAGGCCTGTTCAGCCGCCTGAAGGACGCCTTCAACGGGCGCTGAGCCGCGCGCGGAGCAGCGTACCGGCAGCGTACGAGAACACCTGCGAGCCCGGTCCGGGGATGCCCCGGACCGGGCTCGCGGCATGCGGGACGGCAGGGCGGCGGCGGTATTCGGGCACCCCGGTGAAGGGGACTATGCCAGGCGAATGCCGTGATTCGGTCCCGTGAGCGGGACATGGCACGATGCAGCTCATGTCCTCCGCACCGAACGGTCTCTTCACGTACCCGATCGTGCAGGCGCCCATGGCGGGCGGCGCGTCCTGCCCGCCGCTCGCGGCCGCCGTGTGCGAAGCGGGCGGACTGGGCTTCCTCGCCGGCGGCTACAAAACCGCCGACGGCATGTACCAGGAGATCAAGCGGCTGCGCGCGCTCACCCGCCGCCCCTTCGGCGTCAACCTCTTCCTGCCGCAGACCGGGCACGTGGACCCGGCCGCCGTGGAGGCCTACCGCGGGCACCTCGCCAGTGAGGCCTCCTGGTACGAGATCTCCCTCGCCGACGAGGACATCATCGGCACCAGCGACGACGGCTACGACGCCAAACTGGCCATTCTCATCGAAGACCCGGTACCCGTGGTCTCGTTCACCTTCGGCCTGCCCTCACCCGCGGCCTTCACCTGCCTGCGCAAGGTCGGTACGTACACGATCGCCACCGTCACCTCCGTCGAGGAGGCCCGCGCCGCGCAGGCGGCCGGCGCCGACGCCGTCTGCGTCCAGGGCGTGGAGGCGGGCGGCCACCAGGGCACTCACCGCGACGACCCGCAGGGCGACGGCACGGCCGGGGTCGGCCTGCTCGCGCTCGTCGCGCAGGTCCGCGAGGCCGTGGCCCTCCCGATCATCGCGGCCGGCGGCCTGATGCGCGGCTCGCAGATCGCCGCGCTGCTCGCCGCGGGCGCGGAGGCCGCGCAGCTCGGCACGGCCTTCCTGGCCTGCCCGGAGTCCGGCGCGCACGCCCTGCACAAGAAGGCGCTGACCGACCCGCTGTTCGTCCGGACGGAGCTGACCCGGGCCTTCTCGGGCCGGCCGGCCCGCGGGCTGGTCAACCGTTTCATGCGCGAGCACGGCCCGTACGCCCCGGCCGCGTACCCGCAGGTCCACCACCTGACCGCGCCGCTGCGCAAGGCCGCCGCCGCGGCCGGGGACCCGCAGGGCATGGCCCTGTGGGCGGGCCAGGGGCACCGGCTGGCGCGGGCCCTGCCGGCCGGTGAACTGGTGGAGGTGCTCGCGGCGGAACTCGGCGCGGCGCAGGACGTGTTGAAGGCAATGCAGATGAGGAGTGCGTCATGACCGCCCCGGTGTTCGTGGTCGAAAAGGTTCCCGCGGGGCCGGAGTTCGTGCTGGACGGACCCGAAGGTCGCCACGCGGTCTCCGTGAAGCGGCTGGCCCCGGGTGAGGCCCTCGTGCTGACCGACGGACGGGGCGGCTGGGCCGAGGCCGTCGTGGCGGCCGCCGAGGGCAAGGACCGCCTCGTCGTCTCCGTGACCGGAGTCTTCGAGGAGCCGGAGCCCGCCGTCCGGATCACCGTCGTCCAGGCCCTGCCCAAGGGCGACCGGGGCGAGGTGGCCGTCGAGACCATGACGGAGACCGGCGTCGACGCGATCGTGCCCTGGCAGGCTTCGCGCTGCATCACCCAGTGGCGCGGCGAGCGGGGCGCCAAATCCCTCGCGAAGTGGCGGGCCACCGCCCGGGAGTCGGGCAAGCAGTCCCGCCGGGTCCGCTTCCCCGAGGTCGAGGAGGCGCTGTCGACCAAGCAGGTCGCGACGCTGCTCGCCGGGGCCGACCTCGCGGTGGTCCTGCACGAGGACCGGGACGCCCCCTCGGGCGCGCTGGCCACCGCGGAACTGCCCGCCGCCGGCTCCATCGTCCTGGTCGTCGGACCCGAGGGCGGGGTCTCCCCGGACGAACTCGCCGCCTTCGCCGCGGCCGGGGCGCACCCGTACCGGCTGGGCCCCTCGGTGCTGCGCACCTCCACGGCGGGCACGGCCGCGGCGGCGGTCCTGCTGGCGAGGACGGGCCGCTGGTCCTGATCGGTCCGGCGGCGGCGGTGGATACGATGCCCGAATCGATCACCCGTCACGAAGGGCTCAGCACATGGCCGGGGAACCGCAGGCCGACTGCCTGTTCTGCAAGATCGTCGCGGGGAACATCCCCGCGACGGTCGTCCGGGAGACGGACACCACCGTCGCCTTCCGCGACATCAACCCGCAGGCGCCCATCCACGTCCTCGTCATCCCGAAGGTGCACTACCCCGACGCCGCCTCCCTCGCGGCCGCGGAGCCCGGGATCGCCGCCGACGTCCTGAGCGAGGCCGGCCGCGTCGCCGCCGACGAGAAGATCGTCGAGCACGGCTACCGCGTCGTCTTCAACACCGGCGCCGGCGCCGGTCAGACCGTCTTCCACGCCCACGCGCACGTCCTCGGCGGGCGCGGGCTTCAGTGGCCCCCCGGTTAAGACGTGTCCGTACGAGAACTCGTGGTCCTCGGCACCGCCAGCCAGGTGCCCACCCGCCACCGCAACCACAACGGCTACCTGCTGCGCTGGGACGGCGAGGGCATCCTCTTCGATCCCGGCGAGGGCACCCAGCGCCAGATGCTCCGCGCCGGGGTGGCCGCGCACGACATCAACCGCATCTGTGTCACCCACTTCCACGGGGACCACAGCCTCGGCCTCGCCGGGGTCATCCAGCGGATCAACCTCGACCGGGTCCCGCACCCCGTCACCGCCCACTACCCGGCCTCCGGGCAGAAGTTCTTCGACCGGCTGCGGTACGCCACGGCCTACCGCGAGACCGTGCAGCTCGCCGAGGAGCCGGTGGCCGGGGACGGGATCCTGGCGCGCGGGGACGCGTACACCCTGGACGCCGTACGGCTCTCCCACCCGGTGGAGTCCTTCGGCTACCGGGTCACCGAGCCCGACGGACGCCGGATACGGCCCGAACTGCTCGCGCTCCACGGGATCAAGGGGCCGGACGTGGGCCGGATCCAGCGCGAGGGCAGCCTCGGCGGGGTCACCCTCGACGAGGTCAGCGAGGCGCGTCCCGGACAGCGGTTCGCCTTCGTCATGGACACCCGGCTCTGCGAGGGCGTCGAGGTGCTCGCGGCGGGCTGCGACATGCTGGTGATCGAGTCGACCTTCCTCGACGAGGACGTCCAACTGGCCACCGACCACGGGCACCTCACCGCCGGGCAGGCGGCGCGGGTGGCCCGGGACGGGGGAGTGCGGCACCTCGTGCTGACGCACTTCTCGCAGCGGTACGGCGACCCGTCGGAGTTCGAACGCCAGGCCCGCGCGGCCGGCTTCGAGGGGGAGCTGACGATCGCAGCCGACCTCGTACGGGTCCCCGTCCCGAAGCGGGCCTGAGAGATAGCGGCCCGGGAGGGCGGTGGAGCCCCGCGGGGCAGCCCCGCCCGGCCCCCGACGCGCCGGCGGAACCCCGTCCGCCAGTGGCCTAGGCGCTGGTGCGGATCCGCTTGCGGGTGCGCTCCCGGGCCCGGCGGGCCGCCGCGGGGGAGAGCAGCAGGACCCGGAGCGGCGGCAGCCGCAGCGGGCGGGCGCGGAGCGGCGCGAGTTCCACGACCTCCAGCTCCTGCGCGCCGACCCTCGGCACCGAACCGGCCGGCGTCCCGGCCCCGGCGGCGAGCACGGCCGCCGGGGCCCCGCCGCGCCGGCGCACCGAGCCGGGGGTCAGCGGGCGTCCGCCGACGTGCAGGGCGACCGCGGTCATCGGCCCGGCCACCGCCAGCAGCAGCCCGCCGAGGACCAGGCCCATGCCGGGGAAGCCCGCACCCTCGGCGAGCAGGCTCCCGGTGACGGGCCCGCAGGCGACACCGAGCGAGGACGCGGAACCGACCAGGACGGCCCAGCGCCCGCGCGGGTCGAGGGCGGCGGCGAGGCCGATGGCGTAGGAGAGCACGACGGGGTAGACCGCGTTCCACAGGATCTCCCCGGCCGCGAAGGACCCCAGGTCGCGGGCGTGCGAGGCCAGCACCACGCAGCACGCGATGACCGCCGTGCCCACGCCCACCGGGACCGCCCGGCCGAGCCGTGCCCCCAGTGCGGAGGCGGCGGTGACCCCGAGCAGCCCGGCGCCGAGCGCGGCCGCGAAGACGATCCCGAGGGTGACCTCGGACAGGCCCGCCTGCTGTGCGCCGATGCGGCCGCTGACGCCCCACAGGGCGTTCTGCGCCAGCGACCACAGCATCAGGGCCACGGCGAGCACCACGCCGGCGCGCGGGTACGGCAGCCGCCCGGAGACCCGTACCGCGCTGTCCGTGCGGTCTGTGCGATCCGTGCGGTCCGCGCGGGCGGCCCCTTCGAGGCGGCCCGTCGCCGGCCAGCACGCCAGCGCGACCAGGGCGATCGCCGCGAACGGCAGCCAGTGCCCTCCGCCGAGCCGGGGCAGGGTCAGGTACAGGGCCCCTGCGGTGGCCGACACCGACAGCAGCCCCAGCGAGGAGGTCCGGTGCGGGTCGCGCTGCGCCGCGATCCCGGAGGCGGCCACGGCGGTGGCCGTGCCCGAGCCGAAGCCGCCGAGGACGGCGCCCGCGATGACGAGGGGGAGCTGCGCGGTGGCGGCCGCCGTGCCGTACCCGAGGGCGGCGAGCAGCAGTCCGAGCCGGGCCAGCGGACGCGGTCCGTGGCGCGGGATGCGCGAGGCGAGGGTGAATCCCGCGGCGGCCGAGCCGAGCAGCAGGACCGAGCCGATCAGTCCGGCCTGCGCGGGGCTCAGCGGGAGGTGTGCGTCGAGCCGGCCGACGACGGTCGGCAGCAGGTACGGGGCGACGTAACCGGAGGTGAAGAGCGCGACGAGCGGCCAGGCGGCGGGCGGCGCGGGGGTGCGGTCGAGCACGGATGTTCCAGGTGATGCAGGTGGAGCATGAGATTCCGCAAGAGCGCGGGGCTCATATCTATCAAGCGGCCGGAGGCTCCGAGAAGAGCGTTCAGGCGGTGATCTGCGTCACACTATAGGCCGGGTCCTCCCGGTCGGGAGGGCCTCAAGGCGGACTCGGGTTGTGCTCAACGAGGAGTTGAGCCCAATGCAGGAACGACTCGCCAAGATCAGAACACGCGCCGACCGAACGGGGAGTACATCGTGACCAGTCGCAGCAGCCGGGACAGCCTCGATTCCGCCGTGGACCCCCTCGGTCCGCTGCGCGACCCCCAAGAACCCGGCTGCGACGTCTTCCTGACGGGCACGGTCTTCCTCGACATCATCTTCACCGGCCTCGACTCGGCCCCCGTGCGCGGCACGGAGTCCTGGGCGCGCGGCATGGGGTCCAGCCCCGGCGGCGTCGCCAACATGGCCACCGCCCTCGCCCGGCTCGGCCTGCGCACCTCCCTGGCCGCCGCCTTCGGGGACGACCACTACGGGGAGTACTGCTGGGACGCCCTCGAACAGGGCGAGGGCATCGACCTGTCGATGTCGCGGACCGTGCCCGGCTGGCACAGCCCCGTCACCGTCTCGATGGCGTACGAGGGCGAGCGCACGATGGTCTCCCACGGCCACGAGGCCCCGCTCCCGGCGGGCCCCGGCCCCTTCCCCCAGTGCCCGCCCCGCGCCCGCGCGGCCGTGGCCTCGCTCGGCCCCGGCGGCGGCGAGGCCTGGGTCGCCGAGGCGGCCCGGCGCGGGGCCAGGGTCTTCGCCGACGTCGGCTGGGACGACAGCGGGCGCTGGGACCTGGGGGCGCTGGCCGACCTGGAACACTGCGAGGCCTTCCTGCCCAACGCGGGGGAGGCGATGGCCTACACGCGCACCGACTGCCCGCGCGCGGCGGCCCGGGCACTGGCCGAGAAGGTGCCGATCGCGGTGGTGACGATGGGCTCCGAGGGCTCGTACGCGGTGGACGGGCGGACCGGGGAGACGGCCGAGGTCCCCGCGATCGCGGTCGACGCCCTGGACCCGACCGGCGCGGGCGACGTGTACGTGGCGGGCTTCCTGACCGGCACCCTCGCCGAGTGGCCGCTCGCGGACCGGCTCGCCTTCGCGGGCCTGACGGCCGCCCTGTCGGTGCAGGAGTTCGGCGGCTCCCTCTCGGCCCCGGGCTGGCCGGAGGTGGCCCACTGGTGGCGCGCCGCCCCGGAGGCCCTGCGCGGCCGGTACGGATTCCTGGACGACCTCGTTCCGCGGGCCGCCGCCCCGGCCAGCAGGCGCCGGGCGGTCCCGACGATCGGCTTCCGCCAGTCGGCGTAGGGCCTGGCCGGGCCGGGGAACGGGGGCCGGTGGCCGCGCCCCCGACGGGCCCCCCGGGGCCGCGCCCCTTGCCGCCCCCGGGCAAGGGGCCTCCTGGCCCCGGGCCCCGGCGGACGTGTGGCCCCGCCCTGGCCGGACGGTGCCGGTTCGGGAGGGGCGCGACCGGCCCGTGCGGGCTCCCCGGCCGCGTGGCGTCCGCGGGGGTGCCGGGGCCGACGCGTCCCGTACGGGGCCGGGGCTCCGCGCAGGTCCCGTAGGGGACCGCGTAAAACCCCTCGGGGATGCCCGGGCGGCGACGTAGGCTTGGAAGTCCGGTGGCCGTCGATCGGCGCGGCCCCTCAGTGGGAGGTATGCGCAGGCCACAGTGCCGGCCCATGACTCAGACACCGACAGCCAAGACCCCCGCGCCGGGGCAGGCGCGAGCCCACTTCTCCGTACCGGCCACCCATCCGATGGTGTCCGTCCTCGGCTCGGGCGACGCCCTGTTGCGCGTGATCGAGAAGGCCTTCCCGAGGGCCGACATCCATGTTCGGGGCAATCAGGTCAGCGCGATCGGCGCGGCGGCGGAAGTCGCTCTGATCCAGCGCCTGTTCGACGAGATGATGCTGGTGCTCCGCACCGGGCAGCCGATGACGGAGGACGCAGTGGAACGCTCGATCGCCATGCTCAAGTCGAGCGGCAACGGCCAGGGCCCGGACGAGACGCCCGCCGAGGTGCTCACCCAGAACATCCTCTCCAGCCGCGGCCGCACCATCCGCCCCAAGACGCTCAACCAGAAGCGGTACGTCGACGCGATCGACAAGCACACGATCGTCTTCGGCATCGGCCCCGCCGGTACCGGAAAGACCTACCTCGCCATGGCCAAGGCGGTCCAGGCCCTGCAGTCAAAGCAGGTCAGCAGGATCATCCTGACCCGCCCCGCGGTCGAGGCGGGCGAGCGCCTCGGCTTCCTCCCCGGCACCCTCTTCGACAAGATCGACCCGTACCTGCGGCCGCTCTACGACGCCCTGCACGACATGATCGACCCGGACTCGATCCCGCGGCTGATGGCGGCCGGGACCATCGAGGTGGCGCCGCTGGCCTACATGCGCGGCCGCACCCTCAACGAGGCGTTCGTCGTGCTCGACGAGGCGCAGAACACCACCCCCGAGCAGATGAAGATGTTCCTGACCCGGCTCGGGTTCGACTCGAAGATCGTCGTCACCGGTGACGTGACCCAGGTCGACCTGCCGGGCGGCGCCAAGAGCGGTCTGCGGCAGGTGCAGGACATCCTCGAAGGCGTGCCGGACATCGCCTTCTCGCGGCTCACGTCCGAGGATGTCGTCCGGCACAAGCTGGTCGGCCGTATCGTCGACGCGTACGAGAAGTACGACGACAGCCAGGACGCGAAGCAGTCGCGGAACGGCTTCCAGCGGAAGTAGAAATCAGCGCACCATGTCGATCGACGTCAACAACGAGTCCGGAACCGAGGTCGACGAGCGGGCGATCCTCGACATCGCCCGCTACGCGCTCGCCCGCATGCGGATCCACCCGCTCTCGGAGCTCTCCGTCATCGTCGTCGACGAGGACGCGATGGAGCAGCTCCACATCCAGTGGATGGACCTGCCCGGACCCACCGACGTCATGTCCTTCCCGATGGACGAGCTGCGTCCGCCGAAGAAGGACGAGGAGGAGCCCCCGCAGGGGCTCCTCGGTGACATCGTGCTCTGCCCCGAAGTCGCCAAGAAGCAGGGCGAGGACGCGCCGACGCAGCACTCCATGGACGAGGAGCTCCAGCTCCTGACCGTCCACGGGGTGCTGCACCTGCTCGGGTACGACCACGAGGAGCCGGACGAGAAGGCCGAGATGTTCGGCCTCCAGGCGGCCATCGTCGACGGCTGGCGCGGCGAGAACGGCGTGACCGGCCCGTCCCCGGCGCCGACCGTCTCATGACCGGTGATCTCCAGCTGATCACCGGGGCCGTCCTGCTGGTCGTGGTGGCCTGGTTCGCCGCGTGCGCCGAGTCCGGGATCGCCCGGATCTCGGCCTTCCGCGCCGAACAGGCGGTACGGGAGGGCCGGCGCGGCAGCGCGAAGCTGGCCCAGGTCGCCGGAGACCCCACCCGCTACGTCAATGTCGCGCTGCTGGTCCGGGTCACCTGCGAGATGGCGGCGGGCGTGCTCGTCACGTACGTCTGCCTCGACGAGTTCGGGGAGAACTGGACCGCACTGCTCGTGGCCATCGCCGTGATGGTGCTCGTGTCCTACGTGGCCGTCGGGGTGTCCCCGCGCACCATCGGCCGGCAGCACCCGCTGAACACGGCGACCGCCGCGTCCTACGTCCTCGTACCGCTCGCCCGGATCATGGGGCCGATCCCGCAACTGCTGATCCTCCTCGGCAACGCGCTCACGCCCGGGAAGGGCTTCCGCAAGGGGCCCTTCGCATCCGAGGCGGAGCTGCGCGCGATGGTCGACCTCGCGGAGAAGGAATCGCTGATCGAGGACGACGAGCGCCGCATGGTGCACCAGGTCTTCGAGCTGGGCGACACCCTCGTGCGCGAGGTCATGGTGCCGCGCACCGACCTGGTCTGCATCGAGCGGTACAAGACGGTCCGTCAGGCGACCACGCTCGCACTGCGGTCCGGCTTCTCGCGGATCCCTGTGACCGGGGAGAACGAGGACGACATCGTCGGCATCGTGTACCTGAAGGACCTGGTCCGCAAGACGCACATCAGCCGGGACGCCGAGAGCGACCTGGTCTCCACGGCGATAAGGCCCGCGGTGTTCGTGCCGGACACCAAGAACGCGGGCGACCTGCTGCGCGAGATGCAGTCGGTGCGCAACCACGTGGCGGTCGTCATCGACGAGTACGGCGGCACCGCCGGCATCGTCACCATCGAGGACATCCTGGAGGAGATCGTCGGCGAGATCACCGACGAGTACGACCGGGAGATCCCGCCCGTGGAGGAGCTGGGCGGGGACCGCTACCGGGTGACCGCACGGCTGGACATCACCGACCTCGGCGAGCTGTTCAAGGTGGACTCCTTCGACGACGAGGACGTGGAGACGGTCGGCGGCCTGCTCGCCAAGGCGCTCGGCCGGGTGCCGATCGCCGGAGCCTCGGCGGTCGTGGACCTGCCGGACGGGCGGCCGCTGCGGCTGACGGCGGAGTCCCCGGCGGGACGGCGGAACAAGATCGTGACGGTGCTGGTGGAGCCGGTGGTTGCGGTGGAGGCCCAGGAAGGGGAGACGGAGTGACGCCGGCGGAGCTGCGCGCCTTCTGTCTGGGGTTCAACGCGGCGGTGGAGGAGTTCCCCTTCACCCCGGAGACCTCGGTGTTCAAGGTGCTGGGGAAGATGTTCGCGCTGAGCGCGCTGGACGCCGACCCGCTGAAGGTCAACCTCAAGTGCGACCCGGAGCAGGCGGTGCGGCTGCGTTCGGAGCACGATGCGGTCGTGCCGGGCTGGCACATGAACAAGCGGCACTGGAACACGGTGACCGCGGGCGGGCCGGGCGCGCTGCCCGACGCGCTGGTCCGGGAGCTGGTCGAGGATTCGTACGACCTGGTGGTCGCGGGTCTGCCGAGGGCGGAGCGGCTGCGGCTCGACAGGCCGTAGCGACGGGGTTGGCCGGGGTCGGCCGGGGTCGGCCGGGGTCGGCCGGGGGCTGGGTTTCCGGCTCCCGGCTTTCCTGCTCCCGGGCTTCCCCGCCCCGGCATTCCGGCGCTCCGGCGTTCCGGGTCGTGGAATCCGGGAAGGGTCCAAGGTCATGGATCACAGGACCTTCGGGGCCGCGCCTCCGCTTACACAGCGCTTAGTTTTATCCCTGCCGCCAAGATCCCGGGGGGACACCGGGGGTGGAGGGGAGAGCGCGTCCGCGGGGTCGTCGTGCGGCCCCGCGGACGCGCTCCATATGCTTCGGGCTATGACCGACAGCACCGGGATCGACCCCGAAGACACCAAGATCATCACGTTGGCGCGCAGCGCCCGGGCCCGCAACGGCGTGCCCGAGGGGGCGGCGGTCCGGGACGAGACCGGCCGTACCTACGTCGCCGGAACCGTGGCGCTGGACTCCCTGAAGCTGAGCGCGCTCCAGACGGCCGTCGCGATGGCCGTGGCCAGCGGCGCCCAGTCCCTGGAGGCGGCAGCCGTGGTCAGCGCGGCCGAGGCCCCCTCCGACGCCGACCGCGCGGCGGTCCGTGACCTCGGCGGGCCGGACACCCCGGTCCTCCTGGCGGGCCCGGACGGCACCCTGAAGTCGACCACTCCGGCCGGCGCCTAAGCCGTAGCCGCCGGGCCGTCCGGGCCTGCGGCCCAGGTGCGCAGGAACTCCGCCGTCTCGGTACGGCCGAAGCGGGTCGCCCACTCGGCGGGGGTCAGGGCCTTCCAGCGGAGGTGCGGATCCGCTCCGTGCTCCAGCAGGACCCGGGCCGTTTCCGTGTGGCCCTCGGCCCCCGAACGGCCCAGAGGAGTGGCGCGCAGCCCATTGGCGCGGTCGGGGTCGGCGCCGGCGGCGAGCAGCTGCCGCACGATGCCGGTGTGCCCCCGGGTGGCCGCCTGCACCAGCGGCAGTTCCTCGTCGTACGGGCCCGTGATCTGCTCGGGGTCGGCGCCGGCCGCCAGCAGCATGCGGACCACGCCGTCGCGGCCCCGGTGCACGGCGATGTCCAGTCCCGTACGCCCCTCGGCGTCCCGCGCGTCAACGTCGGGGCCCCGGCTCAGCAGCCGTGCCACGGTCGCCTCGTCCCCGGCCCCCGCCGCCCGTACCAGCTCGTCCGCCACCGTTGTCCCACCCGTGTCGTCCACGGGCCCATCCTGGCAGCCCGGACCGGGCTGGCCTTCAGGGTCGGGCGGGCCGTCAGGGGCGGGCGGCGGAGGTCCGCCGGCGGATGACCATCGCCATCAGGGCGGCCATCGCGCACAGGGCGCCCGAGGCGTACCAGACGGGGTCGTACGAGCCGAAGGCGTCGCGGGCCAGCCCGCCGAGGAAGGCCACCGCCGCCGCGCCGATCTGGTGCGAGGCCAGGACCCAGCCGAAGACGATGGCGCCGTCCTCGCCGTAGTGCTCGCGGCACAGGGCGATCGTCGGCGGGACCGTCGCGACCCAGTCCAGGCCGTAGAAGACGATGAAGAACACCATCGGCGGGTGCACGGTCGGGGCCAGCAGCATCGGGAGGAAGAGCAGCGAGACCCCGCGCAGGGCGTAGTAGACGGCGAGGAGGCGGCGCGATTCGAAGCGGTCCGTGAGCCAGCCGGAGAACACCGTGCCGATCACGTCGAACACGCCGATCACGGCGAGGAGCCCGGCCGCGGCCGTCACCGGCATGCCGTGGTCGTGGGCGGACGGGACGAAGTGGGTCTTCACCAGCCCGTTGGTCGAGGCCCCGCAGATCGCGAAGGTGCCCGCCAGCAGCCAGAAGGGGCCGGTCCGGGCCGCCTTGGCCAGGACGCCCAGGGCCCGGCGGGCGGCGCCGGGGACGGGTGCGGGCTTGGGCGTGTACGGGCCCCCGTACGGGGTGGTCCCGATGTCCGCCGGGTGGTCGCGCAGCAGCAGCCAGACGAAGGGCACGACGGCGAGGGCCGCCAGCGAGACGGTGACCGCCGCGGGGCGCCAGCCGTGGTTCTCGACCAGCCAGGCCAGCAGCGGCAGGAACACCAGCTGGCCGGAGGCTCCGGCGGCGGTCAGGATGCCGGTGACCAGGCCGCGCCGGGCGGTGAACCAGCGGTTGGTCACCGTCGCGGCGAAGGCCAGGGCCATCGAGCCGCTGCCGAGACCGACCAGGACGCCCCAGTACAGGATCAGTTGCCAGGAGGTGGTCATCCACACGGTGGCCACCGATCCGGCGGCTATGACGGTCAGCGCGAGGGCGACGACCCTGCGGATGCCGAAGCGGTCCATCAGTGCGGCGGCGAACGGCGCGGTGAGCCCGTACAGCGCGAGGTTCACGGAGACGGCGAGGCCGATCGTGCCGCGCGACCAGTCGAACTCCTCGTGCAGCGGCTCGATGAGCAGTCCGGGGAGCGAGGCGAAGGCGGCGGCGCCGATGATCGTCACGAAGGAGACGGCCGCGACGAACCAGGCGCGGTGGACGCGGTGCGGCCCCCGCAGCGGTGCACCGGTCGTGGAGTCGGGGCCGGCCGCCGGGCCGGAGGCGGGCGTGGGTGCGGGGGAGGTGCCGGGGGAAGTGCCTGGGGAGGGGCCGGGGCCCGGGTCTGTCTGCGTCACGTCGACAGTTTCCGGCCGCCCGGGACCCGTACGACAGTGGCCTGACCGACACCCTTCGATATGATCGGGCCATGGAGACCCGTGCGCACCGTGTCCACCGTGTCGTCGTACTCGCCCTCGCCGGTCTGCTGCCCTTCGAGCTCGGGATCCCGCACCGCATCTTCGGCCGGGCGAAGGATCCCGCCGGACAGCCGCTGTACGAGATCCTCACCTGCGGGCTCCACCCCGGCCGGGTCCCCACGGACGCCGACTTCGACATCCACGTCGAGCACGGTCCCGAACTGCTGGCCACGGCCGACACGGTGGTGGTCCCCGCCTCCTACGAGCTCGGCCCGGTCCACGACGAGGGCCGGCTCACCCCCGAACTGGCCGCCGCCCTCGCGCACATCAGGCCCGGCACCCGGCTCGTCTCCATCTGCACCGGCGGCTACGTCCTGGCCGCCGCCGGGTACCTGGACGGCCGCCGGGCCACCACCCACTGGTCCGCCGCCGGGCACTTCCAGCAGATGTTCCCGGCCGTCCTGGTCGACCCGGGCGTGCTCTACACCGACGACGGGGACGTGCTCACCTCCGCCGGAGTCGCCGCCGGGATCGATCTGTGCCTGCACATCGTGCGCCGCGACCACGGCGCGGCCGTCGCCAACGACGTGGCCCGGCGCACCGTCGTACCGCCGCACCGAGAGGGCGGGCAGGCCCAGTTCATCGAGCGCCCGGTGCCGCAGCCGCAGCGGTCGGCCACCACCGCGGCCCGCGCCTGGGTACTGGACCGGCTGCACGAACCGCTGCGGCTGACCGACCTGGCCCGGCAGGAGGCGATGTCCGTACGGACCTTCACGCGCAGGTTCCGCGAGGAATCGGGGCTCAGCCCGGGCGAATGGATCGTCGGGCAGCGGGTGGAGCGGGCCCGGGCGCTGCTGGAGCGGACCGACCTGCCGATGGAACACGTGGCCCGGGAGGCGGGCTTCGGGACCGCGCAGTCCCTGCGCAAACACGTCCAGGCGGCGCTCGGCGTGAGCCCGACGGCATACCGGCGGACCTTCCGGGAGGCCGCACCCGGCACCATGCTGCCATCTCCTGATGGGACATCAGTTGCTGCCGGGTCCGTGCATTGACTTATCCCCCCGCCCGCTCGTGAATGGCCCCCTGGCGGGGTACGGGATCCCAGGGGGCGGTCAGTGCGGACTTCGGCGCGAACGACGGCGCGGACAACGGCGCGGCACAGAGGGTGGTCGGCGGCCGTCGGCATGGCGGTCCTGGCCGCCGCGACCGGGGGAGCGCTGAGCGCGCCCGCCGCCGCGGAGGGGGAGACGCCTCCGGGGCAGGTCGAGTTCCCGACGCACTGCCTGCCGCCGCAGGAAGCCGGGCTGCCGCCGGCCGACGGGCCCACCACCGCACGGATCACCGTCGACGACCCCACACCGCGCGTGGGCGACACCGTCACCGTCACCTACCAGGTCACCCGGACCCCCGCGCTGAACCCGCTCTCCGTCGCCCTGCCCGCCGACGTCCTCACCCCGACCGGCCGGATCGTGCTCGGGGGCGTGCAGCAGGGTGAGGTCACGGTCGTCGGGGCCAAGCGCAACGACCCCGTCGGGCCGGGCGGGGCGCTGCCCGCCGTCACCATGACCGGCACCTTCACCGTCACCGCCCCCGGCGAGATCACCCTGGCCCCGGGCGGCTACACCCTGCACACAGGCCACCTGCTCGAACTGGACACCGTCTGCGCGGGCGCCTTCGGGAGCGTGCCGCCGGGAGCGGACCCGACACCGTCCGCGGAGCCCTCCGGGTCCGCCTCCGGGGCCGTGTCCCCGGGGCCGTCTCCGGTGTCCCCGTCCCCGCCCGCCTCTCCGTCCCCGTCCGTGCCCCCGTCCACGTTGCCGCTGCCGGCCGGGCCGCCGGTCGCGCAGCGGATCACCGCGAGCCCGCTGCCGACGGCCAACCTGCGCGCCGTCGCGCTCGGTACGGCGGCGGGAGCCCCGGGCGCCAAGGTCAAGGTCACCGGAGCCGGCTTCGTCCCCGGCGCGGAGGTCACCGTGGCCGGCCGGGCGGGTACGGCCGAGACCGCCGACCGGGTCACCGCGAAGGCCGACGAGCTCGGCGTGGTCCTCGCGGAGCTGCCGGTCACGGACCGGGCGACCACCGCGGTCGTGGCGTACGAGGGGCCCGCCTGGACCCCGGAGCGGGGCTCGGGCCCGTCCGCGTACACGGTGATCGCCGCCGCCCCGCTGCCGCCGGGCAGCCAGACGGTGACGGCGATCGTGCAGCCGGGCGAGCTCGGCATGACCCAGGAGGGCGACGCCGTGACCCTGGCCGCGGTCCCGTACGGGGACGGCGGAGCTGCGGCCGGCCGGATCGGCACCGTCACCGTGAAGGACGCCCGCGGCGGGCCGGCCGGGTGGTCCCTGATCGGCAAGGTCACCGATTTCACCGGCTCCGGCGGTGTCCGCATCCCGGGCGCCTCCCTGAGCTGGACCCCGACGTGCACGGCCGCCCCGGGCAGCCCCAGCGCGTGTACGCCGGGCAGCGCGGGCACCGTCGGGCCGGACGGTGCGGTGCTGGCCTCCACCGGTGACGCCGCGCTCGTCGGCGGCACCTTCACCGTCGATGCCGCCGTCACCCTCCAGGTGCCCCCGTACACCCCGCCGGGCGCCTACACGGCGGTGCTGACGCTGACGTTGTCGTGACCCGGCCCGGCCGAGCCGGCCCCCCTGACCCGCTGCGCGGGGCGAAGTCCCCTACCCGCCCCTCCACCGTTCCCCGGACTCCGCCCGGACCCCGGTCCTCAAAGGCCGGCCGGGCTGCGGAGGGGGTCCCGGGCTGCGCCCGCACCCCCTGGGGCTCCGCCCCGGACCCCGCGCCTCACACGCCGGTGAGGCCGGATGTGCCCGGCCTCCGGCCCGCACGGGCAGGCTCGCGCCGGGAAAACCCGGCCCTTCCGGCGTTCGAGGAGCGGGGGTTCGGGGGCAGGCCCCCGGGAACGGCGCCGCACCCGGCAACGGGTCCGGGGCGGAGCCCCGGGGAACGGGGGAAGGGCGGGGCGGGGAGAGGGACCCTCCGGGACCGCCCCGCACGGGCGGCACTGGCCAGGCGGGCGCGGCAGCGCCTGGCCGGGGCGACGGCCGCCGCTGTGCTCGTCGGGCTCGGCATCCTTCTGCTCGCCGGAGCAGGACCCGCCGCGGCCGCCGACAACGGGCAGTGGTCCGTGCTGCCCGCCGCCAACAAGCTCGGGCAGCGCCCGTACTTCTACCTCGCCGCCGCCCCCGGCCAGGCCGTCACCGACTCCGTCACCATCGCCAACCGCACCGACCGGCCCCGCACCTTCCGTCTGTACGCCGCCGACGCCTACAACACCGCCCGCGACGGCGGCTTCGCCCTGCGCGGGCCCGGGGAACCGCGCACCGCGACGGGCGCCTGGACGGCGCTGGCGCGGGAGCGGATCACCGTCCCGGCGAAGACCGCGGTCGACGTCGGCTTCACCCTCACCGTCCCCGACCGGGCCGAACCGGGGGACCACCCCGGAGCCGTCGTCGCCCTGGAGGACCGGCCGGCCGACGCCGCGGTGCGCGGGACCGCCGGACAGGGGATAGGGATTCAGCAGGCCGTCGCCGCCCGCCTCTACCTCCGGGTCACCGGTCCCACCGCCCCCGCCCTGGCCGTCGAGGACCTCCGCACCGACCGCCGCGGCGCCGCCGGCGCGGAGATCTCGTACACGCTCCACAACCTCGGCAACGTCACCCTCCGGCCCCGAGCCACCCTGACCGCCTCCGGGGCCCTCGGCCGGGGCCTCCTTTTCCGCCCTCTCACCGGCCTGCCCGCCGAGCTCCTGCCCGGGCAGCGGGTCCGGCTCACCGCACCCTGGGCCGACCCGCCCGGCGTGGAATGGGCCGAGGTCACGGTGGTGGCGCGGGCCGACGGCGCGGCCGCCACCGCCACCGCCGGACACGCCGCGCACCCCGCCCTGAACGGCCTGCTGGCGGCCGCTCTCGCCCTCGTGGCGGCGGTCTGGTCGGCGCTGGGACCCGCATCGGGGAGAATGGCCCGTATGAGCGATCGTTCCCCCGAGACCACCAGCCCGCACCGTGCGGGCTTCGCATGCTTCGTCGGCCGTCCCAACGCGGGGAAGTCGACCCTGACCAACGCGCTCGTGGGTACCAAGGTCGCGATCACCTCCAACCGGCCGCAGACCACCCGCCACACGGTCCGCGGCATCGTGCACCGCCCCGACGCCCAGCTCGTCCTGGTCGACACGCCAGGCCTCCACAAGCCGCGCACCCTGCTCGGCGAGCGGCTGAACGACGTCGTGCGCGCGACCTGGTCCGAGGTCGACGTGATCGGCTTCTGCCTGCCCGCGGACCAGAAGCTCGGCCCCGGTGACAAGTTCATCGTCAAGGAGCTCGCGGGGATCAAGAAGACCCCCAAGATCGCCATCATCACCAAGACCGACCTCGTCGAGTCGAAGGTGGTGGGCGAGCAGCTCATCGCCGTGCACCAGCTCGCCGAGGAGCTGGGCTTCGAGTGGGCCGAGATCGTCCCCGTCTCGGCGGTCGGCGACACCCAGGTCCAGCTGCTGGCGGACCTGATCGCGCCGATGCTGCCGAAGAGCCCGCCGCTGTACCCGGAGGGCGACCTCACCGACGAGCCCGAGATGGTCATGGTCGCGGAGCTGATCCGCGAGGCCGCGCTGGAAGGCGTACGGGACGAGCTCCCGCACTCCATCGCCGTGGTCGTCGAGGAGATGATCCCCCGGGAGAACCGCCCGGCGGACCGTCCGCTGCTGGACATCCACGCCAACCTCTACATCGAGCGGCCGAGCCAGAAGGGCATCATCATCGGCCCGAAGGGCGCCCGCCTGAAGGAGGTCGGGATGAAGTCGCGCAAGCACATCGAGGCCCTGCTCGGCACCCCGGTCTTCCTCGACCTGCACGTGAAGGTCGCCAAGGACTGGCAGCGCGACCCCAAGCAGCTCCGCAAGCTGGGGTTCTAGCCGGTCCCGTCCGGTGCGGGGGGCGCATCAAGAAGAGAGCCGCCGCACCTTCACCGCGTTGTCCGTACGGGTCCCGGGCCGGCCGTCAGGCTGGTTCTGGACCCGTACGTGTTCCTCCGCCAGCAGGACCTCCCAGGCGCCGGCCTGCAGTTCCAGCTGGGCGAGTACCTGGCCCGGGGTCGGGAAGTCCACCTCCGGGCGGTCCTCCTGCCAGGACGGCCAGCCCGCGTGGCCGACGACGAGCAGGATCCCGCCGGGGGCCACGGCCGCGGCGGCCCGGCGCAGGATCCGCTCGCGCGGGAATTCCCCGAAGGTGTGCAGGAAGCACGCGGAGACCAGGTCGTACTCCCCGGCGGGGAAGGACTCCGCGAGGTCGTGCCGCTCCCAGGCGGTGCGGTCCGCGACGCCGGCTTCCGCGGCGTGGGCCGCCGCCCGCTCCAGGGCCACCCCGGAGATGTCCGTCCCGGTGACGTACCAGCCCTGCCGCGCGAGCCAGACGGCGTCGCCGCCTTCTCCGCAGCCGAGGTCCAGGGCCCGGCCGGGAGCGAGCGGGGCGGTTTCCCGGGCCAGCACGGCGTTGGCCTCGCCGCTCCAGATCCTTTCGCTCTCGCGGTAGCGGGAGTCCCAGAACTCCTCGCCCGCGAAGCCGGTCTCGGGGGACTCGGCGGAGTCGGCGGAGTGGGGGGCGTGGTCGTGCGCGTGCGCCATGGCGGCCTCTTTCCGGTCGGTACGGGTACGGGTGCCCGCGCCTCCGATGCTCCGCCCGGACCACGCCCCGGCCAAGGGATCTTGCCGTTCCGGCAAAACAACGGGAGCTGAGTTGCGCGGGACGCCCCCGGACCGGGCGACAGCGGCACGATCAGCCGGACACGGTGATCAGCCGGCCGATCACAGCGGCCGGTCCGCGATCAGGGCCGTGCCCACGGAGCGGAAGCCGAGGCGGGCGTAGAGGCGGGCCACGTCCTCGTCGCCCGCCGACAGGAAGATCGTGCGGGCTCCGCGGGCCAGGGCGTCGGCGACCAGGGCCGCCGTCACCGCGAGGGCCAGGCCCTGGCGGCGGGCCGAGGGGAGAGTGCCGACACCGACCACCTCGGCGACGTCGCCGACCGGGACGTACTGGCCGGAGCAGAGGACCACTCCGTCCCGGACGGCAGCGGCCAGGGCGGTCCGGCCCGACTCGATCATCCCCGCGACCCGGACCCGGCGGCCTTCCGAGGCCGGATCCTTCTCCGCCACCGCGAGTTCCGCCGGACCCGCCTCGCCCACCGCCGTGCCGGGCGCGGCGAAGGCCAGCATCGGTACGGTCACCGCGGGGCGCAGGAGCGGGTCGGCCGCGCCGAGCACGCGTACGTCGGGATGCACGGGGAGCCGTACCGCCGTGGGGTCGAGCACCATCAGCGGATGCGCATGGACGGTCAGCCCGGCGGCCTCGGCGGCGGACCGCAGGGAGGGGGTGGTTTCGGCCACCCACTCGAAGGCCTCGGGGACCTTCAGCTCCCGCTGCCGGGACAGCACCCGCTCCACGTCGGCCACCGAGACGCCTTCGGCCACCGAGACGCCTTCGGTCACGGAGACGCCCTCGGCCGAGGGAGCGGCGAGCGTGGGCCGCGCGTAGTACGGCCAGCCGTCGCTCTCCTGGACGAAGAGGGTCAGCGGGCCGAAGTCCTCGGCCCGCGCCCCTCCCGCCCGGGGAGCCGTGTCGTAGTAGCGCTCGAGCTCGGGCAGACGATCGGAAGTCGTGGTCATCCGGCCATCCAAGCAAGTGGGACCAGGTCAGGCACCCTCTTTGAGGACGCGGGAGATCAGCGAGCGCTGCGCGTCCGAGAGGTTCGGGTCCTGGCAGAGCACCGTGCGCCCGTCCACGGTGATCCGGTACGAGAAACCGTCCCTGATCCGGTCCGCCGGATCCCCCGGCGGACCGGGCCGCAGGGCCAGCATGGCCAGCGCCTGCCACTCCTCCTCGTCGGGCAGGCCCGAGGTGTCCACCTCGCCCCGCCGTTCGATCCCCGCGAAGCCGCCCGTCCGCACCACCTGAATCCGCATGACCGCCCTCCTACCCCAACCCGACCGTCGACCACGCCTTCTGCAGGGCCTGGTGTTCCGCGCCGCCGGCGCCGTACCGGGTGACGGCCGCGGCGGTCGTCAGGGCGGCGAACCGGGCGAAGTCCGCCTTCGGGCCCAGCTCCCCGCCGGTCAGGGTGTCGTACCAGATCCGTCCGGCCCGCTCCCAGGCCTTGCCGCCGAGCTCGGTCGCGACGAGGTAGAAGGCGTGGTTGGGGATGCCGGAGTTGATGTGCACCCCGCCGTTGTCGCGGGAGGTGCGGACGTAGTCGTCCATGGTCGCGGGCTGCGGGTCCTTGCCGAGTTCGTCGTCCTCGTACGCGGTCCCGGGCGCCTTCATCGACCGCAGGGCGAAGCCGCTGTCCACCGAGGGCCCGAGCAGACCGGCGCCGATCAGCCAGTCGGCTTCCCCGGCCGTCTGGTCGAGGGAGTACTGCTTGATGAGGGAGCCGAAGACATCGGACATCGACTCGTTGAGCGCGCCGGACTGGCCGTAGTACTCCAGGTCGGCGGTGTGCTGGGTGACCCCGTGGGTCAGCTCGTGCCCGATGACGTCCACGGACACGGTGAAGTCGAGGAAGAGGTCGCCGTCACCGTCGCCGAACACCATCTGGCTGCCGTCCCAGAAGGCGTTGTTGTACAGCCGGTCGTAGTGGACGGTGGCGTCCAGCGGCAGCCCGGCATCGTCGATGGAGTGGCGGCCGAAGCCCTTGAAGAACAGCTCGAAGGTGGCCCCGAGCCCGGCGTAGGCACGGTTGACACTGGCGTCCGGGCCGGCGTCCTCGCCCTCGCCGCGGACCTTCTTCCCGGGCAGCCGGGTCTGGTGCTGCGCGTCGTAGATGGTCCGCTCGGGGCTGTCGGAGGGCGCGTCGCCGGCGGGCGGCAGCACCGCCATCAGCCGCCGGACCCGGTGGGAGGCGTCCAGCTCGAGGGTCCGGCGGGCGGCGGCGGCCCGGGCGGGATCCGCGGACCGGGCGATCTTGTTCAGGAGGTGCGGCGGCACCACGGTGCAGAAGACGGGGTGGCGGGGGGTGAGGAAGGCATCCATGCCCGGCAATGTGGCAGTGGGTGATGGTGGTGTCACTAGGGGCGACCATGATTCATTCGGTTGTCTGAAAGCGCTCGCGTCGCGTTGACGGAACAACCGGACATCGAGCCGGACCGACAAGAGGTAAAGAGGCTTAGCTCACAAAGGGTGCAAAACGGACCTGCCGGTCTTGCATACTGAAACAGGTCCCGCATTACGGGGCGGCTCGGTTAGGCTCGGCCCATCATGCGTTTCGGGCTGCTCCTCCTTAGCTGCCGCGGCGAGGGCCTGTAGTCGTAGGCCGACCCCCTCCCCGCGGAGTTTGGTGTTGCGGTTTTGCGACCGTCCGTCGGCCGTCCCAGCGAACTACACGCGGACACGCGAGGAGCCCTACGTCATGAGCCAGCACACTTTTGTCGGTCGCCCCACGCCCATCACGAACGCGACCCACACCCAGAAGCCCTCCGGGATGCCCATCCACAAGTACGGCTCGTACGAGCAGGTGGACATCCCCGACCGCACCTGGCCCGAGGCCCGCGTCACCAAGGCGCCCCGCTGGCTCTCCACGGACCTGCGCGACGGCAACCAGTCGCTGATCGACCCGATGACCCCCGCCCGCAAGCGCGAGATGTTCGACCTGCTGGTGCGCATGGGCTACAAGGAGATCGAGGTCGGCTTCCCGTCCTCCGGTGAGACCGACTTCAATTTCGTGCGCTCCATCATCGAAGAGGGCGCGATCCCGGACGACGTGACCATCTCCGTACTGACCCAGGCCCGCGAGGACCTGATCGAGCGGACCGTCGAGTCGCTGGTCGGCGCCAAGCGCGCCACCGTGCACCTCTACAACGCGACCGCCCCGACCTTCCGCCGGGTCGTCTTCCGCGGCTCCAAGGAGCAGATCAAGCAGATCGCCGTCGACGGCACCCGCCTGGTCATGGAGTACGCCGACAAGCTGCTGGGCGCCGACACCGTCTTCGGCTACCAGTACAGCCCGGAGATCTTCACCGACACCGAGCTGGACTTCGCCCTGGAGGTCTGCGAGGCCGTCTGTGACGTCTGGCAGCCGTCCGAGGGCCGCGAGATCATCCTGAACCTGCCCGCCACGGTGGAGCGCTCCACGCCGTCCACCCACGCGGACCGCTTCGAGTGGATGGCCCGCAACCTGACCCGCCGCGCGCACATCTGCATCTCCGTGCACCCGCACAACGACCGCGGCACCGCTGTGGCGGCCGCCGAGCTGGCCCTGATGGCCGGCGCCGACCGCATCGAGGGCTGCCTGTTCGGGCAGGGCGAGCGCACCGGCAACGTCGACCTGATCACGCTGGGCATGAACCTGTTCTCCCAGGGCATCGACCCGCAGATCGACTTCTCGCAGATCGACGAGATCCGTCGCACCAGCGAGTACTGCAACCAGATGGAAGTACACCCGCGCCACCCCTACGCGGGCGATCTGGTCTACACCGCCTTCTCCGGCTCCCACCAGGACGCCATCAAGAAGGGCTTCGACGCCATGGAGGCCGACGCGGCCGCCCAGGGCAAGACGGTCGACGACATCGAGTGGGCGGTCCCGTACCTGCCGATCGACCCGAAGGACGTCGGCCGCTCCTACGAGGCGGTCATCCGGGTCAACTCGCAGTCCGGCAAGGGCGGCATCGCGTACGTCCTGAAGAACGACCACAAGCTGGACCTGCCGCGCCGCATGCAGATCGAGTTCTCGCGGATCATCCAGGCCAAGACCGACTCCGAGGGCGGCGAGGTCACCCCGACCGCGATCTGGAACGTCTTCCAGGACGAGTACCTGCCCAACCCGGAAAACCCGTGGGGTCGCATCCAGCTGCGCTCCGGCTCGACCGCCACCGACAAGGACGGCACCGACACGCTGACCGTCGAGGCGGTCGTGGACGGCGTCGAGGCCGTGCTGAACGGCACCGGCAACGGCCCGATCTCGGCCTTCTTCGACGCGCTGGCCGCCATCGGCATCGACGCCCGCCTGCTGGACTACACCGAGCACACGATGAGCGAGGGCGCCTCCGCCGTCGCCGCCTCGTACATCGAGTGCGCGATCGACGGCCGCGTCCTGTGGGGCATCGGCATCGACGCGAACACCACCCGCGCCTCCCTGAAGGCGGTCATCTCCGCCGTCAACCGCGCGGGCCGCTGACCCGTACGCGAGCGAACCCCGTCCCTCCCCTTCCGGGAGGGGCGGGGTTCCGCCGTTCCCGGGGGCCTCAGCGGGCCAGGTAGCCGCCGTCCACCGGCAGGACGGCGCCCGTCACGAACGAGGCCGCGTCGGAGGCGAGGAAAGCGATGACGCGGGCCACCTCCTCCGGTTCGCCGAGCCGGCCCATCGGGTGGGCCGCCGTGACCTCCTCGAGGTACTCCGGCCCGCCCGGCTCGTCCGTCAGCGCGAGCACCCGCTCCGTACGGATGGTCCCGGGAGCCACGGCGTTGACCCGGATCCCCCGCGCGGCCCACTCCACCGCGAGGTGCTTGGTCAGCCCCGAGGCCACGAACTTCGCCGGCCCGTACGCGGCCTGGCGCGCCTGCCCGGCCACCCCCGAGATCGAGGACACGCAGACCAGCGCCCCGCCGGGCCGCGGCTGCGCGGTCATCGCCTCGATGGCGTACTTGCAGGTCAGGAACATGCCCCGGCCGTCGATGGACATGACGTGGTCCCAGTCCTCCGGGGTGGTCTCCCGTACATCCGAAAGAGGGAGCACTCCGGCGTTCGCCACGGCGACGTCGAGCCGCCCGTACGCGCCGACCGCGGCCTCCACCATCGCGCGGTTGGCCCGTGGATCGGACACGTCACCGGTCACCACGGTGACCTCGCGGCCCTCGCCGGCCAGCTGGGCGGCGAGGGCCCGCAGGCCGGGGCCGTTGACATCGGACGCGGTCACCCGGGCCCCGGAGCGGGCCAGCAGCAGGGCCGTGGCCCGGCCGATGCCGCTCGCGGCTCCGGTCACCAGACAGGACTTCTCGTTCATGCGGCCGAGGGTAGGGAAGCCGGGGCCGCCCCGGGGACCGGCCGCCGGGACGGGCGGGCAGGTGGGACGGGGTGCGGGGCGGTCCGCGGGCAGGGGCGCAGATCGGCCAAGTACGGCGGCCGGAGGATGTTGTCTTGTCACACGACTGACGCATCCTCACCGATGTGGCTAACATCACGCCAACCCGGCGATGTTGCCGGAAGGTTACGGAGGTGCGACGTGCTGCCAGTTCGGGGTGGGGACGGCCGGAAGCTGACGGTCTGGGGTATCCGCACCACCTGGAGCACCGTGGGGGACGGGGAGTTCTTCTGTCCCGACTGCGGTGGCGACCGCAACTACCGCCGGCGCACGGGGCGCCGCCGGTTCACCGTCCTCGGCGTGCCGCTGGTGCCCCGTGGCCACGCGGGTCCCGTCGTCGAGTGCCAGGGCTGCCGCGAGCGGTTCGGCACCGAGGTCCTGGACCACCTCACCACCACCCGCTTCTCCACGCTGCTGCGCGACGCGGTGCACACCGTGACCCTGGCCGTGCTGGCCGCCGGCGGGACGGCCTCGCGCAGCGCGCTGGAGGCCGCCGTGGGCGCCGTACGGTCCGCGGGGTTCCAGGACTGCACCGAGGAGCAGCTGGAGTCCCTCGTCGAGGGGCTGGCCGCCGAGGAGGGCCGGCTCGGGCTCTACGACGGCCCCGACTGCTACGGCGCCGCGCTCTCGATCGAGCTGCACGAGGCCCTGGAGCCGCTGGCCCCGCACCTGGCCGGCCCGGGCCGCGAATCGATCCTGCTGCAGGGCGCGCGCGTCGCGCTGGCGGACGGCCCGTACATCCCCGCGGAGCGCGAGGTGCTGGCGACCGTCGGCGCGGCGCTGCGGATCGACATGGACGAGGTCGCGCGGCTGCTGTCGGCGGTCCGGGCGCCCTGAGGGGCCCGTACGGGCCTCAGGCCCCGCCCCGCACCACCGGGGCGGGGTGGGCCGCGATGAAGCGGCGCAAGGCCTCGCACAGCCCCTGAGGGTTGTCGAAGGGGATCAGCGTGCGGGCGTCCGGGACCTCCTCGTACACGCCGTACGGAAGCAGTCCGGCGAGCCGGCGACCCGTCCGCGGGGGCATCATCCGGTCCTCCGCCCCCCAGAGGACGAGGGCGGGCCGGTCGAAGGAGCGCAGCCGCTCGGCGGCCCGGACGTAGGTGTCCTTGCGGGTGGCGTGCAGGAACGCGCCGAGATCGCGGCGGATGGCCGGGTCGGTGAGCAGCGGGCCGTACCAGCGCAGCACCAGATCGTGCGGGATCGGCCGTTTGGCCATGCCGCCGAGGGAGCTCCGCATTCCGGCGAGGAAGGGCGAGCGGAAGGACCTCAGCAGCAGCCGGAGCGCTCCGGGGATCTTGCTCGCGGTGTGCAGGGCCTTGCCCTGGAGGCCCGGCGGGTGGTTGTCGAGGGCCTCGCAGGAGGCGAGGACGAGGCGTGCGATCCGCTCGTCGTTCACCCCCACGAGGAGCTGGGCTATGCCGGCGTCGTTCTGGACGAGGGTGACCTCGCGCAGGTCGAGGCGGTCGAGGAACTCGGCGAGCAGGCCCGCGACCCCGTGGGCGGAGAGGTCGGCGCCGGGGTCCATGGGGAGGCGGTGGCCGCCGATGGGGAGGACCGGGACGAGAACGCGGAAGTCGGGGCGCAGTGCGTCGGCGACGGGCTGCCAGAGGGAGGCGCCGAAGCCGAGGCCGGGTACGAGGACGAGCGTCTCGCGGGCGGGTCCGCCCGCCGCCGCGGCGCCGGTCCCGCCGCCGGCGCCACGGTCGGGGTCGGCGTCCGTGTCGGTGTACTCGATGGTGCCGGAGCTGAGCGCGATGGCGAGCATGGGTTCCCCCTGGCCGGATCGACCCCTGCCCGGTCGCCACGGTCGCGCTGGAGGTGGCGAGCACCCACGAGGGGCTGCGGCTGACCACCTCCGAGGTCTTCAGTTCCTGGACCGACGCGCTGGCCGCGTACTACGCGGGCCACGGCATCGGAGCCGCGCACGACACGGCCGGATCGGTGATCGCGCTGCTGGAAGGCGCCTTCATGCTGGGCCGTGCGCACCGCCGGACGGATCCGGTGCTCGCCGCGGCGACGGCGGCGCAGGCGATCGTTTCGGCCGCGCTGGCGGTTTCGGACGTGGCCGCGTCTCGCGGTGTGGGCGAAAACGGCACAATCCGAGATAACGATCGGGCCTCGCAGCCCTGATTCGGAGATCCTTCCGCGTGCCGTGAACCGCGGAGGCGTGCCATCCGTACGGGGTGTTTCCACCAGGTGGACGGGTGGAGCGGCGCCTTCTTCTTTGCGTGGCCGAACGGCCTGAGGAGTGTGAACCCGCACGTCACCACGTACGGCCTTCGCGTTCGTGCAGCGGGAAGCACTGATTTCGCGAAGCGTTGGCCATAGACGACACCGAGGGTCTCCGCCACTGGAGAAATCTCCAGATCCTGCACGCCGGAAGGTCAACATTTTGTAGAAGTCGACGATATCTGTGAGCGGCCCCACAGGCGTTCAATTCCGGTCACACGAGGAGACGCCGCCGGTAACACCGCGGAGCTTCGATTCACGTGGACGCAATGACAACCCTGTCGGATCAACGGGCTAACGACCCACTTCGGCCAGGGGCAACCAGCTTCCAATCGCTTCCTCTCGTTTACCTACCTCATTGAAGGGCAAGGCAGAGATGGCACGTGTCGCCGCACCGCTTTCCGCCACCGGAAAGCAGAGCACGCACCCGGTCGACGAGGTGCTCCCCCTCCCCAAGCTCGCGCTGTACGGCTTCCAGCACGTACTCGCGTTCTACGCCGGTGCGGTGATCGTTCCGATCATCGTCGGTGGCGCCCTCGGGCTCACCACCGAGCAGCTGGTCTACCTGATCAATGCCGACCTCTTCACCTGCGGTATCGCCTCGATCATCCAGGCGTGGGGCATCGGCAGGATCGGAGCGCGGCTGCCCCTGATCCAGGGCGTCACCTTCACGGCGGTGTCCCCGATGATCGCCATCGGTCTCGGGGCCGGCGGCGGGACGGCGGGCCTGCTCGTCATCTACGGCGCGGTCATCACGGCCGGCATCGCCACCTTCGCCTTCGCCTGGCTGCCCCCCAAGGCCTTCCGCACGATCATGCGGCTCTTCCCGCCGGTCGTCACCGGCACGGTGATCACCGTCCTCGGCATCGTGCTGATCCCGGTCGGCCTGAACGACGCCGCGGGCGGCCTCGGCAGCCCCGACTTCGGTGACCCGAAGCACTTCGCCTACGCCGGCGGCACGATGCTCTTCATCCTCATCCTGATGAAGCTCGGCAAGCCCTTCCTCAACAGCATCTCCATCCTGCTCGGCCTGGTCGGCGGCACCGCCGTCGCCTTCCTGCTCGGCGACGCCAAGTTCGGCAACGTGAGCAACTCGGACTGGATCGGCATCACCACGCCCTTCTACTACGGTGCCCCGAAGTTCGAGTGGTTCCCGATCGTCCTGATGCTCATCGTCATGCTGATCACCATGGTCGAGACCACGGGTGACACCTACGCCGTCGGTGACATCGTCGGCAAGGACATCGACAGCGAGACCGTGGCCCGCGCCCTGCGTGCCGACGGCGCCGCGACCGCCCTCGGCGGTGTCCTCAACTCCTTCCCGTACGTGGCCTTCGCCGAGAACGTCGGCCTGGTCCGCATGACCAAGGTCAAGAGCCGCTTCGTCGTGGTCGCCGCGGGCGTCTTCATGATCGTGCTCGGCATGATCCCCAAGGCCGCCGCGATCGTCGCCGCCGTTCCGCACGGAGTGCTCGGCGGCGCCGCGACCGTGATGTTCGCGATGGTCGCCCTGGCGGGCATCCAGACCCTGGCCAAGGTCGACCTCAAGGAGGAGAAGAACGCGCTCGTCGTGGGTGTCTCCCTGGCCTTCGCGCTGCTCCCCGCCACCGTCCCGGTCCTCTTCAAGGACCACATGGACCCGGACCTCTCCTCGCTCCTCAACAGCGGTGTGACACTTGGTGCCACGGCCGCCATCGTCCTGAACCTGATCTTCAACGGTCTGGGCAAGGACGGTGCGCACGACGCCCCGCTGGCAGATTCCCTGCTGGCCGACGCCCCCGCGGACGCCGCCCCGGCGGCGGACGACGACGAGCCGACGGCAGCCATCCCGGCCCAGTCGGGCGAGGGCGAGCCGGCCCCGGCACCGACCGCCTGATCCTCCCAAGGGGTGTCCCCCGCCGGGCCTCGCGCCCGGCGGGGGTCGCTGCCGTCCGGGAGCCGCTGCCGTACGGGAGTCCGCCCTGTCGGTGGGGTACGGGACAATGGGCCCATGAGTCTGTTCCGCGACGACGGCATCGTGCTGCGCACCCAGAAGCTGGGTGAGGCGGACCGCATCATCACGCTCCTGACCCGGGGCCACGGCCGGGTCCGGGCCGTCGCCCGCGGCGTCCGGCGCACCAAGTCCAAGTTCGGCGCCGGGCTGGAACCTTTCTCCCACGCCGACGTGCAGTTCTTCTCGCGCGCAGGCGAACTGGTCGGCCGCAGCCTGCCGCTCTGCACGCAGACCCAGATCATCGCCCCGTACGGCAACGGCATCGTCACCGACTACGCCCGCTACACCGCCGGCACCGCGATGCTGGAGACCGCCGAGCGGTTCACCGACCACGAGGGCGAGCCCGCCGTACAGCAGTACCTGCTGCTCGTCGGCGCCCTGCGCACCCTCTCGCGCGGCGAACACGCGCCGAACCTCATCCTCGACGCCTTCCTGCTGCGCTCCCTCGCCGTCAACGGCTACGCGCCCAGCTTCGACGACTGCGCGAAGTGCGGACTCCACGGCCCCAACCGGCACTTCTCCGTCGCCGCGGGCGGGGTCATATGCGGCGACTGCCGCGTTCCCGGCAGCGTCGTACCCTCGTCGGAGGCCATCGCCCTGCTCAGCGCCCTGCTGACGGGGGACTGGGGACATGCCGACGCGTGCGAGGCGCGTCACGTGCGGGAGGGCAGCGGGCTGGTATCCGCCTACTTGCACTGGCATCTGGAGCGCGGGCTACGCTCCCTTCGATACGTCGAGAAATAGGAGCTGGGCACATGGCACGACGCGGGATTCTGGGGCGCTCTCGCCGGGAGTACAAGGTTCCCGAGCCGCACCCCTCCGGTGAGCGCCCGCCGAAGATCCCCGGCGAGCTCGTCCCGAACCACGTCGCGATCGTCATGGACGGCAACGGCCGCTGGGCCAAGGAGCGCGGGCTGCCGCGCACCGAGGGCCACAAGGTGGGCGAGGGCGTCGTGCTCGACGTGCTCAAGGGCTGCCTGGAGATGGGCGTCAAGAACCTCTCCCTGTACGCCTTCTCGACGGAGAACTGGAAGCGCTCGCCCGACGAGGTGCGCTTCCTCATGAACTTCAACCGCGACGTCATCCGGCGCCGCCGCGACGAGATGAACGAGCTGGGCATCCGCATCCGCTGGGTCGGCCGCATGCCGAAGATGTGGAAGTCGGTCGTCCAGGAGCTCCAGGTCGCACAGGAGCAGACCGTCGACAACGACGCGATGACCCTCTACTTCTGCGTCAACTACGGCGGCCGCGCCGAGATCGCGGACGCGGCGCAGGCCATCGCGCGCGATGTGGCGGCGGGCAAGCTGGACCCGTCGAAGGTCAACGAGAAGACCTTCGCGAAGTACATCTACTACCCGGACATGCCGGACGTGGACCTCTTCCTGCGCCCGAGCGGCGAGCAGCGCACCTCCAACTACCTGCTCTGGCAGAGCGCGTACGCCGAGATGGTGTTCCAGGACGTCCTGTGGCCCGACTTCGACCGCCGCAACCTCTGGCAGGCCTGCTACGAGTACGCCCAGCGCGACCGCCGCTTCGGCGGAGCCGTCCCGAACCAGGGCGAGGGCTCCGCCTGAGCTGCCGCTAGGATCCCCGCTCATGGACGACACGGGCGGGGGCCAGCTGTACCGGATACACGAGTCGGCATCGGCGGGGCGGGTGGTCGAGCTCCGCTACACGCCGACCGTCGCCGACATGGCGGAGGGCCTGCGGGCCCGCGGCCGGTCGAAGGCGGGCCGCCGCCAGCGTCTGCCGTTCTTCCTCATCGGCCTGGTGGGGCCCGGGTACGCCGCAGTCCTCGTCGCGCAGGACGGTGAGTCGGCCGGGTCCCCCGTGGCACTGACCGTGGTGGGCCTCCTCGGCTGGGCCTTCGCGCTGTTCGGCCACCGGTTCATGGCCTGGTCGACCCGCGGACCGATGGCGGCGGCGGGGGAGTGCCGGGCGCTCGTCGACGGTCAGGGCATCACAGTCGACTCGGCGCAGGGCTCCGCCCACCTGCGCTGGAGCGTGCTGTCGGGCTATGCGGAGACCCCCGCGACCTTCATGGTCTTCACCGGCGGCAAGCCGGTCATCGGCGGGGCACTGCTCCCCAAGCGGGGCCTCGCGCCCGGGCAGCAGGACGTGCTGCGGGCGCTCTTGGACGGGAAGCTGAAGGGGATCTAGGTCTGTGGCCGGCGCCGGCCGCAGGCGGCCCCCGCTACGGCTGGGCGGCCGCGCAGTCCGAGCAGGTGCCGAAGATCTCCACCGTGTGGGCGACGTTCACGAAGCCGTGCTCCGCCGCGATCGCCTCCGCCCACTTCTCCACCGCGGGGCCCTCCACCTCGACGGCCTTGCCGCATTTGCGGCAGACCAGGTGGTGGTGGTGGTCCCCGGTGGAGCAGCGGCGGTAGACGGACTCGCCGTCGCTGGTCCGCAGTACGTCCACCTCGCCGGCGTCCGCGAGCGACTGCAGGGTCCGGTAGACGGTGGTCAGACCCACGGAATCGCCGCGGTGCTTGAGCATGTCGTGGAGTTCCTGGGCACTGCGGAACTCGTCCACCTCGTCCAGCGCCGCCGCCACCGCGGCCCGCTGTCGGGTGGATCGTCCTCGTACTGGCGCGGTATTCATCTCGCCAGGCGCAGTCGCCACCGGTTCCTCCTCGTCTAGGCCTCGGCCCATTGTGCCAGGCGGCCGACTGCCCGAGGTCGTCAGACCGTTACGCCGTCCCGCGTGCAGACTTCTTCGGCCGCGCGGGCGGCCCTGGCCCGGCGCCGGGCCAGGGGGGTGGACACCGCCGTCATGACGACGAACACGGCGATGGCGAGCAGCACGATGGCGCCCCCGGAGGGCGCGTTGACGTAGTAGGTCGCGGCCGTTCCGGAGAGCGAGACCAGGACGCCGATCAGCATGGCCAGGCTCAGGGTGGCGGTGAAGCCCCGGGTGACGCGCTGGGCGGCGGCCACGGGGATCACCATCATGGCGCTGACCAGGAGCAGGCCGACGATGCGCATCGCGACGGTGACGGTGACCGCGGCGGTGACCGCCATCAGCAGGTTCAGGAAGCGCACCGGCAGGCCGGTGACCCGGGCGAACTCCTCGTCCTGGCAGACCGCGAACAGCTGGCGGCGCAGACCGACGGTGACCGCGATGACGAACACGGCGAGGACCGCGGCGGTGACGGTGTCCTCGGCCGAGACGGTCGTGATGGACCCGAACAGGTAGCTGGTCAGGTTGGCCGTGGAGCCGCCCGGGGCCAGATTGATGATCATGACGCCGCCGGCCATGCCGCCGTAGAAGAGCATGGCGAGCGCGATGTCCCCGCTGGTCTTGCCGCGGGAGCGGATCAGCTCCATGCCGACCGCGCCGACGACCGCGACCAGCGTGGCCATCCAGACCGGGCTGGTATTGAGCAGGAAGCCGAGCGCGACACCGGTCATGGCGACGTGCCCGATGCCGTCGCCCATGATGGCCTGCCGGCGCTGCACGAGGTACGTGCCGATCGCGGGGGCCGTGATGCCGACGAGGGCGGCGGCGATGAGGGCCCGCTGCATGAAGGCGTAGTCGAGGAGGTCCATCAGCTCAGCAGTCCCGTCCGGAGGGGCTCGGCGTCGTGCGCGGAGTGGGGGTGTACGTGGTCGTGGCCCGGCAGCGCGTGCTGCCCCAGGGCCTCCGGGGGCGGGCCGTCGTGCGTGACGCAGCCGTCGCGCAGGACGACGGCGCGGTCGATGAGCGGCTCCAGCGGGCCCAGCTCGTGCAGGACCAGCAGCACGGTGGTGCCGGCGGCGACCTGGCTGCGCAGGGCGTTCGCGAGGACCTCCTGGTTGGCCAGGTCCACGCCGGCCATCGGCTCGTCCATGATCAGCAGCTCGGGTTCGCCGGCGAGCGCGCGGGCGATCAGGACCCGCTGGTGCTGGCCGCCGGAGAGGGCGTTGACCGAGGCGTCGGCGTAGGAGCCCATGTCGACGAGGTCCAGCGCGTGCTCGACGGCGGCCTTGTCGGCCTTGCGCAGGAGCCCGAAGCGGGTGCGGGCGAGCCGGCCGGCGGAGACGACCTCGCGGACGGTGGCGGGTACCCCGCTGGCGGCGGTGGTGCGCTGGGGCACGTACCCGATGCGCGACCAGTCGCGGAAACGCTTGAACTCGGTGCCGAAGAGGGACAGGCCGCCGTCGCTCAGCGGAACCTGGCCGACCACGGCGCGGACGGCCGTGGACTTGCCGGAGCCGTTGGCGCCGAGCAGCGCGACGACCTCACCGCTGCGGACGGTGAGGTCGATGCCGCGCAGCACGGGGCGCGAGCCGAGCGAGGCCGTGGCCCCGCGCAGGGATATGACGGGCTGGTCCAGGGCCTGGCCGGGCTTGGACTCCATGGCTCGCGCCTCCGATGCCGCTACTGCTGTTGCCATTACTTGCTGCCGAGTGCCTTCTGGAGGTTCTTCAGGTTGGCCCGCATGACCTCGAAGTAGTCAGCGCCCTGGGACTTGTCCGTGATTCCCTCCAGGGGATCGAGGACGTCGGTCTTCAGGCCGGTGTCCGCGGCGAGGGTCTTGGCCGTCTTGTCGCTGGCCAGGGTCTCGAAGAACACGGTCGACACATTGTCCTGCTTCGCGAGGGACTGCAGGTCCTTCATCCGGGCCGGGCTCGGCTCGGACTCGGGGTCGACGCCGGAGATGCCCTCCTGGTCGAGGCCGTAGCGCTCGGCGAGGTACCCGAAGGCGGAGTGGGTGGTGATGAAGGTCTTGGAGGCCGTGTTCTTCAGGCCGTCCTTGAACTCGGTGTCGAGCGCGCCCAGTTTGGCGACGAACTCGTCGGTGTTCTTCTTGTAGTCCGCAGCGTGGCCGGGGTCGGACTTCCCCAGGGCCGCGCCGACGCCCTTGGCGATCTCGGCGTACTTGACCGGGTCGAGCCAGACGTGCGGGTCCTCGCCGGCTTCGCCGTGGCTGTGGTCGTGGCCGTCGGCCGCGCCCTCTTCGGCGGCAGCGTCGTGACCGTCGTGGCCGGACGTGCCGTGCACCTCGAGCTTGGTGAGGGTGGCGGCGTCGACGACGTTCTTCACGCCGGACTGGGCGACGGCCTTGTCGACGGCGGGCTGCAGCGTCTTGAGGTAGAGGACGACATCGGCCTCGCCGAGCTGTGCGGTCTGCTTCGGGGTGATCTCCAGGTCGTGCGGCTCGACCCCGGGCTTGGTGAGGGTGTCGACCTTCACGTGCTCCTTGCCGATCTGCTCGGCGAGGAACTGCATCGGATAGAACGACGCCATCACGTCGAGCTTGCCGTCCTCGGCTCCGGCGGCTCCGGCCGTGCCCGAGCAGGCGGTGAGGGCCGTGGCGGCGAGGGCCACGGCTCCGGCGAGGGCGGCGGTCGGTATGAGGCGTCGTCGTACGTTCATGACATCCATTTTCATCAAAGATGGAAACGATTGTCAAAAACCCAGGTGGGAGGGGCGTGGAGGGCCTGGAGAGGGGGGTCCCGATTTGAAAGGGGGGGTGCGGGCGCCGGTAACCTTGAGGCTTCGCCGTTCGTCCTCGTAAATGAAGAGAGCACCGTGGCCGCCGACAAGATCGAAACCATCGTCAGCCTGAGCAAGCGCCGTGGCTTCGTTTTCCCGTGCAGTGACATCTACGGCGGCTCTCGGGCTGCCTGGGATTACGGTCCGCTCGGTGTCGAGCTCAAGGAGAACATCAAGCGCCAGTGGTGGAAGGCGATGGTCACCGGGCGTGAGGACATCGTCGGCCTCGACTCGTCCGTGATCCTGGCCCCCGAGGTCTGGGTGGCCTCCGGCCACGTCGGCACCTTCTCGGACCCGCTGACCGAGTGCACCTCCTGTCACAAGCGCCACCGCGCGGACCACCTGGAAGAGGCGTACGAGGCCAAGCACGGCCGCGTGCCCGCCAACGGTCTCGCCGACATCAACTGCCCCAACTGCGGTGTGAAGGGCCAGTTCACCGAGCCCAAGCAGTTCTCCGGCATGCTGGAGACGCACCTCGGACCGACCCAGGACACTGGCTCCAAGGCGTACCTGCGCCCCGAGACCGCCCAGGGCATCTTCACCAACTTCGCCCACGTGATGACCACCTCGCGCAAGAAGCCCCCCTTCGGCATCGCGCAGATGGGCAAGTCCTTCCGCAACGAGATCACCCCCGGCAACTTCATCTTCCGCACCCGCGAGTTCGAGCAGATGGAGATGGAATTCTTCGTCAAGCCGGGCGAGGACGAGCAGTGGCAGGAGTACTGGATGCAGGAGCGGTGGAACTGGTACCGCGACCTCGGCATCCGCGAGGAGAACATCCGCTGGTACGACCACCCGAAGGAGAAGCTGTCCCACTACTCGAAGCGCACCGCCGACATCGAGTACCGCTTCAACTTCGGTGGCAATGAGTTCTCCGAGCTCGAAGGCGTGGCCAACCGCACCGACTTCGACCTCAAGGCCCACTCCGCCGCCTCCGGCCAGGAGCTCGTGTACTTCGACCAGGAGTCCAAGGAGCGCTACACCCCGTACGTCATCGAGCCGGCGGCCGGCGTCAACCGCGCCATGCTCGCCTTCATGCTCGACGCGTTCAACGAGGACGAGGCCCCGAACGCCAAGGGCGTCATGGAGAAGCGCACCGTGATGCGCTTCGACCCGCGCCTGGCCCCGGTCAAGGTCGCCGTCCTGCCGCTGTCCCGCAACGCGCAGCTGTCGCCGAAGGCCAAGGGCCTCGCCGCCGACCTGCGCAAGCACTGGAACATCGAGTTCGACGACGCGGGCGCCATCGGCCGCCGCTACCGCCGCCAGGACGAGATCGGCACGCCGTTCTGCGTCACCGTCGACTTCGACACCCTCGACGACAACGCGGTGACCGTGCGCGAGCGCGACACCATGAAGCAGGAGCGCGTCTCCCTGGACCAGATCCAGAGCTACCTCGGCAGCCGCCTGCTCGGCTGCTAGGTTCCGCCGCGGAAGACGGCTGTGGCCCGGTGCGCGATGCGCACCGGGCCACAGCCGTCTTCCGGGCCGCTTACGCCGGCGCCGGACTGCCGGCGGCCGCTGCCGCCGCGGCCGCGGCCCTCGCCTGGCCCTCGGCCTGGGTGCGCTTGGAGAAGCGGACGGTCCAGACGATCAGCGAAACCAGGAAGCCGTAGATCAGGACGGGGCTGACCCAGACCATCGTGCCGACGCTCAGCGTGTACGCCAGCACCACCCGCAGCGCTGCCTCCACCAGGTACGCCACGCCCCAGACGGTGGTCATCCGCCGCATCGCGCTGCGGAAGTCGGGGTACTGCCAGAGCCCGTTGAAGTACGCCACGCCCTCCTTGGTCCCGTCGGTCCCGAACTTGCGGCCGAAGTAGAACATCAGCGGCCGGGGAGCGAACAGGGTGGCGACGCACAGCGCGCCGAACAGACCCGTCACCCCCGAGTCCTTGATGAGCAGGGCGCGCGCCGAGTGCGCGCCGATCAGGGTGACGAGAGCGGTGATCACCAGGAAGAACAGGGTGACCACGGCGAACTCGTCGACCTTGCGGCGCCAGGCGAGGTGGACGAGGGAGTCGACCACCGGCCAGCCGCCGCTGACCAGGAGTGCGGCGAACTCGCTCCAGCCCCGCTCGGTCAGCATGTTGTACGTGAGGATCGGCGCGACCACGTTGAACCCGATGGTCAGGATCCAGCCGATCGCCGCGGAGGCTCCGGACCGGGCCGGCGGCCCGGTCTGTGCTGCCGGTTCTTGCTGAGTGGACAAGGTTCCCCCTGGAACAGACCTGATGGTGTGCGGTAAGGGGAACGTAGGAACACGGCAGGTGCGCGGCAAGGGCCCGCCGCCCCAAATGATGATCAAGCTGTCCGGAGTGGCCTGTTCCGGGGCTCAGGTGCGCAGGCCCCGGATGACCAGAGCGGTGACCGCCTCGAACTCGGCGGTGATGGTCGGCGTCAGCCAGTCCGCCGCGTACTGCGGATCGTGGAAGCGGCCGGTGGCATCGAACACCGCACGGGCGGCGGCCGGTACGTCGGGCGCGGTGAGCGATCCCGCCGCGACCCCCTCGCCGATGATCCGGGACAGCTGCTCGATCAGCTCGGTGATGTGGTGCTCCACCACGCCGCTGCTCTCGCCGAGCAGTGCGATGTACGTCGCGAACAGCTCGGGGTCGTCACCGGCCTTGTGGCGCTTGGCCTCGAACAGCGCCTCCAGCCACGATTCCAGCTTGGAGGGGGCCGGCTCGGCCGGGGCCGAGGTGATCTCCTCCAGCACGACCACGCTCTTGGCGAGCCAGCGGTCCGTGACGGCCTCGCGCAGCGCGGCCTTCGAGGGGAAGTGCCGGTACACGCTGCCGTGGCTGACGCCCAGGGCGCGCGCCACGTCCACCACGGTCGCCTTGGTCGGGCCGAAGCGGCGCAGCACCTCCTCGGTGGTTTCGAGGATGCGCTCGGGGGTGAGGGGCTCGGCGGCTGCGGGTGGCATGAGTACGACCGTACAGCCGGATCAGTGCTCGCTGTCCAGGTGGGCCATCTGCGCTGCCGGGTACCGGTCTCCGGCGGCGGCGCCGGCTGGGACCGCGTCCTCGATGGCCGCGAGATCGGCGGGGGTCAGGGAGACCTGAAGGGCACCCAGTGCCTCGCCGAGCCGCTCGCGGCTGCGGGCGCCGACCAGCGGCACGATGTCCTCGCCCTGTGCGAGCACCCAGGCGATGGCCGTCTGGGCGACGGTGACGCCCTTCTCCTCGGCGACCTTGCGCAGGGCGTCGACCAGGTCGAGGTTCCGGTCGAGGTTGCCGCCCTGGAAGCGCGGGCTCATTCCTCGGAAGTCGCCCGGGGCCAGCGCCCGGTCCCGGGTGAAGTGGCCGCTGATCAGGCCGCGGGACAGCACTCCGTACGCCGTGACGCCTATGCCGAGCTCTCGGGCGGTCGGCAGGATCTCCTCCTCGATTCCGCGCGAGATCAGGGAGTACTCGATCTGGAGGTCGGCGATGGAAGCCACGGCGGCGGCCCGCCGCAGGGTGTCCGCGCCCACCTCGGAGAGCCCGATGTGCCGGACGTGCCCGGCGGCGACGGCCTCGGCGATGGCGCCGACGGTCTCCTCGATCGGGACCTCGGGGTCCACGCGGGCGATGCGGTAGATGTCGATGTGGTCCCGGCCGAGCCGCTGGAGCGAATAGGCCAGGAAGTTCTTGACGGCCTCCGGGCGTCCGTCATACCCGGTGAAGCCGCCCTCGACCGTGCGCAGCGCACCGAACTTCACGCTGGTCAGCGCCTTCTCGCGCGCCGCGGCGGGGGCGGTGCGCAGGGCTTCGTTGATGAGGAGCTCGTTGTGCCCCATGCCGTAGAAGTCGCCCGTGTCGAGGAGGGTGACTCCGGCATCGAGGGCGGCGTGGATGGTCGCGAGGGATTCCGCCCGGTCGGCCTCGCCGTAGAGGGCGGACATCCCCATGCAGCCCAGCCCCAGCGGGAAGACGCGGGGTCCGGTGCTGCCGAGGGTGCGGGTGCCGGTCTCTGAGGTGCTCTGGTTTGTCGTCATGGAACGAGAATGACATGACGGCTGACAGATTTCAATATCTGTCACTCGTTCGGGCAAGGGAGCCCCGCCCGCAAGGCGGACGGGGCTGAAGGGGGAGAGGCGGGGGCGGGTGAAGGGGCGTAAGGGGCGGAAGGGATGGGATTCAGGACTCGGGACGGGCCAGGCGTCCCAGCAGGGTGATGGCGTCCTCACGCGCGACCGGCCGGAAGAACTCCTCGTCGACCCCCTCGACGGCGGCGATCGCCCGCGGCGCCAGCTCGGCCCCGGCCGTGGTGACGCGCAGCCGCTTGGCTCGGGTGTCCGCCGGATCGACCTCGCGCGCGAGGAGCCCCTTCTGTTCCAGGGTGCGCACCACCTGGGAGGTCATCTTCACGTCGGTGCCCGCCTGGCGCGCCAGCGCCTGCTGGTTGGGCCGCTCGCCCTGTTCGTTCAGCCACCAGGTGCAGGCGAGGAGGACGAACTGCACGTGGGTCAGGCCCAGCGGGCCCAGTGCCGCGGCGATGCCCCGCTGCCAGCGCAGGGTGGCGTGCCAGAGCAGGAAGCCGGGACTCTCGCCGGGGGTCAGGGCCATCAGCCCTGGGCCGTCCGGACCAGCGCGGCCATCGTGTCGGGCCAGTCGGCCGTGATGGCCGGGCCGATCCCGGGGCCCGCTTCGGCGGCGCCCTCGCCGCTGATCTCCATCCGGTACACCACCCGGCTGCGCGCGTGGTCGAGCCGGTCGATGCGGTGGGTGGTCCGCAGGACCAGGCCGGCGAAGCGTGCCTCGTCGGTGAACATCTCGCCCTCGGCGGCCTCGGCGACGAGCAGTTCCACCGGGTCCTGGCCGGCCGGGGTCATGGTGATCTCCGCGCCCGCCGCGAAGGGGCCCCGGAGCTCGATCTTCTCGATGTCGGCGTTCCAGGTGCCCCAGTTCTCGACGTCGGCCCACAGGGCCCAGATCGCCTCGGGTGCGGCGGTGGTCTCGATGCCGTGCTCGTACTCCCACATGGGGGCCTCCTAGAGATTGTCTTCGCACAGACTATCTCTGCGCAGATTAACTGTCCAGGAGGCTGCCCGGGGGCTGCCCGGGAGGCCGTCAAGAGGGCCCGGGCGGAGTTGCGGCGCAGGGTGCGTCAGGCTGCCGCGCGCAGGATCAGGGCGGCCGCCGCGACCAGGGTGAGGACGGCCGCGGGGGCGAAGGCGTAGTCCTTCGCGCGCAGGTGGAAGACGATCGCGCCGAGGAAGTAGAGGGTCACGCCGATGGCGGCGGCCATGCCCAGCGGGGTCAGCCACAGGCCCGCGACCAGGCCGATGGCGCCGGCCGCCTTGAGGGTGGCCAGGCGGGGGAGCCAGGAGTCCGGCACTCCGACCTTCGTCATGCTCTCCGTGATCGCGGGGTTCCGCTGGAGCGTGAAGGTCGCGGACGCGGTGAGGACGAGGGCGAGCAGTCCGGCGACGACGGCGTAGGCGATGAACATGGTGGACTCCAACGATCGGCAATGGTGAATCATTGAATACCATCAACGATCGGCAGGGCGCAATCATTTCCCGGTTGTTACGATGTGGACATGACGGCGCCTCAGGACACCACGCACCCGCCGCAGCGGTTGGGCATGCTGCTGGCCTGGCACGGATCGGTCACCCAGACCCGCATGAAGCAGGCGCTCAGCGCCGCCGGACTCACCCCGCGCCACGCGATGACCCTGACCCACCTGGACGGCGGGCCCATCGGCCAGCGCGCGCTGGCGGAGCGGCTGGAAGTGGACCCGAGCGTGCTCGTCGGGATCCTGAACGACCTGGAGGGCGACGGACTCGTCGAGCGGCGCCGGGACCCGGCCGACCGCCGCCGCCACAACGTGGCCATCACCGACGCCGGCACCGCGGCCCTGGCGAAGACGAACGCGGCCCTCGACGCGGTGGAACTCGCACTGTTCGCCGGCCTCTCGGACCGTGACCAGGACACGCTGCGCGGCCTGCTGGACCGCATCGATTCGCACAGCGAGGACTTCACCTGCGGCGAGTAGCCGGCCGGCCGAGTGGCCCGCCGGGGCCGGTCCGGCAGCCGCGCGGCTCCCGCCTCAGTGCCGCGGCGCGGCGCCCGTACGCGGGGGGCCGGCCTTCGGCTCCAGGGCGCGGGCCGTGCGCAGGGCCGTCTCCCGGGCCCAGCTGCCGCTGGTGGCGAGGCCGACGCACAGGACGAGCAGTCCGCAGACCGTGATGATCCACCAGGCAGGCCGGGCCGCGGCAACGAACGCGGCGGCGGAACCGGATCCGCCCGCCATCCCGGCGGCCAGGACCGCGCCCACGACCGCGACGCCCAGCGCCCCGCCGGTCTGCCGGCTGGTGGAGGCCACCGCGGCGGCCACCCCGGCCTGGGCGCGCGGCATCCCGGAGACGGCGGTGTTGGTGATCGGGGCGTTCACCAGGCCGAACCCGATGCCGAAGAGCACGTACCCGCAGAACAGCGTCGGCGTCGAGCTCTCGGCCGAGAAGGCGGCGAACAGCAGCCCGCTCGCGCTCATCGTCACGCCCGCGAGCAGCAGCGGCAGCCGCGGTCCCCGGGTGGCGACGAGCCGCCCCGACACGGGGGCGCAGAGGAAGGCGAAGGCCGCCATCGGCAGCATGTAGAGGCCGGCGTCCAGGGCGTCCAGGCCCCGTACGTCCTGGAGGTACAGGGTGTTCAGGAACAGGAACCCGGACAGCGCGGCGAAGGCGCTGACCGCGATCACCGTGGCCCCGCTGAAGGGGGCGCTACGGAAGAACCGCGGGTCGATCAGGGGCTCCGCCCGCCGTGACTCGTAGGTCAGCAGCCCGGCCAGGGACAGGACGGCGACGAGCGCGCAGCCCAGGATCAGCGGGGAGAGCAGTCCGGCGGCGGGGGCCTCGATGATCCCGAACGTCACCGAGCCGAGCAGCCCCATGACCAGCAGCTGCCCGACCGGGTCCGGGCGGCGCGGGTGGTCGGCCCGGGACTCCGGGATGTAGCGCAGGGTCAGGACCAGGGCGAGGAGGCCGACGGGGAGGTTGATCCAGAAGATGGACCGCCAGCCGACGGAGTCCACGAGCAGGCCGCCGATCAGCGGGCCCGCGGCCATGGAGATGCCGACGACGGCCCCCCAGACGCCGATGGCGCGGGCACGCTCGCGCGGTTCGGTGAAGGTGTTGGTGATGATCGACATGGCGACCGGGTTGAGCATCGAGCCGCCGACGGCCTGGATCATCCGGAACGCGACCAGCCAGCCCAGGCTCGGCGCGAGCGAGCAGAGGACCGAGCCGGCGGTGAAGAGCATGACGCCGGCGATGAAGACCTTGCGGCGGCCGATCCGGTCCGCGGTGGAGCCGGCCAGCATCAGCAGCGAGGCCAGGACCAGCGTGTACGCGTCGATCGTCCACTGCATGCCGGCCACGGAGGCGTCCAGATCGCGGCGCATGGCGGGGAGGGCGACGTTCAGGACGGTGTTGTCCAGACTGACGATGAGCAGGCTCATGCAGCAGATCGACAGGATCAGCAGGCGCCGCCGCTGGGTCAGCTCGTCCATGGGGCCGATAGTACGCCTAACTAACGACATGCGATCAACGGCACGACTGAGCCACAATGGTGGGATGACCACGCTCCCCCCGCCTCTCGCGATCGGCCCGCACACCGTGCAGCCCCCGGTGGTGCTCGCGCCGATGGCCGGCATCACCAACGCCCCGTTCCGTACCCTGTGCCGCGAGTTCTCGGGCGGCAAGGGGCTGTTCGTGAGCGAGATGATCACGACTCGGGCGCTGGTCGAGCGCAACGAGAAGACCATGCAGCTGATCCACTTCGACGAGACCGAGAAACCCCGCTCGATCCAGCTGTACGGAGTCGACCCCGCGACGGTCGGCAAGGCGGTCCGCATGATCGTCGAAGAGGACCGCGCCGACCACATCGACCTCAACTTCGGCTGCCCGGTGCCCAAGGTCACCCGCAAGGGCGGCGGCTCGGCCCTTCCGTACAAGCGGAACCTGCTGCGCGCGATCCTGCGCGAGGCCGTCGCCGGCGCCGGCGACCTGCCGGTGACGATGAAGATGCGCAAGGGCATCAACGACGACCACCTCACCTACCTCGACGCCGGCCGGATCGCCGTCGAGGAGGGCATCACCGCCATAGCCCTGCACGGCCGCACCACCGCGCAGCACTACGGCGGCACCGCCGACTGGGAGGCCATCGCACGGCTCAAGGAGCACGTGCCGGAGATCCCGGTGCTGGGCAACGGCGACATCTGGTGCGCGCAGGACGCGCTGCGGATGGTCCGGGAGACCGGCTGCGACGGTGTCGTCGTCGGGCGCGGCTGCCTGGGGCGCCCGTGGCTGTTCAACGACCTGGTGGCTGCCTTCGAAGGGCGTCCCGAGGACTTCCACAAGCCCACCCTGCGGGAGGTCGGGCAGACGATGCTCCGCCACGCCCAGCTGCTGGGGGAGTGGATCGGCGACGAGGCGCGCGGGGTGATCGACTTCCGTAAGCACGTGGCCTGGTACACCAAGGGCTTCTCGGTGGGTTCGGAGATGCGGCAGAAGCTCGCCGTCACCTCCTCCCTGGCCGAGCTGGACGCTCATCTGAGCGAGCTGGATTTGGATCAGCCGTGGCCGGACAGCGCGGACGGCCCTCGGGGTCGTACGTCCGGAAACAACCGGGTTGTCCTGCCCGAGGGCTGGCTGAAGGATCCGTACGACTGCGCGGGCGTGAGCGAGGAAGCCGAACTGGACACGTCCGGAGGTTGAGAACTCGCTGGCAAAGCGTGCCATGTGTGGCGTGACATACGCCACGCATGGGTGAGGTTTCGCTCAGATGAGCGTATTGGTCACGGGTAAGACTTTCAAAGGGTGGCACTGGGTGCCACCCTTTGTGCGTTCAAGTCTTGAACGCAAATGTATCGATGATCGCTCATCGGAGCGGCGGCAAGCCTCAGTGGGCACCTCACCCTTCGGGATCTGAAGGGTCTTCGTAGGTTTTGGCTACTCATCAGTTACATTCGATTGGCTGGCACCCAGGTGGTTACGGCCACATGACCGCCAAGTGGACGTACCCATAGGCCTTCGATCTGGGTATGTTCCTGGCCGTCAGGGCAGCCACCGAGCCTCGAGGAGTCGAGACCCGTGTCGGAAAACAAAGATCAGAAGTTCGTCTACGACTTCACGGAGGGCAACCGCGACCTCAAGGACCTTCTCGGCGGCAAGGGTGCCAACCTCGCCGAGATGACCAACCTGGGTCTGCCGGTCCCTCCCGGCTTCACCATCACCACCGAGGCCTGCAAGGTCTACCTCGACAGCGGCGAGGCCCCGGCCGAGCTGCGCGAAGAGGTCAGCGCGCACCTCGCCGCCCTCGAGGCGAAGATGGGCAAGAAGCTCGGCCAGTCGGACGACCCGCTGCTGGTCTCCGTGCGTTCCGGCGCCAAGTTCTCGATGCCCGGCATGATGGACACGGTCCTCAACATCGGCCTCTCCGACGAGTCCGTCGCCGGCCTCGCCACCCAGGCGGGCAACGAGCGCTTCGCGTGGGACTCGTACCGCCGCCTGATCCAGATGTTCGGCAAGACCGTCCTCGACGTGGACGGCGAGCTGTTCGAGGAGGCCCTCGACGAGGCCAAGGCCGCCAAGAAGGTCACCGTCGACACCGACCTCGACGCCGCCGATCTGAAGAAGCTGGTCACCCGCTTCAAGAAGATCGTCGCCAAGCAGGCCGGCCGCGAGTTCCCGCAGGACGCCCGCGAGCAGCTCGACCTCGCCGTCGAAGCGGTCTTCAACTCCTGGAACACCGACCGCGCCAAGCTCTACCGCCGCCAGGAGCGCATCCCGAGCGACCTGGGCACCGCGGTCAACATCTGCTCCATGGTCTTCGGCAACCTCGGCCCCGACTCGGGCACCGGAGTCGCCTTCACCCGTGACCCGGCCACCGGCCACGCGGGCGTCTACGGCGACTACCTCCAGAACGCCCAGGGCGAGGACGTGGTCGCGGGCATCCGCAACACCGTGCCGCTCGCGGACCTGGAGACCATCGACAAGGTCTCGTACGACCAGCTCATGACGATCATGACGACGCTGGAGACCCACTACAAGGATCTCTGCGACATCGAGTTCACCATCGAGCGCGGCCAGCTGTGGATGCTCCAGACCCGCGTCGGCAAGCGCACCGCCGGTGCCGCCTTCCGCATCGCCACCCAGCTCGTCGACCAGGGCCTCATCGACGAGGCCGAGGCCCTCCAGCGCGTCAACGGCGCCCAGCTCGCGCAGCTGATGTTCCCGCGCTTCGACGAGGACGCGAAGACGACGCTGCTGGGCCGCGGCATCGCCGCCTCCCCGGGCGCGGCCGTCGGCAAGGCCGTCTTCGACTCCTACACGGCCGTCAAGTGGTCCCGCTCCGGCGAGAAGGTCATCCTGATCCGCCGCGAGACCAACCCCGACGACCTGGACGGCATGATCGCCTCCGAGGGCATCCTGACCTCGCGCGGCGGCAAGACCTCGCACGCGGCCGTCGTCGCCCGCGGCATGGGCAAGACCTGCGTCTGCGGCGCCGAGGACCTCGAGGTCGACACCAAGCGCCGCCGCATGACGGTCGGCGGAACGGTCGTCGAAGAGGGCGACGTCGTCTCCATCGACGGCTCCACCGGCAAGGTCTACCTCGGTGAGGTACCCGTCGTACCGTCCCCGGTCGTCGAGTACTTCGAGGGCCGCATGCACGCCGGCGCCGACGACGCCGACGAGCTCGTCGCCGCCGTGCACCGGATCATGGCCTACGCCGACCGCGTACGCCGCCTGCGGGTGCGCGCCAACGCCGACAACGCCGAGGACGCGCTGCGCGCCCGCCGCTTCGGCGCCCAGGGCATCGGCCTGTGCCGCACCGAGCACATGTTCCTCGGCGAGCGCCGTGAACTGGTGGAGCGACTGATCCTCGCGGACACCGACGACGAGCGCGAGGAGGCCCTCAGCGCCCTCCTGCCGCTGCAGAAGAAGGACTTCGTTGAGCTGTTCGAGGCGATGGACGGACTGCCCGTCACCGTCCGCCTGCTCGACCCGCCGCTGCACGAGTTCCTGCCCGACATCACCGAGCTGTCGGTGCGCGTCGCCCTCGCCGAGTCCCGCAAGGACGCCAACGAGAACGACCTGCGCCTGCTCCAGGCCGTGCACAAGCTGCACGAGCAGAACCCGATGCTGGGTCTGCGCGGAGTCCGCCTCGGCCTGGTCATCCCCGGCCTGTTCAAGATGCAGGTCCGGGCGATCGCCGAGGCCGCGGCCGAGCGCAAGAACGCCAAGGGCGACCCGCGCGCCGAGATCATGGTCCCGCTCGTGGGCACCGTGCAGGAGCTGGAGATCGTCCGCGAGGAGGCCGACGCGGTCATCGCCGAGGTCGAGGCCGCCACCGGCACCGACCTCAAGCTGACCATCGGCACCATGATCGAGCTGCCCCGCGCCGCCCTCACGGCCGGCCAGATCGCCGAGGCCGCGCAGTTCTTCTCCTTCGGCACGAACGACCTGACCCAGACCGTGTGGGGCTTCTCCCGCGACGACGTCGAGGCCAGCTTCTTCACCGCCTACCTGGAGAAGGGCATCTTCGGGGTCTCTCCCTTCGAGACCATCGACCGGGACGGCGTCGGCACGCTGGTCCGCAGCGCCGTCGAGGCCGGCCGGGCCACTCGCCCCGACCTCAAGCTCGGCGTCTGCGGAGAGCACGGCGGCGACCCCGAGTCCGTCCACTTCTTCCACGAGGTCGGCCTGGACTACGTCTCCTGCTCGCCGTTCCGGATCCCGGTCGCGCGCCTGGAGGCCGGCCGCGCCGCCGCCGAGGCGAAGGGCAGCGACAGCCGCTGACCGCCCCACGGCCCCGTTGCGGGGCCCCATCGACCGCGCCTGCCCCCGGGTTCCCTGACGTCCGGTGGCAGGCGCGCTCTATTTCCCCGGCGTTCCCCGGTGTTCCTCGGCGTTCCCCGTCCTTCTCTGACGTTCGAGGGCGTTCCCCGGCCTTCCCGGGCGCCGTTCCCCGGCGTTCCCCGGTGTTCCCGGGGCTCAGTATTGGTTCAATGTTGTTCCAGATGCCTTAACGGCAACAGGCGGTGGACGGATCCCCACCCGTCCACCGCCTGTCGCCAATCCGCCGGACACGTCGGCGCTTCCCGGTGCGACCGACCGCCAGGCCCCGCAAAGCCCCCCACGGCCTTCGCGGAGCGTTTCGGTCGCGCCGGAGTGTGCCCGGCGGAGTACAGGATTTCGGTTGTCACACCTTCGCCGAAAGGGGTTTCAACTGTGGCTGAAAGGCCATGGTGACCACGTGTGACGGCGTGCATACTCGAGGGGCGGGGGGATTGCGGTTGCACAGGTGGGGGTTCGGGTGCTGCGTATCCATTTCACTGGAGTGGACCTCGCGCGCGTAAGGATGGCAGGGCGTCCGGATGCGTTGTGGGAAACGATTCTGAGTTTTCACCGTTTACGGGACCGGCGGGATACGCGACTCTTCGGCGATTGGCGTGCGGAAACACGCACCAGGTTGAATGGTGAAACACGACTTCTCGGTGCGCTGATACCGAGCCGCGGGTATTTCCCCGATTTCCTGACCCCCGTGGAGGGGCAGTACGGGTGGGACGTGGGCCTCGACGCACTGCGCGGGATCCGCCCCGAGCGGCTGCGGCGCGAGCTCACCCTGCTCGGCCGGGGCGTGGAGGCGGGCTCCGGCATGGCCGCCGCCTTCGGGATGCCCGCGGCGGCCGGCGGGGGCGCGTACCGGGGCTCCGAGGTCCTGGTCCCCAGGCGGCTGCGGGACTTCATGGAGGGGGACACCGCGCACCTGCCCCGGCTGATGGGCGAGCTGCGCGGGTACCACCGGGCGGCCGTGGAGCCGTACTGGAGCCACATCCAGGCGCAGATCGAGGCCGAGCGGGCCGCGCGGGGGCGGGCGCTGCTCGACGGGGGAGCGGACGAGCTGCTGGCCTCCCTGCCGCCGATGCTGCGGTGGCGGGCGCCGGTGCTGGAGTGCGACTACCCCGTGGACCGGGACGTACGGCTACGGGGGCGCGGGCTGCTGCTCCAGCCCTCCTTCTTCTGCCGGCGCACGGCGGTGACCCTGCACGATCCCGAGCTGCCGCCCGTGCTGGTGTATCCGGCGGCGGCCGAGCTGTCCTCGGCGCAGCCCGGCGGCGAGGGGGCCCGCCCGGCGGAGGAGCGGCGCCGGCACCGCCAGCACACCCTGGGCAAGCTCGTCGGGCACACCCGGTCGGTGGTGCTCCAGGCGATCGGCGACGGGGCCACCACGAGCGAGCTGGCCCGGCGGGCCGGGGTGTCGCTGGCCTCCGCGAGCCAGCACGCGGGGGTCATGCGGGAGGCCGGGCTGGTCACCACGCTGCGGCGGGGCAACGCCGTGTTGCACACGGTGACGCCGCTGGGAGCCGCGCTGCTCAAGGGCGGGGCAGTGATGTCGTGAGCGGCCGCGCCCCGGCGGGTTCGTGACCCGTCGGGGCGCGGCCGGTGGCGGGGCCGGATGCGACCCCGGCCCCGGTCCCGGCCGCGGCCGGGGCCGGTGGCGGGGCCGGAGCGGTGTCAGACGCGGAACGGGCCCGTGACCTCGTACGTGATGCCGCCCGTGGAGCTGCCGCTCGTGCCGCGCTGGCTGCTGAAGTAGAGGCGGTTGCCGGCGGGGGAGAAGGCCGGGCCGGTGATCTCCGAGGAGGACTGGCCGGTGACCCGCAGGAAGGGTGCGACGACGTCGTCCGGGGTGATGACGCAGATCTCCAGGTTGCCGCCGTCCTCGGCGACGTACAGGTCGCCGTACGAGGACCCCGTGACGTTGTCGACGCCCGTCAGGGGGGCGCCGCCGCCGGAGACCAGGGAGTCGTCGTAGGCGAGCTCGTAGGTGCTGTTCGCGAGGTTGAGCTGCCAGACGCGGTTGTCGCCCTTGGTGGTGAACCAGACCGTGTCGTTGGCGTAGTGGCAGCCCTCGCCGCCGTTGAACTTCTTCGAGCCCGAGACCTGGGTCCGCGTGCTGGTCGGCGAGCCGTCCGGGTCGGGGACGTTGGCCCAGGTGAAGGAGCCGGAGGTGGCGGTGCCGGCCTTGAGGACCTGGAGGGTGCCGGAGGAGAGGTTGCCCCAGGTGGTGGGGATGAAGCGGTAGAAGCAGCCGCTGGTCTCGTCCTCGGTCAGGTAGACGACCTGGCGCACCGGGTCGGCGGCGGCCGCCTCGTGCTTGAAGCGGCCCATCGCGGGGCGCTGCACCGAGGCGTTCACCCCGTACGGGTCGGTCTCGTAGACGTAGCCGCGGTCGACCTCCTCGCAGGACAGCCAGGTGTTCCACGGGGTCTTGCCGCCCGCGCAGTTCTGCCGGGTGCCGGAGAGGATGCGGTAGGCGCCGGTGACGGTGCCCGAGGAGTCGAACTTCACCGCGCTCGCACCGCCGGAGGGGTTGATCTCCGAGTTCGACACGTAGATCCAGCCCGTGCCGTCGGCGAAACAGGCGCCGCCGTCGGGGGCGCTGTGCCAGGCGTACGAGGTGCCGGGGACCGTCTGGCCGGAGCGGGCTATCACCCGGCTGCTGAAGCCGGCGGGCAGCATGATGCCGTTGGCGTCGGCGGCGCCGAGCGCCCCGTAGGGTCCGGCGCCCGGCTGGGCGGGGGCCGCGTAGGCCGCGCCGTGCATCAGCGTGCCGCCGAAGGCGGCGGCGGAGGAGCCGATGACGGCCCCGCGAAGGAAGGTACGACGTTCCACGGTCACTCCTGTGGGAGGAGAGGCTCCGCGCCCGGTCGGGCGAGGAGTCACGCACGCGTCGAGGAACTTAGAACCGCTGAGTTGACGTGACGTCAATTCCATATGACGCGGGAGCGACCGGCGCGAGGTCAATCCTCCCGGGGGGATTTCCCGAAGAATCGGAGAGGAAGTGGAGAGCGGTCGGAGAGCGACCGGAGATGCAGCCGAGAGGCGCCGAAGCGGTATCGAAGCGTCCGGGACGGCGTAATGCAGGACTTTCTGCCCTGGGGAGGGGAGTGGTGCGGGAGGATGGTGGGGTGATGAGCCACACCGCTGCCGACACCGCCGACACCGCCGACACCGCCGACACCGCCGACACCGCGAACGCCGGGACCGCCGACTCCGACATCGCCGGCCGCGCCGACCTCGACGTCGTGCTGCGCCGCTTCTACACGGCGGCCTTCGCCGACCCGCGGATCGGGCCCTTCTTCACCGAGATCGCCGGCACCGACCTCGACGTGCACCTGCCCCGGATCACCGACTTCTGGGAGCGGGCCCTCTTCCGCAGTGCCGACTACCGGCGCAACGCCTTCGCCCCGCACGCGGCCCTCCAGTCGGCCCGCGAGATGACCGCCGAGGACTTCGGCCGCTGGGTGCAGCTGTGGCGGGCCACGATCGACGGACTGCACCGCGGGCCGAACGCCGAGCGGGCCAAGGCCCAGGGCGAGCGGATCGCGCTGACCCTGCACAAGCGGCTGGCCGGCGCCGGTGCCTCGATGGAGAGCGCCGACGGGCTGGGCTTCGTACCGCTGGCGGCCCTGGAACTGCGCTCGTTCGCCTGACCTGTCCGGCCCACCTGACCCTGCCTGACCTGCGAGTTCGTCCCTCGTCGAAAAAATCCGAAAAACTTCGCCGGGAGCGATGAGTTCCCCGGGGCCCCGCGGTCTACCTCTCGAAAGCAACGCCGACGCACCGAGAGAAGAGAGACCGCGATGTCCTCCACCATGATCTTCGTCAACCTGCCGGTCAAGGACCTCGAGGCCACCAAGACCTTCTGGGGCAAGCTCGGTTACACCTTCAACGCCCAGTTCACCGACGAGAACTGCGCCTCGATGCCCATCACCGACTCGATCGTGGCCATGTTCCTGACCGAGGCCCGGTACAAGGACTTCACCCACAAGTCCATCGCGGACGCCACCACCACCTCCGAGGTGCTGCTCTGTCTGAGCGCCGAGAGCCGCACCGCCGTCGACGAGTTCGTCGACGGGGCCCTGGCGGCCGGCGCCACCGAGCCCCGCCCCGCCCAGGACCACGGCGTCATGTACGGCCGGGCCTTCGACGACCTCGAGGGCCACACCTGGGAGATCATGTGGATGGACCCGGCGATCGTCCAGGGCTGATCAGACGGAGGCCGGGGAGGTCGCGGCGGTCCGTACCGGGTACGTCCGGACCGTCACCTCCTCGTCGTCCAGACAGTGCCCCGACTCCAGGTCGAAGCGCTGCTTGAGCAGCGGCGAGGCCACGAAGAGCCGTCCCGCGGCCGAACCGACCAGCCCGCGCGAGAGCACCTGCGCCCCGGTGAAGGGGTCCCGGTTGGCGATGGCGTACGGGCGTCCCGCGCGGTCGACGAACACGGCGGCCTGGCTCCCGTCGGGCAGCAGCGCCGCCACCCCGCGCCCGGGGATCAGCGCCGACAGCTCGCACACGGTGAGCCAACCCTCCGTCACCTGCAGTTCCACGGTCATCGGGTGCCTCCCAGGGGTTCCAGGGTGAGGACGGTCAGGTCGGGCTTGACCTGACCGCGTTCGGGGACGAACTTCACGCTCGGGTCGGGTGCGCCGGGGGCGTTGACGAAGGACACGAACCGGCGAAGCCGCTCCGGGTCGTCCAGGGTCTCGGCCCACTCGTCGCGGTAGTGCGCCACGTGGTCGGCCATCAGCGACTCCAGCTCCGCGCACAGCCCGAGCGAATCGCGCACGATCACGTCCCGCAGGTGCTCCAGGCCGCCCTCCAGCCGGTCCAGCCAGGTGGAGGTCCGCTCCAGCCGGTCGGCGGTGCGGATGTAGAACATCAGGAACCGGTCGATGAGCCGGACCAGTTCGGCGTCGGACAGGTCCTGTGCCAGCAGGTCGGCGTGGCGCGGAGTGGCGCCGCCGTTGCCGCCGACGTAGAGGTTCCAGCCGCTCGCCGTCGCGATGATCCCGAAGTCCTTGCTCTGCGCCTCGGCGCACTCGCGGGCGCAGCCGGAGACCGCCGACTTGAGCTTGTGCGGGGCGCGCAGGCCGCGGTAGCGCAGCTCCAGGTCGATGGCCATCCGTACGGAGTCCTGGACCCCGTAGCGGCACCAGGTCTGGCCCACGCAGGACTTCACCGTCCGCAGGGCCTTGCCGTACGCGTGCCCGGACTCGAACCCGGCCTCGACGAGCCGGGCCCAGATGAGGGGGAGCTGGTCGATGGCGGCGCCGAAGAGGTCGATGCGCTGCCCGCCGGTGATCTTCGTGTAGAGACCGAAGTCGCGGGCCACCTCGCCGATCACGATGAGCTTGTCGGGGGTGATCTCGCCGCCCGGGATGCGCGGGACGACCGAGTACGAGCCGTTGCGCTGCATGTTGGCGAGGAAGTGGTCGTTGGTGTCCTGGAGGGCGGCCTGCTCCCCGTCGAGGACGTAGCCGCTCGCGCCGAGGGTGGGAGCGAGGGAGGCGATGATCGAACCGACGGTGGGCTTGCAGACCTCGCAGCCCTCGCCGCCGCGCGCCTCCTCGCGGCCGTGGCTGTCGAGGAGCCGCTCGTACGAGGTCACCTGCAGGGTGCGGACGATCTCGTAGAGCTCGGCGCGGGTGAAGGGGAAGCAGTCGCAGAGCCCTTTGTCGGCGGCGGGCGGCATCAGCTGGCCGATCACCTTGAGGCAGCTGCCGCAGCCGGTGCCGGCCTTGGTGCACTTCTTGACCTCGGGCACCGTGCTGTGGGCGGTGATCGCCTTCTTGGTGACGTTGTGGCAGGAACAGATCACCGCGCTGTCGGGCAGCGAGGAGGGGCCGAGGGCGACGGGCGCGCCGGCACCGGCCGGCAGCACCAGCTGCTCGGGGGTGACGGGCGGTACGGAGCCGGTGAGCGGGCGCAGCAGACCGTAGGAGTCGGCGTCGCCGACCAGGACGCCGCCGAGCAGGACGCCTTCGGCGGAGACGACCACCTTCTTGTAGACGCCGGAGCGGGAGTCGGAGTAGACGACGTCGAGGCTGCCGGCGGTGGCGCCGTGGGCGTCGCCGAAGGAGGCCACGTCCACGCCGAGGAGCTTGAGCTTGGTGGAGAGGTCGGCGCCGGTGAACTCCTTCTCCCGGCCCAGCAGGTCGGCCGCGGCCGTCTCCGCCATCTCGTAGCCGGGGGCGACGAGCCCGTACACGCGGCCGTCGGAGGCGAGCGCGCACTCCCCGATGGCGTAGACGTGCGGGTCGGAGGTGCGGCAGCGGGCGTCGACGGAGATGCCTCCGCGTTCGCCGACGGTCAGGCCGCTCTCGCGGGCCAGCTGGTCGCGGGGGCGGACACCGGCGGAGAAGACGACCAGGTCGGTGGCGACGGTGGAGCCGTCGGACAGCTTCATGCCGCTGACCGCGCCGTCCTCGCCGGTGAGGACCTCCTGGGTGCCGACGCCCGTGTGGACGGTGAGCCCCATGTTCTGGATCGTGCGGAGCAGGGCCGCGCCGCCGCCCTCGTCGACCTGGACGGGCATCAGGCGGGGCGCGAACTCCACGATGCTGGACGTGAGTCCGAGGCCCTGGAGCGCGCCGGCGGCCTCCAGCCCGAGCAGGCCGCCGCCGACCACGGCGCCGGTGGTCCGGGTCTTGGCGTACTCCTCGATCGCGAGGAGGTCCTCGATGGTGCGGTAGACGAAACAGCCCGGGGCGTCCTTGCCGGGGACGGGCGGCACGAAGGGGTAGCTGCCGGTCGCGAGCACGAGCACGTCGTACGGGAACACCTGCCCCGTGCGGGAGGTGACGGTGCGGGCCTCGCGGTCGATGGTCTCGGCGGGGTCGTCGAGGTGCAGGGTGATCCCGTGCTCCTCCATGAAGGAGGCGGGGGTGAGGGAGAGGTCCTCGGGGGTGCTGCCGGAGAAGTACGAGGTCAGGTGCACGCGGTCGTAGGCGGGGCGGGGCTCCTCGCAGAGCACGGTGATCCGGTGCGTGGCGGTGGCGCCGAGTTCGGCGAGCGCCTCCAGGTAGCGCTGGCCGACCATGCCGTGGCCGATGAGCACGAGGGCGGGACGGATACCGGGGGTCGTGGCGATGGCCTGGGCGGTGGCCTGGGCGGTGCCCGGAGCGGGCTGGGGCGTGGCTGCGGCCATGATCAGGAGCCTCCGTCGTCGGTGAGCAGGTGGTGCAGGTCGATCAGACCGTGCTGGTCGGTGAGGGGGGCGCCGTCCTCCCAGCTGCGGGCGAGGGCGCCCACGCTGGAGAGTTCGCCGAGCAGGACCCCGCCGACGAGGCGGTCGCCGCGGACGACGACCTTGCGGTAGGTGCGGCGGGTGGCGTCGGTGAGCCGGACCACGTCGTCGCCGGGGAGCGGGGTGGTCTCGCCGAAGGCGGCGAGGTCGAGGGGCCGGTCGCCGCCGGCGGTGAGGGTGAGGCGGGTCAGGGCGCGGGTTCCGCCGTAGGCGGGGTCCGCGGCGAGTCCCCCGCCGGTCCCGAGGAGGACGCCGGCGAGGGCGTCGGCCTGTTCCAGGGCGGGGCCGGCCAGGCCGTACACCCGGCCCGCGTGCTCGGCGCAGTCGCCGACGGCGTGGATGCGGGGGTCGCTGGTGCGGAGCTCGTCGTCGACGAGGATGCCGGTGCGGACGTCGAGGCCGGCGGCCTGGGCGAGGCCCGTGCGGGGGCGGACGCCGCAGGCGAGGACGACGAGGTCGGCGTCGAGGCGGTAGCCGACGGCGAGGTCCACGCCGGTGACCCGGCGGGGCCCCTGGGTGGGGGTGGCGCCCGGCCGCCGGGCGGGGGCTTCGGGAGCGGCGGCCCTGCCGGGCGCTCCGGGCTCTGCCCGGACCCGCTCCTCGAACGCCGGTGGGGCTGGATTCGGGCTGATGCCGCCGGCAGGGTGCGGCCGGGTTGCCCGCAGGGGCGGCGTCGGACTCGAGGCCACCGCGGGCACGGGGCCCGTCCAGGCCCCCGCCGGCGGGGCCTCGGCCGTCGTGGAGAGGCCCCGGACGCGGCATTCCGTGTGGATTTCCACGCCCAGGTCGGTCAGGTGGGTGCGCAGGAGCTCCGAGGCTTCCGCGTCGAGTTGGCGTTCCATGAGGCGCTCGCCCTGCTGGGCCAGGACGACCTGGGCGCCCCGCTCGGCCAGGGCGCGGGCCGCCGAGACGCCGAGGAGGCCGCCGCCGATCACCACCGCTCGCACGCCGGGACGTACGGCCGCCGACAGGGCCAGGCAGTCGTCCATGGTGCGGAACGCGTGGACTCCGGCGGGGAGTTCCCGCCCTTCGGGTTCGAAGAGGCCGCGCAGCGGAGGGAGGACCGGGTTCGATCCCGTGGCCAGGACGAGGGTGCCGTACGGCTCGACCGTGCCGTCGTCGCAGTGCACCACCTGCTCCGCCCGGTCGATCCGTACCGCCCGCACGCCCCGGCGCAGCGCCGGACCGGGGGCGGGGAGGGAGGTCACCTCCGGTGCGTACCGGCCGGCCAGGACCTCCGCGAGGAGGACCCGGTTGTAGGGGGCGTGCGCCTCCTCGCCGAGGACGCGTACGTCCCCGCCCAGCCGGGCGGCGAGCCGCAGGCCGGCGAGGCCGCCGCCGATCACCACCACGCGTTGCTGTTCCGAGGTCATGACACGAGAGTGCGCGGCTGCTGTTTCCCCACGACATCGCCACTGTTTCCCCGACGGAACGCCGACCTCAGCGTGCGGGTTAAGCCTCAGTGAGGCGTCCCTCAAGGCCGCCTTAAGGATCACCGGGAGGGCCGGGGAGCCCGCCGGACCGCCCGTAGCGTGGCCGTATGCGAGAGCGAGACATGGCGGTTCGGGTCAAGGGCGGGATGCTCGGCGGGGCGGGGATCATGGCCCTGCTGTGGGCCGCCCAGGTGCGGCCCTCGGCCCGGCTCGACGCGCTGTTCGCCACCGCCGCGCACTTGTCCGGCCTGCTCGCCGGGTACGGGGTGCTCGTCCTGCTGTTCCTCATGGCCCGGGTCCCCGCCGTCGAGCACGGGGTGGGCGCGGCCCGGATCGCCCGCTGGCACGCGCTGGGCGGCCGCCACGTCCTGCTGCTCTGTTTCGGGCACGCGCTCTTCGCGCTCTGCGGCTACGCCGTGCACGAGGGGGTCGACGTGCTCTCGGCGGTCCGGGAGCTGCTCGGATATCCGGCCCTGGCCGCCGCGGCGATCGGGACCGCCCTCCTGGTCGCCGTCGGCATCACCTCCGCCCGCTCCGTACGCCGCCGGGTCAGCCACGAAACCTGGCGGGGGGTCCACCTCCTGGTGTACCTCGCCGCCGCCCTCGCCTTCGGGCACCAGCTCGCCGGGCCCGACCTGGGTCCCGTCGCCTGGTTCTGGGCCCTCGCCCACGCGGTGGTCGCCGTCCTGCTGCTCTGGTACCGCGCCGTGGTCCCCGTACGCCAGGCCCTGCGGCACGCGCTGCGCGTCGCCGAGGTCCGCGTGGAGGGTCCCGGGGTGGTCTCCGTCCTCGTCTACGGGGAGCACCTCGCGGAACTGCGCGCGGAGCCGGGGCAGTTCCTGCGCTGGCGGTTCCTCCAGCGGCGGCTGTGGCACACCGCGCTGCCGTTCTCGCTGTCGGCGCCGGTCCGCGGGAACACCCTGCGCATCACCGTGAAGGCCCTCGGCGGCCACTCCCGCCGGATCCGCCGGCTGCGCCCCGGCACCCGGGTCCTCGCCACCGGCCCCTTCGGGGCGCTCACCGCCGCCCGGCGGACCCGGACCAAGGTGCTGCTGATCGCCGGCGGGGTCGGGATCACCCCGATGAGGGCGCTGTTCGAGACCCTGCCGGGCGGGCCGGGGGACATCACCCTGCTCTACCGGGCGGGCGCCGAGGAGCACCTCGTCCTGCGCTCCGAACTCGAGGCCATCGCCGCCGAACGGCAGGCCGGGCTGCACTACCTGCTCGGGCCGTCGGGCGCCGCCTTCGACCCGCTGGCCCCGCAGGCGCTGGCCGCGCTGGTCCCGGAGCTGGCCGAGCACGACGTGTACCTGTGCGGGCCGCCCGGGATGGCGGACGCGACCCAGTCCGCGCTGCTGCGGGCCGGGGTGCCGGCGGGGCGGATCCACGCCGAGTGCTTCGGGCTCTGAGGCCGGGCCCGATTCCGTCTCCGCCCCGCTCCGCCCCGTCCCCCTCCCCGAGAGGTCGCCGCCCCGTGCGTCACCCGCTGCACGTCGCCCTGCCCGTGTCACTTGCCGCTGCGCGGGGTTCGTCCCCTACCCGCCCTTCGCCCGTTCCCCGGGGCTCCGCCCCGGACCCCGGTCCTCAAACGCCGGACGGGCTGGATTTGGCTGGGCTCGGGGTTGGTCTCCAAGCGCCGGAGGGGCTGGGTTTGGCTGGGTTCGGGGTCGGTCTTCGAGCGCCGGACCGGCCGCAGGGTCCGCCGTCCGCTCCCGCGGCCGCGGCACGGCACCGCAGGCCCCGTAGTTCCCCGGCTCGGGCGGTGCTGGCCGCGCTGGGAGCCGTACCGCCCGCCCGGCGGCTGGCGGCCGGGCTCGGGCTGGCCAGTGTGCTGGCGGCGAGCGTGCTGACGGCGGCGGTGGATCCGTCGGCTCCCGTGGCCCCGGACCGGGTTCCGGCCGGCCGAAGCTCAACCTTTGCGCAAGTTTCCGGGGATTGATGGCCGCTGCACCCAACCGCTCCATAGGGTCGGGCCGTGCCTGACATATCGACAACCATGATCATCATGCTGTGCGTGGCCGCCGCCGCGGCCGGCTGGATCGACGCCGTCGTGGGCGGCGGCGGCCTGCTGCTCCTGCCCGCCCTGCTGCTCGGCCTGCCGCACGCCCATCCCGCCACCGTCCTCGGCACCAACAAGGCCGTGTCCATCGTGGGGACCTCGGGCGCGGCCGTGTCGTACCTGCGCAAGACCTCGGTGGACGTGAAGCTCGCCGTCCGCATCGGCCTGGCCGCACTCGCCGGCTCGATGGGCGGGGCCGCCCTGGCCGGCGGCATCAGCAAGGACGCGCTGCGCCCGCTGATCATGGTGGTCCTGGTGGTCGTCGCGGCCTTCGTCCTCTTCCGCCCCGGCTTCGGAGTCGCTCCCGGAGCCGCCCCCGTCAGCCGTCGGCGCGTCCTGCTCACCATCGCCCTGGCCGGGCTCGGCATCGGCTTCTACGACGGGTTCATCGGCCCCGGCACCGGCACCTTCCTGGTGCTGGCCCTGACGGCCCTGCTCCACCTCGACCTGGTCACCGCCTCCGCCACGGCGAAGATCGTCAACGTCTGCACCAACGGCGGGGCGCTCGCGATGTTCGCCTACCAGGGCATGGTGCTGTGGCAACTGGCGGCGCTGATGGCCGTGTTCAACCTGGCGGGCGGCATGATCGGCGCCCGGATGGCACTGAAGAAGGGCAGCGGTTTCGTCCGCGGAGTGCTCCTGACGGTCGTCGGCGGCCTGGTGCTGAAGCTGGGTTTCGAACAGTGGGGCTGACCTGGGACGCGCATGGGCAGGGCCGCGGCGGCGGGATAAAGTTGCCGACGTGCCCCACCTTGAGATATCCGACCTGATCACCGTCACCGATCCGCTCAGCGGGGCGCGACTGCCGGTGCGCCGGGGTGACGTGGTCCGCCGGCTCGACGAGGCGGGGGATCCGCGCGCGGCCCGGATCGTCGCCGGGCTGCCGGCCGGCCCGGACGACGTGCTCGACCCGCTCGCCGTGGACCGGCTGATGATCGGCGTCCACACCGAGCTGCAGCGGCTCAGCGAGGAACTGCGCATCGGGGAACGGCTGGTGCACGTACTGGACCCGCTGTTCGAGGCCATCCGTGAGATCGCGGGCCGCCGGGGCCGGTTCCGCCTGGTCGACATCGGATCAGGGCTCGGCTACCTCGTCCGCTGGCTGGCGTCCACCGGAGCCCTCGGCCCGAACGTCGAGCTGATCGGCGTCGACCTCGACGCCGCCCTCGTCGCCGAGGCCGACCGGCTGGCCCGCGCCGAGGGTCTCGACTGCCGGTTCGTCCACGGCAATGCCTTCGACCTCCCGGAAGTCGCCACCGTCTACGTCTCCACCGGGCTGCTCCACCACTTCCGCGGCCCCGCGCTCGCGGAGTTCTTCGAGGCGCAGGCCGACTCCCAGGCACTGGCCTTCTGCCACTTCGACATCGCCGCCACCCGGCTGGCACCCGTGGGCGCCTGGATGTTCCACCGCGCCCGGATGCGCCATCCGCTCGGCCGCCACGACGGGGTCGTCTCCGCCCGGCGCGCCCACTCGGACGAAACCCTGCTGCACGCCGCGACCGTACCGGGCATCCGGGCGCTGCTCTACGAGCCCCGGGGCCTGTCCAACCCCTTCTGCACCACCCTGCGCCCGGTCCTCGGCATCCGCCCCTACTTGGAGGACCCGCTGCGCCAGGCCCTCGGCCGCGCCTCCCGCAGGCTCGTGGGCGCGGAGGACCTGACCCGCGGCGGACCACCGAGGCACGACGCCGCGTCCTGGTCCGCCTCCGCCTCCGGGTCCGGGGCCGCGCGATGAACCCGGTCCTGCCCCTCGCCGTCCTCGGCCTCGTGGACGCGGCGTTCAGCGGCTTCCGTGCCTACGCCGGCCGGGACGCCCGGATCCGCAAGCACCGTGCCGTCCTGCGCGCCTCCCTGCGCGGGCTGGCGGTCGGCTCCGTCCTGCTGCTGGCGCCCGCCCTCGCGGCGGGCTCCGTCCTGCTGCTCGCCGAGGACACCGACCGGGCGTACGGGGCCCTCGCCGACGGTGGGACCGGCTTCCTCGTCCCGCTCGGGGCCTACGCCCTCGCCGTCGGGCTCTCGCTCGCCGCCTACTTCGCGCTGCCGTACCGGGCGAGCACCCTCGCCATGGTCGTCGGGCTCGGCCCGCTGACGCTGGCCCGGCCGCTGGTCGTGGCCGGAGCCTGCGCCGGTGCGCTCGTGGCCGGGGGCGGCTGGACCTCGCTCCTGGTGGGAGCCGTGGCGGGCGCCGCGGTCCTGTGCGTCGAGCCGTACGTCCACCGCCGCTGGTACGCGTTTCCCGCATAGACCGCCGAGGTGCCCGGCCCGACAGGCCCGCCCGGGCAACGCCTAAGCCGTCCCTTTCGGATCCGGCCGGACCACGGAGGCCCGGGCCACCACGAAGAGGAACAGTCCGCAGGCCGTCACGAGCAGCCAGCCCGGCCGGGACGCCCGGGCGAGGCCGTCCGGGCCGGCGTCCGCGGCCAGGGCCCCCGCGACGGCGATGCCGACCGCCGATCCGACCTGGCGGGCGGTGGAGGTGACGGCCCCGGCCACACCGGCGCGGGACGGCGGCAGTCCGCCGACCGCGGTGTGGGTGAGCGGGGCGTTGGCGAAGCCGAACCCGATGCCGATGAGCAGCTGGGCCGACAGGAGCAGCGGCACAGCGGTGTCGGGGCCCAGGTCCAGCATGCAGAGCCCGCCCGCCGCGGTGAAGCCGCCCGCGAGGAGCAGCGGACGCCGCGGTCCGAGGCGCCCCGTCAGGCTGCCGGACCACGGAGCGCACACCGTCGCCCCGAGCGCCATGGGCAGGGTCGCCGCACCGGCCTCGAGCGGGGTCCAGCCGCGGGCGTCCTGCAGGTACAGGGTGGTGAGCAGCAGGCCCACGCTCAGCGCGGCGAACACCGCCACCGCGCCCAGTACCGCCGAGGCGAAGGGCGGCCGCCGGAACAGCCCGAGGTCGATCAGGGGCTCGGACCGGCGGAGCTCGACCCGGACGAAGGCCGTCGCCGCCGCCGCGACGACGCCGTAGCAGGCCAGGGCCGCGGGGGAGGTCCAGCCGATGCCGGGGCCTTCGATGAGGACGCCGACCGAGACGCACAGGGCCGTCGTCAGGAGCAGCTGGCCGGGCGGATCCAGCCGCCGGGCGCGCTGACCGCGGGACTCCGGCACGAACACCGAGACCAGGACGAGCGTGCCGGCGACCACCGGGGCGTTGATCCAGAACACCGACCGCCAGCCGAAGGCCCCGATGAGGGCCCCGCCGACGACCGGGCCCGCGGCCATGCTCAGTCCGAAGACGGAGGCCCATGTGCCGATGGCCCGGGCCCGCTCCCGCGGGTCGGGCATCGCGTTGACCACGATCGCCAGGGCCACCGGGCTCAGCATCGAGGCCCCGACCCCCTGGACGGCCCGCGCCGCGACGAGGAAACCGAGCGACGGGGCCAGGGCGCAGGCGAGGGAGGCGAGTCCGAAGACGGCCAGCCCGCACCGGAACACGCGACGGCGTCCGAAGCGGTCCGCGAGGGCGCCGGAGGCGATGAGGAGGCTGGCCAGGACCACGGTGTAGGCGTCCACGACCCATTCCAGACCGCGGGTGCCCGCCTCCAGACCCCGTCCGATCGCGGGCAGCCCCACGTTGACGATGGTGGTGTCCACTCCGATGAGGAACATGCTCAGCGCGCAGACGGCCAGTACCGTCCACCGGCGGCGCGCGCCGAGGAGGGGCCCGGGCCCCGCTGCCGCCCCTGCCGGGATCGTCGTGGTCATGGGTCCGCCTTCGGTCCGCGACGGCCTGTCGGCCGCCGGCTTCGGATGTCGGCCCATGCTCGGACCGGGCGGTGACGGCGGACCAGGAAATTTGCCGATACCGCAAAATGGGCCCATGAACAGGGACGCCGAATCCGCCGAGACCCCCGAATCCGCCGAGACCCCCGGAGCCGGTGAACCCCCCGGACCCGCGGAACCGGCCGAGCTCGCGCGGACCCTCGACGCCATCGGCCCGCGCCTGCGGGCGCTGCGGCGCGAGCGCGGCCTCACCCTGGAGGCGCTCGCACGGGCCACGGGGATTTCCGTGAGCACGCTCTCCCGCCTGGAGTCGGGCAAACGGCGTCCCGCGCTCGAACTGCTCATCCCGCTCGCGCGGGCCCACCGCGTGGCCCTGGACCAGCTCGTGGCCGCCCCGGCCACCGGTGACGCGCGCGTCCACCTGAAGCCCCGCCGCCGGGACGGGAGCGTCCTGGTCCCCCTGACGACGTACCCGGGCCGGGTCCGGGTGTTCAAGCAGGTGCTCGCGTACCGGGAGCCGAAACGGGTGACCCACGCCGGATACGAATGGCTCTACGTGCTCGCCGGCGAGCTCCACCTCGTCATCGGCGAGCGGAGCCTCACCCTGCGCCCCGGCGAGGTCGCCGAGTTCGACACCGGTGAACCCCACTGGTTCGGCCCCGCCGAAGGCGAGGTGGTGGAGATCCTGCACCTGTTCGGACCCCACGGCGACCAGGCGGTCGTCCGCACCGGCCGGACGGTCTAGTAGGTGCCCGTCAGGTGGGCGAAGACGACCACGTTGCCCTGGTAGCCGGTGCGCGGGGAGAAGCCCCCGCCGCAGGTGATGACGCGGAGCTCGGCGCGCGGCGACGACCCGTACACGCGGGAGTCGGGGAAGGCCTTGGCGTCGTAGACCTCCACCGCGTGGACGGTGAACACCGCCGTACGTCCGTCAGCGCGGGCGATCTCGATCTGAGCCCCCCGGCGCAGTGCGCCGAGGTGGTAGAAGACCGCGGGCCCGGCCGCGTCGTCCACGTGCCCGGCGACCACGGCCGTGCCGGTGGCGCCCGGGGTGGTGCCCTCGCGGTACCAGCCCGCGAGGTCGCGGCGGGCGGGCGGCGGTACTTCGAGACTGCCGTCGGCCTGCAACCCCAGCCCGGTGAGCGGGGCGTCCACCCGGATGGACGGGATCCGGATCCGGGTGGGCGGGGAACCGGGGAGCGCGGCGATGGCCCCGGGGAAACGGGCCTGGGCGCTCAGCGCCTCGCCGGGTGAGGGCAGCGGCGGCCGGACGGGCTCGCCCGAGCCGCTGCCGATGAGCCAGACGCCGATGCAGGCGGCGAGGGCGACGAGCCCGCCACCGCGGGCGCGGGCGCGGCGTGCCTCTGCCTCCATGCGGCCCCCTCGGCTTGGTGACGTGGTGACTGGCCGTCGCCCGGCCCCGCGAACGGGGGGGACCTCGCGGGGCGGGCGACGGGGGACGGTACCGGTCGGACCGCGGCCGGAGCCGCGGTGGGCGTCCGTCAGTTCCGCGTGCCGCTCGCCCGGCGACGCAGGAACCAGGTACCGCCGACGGCGGTGGCGGCCAGCACTGCCGCTCCCGCCGCGATCTTGGCGGGGTCGGTGGTGGTGGTCGTGCCACCGCCCACCCCGGTGCGCACGTGGCCCTGGGGGGCCCGGTCGTGCTCGGTGACGATCAGGTCGCCGGTGGCGAACTTGCCGTTCGCGCAGGTGGCGCCGATCGCGTGGGTGCCCGGGTGGGTTCCGCGGGCGACCTGGAACTGCCCCACGACCACCTCCTTGTGGGTGCCCGGAGTCAGCTTGAAGCGGCCGCCCCCGACGGTGGTGGCGTCGCCCTCGGCGTGACTGCCCGGGCCGCAGGCCTTCGTGTTCACCGTGACGGTGGTGCCGGGGGCGGCGGACTTGGGCCACACCTCCAGCGGGGCGAAGTCGCCGGCCGCGAAGCCCGTCATGCCCAGGTCCGCGGCGGCGACCGCGCCGGCCACCGGGCCGGTGAACGCGGCGGCGGTCAGCGCGGTGGCGGTGAGCACGTGGGCGGTGCGTCGTCGCATGGGGGGTCTCCTGTGGACACGGGGTCGTGTTTCCGAGGTAACCCGGGAGCCGGGGCGGGCGCCTGCTGATGCAGTGTCAGATTGATCCGGGGGGAGGGGGTGGCGGGGTGTTCCAGCAGGTGGGGATGGGTGAGGGGGCATCTGTGGGGCACCACCCCGTCTGGGTGACGGCGGCCTCGCCGGCGCGGGTCACCGCTGCGCGGAGCCTGTCCCCGCCCCGCCCTTTCTCCGTATCCCGGGGCTCCGCCCCGGACCCAGCGCCTCACACGCCGACGGGGCTCGAAGGGCTGGGCTCCGCCCCGGACCCCGGCGGGCACGGAAGGGGTGGCGGGGTCACGCCGGCGGGAGGGTGAGGGTGGCCGCCGCGCCGGTGGGGGCGGGGTTGGTGAGGATGATCCGGGCGCCGATGACCTGGGCCTGGCCCAGGGCGATGGTCAGGCCCAGGCCCGTGCCCTGGCCGCGTTCGGTCGCGCCCGTCAGGAACCGCTGCGGGCCGTCCCGCAGCAGGGTCTCCGGGAAACCCGGACCGTGGTCCCGGACCGTGACGGTGTTCCCGGTGACCGTCACGGTGATCGGGTCCCTGCCGTGCCTGCGGGCGTTGACCAGCAGGTTCGTCAGGATCCGCTCCAGTCGCCGGACGTCCGTGCGGACGCGGGCGGTGCCGTCGGCGGCGCCCAGGACCCGCGCCTCCACCCCCGAGCGCCGGGTGACCTCCTCCACCAGTGGCCCCAGGAGGTGGACGTCCAGCTGGGCCACCTCCCGGTCCCCGTCCAGCCGGGCCACCTCCAGGAGGTCCTCCGTGAGGCCGCGCAGGGCCGAGACCCGGTCGCGCACCAGCTCGGTGGGCCGCCCCGGAGGGAGCAGTTCGGCGGCCGTGTGCAGTCCGGTCAGCGGGGTCCGTAGCTCGTGCGCCACGTCCGCCGTGAACCGCTGCTCCGCCACCAGCCGCCGCTGCAGGCTCGCCGCCATGGTGTCGACCGCCGCGGACAGTGCGGCCACCTCGTTCCGCGTCCCCGGCACGCCCGACGGGCCTATCCGCGCGTCCAGTTCGCCCGTGCTGATCCGCCGGGCCGTCTCGGCCGCGGACCGCAGGTCCTTGCTCAGCCGACTGGCCAGCGCCGCCCCTCCGGCCGCCGCGAGGGTGACGACGACCGCGCCGAAGGCCATCAACTTCTGGTCCAGTTCCCACAGTTCCGCCTGTTCCCCCGCCAGCGGCTGGCGTACGGAGAGGATCTGGTCGCCGCCGACCGGCCGGGCGGCCCACACCGCCGGATGGAGGCCGTGCAGGTCGAGGTAGGTGGTGCGCTCCCCGGCGAGGGCGGCCTGCCGCAGGGGTTCCGGCAGGCTCGGGCAGTCGAGGCGCGCGTCGGCCTCCCCGACCTTGTCGAAGTCCAGCTGGCCCGTGAGCTCGTACACCTGCCGCACCCGGACGAGCTGCGCGAGGGCGCTCTTGCGCGCCGCGTCGGCCACCTGGCTCGCCCGGGCCTCGTGGATCAGGATGCCGATGGTGAGCGCGACGAGCGAGCAGCCGACGGCGAGCAGGACGGAGATCTTCCAGCGCAGGCCGAGGGAGTGCAGGAGCCGGCGGCAGCGGATCAGGGCGCGCTTCACCTGACGGCCCGGTCCGTGGGGGCGGGGGATTCGGAGCCGGACGGCCGCTGGGCCGGACACGTGCCCGAGCCCGGGCCGGAGATGGCGTTGCCGAACCTGTGCTCGTCGCTGAGGACGCTCATCCGCCGGCCGTCCCAGTGGTAGCGGATGTCGTGCGCGGATCCGTCGTCGTCGGTGGTGCGGACCAGCAGGTCGGTGCCGAGGATCTCGGCGCTCATCCGCCGGCCGCTGGTGGCCAGGATCGGAACGACCTTCCCGCCGGCCGCGGTGTAGACGCTGAGCATCGAACGCCCGGTCTGGGTGTCGGCGGCGACGATCAGTTCGGGTTTGCCATCGCCCGTCAGGTCCGCGTACCGGGCCGGCCGGACCCCGGCCTTGCCCGGGCCCTCGATCTTCTTCCCGTTGCCGAAGCGCTTCATCGTCTTGTCCGCGCGGAGCACGGCCGCCACGTCGACCTTCTCGATCCCCTCCGGTCCCACGGCCGGGGCCCCGTCGAGCGGCTGCGGCGGAGGTTCCCGGCCGGCCACCGCCGTACCGCTGGAGCTCGGGGACTCGGTCCACGACGGCCACAGCGGCTTGGGCAGGGGCTGGGAGGACACGGGCGGCGCGACCTCGCGCTGCCCGAGGCCCCCGGGTGCGGCGCAGCCGCCGAGGCCGATGCAGAGCAGGGCGGCCGCGGCGAGGCTGCGGCGGGTCGGTCGAGTCATGGAAGGCGGAACCGTCGGGTGGTGGGGGAGGGCGGGGCGGGGGCAGGCAGACTGACGGTAGACGGCGCCGGTCACGGGGACCGGGCGGTTGTGTAACAGCGGTGCGTACGCGGACTTCCGCGGCCGGATCCGGGACTTCCGGCCCGGCCCGCGGCCTACGGGAGTCCGGTTCGCAGCCCAGCCTGAATCGAGGGAGGCCCGCATGACATCGGCCGATCGGCCGGAAGGCCAGGGCGAAGGAACGATTCCGCCGAGGGAGGAGCTCCCGTTCTTCGTCTACGGCACCCTGCGCCCCGGCGAGGTCAACCACGACCTGTTCCTGCGCGGCCGCACGGCCGCCGAGGAGCCCGCCCGCCTCCCGGACGCGGCCCTGTACGAGGGCCCCGGCTACCCGTACGCGGTGGACCGCCCCGGCTCCGCCATAGCCGGAGAGCTGATCACCCCGGCCCCCGGGGCCTACGGGGAACTCCTCGTGGCGCTCGACCTGCTCGAGGAGTACGCGGGCCCCGGGCACCCCGCCAACGTCTACGACCGCACCGCCCGAGAGGCCCTGCGCCCCGACGGCACCCCCGTCCGCGCCTGGGTCTACCTGGCCGCCCCACCCCTGGCCCGCCACCTGGCCCGCTCCGGCACCCGGATCCCGGGCGGCGACTGGCTGTGCCGATGATCCGGGCCGGACTGGCGGCGCCGCTCCAGGCTGCGCCCGGCACAGAGGCGGCCGGGGAGGGCGAGGACGCCGTGGCCCGTGCGGCCGCCACCGAGCGGATCCTCGCGGCTTCGGTGGAGGGGCCCGGAGACCCGGAGGTCTAGAGGCCTTCCGGACGCTAGAGGCCTTCCGCGCCGCGGTTGCGCAGGCGGCGGCCGTACTGCTGGAGCACCCACAGCTCCTCCTGGACCGCCGCCAGTTGCTCCGGCGCGTCCTGGTGGCCGAGGCGGGACAGGGTGCCCTGGATCTCGTGGACCCGGCGGTCGACCGCGCGGAGGCGGACCTGGACCAGCTGGACCCCGGCGTAGACCTCGTCCACGGTCTTGGCGTGGATGGCCTCGACGACGAGCTCGGTGACCAGCGCGCGGACGGTGTCGTTCGGGGCGGCGTCACGGACCCGGGTCACGTAGTCCTCGGTACCGAGAGAGGCGCCGCCGGCGTCCATGATGGCCTGGCGAACGGCCGCGTAGGGCGGGGCGGTGAACTCGTCCATCCCGTACGCGTCGAAGGCGGGCGAGACCAGGGCGGGGCGCTGGAGCGCCAGCTTGAGCAGCTCGCGCTCGGTGATGTGCGCGGGGCTGCGCAGGTTCAGCGCGGGGCCCGTGGGGCCGGCGGACGGAGCGGGGATGTCCTCGTACGAGTGGCCGGAGTGGCCGGAGCCGCCGGAGTTGCCGGACTGGCCCCGGCGCTGCTGCTGGGGCTGGTTGCCGCGCTCCCGGGCCCAGCGGTCGAGCTGGGCGATCCGCTTGACCACGAACTGCTCGTCGCGCATGCCCAGCATGCCCGCCAGCTGGACCGCCGACTCGTGCTGGATCGCGACGTTCTTGATCTTCTTGATGATCGGGGCGGCTTCCTCCAGCGCGGCCGCCCGCCCCGCCGGGTTCTCCAGGTTGTGCCGGGCCACGATGTGCTTCAGCGCGAACTCGAACAGCGGGGTGCGGGCCTCTACCAGCCCCGATACGGCCGCGTCACCCTTGGCCAGGCGCAGGTCGCAGGGGTCCATGCCACCGGGGGCGATGGTGATGGAGGTCTCCGCGGCGAACTTCTGGTCGTCCTCGAAGGCCCGCAGCGCGGCCTTCTGCCCGGCCGCGTCCCCGTCGAAGGTGAAGATCACCTCGGCCGTGGCGTTGTCCATGAGCAGCCGGCGCAGGATCTTGATGTGGTCGCCGCCGAAGGCGGTGCCGCAGGTGGCGATGGCGGTGGTGACCCCGGCCATGTGACAGGCCATGACGTCCGTGTAGCCCTCGACCACGACGGCCCGGGAGGTCTTGGCGATCTCCTTCTTGGCCAGGTCGATGCCGTACAGCACCTGGGACTTCTTGTAGATCGCCGTCTCGGGGGTGTTCAGGTACTTGGGGCCGTTGTCGTCGTCGCGCAGCTTGCGCGCACCGAAGCCGACGACCTCGCCGCTGATGTCGCGGATGGGCCACATCAGCCGGCCGCGGAAGCGGTCGATGGGCTTTCCGCTGCGGCTGTCCTGGGCCAGGCCCGAGGTGATCAGTTCCTTGTCGCTGAAGCCCTTGCCGCGCAGGAAGCGGGTCAGGTGGTCCCAGCCGGCCGGGCTGTAGCCGACGCTGAAGTGCTGGGCGGCGGCCTGGTCGAAGCCGCGCTCGGCCAGGAACTTGCGGCCGATCTCCGCCTCGGCGCTGCCGAGCTGGTCCATGTAGAAATCGGCCGCGGCCTTGTGCGCCTCGACCAGCCGGATCCGCTCGCCGCGCCCGCTGGTGCCGGCGGTGTAGCCGCCCTCTTCGTACCGCAGGGTGATGCCGGCCAGGCCGGCGAGCCGCTCCACCGCCTCCGAGAAGGAGAGGTGGTCGATCTTCATGACGAAGTCGAGGGTGTCCCCGCCCGCCTGGCAGCCGAAGCAGTGGTAGAAGCCCTTGCTGGGGCTGACCTGGAAGGACGGGGACTTCTCGTCATGGAAGGGGCAGAGGCCCTTGAGGTTGCCGCCGCCCGCGTTGCGCAGCTGGAGGTACTCCGAGACCACGGCGTCGATCGGGACCGCGTCCCGTACCGCCTTCACGTCGTCGTCGTTGATCCGTCCTGCCACACGCGCCAGTCTACGGCCGGGCGGCGACTATCCCGTCAGGCCCCCACTGCGGGAACGAGGGCCGAAAGCGGAATGGACGGATCCGCCAGCTTCTCCCGGTCCACGGGCGCCTTTGACCTGATCAGCGCCTGGATGTCCTCGGTGACGTCCCACACGTTCACGTTCATCCCGGCCAGGACCCGGCCGTCCGAGAGCCAGAAGGCGATGAACTCCCGCTTGCCCGCGTCCCCGCGGATCAGCACCTGGTCGTAGCCGCCCGCCGGGGCGTACCCCGAGTACTCAAGACCCACGTCGTACTGGTCGGAGAAGAAGTACGGCACCCGGTCGTACGAGACCTCCTGCCCCAGCATCGCCCGCGCGGCGGCCGGACCCCCGTTCAGCGCGTTCGCCCAGTGCTCCACCCGCAGCCGGGCCCCCAGCACCGGGTGGTGCGCGGCCGCCACGTCCCCGACGGCGAAGACGTCCGGGTCGGAGGTGCGCAGCGAGGCGTCCACGGCGATCCCGCCCCCGTGCTCCCGGTCGACCAGGGCCAGGCCCGAGGTCTCCGCCAGCGCGGTCCGCGGGGCGGCGCCGATCGCCGCGAGGACGGCGTGCGCCGGGTGCTCCTCCCCGTCGTCCGTACGGGCCGCCAGCACCAAGCCGTCGTGCCCGACGATCTCCGTCAGATGGGACCCGAAGTGGAAGCGGACCCCGTGCGCGGTGTGCAGGTCGGCGAAGAGCCGGCCGACCTCCGGACCGAGCACCGCGTGCAGCGGGGTCGGCGCCGGTTCGATCACGGTGACCTCGGCCCCGTACCCACGGGCCGCCGCGGCGACCTCCAGGCCGATCCAGCCGGCGCCCGCGATCAGCAGGTGCCCGTTGTCCCGGCCCAGGCTCGCCAGGGCCCCCCGCAGCCGCTCGGCGTGCGAGAGCCGGCGCAGGTGGTGCACCCCGACCAGCTCGGTGCCCGGGATGTCGAGCCGGCGCGGTTCGGCGCCGGTGGCGAGCAGCAGCTTGTCGTAGGGCAGCGCCGTGCCGTCGCCGAGGACCACCTTCTTGGCGTCCCGGTCGAGGTGGACCGCGGGCTGGCCGAGGTGCAGCTCGATGTCGGAGGCCGCGTACCAGGACGGCTCGTGCACGAAGACGCTCTCGCGCTCCTCCTTGCCCGCCAGGTACCCCTTGGAGAGCGGCGGCCGCTCGTAGGGATGCTCACGCTCGTCTCCGATCAGGATCACCCGCCCCGTGAACCCCTCGGACCTCAGCGTTTCGGCCGCCTTAGCCCCGGCGAGCCCTGCGCCGACGATGACGAACGTCCGGTGTGCGTCGACCACCTGATGCCTCCTCATAACCTCTGCGCCACATGCGAGCACATGCGAGCGTCCCGCACCGAGCCTGCCGCGTGAAGGGGGAGTGGCCCGATCGGCTCACCCTTCGGCGCGTCGCGCGCGCTGGGTGAGGCGGGCGTGAAGGGAGCGCGCGGAGGCGTCCGTGAGGGCCGCGATCTGGTCCACGACCGCCCGCTTCCTGGCCCGGTCGTCCGGCGCCTCGTCGAAGATGGCACGGAATTGGGGGTCCAGACCCTCGGGTGCGCGGGCGCTGACGGCCTCCGCGAGTTCGGCCAGGACGATGCGCTGATCGGCTCGGATCCGCTCCTGCTCGTCGCGCTGTATGACGTACAGGTCGGCGACCGCCTTCAGCACGGCGCACTCGTTGCGGGCCTCGCGCGGCACCACCAGCTCCGCCGCGTACCGGGTCAGCCGGCCGGTCCCGTAGGCCTGCCGGGTGGCGCCCTCGGCGGCCAGGCAGAAACGGCCGATCAGCTGGCTGGTCGCGTCCTTCAGCCGGGCCTGGGCCACGGCCGAGCCGTCGTACCCGTGCGGCCACCACTCCTGCTCCATCAGGCGGTCCAGGGCCTCGCGGAGCTCCTCCGGCTCGGTGTCGGAGGGCACGTACCGGCCGATGGCCACCCGCCAGATCTCGGCGCGCTCGGGCTCGGCGAAGAGCAGGTTCGGGTCGAGGTGGCCGGCGTGCAGGCCGTCCTCGAAGTCGTGGACGGAGTACGCCACGTCGTCCGACCAGTCCATGACCTGCGCCTCGAAGCACTTGCGGTCCGCGGGCGCGCCGCGGCGCAGCCACTCGAAGACCGGCAGGTCGTCCTCGTAGGCGCCGAACTTCACGGAGCCCGGGTCGGTGGGGTGGTCCCCGCGCGCCCAGGGGTACTTGGTGGCGGCGTCCAGGCAGGCGCGCGTGAGGTTGAGCCCGACGCTGACGAGGGTGCCGGTCTGCGGATCGGGGACGAACCGCTTGGGCTCCAGCCGGGTCAGCAGGCGCAGCGACTGGGCGTTGCCCTCGAAGCCGCCGCAGTCCTTGGCGAACTCGTTGAGCGCTTCCTCGCCGTTGTGGCCGAAGGGCGGGTGCCCCATGTCGTGCGACAGGCAGGCGGCTTCGACCAGATCGGGATCGCAGCCGAGGGCGGCGCCGAGCTCGCGGCCGACCTGGGCGCATTCGAGGGAGTGCGTCAGCCGCGTACGAGGACTCGCGTCCCAGTCGTACGAACGCGTCCCCGGTGTCACCACCTGCGTCTTCCCGGCGAGCCGTCGCAGGGCGGCGGAGTGCAGCACACGGGCGCGGTCGCGCTGGAAGGCGGTCCGCCCGGGCCGCTTGTCGGGCTCGGTGGCCCAGCGCTCGGTATCGGCGGGATCGTACGGCTCGCCGGGCAGATCGAGATCGGGTCGGACAGGTGCGGTGGTGCCTTCCATGCCTTCCATGGTCCAAACGGTAACCGCACGAACCGACAAGACGAGTCAAGAGGAGCAATCCGAGCGATTGGGAACCAACCAGGCCGTCAGGCGGTGGCCAGTTCGAGCGGATGCTCCCGGGCTACGGGCGCTGCGAGCGCGGCGGCGGCTTCGTCGTAGCGCTGCAGCACCAGCCGGGCCAGCGCCGGGTGGGCGCCCAGCGGGGCGGCGGCCGGGCCCGGTGCGGCGGCGGCGCTCGCTGCGGCGAAACGGCCCGGGGCGGTGAAGTAGGAGGCGACCGCGACCCGGTGGAGGCCCCGCGCGGCCAGGGCCCGTACGGCGGCGGGAACCGAGGGTGCGGTGCCCGAGGCGTAGGCGGCCACCACGGGAACTCCGCCGAGGCGTTCCGAGAGCAGGCGGGCGGTGGCCCGCACATCGGCGGCGGAGTCGGGGTCGCGGGACCCGGCGGCGGCCAGCACCACCGCCGACCCGGCGCTCCAGCCGGCCTCCACGAGCCGCTCGTACAGGGCCTCGACGAGCAGCGGATGCGGCCCGAGCGGGGCGGCGACACGGGTCCGCAGGTGCCCGGCGCGGGCGGTGGCGGCCGGGAGGTCCCGCTTGACGTGGGTCCCGCGGCCGAGCAGCAGCGGCACCAGGACGGCGGCCCCGGCGGCCCGTTCGAGGGTGTGGTCCAGCAGCGGGTGGTTCAGCTCGATGTGACCGAGCCGGACGTCGAGGCGGGGGCGGAGCTCGCGGACCCGTTCGAGAAGGGCTTCGACGGTGTGGAGGGCGCGCGGATCGCGGCTGCCGTGGGCCACGGCGACGAGGGCGGGCTGCTGCATGGGGGGACTCCTGCGTGGTGTCGGGGGCGCAGACCGCTGAGCTGCGTACCGAGCTGGGCGGTGATCCGGGTCAGCAGCTCCGCCGTGGTCGCGGGCGGCAGCGGGGGGTGCGGTAGGGGCAGGGGCAGGGGCAGGGGAAAGGGCGGGGGCGGGGATTCGGGAGGGTGCGCCGGCTCCGTCATGAACCGATCCTGCGTGCGGCAGGTTGCGGCTGCGTTGCGCCGGGGTGACGGGTGTTTTCCGCCTGCTCACAGGGGGGTGGACGGCGAGGGTGGGGTCGGGCCGTGCTTCCCTGATCCGTGATCCGGCCGCCGCCCGGTCGCGCGGTGGGGCGCCGGGGACGGACGGGGGATGCGGGATCCACGGGCGGGCTCATGGAGGGGCTCTCGAACCGTGCGGTGCGCGGCAGCGCGTTGTTGTCCGGTGGGGCTGCCGCCGTCGCCTGCGTGCCGTCGCTCGGCGCGTGGGGCGCCGGTGACCTGCTCGGCCGGCGCGGTGCCTGGCGTGCGGCTGCGGGCGGGGAACGGCCGGGCACCGTCGCGACCTGGGGAAACCGCCGGGACCGCCCGTGCGTCCGTAGACGAGGGGACCGACAGCAGGACCGGCAGTAAACCGACAGCAGAACCGACAGCAGGACCAGTAGGGGGATCGCATTGAGGCGCGCAACGGTACGAGGTCTGCCAGGGGCGGCATGGGAGCGGCTGAAGGCCGTACGGGTCACGCCGCCCCGGACCGTACGGGCCCGGCGGCGGGCGGTGCAGGTGGTGATGGCCGGCTGCGTGCTGGCCCTGCTGCCCTCGGCGTGGACGCACGCGTCCGCCGGGCCCCGGCTGCGGACCACCGCCGACGCGCCCGCCGCCGAGGTGGCCGTGGTCTTCGGCGCCGGGCTGTGGAACGGCCGGCCCACCCCGTACCTCGCGCGCCGGCTCGACGCCGCCGTCGAGCTCTACCGTGCGGGGAAGGTCAAGGTCGTCCTGGTCACGGGCGACAACAGCCGTACCGATTACGACGAGCCCGATGCGATGCGCGCGTACCTGACGGGCCACGGGGTGCCCGACGCCCGTGTCGTCAGCGACTACGCCGGCTTCGATTCGTGGGACTCCTGCGTCCGGGCCCGGGAGGTCTTCGGCGTGCACCGGGCGGTACTGATCAGCCAGGGCTTCCACATCCGCCGGGCCGTCGCGCTGTGCCGGGCCGCGGGCGTGGACTCGTACGGGGTCGGGGTGTCCGACGTCCACGACGCGACCTGGTACTACGGCGGGGCCCGCGAGGTCTTCGCGGCGGGCAAGGCGGCACTGGACGCGGTCTTCGAGCCGGAGCCGAGGTTCCTGGGGCCGAAGGAGGAGGGGGTGTCGCGGGCGCTGGCCTCTCTGGCAGACTGACGCCGCGATCGGTGTATTCCGATTAGTCATATAGCTCTTAGGGCTATCCGGCCCGCAGGGCTGTCAGCTGTCAGCTGTCAGCTGTCAGCTGTCCGTCGTGTCCGTCGTGTGCGTCAGGGGTGTGGAACCGTGGCTCTTGTGGATCTGAGCGGCAAGGTCGTCGTCATCACCGGTGGGGCCCGCGGCCTCGGCGCGGCGGCCGCGCAGGCCGTCGTGGACGGCGGCGGCAAGGTGCTGATCACCGACGTCCTGGAGGCCGAGGGTGCCGGGACGGCGGCCAAGCTCGGCGAAGCGGCGCGCTTCCTGCGCCACGACGTGACCAGCGAATCCGACTGGGACGCGGCCCTGGCCTTCGCCCTCGCCGAGTTCGGCCGCATCGACGGACTGGTCAACAACGCAGGGATCGCCACCGGCCAGTTCCTGGAGCACGAGAGCGTCGAGCACTTCCGCAAGGTCGTCGAGATCAACCTCGTCGGCGTCTTCATCGGCATCAAGGCCGCGATCCCGCTGATGCGGGAGAACGGCGGCGGTTCCATCGTCAACATCTCCTCCGCCGCCGGGCTCACCGGCCTCGCCCTGACCGCCGGCTACGGAGCCTCCAAGTGGGGCGTGCGCGGGCTGTCGAAGATCGGCGCGGTGGAGCTCGCGGAATCCCGGATCCGCGTCAACTCCGTACACCCCGGCATGACGCTCACCCCGATGACGGCCCCGGTCGGCATCCAGGCGGGCGAGGGCAACTACCCCGGCGCCCCCCTCGGCCGCGTCGGCCTCCCCGAGGAGATCGCCGCCGCCGTCGCCTTCCTCCTCTCGGACGCCGCGGGCTACATGACCGGCGCCGAGCTCGCGGTCGACGGCGGCTGGACGGCCGGCCTCACGGTGAAGTACCTGACGGGCCGGTGACCCGGCCGCCGGGCCACGGTCCGGCCCGCGGACACGCCCCCCTGAGCGGGCGGGGCACGCTGATCGTCGACGTCGACGTCGACGTCGTGGTCGTCGGCGTCGTCGACGGCCGGATCGTGTACGTGGAGATCCTCGACCGCCTCCCCCGATGCGCGGGGCCTCACCGGAGCCGGCGGGGCGCGCTGAGGCGGAGCACGCGGAGATGTAACGGGAGGCGGCGGCCCGCGTAACACCGCCGACGCACGCTGGGCTCCATGCACACGCCGGACGCCGTCACCGCTGCCACCGCCACGCACTGTCCGTACTGCGCGCTGCAGTGCGGCATGAACCTCCGCCCCGAACCGGGTGCGGTCGGCGGTGTGGCGGTGGAGGAGCGGGCCGACTTTCCCGTGAACAGGGGTGCGCTGTGCGGCAAGGGCCGCACCGCCCCCGCCGTGCTCTCCTCCCGGGTGCGCCTCACCGAACCGCTCGTCCGCACCCACGCAGGGCGGCTGGAGCCGGCCACCTGGGAGGAGGCCCTCGACGCCGTCGCCGAGGGCCTCGCCCGCACGCGGCGGTCGTACGGGGCCGACGCGGTCGGGGTGTTCGGCGGCGGCGGGCTGACCAACGAGAAGGCGTACGCCCTCGGAAAGTTCGCCCGCGTCGCGCTGGGGACCTCGCAGATCGACTACAACGGCCGGTTCTGCATGTCCTCCGCCGCCGCCGCGCACCAGCGGGCCTTCGGGCTCGACCGGGGGCTGCCCTTCCCGCTGGAGGACGTCCCCCGGACCGGCTGCGTCATCCTCGTCGGCTCCAACCCCGCCGACACCATGCCGCCCGCACTGCGCTTCTTCCGGGAACTCCGTGAGAACGGGGGCACGTTGATCGTGGTGGACCCGCGCCGCACGCGCACCGCCGAACAGGCCGACCTGCACCTGGCCCCGCGCCCCGGCACGGACCTGGCGCTGGCGCTCGGCCTGCTGCACCTCGTCGTCGCGGGCGGCCACACCGACGAGGAGTTCATCGCCGAGCGCACCACCGGCTGGGAGGAGGCCCGCGCGGGCGCCATGGCGCACTGGCCGGAGCAGGTGGAGCGGATCACCGGCGTGCCGGTCCCCAAACTCCGCGAGGCGGTGGCCCTGTTCTGTGCGCCCGAATCCGCGATGGTGCTCACCGCGCGCGGACCCGAGCAGCAGTCCAAGGGAGTCGACACCGTCGGAGCCTGGATCAACCTCTGCCTCGCCACCGGCCGGGCCGGCCGCCCGCTCTCCGGCTACGGATGCCTCACCGGCCAGGGCAACGGCCAGGGCGGCCGCGAGCACGGCCAGAAGGCCGACCAGCTCCCCGGCTACCGGAAGCTGACCGACCCGGCGGCCCGGGCCCACGTCGCCGGGGTCTGGGGGATCGACCCCGACAGCCTCCCGGGCCCGGGCCGCAGTGCGTACGAACTCCTCGACGCGCTGGGCTCGGACGTCAAGGCCCTCCTCCTGATGGGCTCCAACCCGGTGGTCTCCGCCCCCCGCGCCGGCCACATAGAGGACCGCATCCGCTCCCTGGACTTCCTGGCCGTCGCCGACGTGGTCCTGTCCGAGACGGCGGCCCTGGCCGACGTGGTGCTCCCGGTCACCCAGTGGGCGGAGGAGACGGGCACCACCACCAACCTGGAGGGCCGCGTCCTGCTCCGCCGCCGGGCCCTCACCCCGCCGCCGGGGGTCCGCTCCGACCTGGAGGTGCTGCACGGCCTGGCCACCCGGCTGGGCATGCCGAAGGCCTTCCCGACCGACGCGGAGGAGGTCTTCGAGGAACTGCGCCGCGCCTCGGCCGGCGGCCCGGCGGACTACTCGGGCATCACGTACGCCCGCATCGAAGCGGAGCAGGGCGTCTTCTGGCCCTGCCCTTCTCCCGCACGCCCGGGGGAGGCCGGCTCTGCGGAGGCACCCCCCGCGGAGGCCGGCCCGGCGGGGGAGCAGCACCCCGGCACCCCGCGGCTCTTCCTGGACCGCTTCGCCACCGAGGACGGCCGGGCCCGCTTCGTGCCCGTCATCCACCGCGAAGCCGCCGAGGTCCCGGACGCCGAGTACCCGATCCTCCTCACCACCGGCCGGGTGGTCGCCCAGTACCAGTCGGGCGCGCAGACCCGCCGGGTGGACGAGCTCAACGAAGCCGCCCCCGGCCCCTTCGTGGAACTCCACCCGCGCCTCGCGGCCCGCATCGGCGCGGTCGACGGAGCCCCCCTCGCGGTCACCTCCCGCCGCGGCCGCGCCGTCGCCCCGGCCCGCATCACGGACGCCATCCGCGCGGACACCGTCTTCATGCCCTTCCACTGGCCGGGCGAGGGTCGCGCCAACACCCTGACCAACCCGGCGCTGGACCCGGTGTCCCGCATGCCGGAGTTCAAGGTCTGCGCGGTCCGCGTCGAACCGGCCTAGCGCGGTCCGCATGGAACCGGCTAGCGCCGTCCGCGTCGAAGCGGCCCGGGCCGCGGCCGTCGGCCCGCCTCAGGGCGTGATCCGGTCCACCTTGATCACCTTGCAGGTGATCTCGTTCTCCGTCAGCCGGGCGAGAGCTCCGGCCTTCACTTCGGCCCGTTGCCCCGGCGCCAGGCTGTTGCTGATGCCCGCGCCCTCGGCCAGCCGGGTCCCGGTGGGGCCGAGGAACTCGATGCTCGCGATGTAGGTGGTGGTCCGCCCGCCGCTGTTGGTGATGGTCAGCCCGGCGGAGGGCCAGCGCGTGGTGGGGTCCACCCCGCACGAGTCGATCTTCACGTCGTGGACGGCCCCCCGGTCGGGTTCGGTCCGCGGTTCGGGTGCCAGGGAGCTGGGTGCCCGGGAGGGGAGCGCCTGTGACCGGGACGCCACGGTGACGGGTGACGCGGCCGGGGAGCTCTCCCCGTCGCGGTCCTTCGTACCGTCGCCGCCCGGACCGATGGTGGTGATCAGCAGACCGGTCAGGGCCACCGCGATCACCCCGGCGAACAGTCCGAGGACCACGATCACCGCGGTCCTGCGCCGCGTCGGCGGAGCGGGCGGGGGCGTCAGGGGCCCGGCCGGCGGGTGGCTGTCCCGGGGACGCCACCCCGGAGGCGGGTCCGAGTGCGGCACGGACACCTCCAGGGGGCTGGACCGGTGATCGTGCTGATCAGCATCGCACCCGCCGGGTTCCCCCACACGTCGGAGCCTGAGGGCCCGTCCTCCTCGGACATGCGTCCGATCCGCATCGGGGTTCTGGTCCAGGGGTAACCATGGGTCACGTGCCGGACCCAGAAAGTGGTCGCACGCCCCTCGTGGCAGCGATGTGTCGTACCCCACACTGAGGTGCGGTGCACCCGTCCTCGGAGCCCTGTGGAGGTCGCCCCCGTGCAGACCCAGAGCTTGACCGTCACCGTCAGCCCGCCCGCCGGAGTGCCCGCGGCCGAAGAGCCCGAGCCCGAGCCCGAGGCCGACGCCATGCACGAGGAGGAGGCCGGAGAGGCCGAGGAGTCGGAGGGCCCGGAGCTGCTGGAGAAGGTGCCCACGCCGCGCAAGCGCCCGGCGGAGGGCTCCGGCGGAGCGGGACCGTCCGCCGACCTCTTCCGGCAGTACCTGCGCGAGATAGGCAGGATCCCGCTGCTCACCGCCGTGGAGGAGGTCGAGCTCGCGCGGCGCGTGGAAGCCGGACTGTTCGCGGAGGAGAAGCTCGGCAGCGGAGTCCCGCTGGACCTGCAGCTCACCCTCGACCTCGACAAGCTCGTGGTCATGGGCCGGATGGCCAAACGCCGCCTCATCGAGTCGAACCTGCGGCTCGTCGTCTCCGTGGCCAAGCGCTACGTCGGCCGCGGACTGACCATGCTCGATCTGGTCCAGGAGGGGAACCTCGGACTGATCCGCGCCGTCGAGAAGTTCGACTACGCCCGCGGCTACAAGTTCTCCACCTACGCCACCTGGTGGATCCGCCAGGCCATGTCCCGGGCGCTGGCCGACCAGGCCCGCACCATCCGGGTCCCCGTCCACGTCGTGGAGCTGATCAACCGCGTCGTACGCGTCCAGCGCCGCATGCTCCAGGAGCGGGGGTACGAGCCCACCGCCGAAGAGGTCGCCGTCCACCTGGAGCTGACCCCCGAGCGGGTCCTGGAAGTGCTGCGCCTCGCGCAGGAACCGGTCTCGCTGCACGCACCCGTGGGCGAGGAGGACGATGTCGCGCTCGGCGACCTCATCGAGGACGGGGACGCCGCCTCCCCGGTCGAGTCGGCCGCGTTCTTCCTGCTCCGCGAGCACCTCGAAGCGGTGCTCTCGACACTCGGGGAGCGGGAGCGCAAGGTCGTCCAGCTCCGCTACGGGCTCGCCGACGGGCGACCGCGCACCCTGGAGGAGATCGGGCGGATCTTCGGGGTGACCCGTGAGCGGATCCGGCAGATCGAGTCCAAGACCCTCAACAAACTGCGCGACCACGCCTTCGCGGACCAGCTGCGCGGATATCTGGACTGATGCCCGGACCGATGCCCGGGCCGACGGAAAAGGGGCGCCCCTCCGGGCGCCCCTCCCCGCACGGCCGTACCGGTCAGTCGACCTCGGCCACCGCCTGTGCGAACTGCGCCGCGTAGAGCCGCGCGTACGCGCCGCCCGAGAGCAGCAGCTCCTCGTGCGTGCCCTGTTCCACGATCGAGCCGCTCTCCATCACCAGGATCAGGTCCGCGTCGCGGATCGTGGACAGCCGGTGCGCGATCACGAAGGACGTACGGCCGTGCGCGAGGCGCGCCATCGCCTTCTGGATCAGCACCTCGGTACGGGTGTCCACCGAGCTCGTCGCCTCGTCGAGCACCAGGATCACCGGGTCGGACAGGAACGCCCGCGCGATGGTGATCAGCTGCTTCTCGCCCGCGCTGACGCCGGCGCCCTCGTCGTCCAGCACCGTGTCGTAGCCCTCGGGCAGGGTACGGACGAACCGGTCGGCGTGGGCCGCCCGCGCGGCCTCCTCGACCTCGGCGCGCGTGACCTCGCGCGTGGCTCCGTAGGCGATGTTCTCCGCGATGGTGCCGCCGAACAGCCAGGTGTCCTGGAGCACCATGCCGATGCCACCGCGCAGTTCCTCGCGGGTCATCTTCGCGATGTCCACCCCGTCGAGGGCGATCTCCCCGCCCGTGACCTCGTAGAACCGCATCAGCAGGTTGACCAGCGTGGTCTTGCCCGCGCCGGTCGGGCCGACGATCGCGACCGTGTGCCCGGGGTCCACGCTCAGCGACAGGTTCTCGATCAGCGGCTTGTCCGGCTCGTAGCGGAAGGCGACCTTGTCGAAGGTGACCTGACCGCGCAGGGCCTCGGGACGCTCCGGAACCTCCGCGTCCGGCTCCTGCTCCGGCGCGTCCAGGAGCTCGTAGACCCGCTCCGCGGAGGCGACGCCGGACTGCACCAGGTTCGCCATGGAGGCAACCTGCGTCAGCGGCATCGAGAACTGGCGCGTGTACTGGATGAAGGCCTGGACGTCACCGATCGACAGGGTGCCCGAGGCCACCCGCAGACCGCCGACGACCGCGACGAGCACGTAGTTGATGTTCGAGATGAACAGCATCACCGGCTGCATGATCCCGCTGACCAGCTGCGCCTTGAAGGAGGCCCGGTACAGCGCCTCGTTCTGCTCGGCGAACAGGGCCGCGGACTCCTTCTGCCGGCCGAAGACCTTGACCAGGGTGTGGCCCGAGTACATCTCCTCGACGTGCGCGTTCAGGGCGCCCGTGGACTTCCACTGCGCCACGAACTGCGGCTGCGACTTCTTGCCGATCTTCGCGGCCACGTACGCCGACACCGGGATGGTCACCAGCGCGACGAGCGCCAGCAGCGGCGAGATCCAGAACATCATGGCCAGCACGCCGACGATCGTCAGGATCGAGTTGAGCAGCTGCCCCATCGTCTGCTGGATGGTCTGCCCGATGTTGTCGATGTCGTTCGTGGCCCGGCTGAGCACCTCGCCGCGCTTCTGCTGGTCGAAGTACGACAGGGGCAGCCGCGACAGCTTCGCCTGGAGCTCCTCGCGCATCCGGTAGACGGTGCCGTTCATGATGTGGTTCGACAGCCGGGTGGCGACCAGCATCAGCAGACCGGCGAGCGTGAAGACGAGCAGAGCCCACAACGCCACCGATCCGACCGCACCGAAGTCGATGCCCTTGCCCGGGGTGAAGTCGGTGCCGGACAGCATGTCCGCCATCCCGCCGTCGCCCCTGGCGCGCAGACCGTCCAGCGCCTGCTGCTTGGTGAGGCCCTTGTCGAAGTTCCGGCCGACGATCCCCGCGAACACCAGGTCGGTTGCCTCGCCGAGGATCTTCGGCCCGGTCACCGACGCGGCGACGCTGCCGACGACCGCGAGGATCATGCCCCACAGCTTGGCCCGGTCGCGCGCCAGCTCGGCCAGCAGTCGCTTGCCCGAGCCCTTGAAGTCCATGGACCGCGTCGTCGGCGGTCCCATCATCATCCGTCCTCCGGGCCCGCTCACGCCGCCTCCGCTTCCGTCAGCTGGGAGAGCACGATCTCCCGGTAGGTCTCATTGCCGGCCATCAGCTCGTGGTGGCGTCCCTCGCCCACCACCTGCCCCTCGTCGAGGACGATGATCCGGTCCGCGTCGCGGATCGTGGAGACCCGCTGGGCGACGATGACCACGGTCGCCTCCTCGGTCTCGCGGGCGAGCGCGGAGCGCAGCGCCGCGTCCGTGGCGTAGTCCAGGGCCGAGAAGGAGTCGTCGAACAGGTAGATCTCCGGGCGCTGTACGAGCGTGCGCGCGATCGCGAGCCGCTGGCGCTGGCCGCCGGAGACGTTGGTGCCGCCCTGGGAGACCGGAGCGTCGAGCCCGCCCTCCAGTTCGGACACGAAGCCCTTGGCCTGCGCGACCTCCAGCGCGTGCCAGAGCTCCTCGTCGGTGGCGTCGGGGCGCCCGTAGCGCAGGTTGCTGGCGATGGTCCCGGAGAAGAGGTACGGCTTCTGCGGCACCATGCCGACCGTCCTGGCGAGCAGGTCGGGGTCGAGGCGGCGTACGTCCTCGCCGTCGACGAGCACGTCGCCGCCGGTCGCGTCGAAGAGCCGGGGGATCAGCCCCAGCAGCGTGGACTTGCCGCTGCCGGTCGAGCCGATCACCGCGGTGGTCTCGCCGGGGCGGGCCACCAGGTCGACCCCGCGCAGCACGGGGGCCTCGGCGCCCGGGTAGCGGAAGTCGGCGCCGCGCAGTTCCAGACGGCCGCGGTGGAGGAGCTTGCCGACCGGGTCGGCGGGCGGGACCACGCTGGAGTCGGTGTCCAGGACCTCCTGGACGCGCTCGGCGCAGACCTCGGCGCGCGGCACCATCATGAACATGAAGGTGGCCATCATCACGGACATGACGATCTGCATCAGGTAGGCGAGGAAGGCCGTCAGCTGACCGATCTCCATGTCGCCCGAGTCGATGCGCATCGCGCCGAACCAGACGACGGCGACGCTGGAGATGTTCACGACCACGATCACCGTCGGGAACATCAGCGCGAGCAGCTTGCCAGCCGCCAGCGAGACGCCGGTGAGGTCGGCGTTGGCCTCGCGGAAGCGTTCCTTCTCGTAGTCGTCGCGGATGAAGGCGCGGATCACCCGGTTGCCGGTGATCTGCTCGCGCAGGACCCGGTTGACCGTGTCCAGACGCGTCTGCATCGTGCGGAACAGCGGCCGCGTCTTCAGCACGATCGCGCCGACCGACAGGCCGAGGACCGGGACCACGGCGAGCAGCACGCCCGAGAGCTTCACGTCCAGTGAGAGCGCCATGAAGATGCCGCCGACGCACATGATCGGAGCGGAGACCATCAGGGTGAAGGTCATCAGCACGAGCATCTGGATCTGCTGCACGTCGTTCGTCGTGCGGGTGATCAGCGACGGGGCGCCGAAGTGGCCGAGCTCGCGCGCGGAGAAGCTCTGCACGCGGTCGAAGACGCCGGCCCGGAGGTCGCGGCCGAAGGCCGCGGCGGTGCGGGCCCCGTAGTAGACGGCACCGACGTTGCAGACGAGCTGGACCAGCGAGACGCCGAGCATCAGCGCGCCGAAACGCAGGATGTAGCCGGTGTCGCCGTTGACGACACCGTTGTCAATGATGTCGGCGTTCAGCGTGGGGAGGTAGAGGCTCGCGCTGGTCTGCAGCAGCTGCAGCAGGACCAGCACGGCGATCGGTTTCCGGTACGGCCCCAGATGGGTCCGCAGAAGTCGTATGAGCACGCGCAGGCTCCGGTCGGCATGATCGAGGGGGTTCACTCCATCTTCTGCCAACGGGAGGCCGGAACCCACCGGTTTTCGTAAAGCCCGGTCAAAAGGAGTAGTCCGGGCGCGGCAGGGCGTAGGCCGGGCCGCCGCCGAGCCGGCGGCGGGTGCCGGGAGGACGATGGGGGAGGGGAAGTCTCGGGACGGATCGGCCGTGGAGGAACCATGACGGCAGCCAAACGGGAGCAGATCCCCGTCCTCTTCGAGGGCAACGGCGCCGAACTGCGCGTGCTGGAGCTCGGCGGCGGCTTCTCCGTTGCCTTCGGGCGCTTCGACAAGGGCGTGGACATGACCCCGGCGTTCAAGGGCCTGCCCGGCGACCTGTGCCCGTGCCCGCACTACGCCTACGTGATCAAGGGCCGGATCATGATGCACACGAAGGACGGGGACGAGGTCTACTCGGCCGGGGAGGCCTGCTACTGGGCGCCCGGCCACGCCCCGGTGGCCTTGGAGGACACCGAGTACCTCGACTTCTCGCCCACGGAGGAGTTCCAGGCGGTCGTCGACCATGTGAAGGCGCAGTTGGGCTGACGCCCGGCCTGCCGCTAGAACGCTCCCGGGTGGATCTGGTCCCGGGTCGCGATGTACTGCTGGCGCGCTCCCTGCCAGGCCGGGTACTCCTCGTCCGGCTCGAACAGCTGCGCCGCGGGCGCCGGCCACACCGGCGGGGTGTTCGGGGCCGCGCTGCCCTGGGCCACACCCAGCGCCCACGCTGCCTGCCGGGCCGCGCCCAGGGCCGCGTAGTCCGCCGGCGCCGGTACGAGGACCTGCGTGCCGAACAGCCCCGGCGCGAAGGCCTGTACGGCCGGCAGCTCGGCGGCGGCGCCGAGCAGGAACACCCGGCGGATCTCCACGCCGCGGCTGCGCAGCACGTCGAGCGCGTCCACCAGCCCGCACAGCATGCCCTCGAAGGCGGCCCGCGCGAGGTGCTCCGGCTTCATGGAGTCCCGGCGCAGCCCCGACAGCGTCCCGGCGGTGTGCGGCAGGTTCGGCGTCCGCTCACCCTCCAGGTACGGCAGGAGTACGAGTCCGTGCGCGCCCGGGGTCGACTTCAGCGCGAGCTCGCTCAGCCCCTCCAGATCGGTGCCCAGCAGTTCGGCGGTGCCGCGCAGGGCCCGAACGGCGTTCAGGGTGTTCACCACCGGCAGGTGCAGCCCGGTGGCGTCGGCGAGGGAGGTGATCAGCCCGCCCGGCTCCGACAGCGCCTCGTGGTGCACCGCCATGACCGATCCGGACGCGCCCAGCGAGACCACGGCGTCGCCGGGTCCCATGCCCAGCCCGAGCGCGGCCGCCATCGTCTCGCCGGTGCCGGCGGAGATCAGCAGCCCCTCGGGCGTGGTCCCGGCGGCTTCGGCGGGGCCGAGCACCTCGGGCAGCAGCGCCCGGTGGCCCAGCGCGAGCTCGACCAGGTCGGGGCGGTAGGAACCGGCGGCCGCCGACCAGTAGCCGGTGCCGGAGGCGCCGCCGCGGTCGGTGGTGCGCCGGGCCGGGCGGCCCAGCAGCTGCCACACCAGCCAGTCGTGCGGGGACATCAGCACGGCCACCCGCCGGGCCGCCTCGGGCTCGGTACGGGCCAGCCAGGCGAGCTTCGCCACGGGCTGCGCCGAATGGGGGACCGAGCCGACGGCCTCGGCCCAGGCCTGCCGGCCGCCGAAGGACTCGATCAGCTCCGCGGCGGCGGCCTGGCCGCGCTTGTCGTTGCCGATCAGGGCGGGACGGACGAGGCCGCCCTGCGCGTCCAGCGGCAGCAGCCCGTGCTGCTGCGCGGAGACCCCGATGGCCTGCACCCCTTCGAGGAGCCCGCCGCCGGCGGCCTCGCCGAGCGAGAGCAGCCAGGCCTGCGGGTCGGTCTCGTGCGGCACCGCCTCGCCGGTGGGCTGCGGATGAGGGGCGTACCCCTGGCGCAGCACGGCGCCCGTCTCGGTGTCACAGACGACGATGCGTGTGAACGCGGAAGAGCTGTCCAGCCCGGCGACTATCCCCATGCGGAGAATTCTGCCGCACGCGGGGGCGGTCTCGACCGCCCCGGCGTGCCCGGGACCCGGCCCGTCCCTTATGTGGGACCGGGCGGGACCCGCGCACGGGACCGGGCGGGGCCCCGGGGCGCGGCCCGCGCGGCGGGACCCGCACCCCGGACCGGGTCGGTCAGGTGTTGCTGGTGCCCCAGTCGTCCTCGCCCGCGCCACCGCCGCCGACCCGTGCCCGCAAGCCCCGTACGCGTCCGGTCAGGGCGTCCGGCATCGCGTCGCCCACCTTGTCGCTCACCGCGGCGTAGGCCTTGCCTGCGAACTCGCGACCGCTCTGGCCGGCGCTCTCGGCGGCGTTGCGGACCGCGGGGTTCTGCGCGAACTCGCGCGCGGACTTCTTCAACTGTTCATACCGCTCGCGTCCGGCCCGGGTCCCGAGCACGTACCCGAGGGCCAGCCCGACCGCGAACGTGACCTTGTACCGCATGCCTGCCACCCTTCGTCGTGTGGTGCCCGGCCCGCTGGCGATACCGATTGGCGGAGCACCCCCCTGCTTGCGCTAATCTATGACTCGCAACGGGCGCTCGCCCCCTGGCCAAGGCCGGAGGTGGGCTGTTCGGTGCAACGCAGCAATCCCCTGTAGCTCAATTGGCAGAGCAGCCGACTGTTAATCGGCAGGTTACTGGTTCGAGTCCAGTCGGGGGAGCGCGGTCCCCTGTAGCTCAATTGGCAGAGCAGCCGACTGTTAATCGGCAGGTTACTGGTTCGAGTCCAGTCGGGGGAGCAAGAAGGAACGAGGACCCCAGGTGGGTCCTTTTTCTTTTTTTCTGCCCTCCTCGCGCAACCGGGCACGGCCCGATGCGGTCTCTCTGGGCAGGCGAAGCCGATCATGCGAGGCATCCGAGGCAGGAGATCGTATGAGCGGCTATGCTGCGGCAGACGGCGCGCACACATGTACGCGCCACGCCGTGAAGGGGCGGTAGCTCAGCCGGTTAGAGCAGCGGACTCATAATCCGTCGGCCGTGGGTTCGAGTCCCACCCGCCCCACCACAGCACGGTGTAGCAGAATCGTTCTGATCAGGCGGTTCCCTGGTCAGGCGATTCCCGCCGAGCGACGGCCCCCGTCCGCCTGCGTGTTTGCCCGCAGTGCGTGGCCGCGAGTGGGCCGACACGCCCCGGTCACCCGGACGTCGCACCACCAACTCCTGCCGGCAGCGGGCACCCCCGTCCCGTTCGTGGGTCAGGCGAACGAGACGGGAGCGACGCTGCTGCCGGTGTCCTGTGCCCCGGCCCCGCCTCACCGGGAAGCAGGCGACCGCCGCGGCACCGCCGGACGGGTCACGCGATGCGCGGTCCCGAGCGGGCGCCGCGCGTCGGAGGCAGAACCATCGCCGCGGAGCCGGGCATCGTGGTGTCGGCGTAGGCCGCGACGTACCCGGCCGGAGCCGGCAGATCGATGCCGTGGGCGAAGAGGGCGGCGCGGACCCGGTTGTCGACGCCGATCTTGAAGTAGATGTTGCTGACGTACGCCTTCACCGTCGAGGTGGTGAGCCCCAGGCGGCCGCTGATCTCCACGTTCGTCAGGCCCCCGCCGATCAGGGCGAGAATCTCGCGCTCGCGCAGGGTCAGCAGCGAGGGCGGCGTCTTCTCTTCGTGCCCCAGCTTCGGGCTCCGCATGAACGAGCACCACAGCATGGCCAGCGGGAGCACGGCCGCGCCGGCGGCCATGGTGTGCACGGCGTGTGCCAGAGCCCGGGGTTCCACGTCCTCGGGGAAGAACCCGGAGACGCCGGGCGGCAGCGGCTGGGGCCGCTGCGCCATGGTGTCCGGGTCTCCGATCAGCGCGACCGGCACGTGCCGGAGTTCCCGCCCTCCCATGGCGGTGAGGAGCCGATCCAGTCCCGGCAGCCCGTCGGCGGCGAGAACGCTGGTCCTCGGCCGATCGTGCACGGCGGCGATTCCCGCCTCTGCGGAGGAGCACACGGAGACCGCGAACTCGGTTTCGGTCAGGGCCTGTTCGAGGCCCCTGCGAATCCATGGATGGTGGTGAATGACGGTGACGTGGTCCAAGGTGAATCCCCCTGAGTACTGCATAAGCCGTGGTCGGGAGGAAACCTACCCCAGACAATCAGCCACGCCCCAGAGGCATTTCGGTGCGGATTCAGGCCCGAACGGGTGCGGTCCGACCGCTCCGGCCGCTCCGATCGCGCGGGATTGCAGCGGACGGCCGGGTATTGGCCGAATTATCCCGCACACCAACCAAAGGAGGCGCGCGATCGGCAGTGTCCCCGGCCGGGCCGAGCGCAGAGGATCAAGGCATCCCGGCGGTGCTGCCGCCGGGCGAGTGCCCGCCCCGCTCGAATCGGGGCGGGCACCTGCTCGATCGTATCGATCCCATCGAAAGGAACGACAGGTGCTCACCGCCCTGCGCGAGACGCCGCTGCGTCTTGCCACCCAGGCCCAGATCCTCGCCACCAACGCCCCCGACGCCCTGGCCCAGCACGCCTCCATGGCGCTGGCCAAGGCCAAGGGCACCGAGGACGAGCCGCGCTTCCTCGCGCACCGCATTTGGCAGATCGTGCTGATCATCGCCATCGCCGTCGTCCTGGTCGCCGGCATCGTCTCCTACGCTCTGGTCGCCTACCAGTGCGTCAGCCGTGGCTACGACCGCGTCAAGTGGAGCGGCCCGAACGGCTGGCGCGTCTGGGAATTCAAGATCATCTGCGAGAAGTTCTGAGCCGTATGACCGGCTCGCCCCCGCGTCCCTGACGCGGGGGCGAGCCTCCCCCCATTCCCCCGTACCACAACCTCTTGGACCCAGCGTGAAGAAGATCGTCAAGTCCGCCCTCCTGGCGCTCCTGGGCGGGTCCGCCCTGAGCCTGGCGGCTCTGGTGCTGTCCATGATGTACGCGATGTCCCGGGACGGGTCGGTCAGCGTGCCGGGCTTCATCGAGTACGTGCAGACGGACGCCCAGCTGAGCATGCAGCCCTCCGCGTCCTTCCCCCTCGTCATCGCCGCGCTGGGCGTCGCCTGTTTCCCGGTGGCGTACGCCGCGCTGTCCAGGAGGCGGGGTGACGGCCATGCCGCTCGGTGACGCCGCCGTCTTCGAGAGCGTGTCCGAGAGCGACTCCGAGAGCGGCTTTGCGGGCGGCCTTGCGAGCGTCTCCGCCACGGCCCGCGCCGGCGACTCCGCGGGTGACTCCGCACCTGCGGTCCCGCTGGCCCTGGACGGCTTGAGCAAGCGGTTCGGCAGCCGCCACGCACTGCGCGACGTGACCGTCACCATGCCCGCCGGCGCCGTGTGCGGACTGGTGGGGGCCAATGGCGCGGGCAAGTCGACCCTGCTGCGCTGCGTCATAGGGCTGACCGAACCGAGCGGCGGCAGCGGCCTGGTCTTCGGGGAGAAGCTCGGCACCGACCGGGCGAAGCGCATGGTCTCGTACGCGCCCGACGAACTGCCCATGCCCGACATGCTCACCGGCCACGAGTACCTGGGCCTGATCGCCGGCCTGGAAGACCGCCCCCGGAGCCTGATGCGCAATGCCGAGCGGCTGGCCGAGATCTTCGGCATCGACGGAGCCCTCGGCAAGCTCGTCGGCTCGTACAGCCACGGCATGAAGCGGCGTCTGCAATTCGCCGGAGCCTTCAGCAGCGATGCCCCGCTGCTCATCCTCGACGAGCCCTTCTCCGGCCTCGACGTCGAGGGCTCCGTGCTTCTGCGGCTCGCGCTGCGCACCTGGACGCGCTCCGGACGGTCCGCGCTGGTGACCATCCACGACCTGCACACGGCCGAGCGGGAATGCGACTTCATCGTGGTGCTGTCCGACGGACGGCTCGTCGCGCAGGGCGCCCCTCGTTCCATCAGTGACACGGCCGGGACGTCCACGCTCGAAGCCGCGGTGCTGCGCTTGAGCGGCCTCGAGAACGTCGGCGACACCGCGGACGACATCTTCGCCGAGCTCATGGAGCCGGGCTCATGAGGGCAGCCCCCGCCCCCGCCCCCCCACTCGCGGCCGCGCGCGTACGCGACCCCGCGTCCCGCAGGCCCCCGAACCGGCGCTCGCTCCGGCCCGCCCTCGCCATCGCCGGGGCCACCGCACGGTCCCAGCGCAACACGGTGCGCCGGATGCTGGACCGTTCCCCCGTCATCACCTCGGCCGTACTGCTGGTCCTGTTCGTGTTCGGGCTGGCCATGGTCGCCTTCCAGGTCCAGGCGCTGGCCCCACTGGTGCACGAGCAGACCCTCACCGTGCTCCAGGACCGCCAGCTGAAGGAGGTCAACCGGGCGGCGCTCGCCGGCATGGCGGCCGCGGCCTCGGGGGCCACGCTGATCCTGGACATCCTCGGTCTCCAGCCGGCGGGCGTCCGCGTCCTCGCCGTATCCAAGGGAGTCGGCCGCTGGAACCGGGCACTCGGCGAGCTGATCCCCCCGTACGTCACGGCGATGACCGTGTCCTCCTTCCTGGTCGGCCCCGTCACCGTGCTGTCCCTCACGCGCGTGCAGGCCTCCGGCGGAACCTCGTTCTGGCTCGCGCTCGCCGTGGCCCTGCTGTTCTCGGCGCTCACCGCGCTGGTCGCCACCGTGACCACGCTCGCCGTGCAGGCCCTGACGGCGCTGGTCATGCGGTCCTCCAACGACGCGCTCGGCGTGAAGTCCGTCAGCGCCTCGCTCTGCGGCATCCTCCTCATCACCGGAATCGGCCTGGTCCTCGCCGGACGCACTTCGGGCCTGTACGTCCTGTGCCCGCCGCTGGCTGTGACCGGAGGCGTCCCCGAGACCCTCCCGGGCGTTCTCCTGGCGGTGTCCGCGAGCCTCCTCTGGGGACTGCTCTGCGCCTACGTCCTCTCCTGCGCGGGCACGACCGCGCGCAACAACGAGAGCGGCGCCCCGTGGCAGCTGCGCTTCGTCCGGCTGCCGGGAAGGGGCACCCGGACAGAGGCGCGCCAACTGCTGCGCGACCCCCTCTACATCTCCGCCACCTGCGTCTCCCTCGCCGCCGCCGCGGCCGTCGCGGTCCTGTACCACCTCGGCTATCTCCAGGACGCCACGGCCTCGCTGCTCCTGCTCGGCGTCTGCGGGATCTCTTCCCTCATCACCGGTCTCGCCCCGTTCCGACTCGCCGGCAACGCCTGGATCTACGCCATCCACCCCCGCGGCTTCTCCCTCTGGGGGCGGCAGAACGCCTTCGGGGCGATCGCCGTGGGGCTGCTCACCGTCGTCGCCGTGCGCGTCGTCAGCCTGGTGCCCTTCGAAGCGGGCCGGGACGTGGTGATCCTCTCCATGGCGCTCGCCGGGAGTGCGCTGAGCGTGCTGTTCGGGCTCGCCACGGTGACCGCCGACTTCGCGGAGAAGCGGGTGACACTGCTGGTCAGCGGACTGATGAGCGGAGCAGCCCTGGGTGGGCTGTTCTGGCTCGCCTCCTCCGTGGAGGCGCTCTCCACGGCCACGGCCACGGCGACCGCGGCCCACTGGCTGCTCGTCTGCGCGGCCGCACTGTGCGCCGTCCAGCAGGTGATGCGGGTCAAGGACCGTGACTTCGCACGGACGGCGGAGCGGTGATACTGCTGCGCCTGGTCCTGGTCGCCCTCGTCCACGGCCGCAGGCCCCTGGCCTGGCTGGCCCTCGCGACCGGGCTGATGCTGGTGTGCGTATGGCCGGCGGGCTGGGCGTTCCGGTTCCCGGTGCTCGCCGGGTTCGTCGCCGTCCCGCTGTGTGTCGTCGTACACGAATACGGCCACGCGCGGACGGCGCTGCTCCTCGGCGCGCGAGAACTGCGCGCCGAGTGGCAGGGCGGCTCGATGGCCGTGGCGCACGAGGACCTCGGGGCCGCGCGGAACCTGGCGGTGGCGCTGGGCGGACCCGCGGCCTCGGGTGTGGTCGGCGGAGCCGCCCTGGCCGCCGGCCTGACGTACGGATGGCAGTCCCTGGTCCTGCTCGGAGCGATCGTCGCCTTCCCCGCCGGCACTCTGATTCCGCCCGGTCACGACGGGCGGACGTGCCGGCGGCAGGCCCGGGAATGGCTGGCCGGCCGGTTCCCGGCCGACCGGGAACCCGCGGCCTGAGGAGGGCGGCGGGCCGCGGAGGGGGTCAGGGGGCCTCCGTCTCGTCCGCCAGGTGGCGCAGGACGTCCTTCAGGTCGCCGCGGCGGGCGAAGGCCGTGCGCTGGCGGTGGGCGCCCGAGCCGTCGCGCAGGAGGCCGGCCAGGGTTCTCGCCGCGTGGTCGAGGTCGCCGGAGGCGGCCAGTTCGGGGGCCACCAGGTCGAGCAGGGCCTCCGCCAGGTCCGCCGCCGGGAGTTCGACGCCCGTGTACGGGTCCAGTCCGAAGCCCTCCAGGCCGTCGTGGGCCGCCCGCCAGCGCGCGAGGCGCAGTACGTCTTCCCGTACGGGTGGGTCGGGGCGCTGCTCGGCGATCTCGCGCAGGGCCGTCGCAACGAGGGCGCGGGCCAGTTCGGCCTGGAGGATGGCCGAGTCGATGTCCGGGGACATGTCGGGGGCCCGCAGTTCCAGCGTCGGCCAGTTCCCCGAGGGCCTCAGGTCCCAGTAGACCATCTTGGTGTCGAGGGCCGCCCCGGAGCCGAGCAGGGTCTGCACGGAGCGCCGGAAGTGGGCCGTCGAGTCGAAGTGCGGGGGCAGGCCCGCCGAGGGCCAGCCCGCCCAGGCCATCGCCCGCCAACTGGCGTGACCGGTGTCGCGGCCGCCCCAGAAGGGGGAATTGGCCGCCAGTGCGATCAGCGTGGGCAGCCAGGGCCGGACCCGGTTGGAGACGGCCACCGCCGTGTCCACGTCGAGGGTGCCGATGTGGATGTGCCGGCCGCAGCTGACGAGGGTGTCGGTGAGCGCGCCGAAGCGCCGGGCCTGCTCGCGCTGGCGCGGCTCGTCGTCGGTCAGGTGGAGCGGGCCCTCCACGGCGAGCACCGGCGAGGGCGCGGCCAGCAGCCGGCAGCCGTGGGCGCGGGCCGCCCGCGCGAGGGTGCGCCGCAGGCCGGCCAGTTCGCTGCGCAGGGTCGCGGCCGAGTCGGCGACGGGGGTGGAGATCTCCACCTGGTAGCGGGTGCCTTCGGGGTGCAGTTCGTGGGGGAGTCCCGCGGCGGTGGACAGGACGAGCGGGGCGGCCGGGACCACCCGCAGGGTGCGGGCGTCGACGAGGAGGAATTCCTCCTCGACCCCCAGCGTGAGGGGGAAGGCCGGAACGGCCGCGCGCGGTGCCTCCGTCTTCGTGGTGCCGGTGCTCGTGGTGCTGGTGCCAGGTTCGATCACTGCGCCTCCCTGGACATACGAGTCTTTTCATCATGAGCTGAACCCCAGGCGAGGAGCGCACGTCTATTCGGTCAAATGTCCGGTGATAGTGGCGAGTTAGCGGCAAGGAATGTGCCGCCGCGGGGCCCGGGTTCCGGGTGGGGTGAGTGGTGCGCATGCGGGGAAAGCGGAGTCCGCTCGACCGGGATCGGAGGGCATGCCGACCGGGCTCCGACCGGGCTCCGAGCGAGTGCCGAGCGAGTGCCGAGCAAGTACCGACCGGCCCCCGAGCGACTCCCGAGGCGTGGCCGCCTATCATCCGTTGTGACTCGTACCATCGCTCCACCCCCGTCCACCCGCCCCCGGCGCCGCATACTGGCCGACCTCACCCCGCTGAGAACCTCCCCGGACTTCCGGCGGCTGTGGGTCGGCGGGATCATTTCCTGGCTGGGCCAGGCGATGACGGCTCTGGCCATCTCGCTCCAGGTCTACGAGATCACCGGCTCCAGTTTCTCCGTCGGACTGGTCGGGCTCTGCTCGCTCGTCCCGCTGGTCACCTTCGGGCTCTACGGCGGGGCCATCGCCGACACCGTCGACCGCCGCAAGCTCGGTCTCTTCAGCGCCCTCGGCCTGACCGGCCTGTCGTTCGCCCTGGCCGGCGCCGCGCTCGTGGACTACCACCGGGTCTGGCTGCTGTACACCGTCGTCGCGCTCCAGTCCCTCTGCGGGGCGCTCAACGGGCCCGCCCGGTCCGCGATGATCCCGCGGCTGCTGCCCGCCGAGCAGCTGCCCGCCGCCAACGCCCTGAACTCCGTGGTCCTGACCTTCGGGATGACGGCCGGCCCGGCGCTGGGCGGGGTCATCGTCGGCTGGTGGGGCTACCAGGCCGCGTACCTGATCGACGCCGTCACCTTCGGCGCCGCCCTCTACGCGGTGTGGCGGCTGCCGTCGATGAAGCCCGAGGGGGCGGGGGAGCGCACCGGGCGGGCGTCCGTACGCGACGGCCTGCGTTTCCTGGGGACCCGGCCCAACATCCGGATGACCTTCTTCTCCGACCTGGCCGCCATGGTGCTGGCCCAGCCGAAGGCGCTGTTCCCGGCCGTCGCCGTGCTCTGGTATGGCGGCGACGCCAAGACGGTCGGGCTGCTCGTGGCCGCCCCCGCCGTCGGGGCGCTGCTCGGGGGCCTGTTCTCCGGCTGGCAGGGCCGGATCCGCCGGCACGGGGTGGCGATCCTGCTCTCCGTCGCCGGGTGGGGGCTGGCCATCGCGGTGTTCGGGCTGACCCGGGACCTCTGGCTGGGGCTGCTCTTCCTGGCCCTGGCCGGATGCGCCGACAGCATCTCGATGGTGTTCCGCACCACGATGCTCCAGGCGGCGACCCCGGACGAGATGCGGGGCCGCCTGCAGGGAGTCTTCGTCGTGGTCGTCGCCGGCGGGCCCCGGCTCGGGGACTTCCTCACCGGGGCCACCGCCGAGCTCACCTCCTCGACCGCCGCGATCACGGGCGGCGGGCTCGGCTGCGTCCTCGTCCTGGCGCTGCTGGCCCTGCGCTGGCGGGGGTTCGCCCGCTACGACGCGCGGTCGCCGCAGGCCTGAGGCGCAAGCGCCGTTACAACTGCGCCGCTACGACGGCGCCGCTACGACGGCACTACGCGTCCACCGGCTCGCGGGTGCGGTCGCCGGCCTCCCCGCCGGTGTTGGCGGTGCCGACGGGCTCGAACAGCAGGATCGCCGTCTCCCCGTCGGCCTGCGGGCAGTGCTCCAACCCGCGCGGGACCACGTAGATCTCTCCGGGGTTCAGTACGACGTTCCCGGCGCGCAGCCGGATCGTCAGGGTGCCGCTGACGACGAGGAAGAGCTCGTCGGTCTCCTCGTGGGTGTGCCAGATGAACTCGCCCTGGATCTTGGCGACCTTGACCTCGTAGTCGTTGACCCGGGCGATCCGGTGCGGGGCCCACTGCTCGGTGAAACCGGCGAGCTTCTCCGCGATGTTCACCACGGCCGCCGCCGGGCGTCCGTACTCGTGCGTGCTCTGGGATGTCGTCATACGGGCAGGCTGCCCGAGTGCGCGCCGGCCGGTCTTGTACGTTCCTGACATGTCAGCCGCGATGCGTCCGCCCAGTACGGTCTCGGCCTGGCACCCGCCGGTGCCGGGGATCGCCGAGGTGTTCCACGCCCGGTTCACCGACCACGCCTACCCCGCCCACGTCCACGACACGTGGACGCTGATGATCCTCGACGGCGGCCGCGTCGACTTCGGGCTCGACCGCGAACGGCACGGCGTAGGCGGCTCGGACACGGTGGCCCTGCTGCCGCCCGGGGTGGTCCACGACGGGCGGACCGTCACCGAGGCGGGCTTCCGCAAGCGCGTGCTGTACCTCGACGCGTCCGTGCTCCCGGAGTCGCTGACCGGGGCCGCCGTCGATGCGCCGCTGCTGCTCGACGCCGCCCTGCGCGAGCGGGTCCACGGACTGCACCGCGCACTGGGCGAGCGGGAGTTGCCCGCCGGTGCGGTCGAGCGGCTGGAGGCGCAGTCGCGCCTCGCCTTCGTCCAGGAGCGGCTGCGCACGTGGCTGGAGGGGCGCCGGGTGGTCCCGTACGGGGCTCCGGGCCCGGAGACGGCCGTACGACTGCGCGAGCTCCTCGATGCGCGGGTCCTCGGCGGGATCACCCTGGAGGAGGCTTCCGCGCTTCTGGGACACTCCCATCCCACCCACCTGATCCGCAGCTTCCGGCAGGCGTTCGGGCTCCCTCCGCACGCTTACCTCACCGGGCTGCGGGTCGCGAAGGCGCGGCGGCTGCTGCTGGCGGGGATGCGGCCGGCGGAGGCCGCGGTGGCGGCGGGCTTCTACGACCAGGCGCACCTGACGCGGCACTTCGTGCGGCACGTGGGGGTCGGCCCGGGGAGGTTCGCCCGATCCGGGCGGGTGTGAAGGGAAGTTGGCGGGTTCGTTGCCATTGCGTTGCCGGGTCTTCCATTTTCTTTCGATTCGCCATATGACAGTTAGGAAGTTAACTGCCACCTCCCCCCGCCTCGCATCTCCCCTTTGATCCAGGAGGAAGGCCTTCATGCGCCTTCGTACGCTCGTCTCCACCGCCGTGGCCACCGCCGCGCTCTGCGGAGCTCTCGTTCCGCAGGCCCTCGCGGCCACCGGGGCGCCCGGGGCGCCGGAGGAGGACCGTGCCTGCTCGCCCCACCTCTCGGTCGCGGGCTACTCGGACTCCCTCGACAAGACCCTCCTCGACGGGAAGCTGGTCGGCGGGCTCTCCGGGCTCTCGGTGGACCGGGACGGCAGCGTCGCCGCCATCTCCGACAAGTCGGTCCTGTACAAGCTGAACGTGGGCCGGGGCGACACCCCGACGGCCACGGCCGCCGCACGGCTGCCGCTGACCGACGGCGCGGGCAAGGCCCTGGATTCGGAGGGGATCGTCGTCGACCGCGACGGCACCTACCTGGTGACGGACGAGACCGCCCCGGCGATCCGGCGGTACGCCCGCACCGGTGAGGTACTGGGCTCGCTGCCGATCCCGGACGGGTTCAAGCTCGCGCCCGCGGGCCGGGCCACCGCCAACCAGACCTTCGAATCCCTGACCCTGCTGCCCGGCGGGCACACCCTCGTCGCCGGAGTCGAGGGCGTGCTGACCGGAGACGGCAAGGACGCGCGGGGGCGGACGCTCCAGCGGATCCAGACTTGGGAACGCCGCGGCCGGAACGGGGAGTTCGTCCTGGGACGGCAGTACGCGTACCCGGTGGACGCCGGACACGGGCTGGTGGAGCTCGCGCCGACGCACGACGGCCGGCTGCTCGTGCTGGAGCGCGGCTTCACGCAGCAGTTCAAGATCACGGTGCGGCTGTACCTTGCCGACCCCCTGGGCGCCACGGACACCTCGAAGGTGGCGGCACTGGCGGAGGGACCCGGGCTGCGGACCGCGCGCAAGACGCCGATCGGGGACCTCGACGGCTGCCCGACGCTCGGCGCCCCGTCCAAGCTGCCGCAGAACCACCCGCTGGTCGACAACGTCGAGGGCATGGCGGTCACCGGCCACGACGGGTTCGGACGGGTGCGGCTGCTGCTCGTCAGCGACGACAACGAGTTCCCGCAGGAGATCACCCGGCTGTACCGGATGGACGTGAGGCTGCCGGCGCGGAGCTGGGGGCAGTACACCTAGGCAGTCTCTTCGGTCGCTTCCGCTTTCTCTGCGGGGGAGACGATGCCGCGGGCGACCCCCAGGGCGACCAAGTCCTGTGGGCGGACGTGAAGTTGGTCAGCCGTCGCCGGGGCCGACTCCGGGGGGCGCTTGAGGATGGCCGCCGCCAGTTCGGGGGCGATCACCGAGAAGTAGCTGTCCGGGGTGACCCAGGTGTTGCCCGGCGCCGCGAGGGCCAGGGCCCCGCCCGAGCCGCCCTCGCCGATGAGGAGGGTGGTGACGGGGACCCCGGCCGAGGCGAGCGCCGCGAAGGCGTCGGCGATGGCCGCCCCGGCGCCCGCGTGCTCGGCGGCGGCATCGTTGGCCGCGCCGGGGGTGTCCACGAGGGTGAGCACCGGGATCCCGAGCCGGTCCGCCAGTCGGATCACACGGGCCGCCGTGCGGTACCCGGCCGGGCGGGTGGCGGTGCCGCACTGCGCGGCGTAGGCCACGGCCCGGCCCTCTCGGAGCCCGAACCCGCACAGCATCCCGGGGTCGGTGCCGCCCGCGCGGTCTCCGGAGAGGTGGAGGCGGAGCTCGAAGTAGGAGTCCAGGTACTGCTCCGCGCGCGGCCGGCCGGGGTGACGGGCCTGCCGGACGGCGTCCCACCCCGTGCGCGGCAGCTCTGCGCCGGACAGCGCGGCGGGGGGTTCCACGGGTCCGGCGGAGCGGGGCGCGGAGAGCACCCGGAGCCAGGCCGCCAGGGTCACCGGGAGCTGCACGGCGGGGACGAGGGCGTCCACGTGCCCGGCGGCGTACTGCCCCTCGGCGGTGTAGGCGGCAGGATCCGCGTCCGGCGGCCGCACCCGGGACCCGGCGAACCCGACCTGCGCCCCGGGCAGCGCGAGGATCACGTCGGCCCCCGCCCCCAGGGTGGCCCAGCCGCCGCCGGTGGTGGGGTCGCGCAGGACGGCGATCTGCGGGAGGCCGGCGGCGCGGGTGAGGGCGGACTGGCGGGCCACGCGCTGCAGTTGGGTCAGTGCGAGCATGCCCTCCTGCATGCGGGAGCCGCCGGTGGCGATGAGGGAGACCAGGGGGAGGCGGTGGGTGCGCGCGTGGGTGTAGGCCGCTTCCAGGCGGTCGCCGGTGCGGTGGCCCAGGGATCCGCCGAGGAAGCCGAACTCGAAGGAGATCACGGTGGCTTCGCGGCCACCGATGCGGGCGGTTCCGGTGACGACGGACTCGTCCTCGCCGGTCCGCGCGGTGGCGCGGGCGCGGGAGTCGTCGTAGCCGGCCCAGCCGAGGGGGCCGTCGGGGGCGGAGTTCCCCGGCGGGGCGGGGAGTTCCGTGAAGCTGCCGGGGTCGGTGGCGGAGGCGATGGCGGCGCGGGCCGAGGGGCGGGTCGTCACGCAGCCAGCGTACGGGCCGTCGCCTGGTGTGCCGCTCGTGTGGTGCGGGGACTTCGGCCCTGCGGGGCGAAGTCCCCGACCCGTCCTTCGCCCGTTCCCCCGGGGCTCCGCCCCGGACCCGTTCCCCCGGGGGCCGGCCCCCGGACCCCGTTCCTCAGACGCCGGAGGGGCTGGATTTGGGGCCGGCGCCGGCCCGTACGCGCACACGGCTGGATTGCCCGCAGGGCAAGTCCAGCCCCGCCGGCCTTTGCGGCGCGGGGTCCGGGGCGGAGCCCCAGGGGGTCCGGGCGTGGCCCGGCCGGCCCACGGCGTCAGAGCGGGGCTTCCCAGGTCAAGGTGGTGCCCCGGGTGCCGGAGTCCGTGCGGCCGTCGTCGGAGACGGTGAGCCGCACGCGGGCGGGCACCGCGTCGACTTCGACGTCGATGGAGGTGACCTCCGCCCGGCGGTGCGCCGCGGCCAGCGCGCCGCGCAGGGCGGCGAGGAGGTCGCCCGCGACCGGGTCCGGCAGCAGCGCGTCCACCGTGCCCGCGAAGTGCACCGACGGCTGGAAGCCCAGCAGGACCGCCGCCCCGCCGGTCTCCCGCAGGACCCGGCCGCGGAAGGTGGTCGGGGCGTCCGTCGGCGGCTGCTGGAGGGCGAAGATGGCCGTGCGGACCTCCTGGATGGTGGAGTCGAGCTCGTCCACGGCGCGGCTCAGCTCCTCGCCGACCGTGTCCCCGGTGGGTGCCTTGGCGGAGCGCCGCCGGGTGCTCTCCAGCATCATCTCCGTCGCGAACAGCCGCTGGACCACCAGATCGTGGAGGTCGCGGGCGATGCGGTCCCGGTCCTCGTAGACGGCCAGTTGCTCGCGGTCGTGCTGCGCGTCCGCAAGGACCAGGGCCAGCGCGGCCTGGGAGGCGAACTGCGAGGCCAGCAGCCGGTCGACCGCGTCGTAGGCGGGGCCGCCGCGGACGCGCGGCAGGGCGAGCGTGCCGATGAGCTGCCCGCCGCTCTGGAGGGGCAGCATCATGCTGGGGCCGAAGCGTTCCCGTACGTGCGTGGTCATCCGGGGGTCCGTCGCCGAGTCCTCTATGAAGACCGGCTCACCGCCCAGGAGCTGTTCCAGGACCGCCGAGCCCGGGGCGATGGACGTGCCCACCAGGTCGCCGGGGTCCCCGTGCGTGGAGGCGGCCACGATCTCCATGCCGCCCTCGGGGGTCGGCTGCAGGACGACCCCGGCCGCCGCGTCGGCGAGCAGCCGGGCCCGTTCGGCGACGCACATCAGCGCGTCGGCCGCCGGCCGGCCCGCCAGCAGGGTGGTCGTCACGGCGGCCGCGCCCTCGATCCAGCGCTCCCGGCGGCGCGCGGTCTCGTACAGCCGGGCGTTGCCGATCGCTATCCCCGCCTGCGAGGCCAGGACGCGCACCAGCGCGAGGTCCTCCTCCGTGAACGGGCCGCCGCCCTGCTTGTCGGTGAGGTAGAGGTTGCCGAAGACCTCGGTGTGGACCCGGATCGGGACGCCGAGGAAGCCCTTCATCGGGGGGTGCCCCGGTGGGAAGCCCGCCGCGCGGGGATCCTGGCCCAGGTCCTCCAGCACGAGCGGGCGCGGATCGGCGATCAGGGCGCCGAGCAGGCCGGAACGGCCGTCCGGCAGGTGGGGGATCGCGGCCTTCTCGGCCTCGGTCATGCCGGAGGTGAAGAGCTCGGTCAGCCGGACGCGCTCGGGGTCGACGACCCCGAGCGCTCCGTACCGTGCCGCGCACAGCTCGGTCGCCGAATCCACGATGTGCTGGAGGGTGGTCCGCAGTTCGAGTTCGGAACCGACGCTGAGGACCGCCTCCAGGAGGACGGGCAGGCTGGCGGCCTGGCGGGCGGCGACGTCCTTCCCGTTTCCGTTCTTCACGTCCCCGCCCTCCCCGTCTCCGGGGGCTGCCGGGGACGACTCGGCGTGCGTCATTCGGCCAGGGGGTTCAGAACCATGGGGGAGATCTTCCCTTCGAGCATCATGCCGAGGCCCAGTACCGCGCAGACGTCCGGCCGTTCGGCGATGGCCACGGGCATCCCGGTGGCATCGCGGAGCATCTGGTCCAGGCCCGGCAGCAGGGCGCTGCCACCCACCATCATGATCCCTCGGTCCGTCAGATCGGCCACCAGGTCCGGCGGGCAGTCGCGCAGCACCTTGCCGATGCCGTCGAGCACGGCGGTCAGCGGGGTGTGGATGGCGTCGCGGACGGCCGCGGTGTCCACGTGGACCGAGCGGGCGAGACCGGTGGCCACGTCGCGGCCGTGGATGAGGGTGGAGGTGGGTCCGCCGGCGGTGATGCCGTTGCCGTGCAGGGCCAGTTGGAGGGGGCGGACGGCCTGGCTGGGCAGCATCAGCTCGTGCGCGTGGCGCAGGTGCTGCACGACGGCGTGGTCGATGGCCTCGCCGCCCACCGGGATCCGTACGGCGGTGACGATCGAGCCGAGGGAGAGGACGGCGACCTGGGTGGCGGCGGCCCCGCACACCATGATCATCGTCGCGGTCGGCTGCTCCACGGGCAGCCCGCAGCCGACGGCCGCCGCGATCAGGGTGTCGACGAGTTCGACGCGCCGGGCTCCGAGTCCGACCATCGTCTCCACCGCCGCGCGCTGGGCGAGGGGGTCGGCGTCGTGCGGGGTGCAGGCGGCGGCCCGCAGCCGGGGCTTGCGGCGCAGGGCGCGCCGCAGCTTCTCGCCGAGCAGGTGGCGCAGCATGCGCTGGGCCATCTCGATGTCCACGACGGTGCCGCCGGAGACGGGGCGGACCACGCGGATGTAGTCGGGCGTGCGGCCGGTCATCCGTTCGGCGAAGGTGCCGACGGCGATGAGTGCACCGGTCCGCGTGTTCACGGCGGCGACGCTGGGCTCGTCCACGACCAGGCCGAGGCCCTTGACGTAGACGCGGGTCCTGGCCGCTCCGAGGTCGACGGCCACGTGGCAGCGGCGCAACTGCTCAAGACTGACGGTCACGGCAGATCCTCCCGAGAGCGCTGACGCAAGAAGACCGGCGGGTGCCGGTCACACTTCGTATCTTCTCGGGTGAATTACCCGTATTGCCCGATTTGATGCTCCGGGTGGGGGGTGTCTTGAGATACGGAAGGGTCACGAGGGGCGCGGGTGAGTGCTGCACGGGGGTGGAATTCTGCGACGCCAGGCGCGACCATGCCCGCACCGATCGTGCTACTCATGCGTAACAAGGTAAAGGGGACTCGATGCTGACGGTTCGCCAGAGGCTGTTCGCCCTGCTGACGCTCTGCCTGGCGCTCCTCGTGGCGCCCGCACTCCCGGCCCGGGCCGCCGGGGATGCCGCCGCGCGCAATCCGGTGGTCTTCGTGCACGGCTACAACGCCGACCCCGGCGTCTGGGGCTCCCTGCGCGAGGACCTGCGCGCCGACGGATACGCCGACTCCGAGCTGTTCTCCTTCGGCTACGACACCCACCAGTCGGTCAACGAGGTGCTCTCCGGACGGCTCGCCGCCTACGTGGACGAGGTCCGCCGGCAGACCGGCGCCGCCCGGGTGGACCTGGTCGCGCACTCCTTCGGCTCGCTGGTCACCCGCTGGTACGTGAAGTTCGGGGGCGGAGCCCCGTACGTGGAGCGCTGGGTCTCCCTCGCCGGCCCCAACCGCGGCACATCCACCGCATGGGCCTGCGCCCTGTGGGACCAGGCCTGCCGGGACATGACCCCCGGCTCCTACGTGGTCAAGAACCTGAACTCCGGTGACGAGACCCCCGGCACGGTGCGGTACTCCACCTTCTGGTCCAACTGCGACGAGGTCATCAACCCCGACGACAGCGTCCCGCTCACCGGGGCCGCGAACACCCCGGTCGGCTGCCTCAAGCACAACGACCTGCTCGGGGACGACCCGACCTCGGCGGGCGTACGGGCCTTCCTGCGCTCCTAGGGCGTCTCCGACTCCACGACGGACACCTCCTGGAGCAGGCCGTACGTGAACTCCGCGACGCAGGCCCGCCCCGACGCGGTGAACGCCAGCCGCCACCGCGTCGGTGCGGTCCCCTCCATCGGGCGGACGGGCGCGAAGGCCCGCGCCACCTCGTCGACCGTCGCCGACCAGGGCAGCAGGTCCTGCGGCGACTCCAGTACGGGACCGGGCGCGCCCGGGGCCCGGACCAGCCACTCGTTCCAGACGGCCCCGTCCGGCGCGGCGAGCACCTCGAAGCGCAGGTCGGGCCAGAGCGGCACCGGCCACAGCAGGGCCTCGCACGTCAGATCGCCGATCGTGCGGGAGGAGACGGTCTCGGGCGGGCCGAGCACCGAGCGGTAGCGCGCCAGGGCACCCCGGGACCGGGGGGAGCGGACCATGGCCTGCCAGCGCTTGTTGGCCTCCCGCTGCTCGGCGAGGGAGGCGCCGAGCTGCCGGCGGGCCTCCTCGGCGAGTCCCGGCTGGAAGTCCGCCATCCGGCGCAGCAGCACCAGTTGGAAGCCGGCGGGGCCGAAGGGGCCCGGGGTGAGGGGCGGTGTCCCCGGAGTCTTCGTCATGGATCCGAACCCTTCCACACAGGATCCTCACGATCCCGGTATACGGCCGTTGTGAGCGAGCGCGTAGCCTGCGGGGCGCCATGGACTATTGCATCGCCTGCCGCAGGTACCTCAACGGCGCGCTGGCGTGCGCCGGATGCGGGACCCCGGCCGAACGCCTGATATCCGCCGCGCCCGCCGCACCCGCCCCCGGCTCCACCGCCGGATTCGGAAGCGACCCGGCCGCGCTCGCCGACGTGTACGCCGACTCGCTCGTCGTGCTGTCCGGGGAACGGGGGCAAGGCCAGGGCCGGGGGCGGGCCCAGGGCCGCGCCGCCGCCCGCCGCCGCACCGGGCACCGCCGGCGCCGCCGGACCGCGCTCACCGTGGGGCTCGGGCTGGTGCTCGCCGCCGGGGCCACCCTGGGCCTGGCCCGGCTGGCGACCGACGGGGAGCGCACCGACCGGGCGGCCACGGTGGTGCTGACCGACGACGCGGGGCCCGCGGAGCCGGCTCCGCTGCCGGGCCTGACGGGGGATCCGGCCGCACCCTCGGGGACGGCTTCGGCGAAGGGGCCGGGCGCAGGCTCCGCGAGGGCCACGGCCGGGGGCGGGAAGCAGGGCGGGGCCGGTCGCAGTGCCGGGGCCGCCACGGCCGGGCCGTCGGGCTCCGCCTCCGGGGCGGGGCCGTCGCGGAGCGCCTCCCGGACTCCCACGTCCGCCGCTCCGACCGCATCGCGTGGCGGTGGCTCCGCGACGCCCAGTGAGAGTGCGAGCTCGAAGGGGCCCAAGGGGAAGCCCAGCAAGAAGCCGACCCGGGATCCGGACCCGGATCCGGACCCGGAGCCGACCCCGGAGCCCAGCCCGGAGCCCACCACGGGCTGCGACGACTGGTGGAACCCGCTGTGCTGGTGAGCCGGGAGCTCAGCCCAGCATCCGCCTGAGCAGGTCCCGCAGGACCGCGCGCTCGGCCGCGGTGAGCCCGGCGAGGGGCTCCCGGGCGAAGTCCAGCGACTCGCGCAGCCGGTCGGCGGTCTGCAGGCCGTCCTCGGTGGGCGCCGCGAGCTTCACCCGGCGGTCGGCCGGGTCGGGGCGCCGCTCCACCAGGCCGCGGCTCTCCAGGCGGTCCACGATGCCGGTGATGTTCGACGGCTCGCACCGCAGCTTCTGCGCGATCTTGCGCATCGGCATCGGCTCCAGGGACAACAGGTTCAGCACGCGGGCCTGGGCGCCGGTGAGCTGGTGGCTGGAGGCCGCGTGCTCGTACTCCTGGTGGTAGCGGGTCACGACGTCGCCGATGAGCTCGACGACTTCGAGGGTCAGGGGGTCTGCGCGACGGCTGGGCATGGATCCAGCGTACCCATTTACTTGACAACATGAAATATCCAGGCGCATGGTTGTTTCACGTCCTGAAGCATTTTGCACTTCTTCCCCCATCCAGGAGTGACGCCATGTCCGAGATCCCCGCCGTCAGCCGTGAGTGGCACCTCGTCCGCCGCCCGCAGGGCTGGCCCGTCGCCGAGGACTTCGCCCTGCGCGAGGTGCCGGTCGACGCCGAGCCCGCCGCCGGCCGGATTCTGGTGCGCAACCTCCACATGTCCGTGGACCCGTACATGCGCGGCCGGATGAACGACGTGAAGTCGTACATCCCGCCCTTCCAGCTCGACAAGCCCATGGACGGCGGCGCGGTCGGCGAGGTCGTGGCCTCGGCCGACGAGCGCTTCGCGGTCGGCGACCACGTGCTGCACGGTCTGGGCTGGCGCGAGTACGCGGACGTCGACGCGAAGCACGCCACTGCGGTGGACGCCTCGCTCGCCCCCCTCTCCGCCTACCTCGGCGTCCTCGGCATGCCGGGCCTGACCGCCTACGCCGGGCTCTTCGAGGTCGCCTCCTTCAAGGAGGGCGACTCCGTCTTCGTCTCCGGCGCCGCCGGAGCGGTCGGCAGCCTCGTCGGCCAGTTCGCGAAGATCAAGGGCGCCTCCCGGGTGATCGGCTCCGCCGGCTCCGGCGAGAAGGTGACCCTCCTCACAGGGAAGTACGGCTTCGACGCCGCCTTCAACTACAAGAGCGGCCCCGTCGCCGAGCAGCTGAAGGAGGCCGCGCCCGAGGGCATCGACGTCTACTTCGACAACGTCGGCGGGGACCACCTGGAGGCCGCCATCTCCTCCCTGAACGTCCACGGCCGGGCCACCCTGTGCGGGGCGATCGCCCAGTACAACGCCACCGAGCCCGTACCCGGCCCGCGCAACCTCGCCCTCGTCATCGGCAAGCGCCTGCGCCTGCAGGGCGTACTGGTCGGAGACCACGCGGGACTGCAGCCGCAGTTCGTCCAGGACGTGGCCGGCTGGCTGCGTTCCGGGCAGCTCGTCGCCGACGAGACGGTCGTCCGGGGAGTGGAGAACGCCACCGAGGCCTTCCTCGGAATGCTGCGCGGCGACAACACCGGAAAGATGATCGTTTCTTTCACCGGTTAGGCTCACTCCACACCGCCGTGACGCGTGGGCGCGAGTCCCGGCGATTTACCAGGAGGATTTCCTTACATGTCCATCCAGCAGTCCGACGTCGCGTACACCGCTGTTGCCACCGCCGAGAACGGCCGTGACGGTCGCGTCGCCACCAACGACGGTCGCCTCGAGGTCGTCGTGAACCCGCCGAAGGAGCTCGGTGGCAGCGGCGAGGGCACCAACCCCGAGCAGCTGTTCGCCGCCGGCTACAGCGCCTGCTTCCAGGGTGCGCTCGGTGTCGTCGCCCGCAACGAGAACGCCGACATCACCGGCTCCACCGTCACCGCCGAGGTCGGCATCGGCAAGAACGACGACGGCTTCGGCATCATCGTCAAGATCTCGGCCTCCATCCCGAACGTGGACGCCGCCACCGCCAAGGACCTCATCGAGAAGGCCCACCAGGTCTGCCCGTACTCCAAGGCGACCCGCGGCAACATCACGGTCGAGCTCGCGGTCTGATCCACGACCCGCTCGACTGGTTCGTCCGGTTCGTTCGGTTCGTCCGGAACGACTGGTACGTCGAAGGCCGCACCCCGGCACCGGGGTGCGGCCTTCGACATGCCCGGCGTCCGCCGGCCAGGACGCCCGCCCTAAACTGGAACCATGCGTGATCTTGCGGGGGGATTCGGCTATCTGCTGGCCGGACAGCGATGGGTACTGCGCCACGGACGGTGGCTGGGCTTCGGGCTGCTGCCCGGGCTCGTCTCCCTGGTCCTGTACGCGGGCGCGCTCATCGGCCTCGGCTACGGCGCCGACGACCTGACCGCCTGGGCGACCCCCTTCGCCGACGACTGGTCCTCCCCGTGGCTGGGGTTCTTCCGCGGCTTCCTGACCGCCCTGGTCTTCTGCCTCGGGCTCTTCCTCGCGGTGATCACCTTCACCGCCGTGACCCTGCTCGTGGGCCAGCCGTTCTACGAGTCCCTCTCGGAGCAGGTCGACCGCACCGAGGGCGGCGAGGTCCCGGAGTCGGGCCTCACGCTCGCGCAGGAGCTGTGGATCTCCGCCCGCGACAGCCTGCGGATCCTGGGCCGGGTGCTGCTCTTCGGCATCCTGCTCTTCGGGCTCGGCTTCGTGCCGGTGATCGGGCAGACCGTGGTTCCGGTCCTCGGCTTCTGCGTCTCCGGCTTCTTCCTCGCCCAGGAGCTCACCTCCGTCGCCCTGATGCGCCGCCGGGTCCAGCTCACCGAGCAGCTCGCGCTGCTGCGCGGGCGGCGGATGCTGGCGCTCGGCTTCGGAGTGCCGCTCGTCGTGTCCTTCCTGGTGCCGCTCGTCGCCGTGTTCCTGATGCCGGGCGCGGTGGCCGGGGCGACGCTCATGGCCCGGGACCTGGTGGGCGAGGGCGCGGGCGCGGAGCAGGATCAGACGGAGGGGCCGGGCCAGGAGCAGGGCCAGGGTCAGGGCCCGACACCGGGCCAGGGCCAGGGGCAGGCTCAGGGCAAGCGGCTCAGCGCCTGAGCAGGGTGATCGCCCCGGCGGTGTCCTCGCCGCCGTGGGCCTCAGGATCGGCTTCCAGGCGCTCCCGCATCAGGTCCAGGTACGGACTGATCAGCTCGGTGCTGACCCCCTGCTCCGCGGCGGTCTTCAGCAAGGTCGCGCTCGCCGTGACCTGCATGGCCAGGTTCGACTCGACGCCCGTGGTGAAGTCCCCCGAGACCAGCCGCTCGGCGGCCGCGCCCGCGAAGAAGCCCATCGCCCCCAGCCACTCGGTCAGCAGCGGAGCCAGGTCCTTCGGAGAGACGTCCTCGCCCTCGATCAGCGCGTAGGCGTGCGAGATCCCGGCGAAGAGCCCGGTCATCGCGCTCAGCAGGGCCACGTCGTGCAGGGCCGCGTGGCCGGGGTCGGAGCCGACGAAGCGGGCGCCGGCCGGGACCTCCAGGGTGCTCCGGTGCTCCTCGAACAGCTCGGCGGAGCCGCTGTAGAAGACGTACCCGCCGGCCGCGGGGACGCCGATCATCGACGGAGTGGCCATGATCCCGGCGTCGAGGAACCGGGCCCCGCGCTCCTCGGCCCACGCGGCCCGGGCGCGGCCGTCGGCGGGCGTGCCGGTGGTCAGGTCGACCAGGTCCTTGCCGGTGAGGTCCAGACCCTCCAGAGCCGAGCCGACGCCGGCGTGGTCCAGCAGGCAGACCACGACCAGGCCGTTCGCCGCCACCGCCTCGGCGGCGCTCGCGGCGACGACGGCGCCTTCGGCCGCGAGGGCCTCGGCCTTGGCGGGGGTGCGGTTCCAGACGGTGAGGGGGTGCCCGGCGGTGAGCCAGGTGCGGGCGAGGGCGGTGCCCATCGATCCGAGTCCGAGGAGGGTGAGAGGGGTCTTGGTGCCGGTCGTCGTGTCGGTCTTCGTGCTGGTGTCGGTCATGCCGTTTAGCCTGGTGGAGGGCTGTCAGGTGCTCAAGTACGCACTTCGGAGTGGGTGGTTACCCCGAGGTGAGCGAACAGGTGGGAGGGGTGCGTGATGGCTTTGACACAGCGGCCGGGCGCGGATCACTGCGGCATCGCCGCGGCGATGTCCGTGATCGACGGCAAGTGGAAGGTGTCGGTCCTGTGGGAGCTGGGGCAGTGCCCGCGCCGCTTCGGGGAGCTGCGCCGACTGGTCCCGGGGGTCTCGGAGAAGGTGCTCGCGGCCCAGCTGCGCGAGCTCGAGACGGACGGCATCGTCCACCGCGAGGTCTACGAGGAGGTTCCGCCGCGCGTGGAGTACTCCCTGACCCCGCTCGGCCACGAGCTGAACGGGGCCCTGGAGGCCCTCGGCGCGTGGGGTGCGAAGAACCTGCTCCCCGACGCCGCCCGGACCACGGGGAGCGGGGCCGCCTCTCCGTGAGGGGTCACTCCGGGCGGCGGAACAGCGCCGTCCAGAGGAAGGCCTCCCCGAAGGCGCCGGAGGAGGCGGGCTCGTCGTTCATCCGGCGCAGCTCCACCTCGGTGAAGCCCTCGAAGACATGACGCAGCGCCTCCGGCGTGTACGCGAGCCCGCCTTCGAGGCGGGCCCTGCCGTAGAACTCCGCGTCGGGCAGTTCGGAGCCCATCGCGCCGGAGGCGAAGCAGGTCAGGGCGAAGCGGCCGCCGGGCGCCAGCAGCCGGTCCAGCATGGCCAGGTAGCTGACCCGGCGGTGCGGGGGCAGGTGGTGGAAGCAGCCCGAGTCGTAGATCAGGTCGTACGGGCCCTCGAGCCCGGAGCCGGCCGCTCCGAAGGCGTCCCCGTGGTGGAAACGGATCCGGGCCCCGGCGGTACGGGCACGCTCCTCGGCCCAGGCCAGGGCCGTCGGAGAGAGGTCGACGGCGTCCACCTCGAAGCCCCGCTCGGCCAGGTGCAGGGCGTTGCGGCCGGGGCCGCAGCCCAGGTCCAGGGCGCGGCCGCCCGCGGGGATCAGCCCGCGGTCGAGGCAGGAGACCAGGTTCTCGTCGGGCTTCGCCGCGAAGAACGGCACCGGCCGCTCGCGGTCCGCGTAGAACCCGTCCCACCAGGCGGAACCGCCGTCCGTCCAGCGGTCCGCTTCGGGTGCGAAGAGCCCGTCCATGAGGGCGAGCACATCGTCGACACTGCGTATGTTCCGGTCCATCCGAACCCCCTTCACCTGTCCCCGATTTTATCGGCGAAAAGGGTGAAAGCCCAGGTCAGACGCTGTGTGGGGGATGGTCGGCGAGCCTTCTGCCGCCCTGCGACGGGGCGGCCGGTGCCCGCCCCGCGGGTGGGGAGGCCAGGTGCCCCAAGGGCCCCTCCAGGGCCCCCGCGCACCCTTTCCCGGCCGGTCCCGGGCCTGTTTCCGTAAGGGTTCCGGAGCCGCGCTCTGCCGCACGCGCCCCCGCCCGCCGGGTGCGGCCCCTGAGACCTCGTCAGGCCCGTCCCCGCGTCGTCAAGGCGCCCGGCCCGTCCGCCCGGCCCGCACTCGCGCCCTCGGCCAGGCCCTCCGCCTCCGCCTCCGCCACCGCCTCCGTGGGCACCTCCGCCACGGCGACCGAAGGCGTGTGCGCGTCCGCCTCGGCCAGCAGGGTTCCGCCCGGGGCCCAGATCGCCGCGCCCCCGCAGCCCGTCCACGGCCCGGCGGGCCCGACGTGATTGGCCAGGGCCACGTACATCCCGAAGTCCCGGGCGATCCCCGGGTGGACCGTCGCACGCTCGGCGACGCCGTCGCCCGTGCCGTAGAGCGAGCTCGCCAGGTGGACCCGGCAGCCGGCCGCGGCGCCCGCGCCGGGCACGTCCGCGAAGTGGTTGTCGAAGCAGATCCCCAGGGAGAAGCGGATCCCGCCGAGCTCGAAGCGGCCCGGGACCGTCCCCGCGGCGAAGACCTCCTGCTCGTGGCGGAACAGGTGCTGCTTGGCGTACGTGGTCACGTGCGCGCCGTCCGCGTCGTGGACCAGGGTCGCGATGACGGGCCGGGGGCCGTCCGTGCGCAGCGCGACGTTGACGGCGGTGGCGATCCCGGTGGAGCGGACGGGGTCCAGCCGTGGATCCTCGGCGTCGGCCAGCCACAGAACGGGGTCGGCGGCGAGCGCGGCCAGCTCGTAGCCGGTCAGGGTGAACTCGGGGAACACCACCAGCCCGGCGCCCTCCTCCCGCGCCCGCACGGCGAGTGCGGCCGCCCGGGCGGCATTGGCGGACACGTCGGCGGGGGCGCAGCTGAGCTGCGCGGCAGCGATCTTCACCCGGCCCAGCATGCCAGCCCCGCCGGCCGGGGAGTCGCGGCCAGGCAAGATCCGAAAGAGACGACAGGCCCTAGGTCCGGGGCCCCTGGATCAGGTCGAGGAAGGCGCGGAAGGTGCCGGGCATGTCCACGGACTCGGGGGACAGCAGCCACTGGTACTGGAGGCCGTCCATCACGGCGGCCAGCAGCGGGGCCGCGTGCTCGGGGGTGAGGCCCGAGGGGAGCCGCTCGCCGAACTCCGCGCGCAGGACCGCCGCCATCGCGGAGCGCACCTGCGCGTACCGCTCGGCGAAGAACTCCCGGGCCGGGTGGCCGTCGGTGACGCTCTCGCCGAGCAGCGCCGAGAAGGTCTGCACGATGCCCGGGCGCATGGCGTTGTATTCGACCAGCGAGGCCAGCAGGTCGGGGCGCCAGGCGTCGGCCAGTGTGTGGGTGCCGCCGCCGGTGTCCCAGCGGTCGCGCTCCTCCAGGACCGCGACCAGCAGTGCCTCCTTGGTCGGGAAGTAGTGCAGAAGTCCCTGCTGGGTCAGGCCCACGCGCTCGGCGACCGCGGCCAGGGCCGCGCCCCGGTAGCCGCGCTCGGCGATCACCTCGACGGCCGCGCGGACGATCTCCACGCGCCGTTCCTCGCTCCTGGCCCTGACCATCGCCCCGCCACCCCTTCCGTTCCGTACCTGCCAGCAGGACCGTACGGCATCTCTAGATTACGAACAGATTACGAACCCTACCGCTCTACAGGTAACAGGTCCACCATGGGGTCACCGCACAGCGCTGCACCGCACAGCACCGCACCGCGCACCCGCACTCAACGAGGAGGCATGGCCGTGACCGATGCCGATCAGGTCCGCAACGACGCCGTAGAGACGGCACTTGGCAAGCTGGACCTCGACACCAAGGCCCGGCTGCTGGCCGGCCAGGACATGTGGTCCCTGCCCGCCGTCCCCGAGATCGGGCTGAAGTCCCTGGTCATGTCCGACGGCCCGATCGGGGTGCGCGGCGTGCGCTGGACCGCCGACGACCCGTCGATCGCCCTGCCCTCGCCGACCGCGCTCGCCGCCGCCTGGGACCCCGAGCTCGCCCGCCGGGCCGGCCGCCTCCTCGCCCAGGAAGCCCGCCGCAAGGGCGTCCACGTGCTCCTCGCGCCCACCGTCAACCTGCACCGCTCCCCGCTCGGCGGCCGGCACTTCGAGTGCTACTCCGAGGACCCTTACCTCACCGGCGCGGTCGGCAGCGGCTACGTGAACGGCGTCCAGGACGGCGGAGTCGGCACCACCGTCAAGCACTTCGTCGGCAACGACGCCGAGACCGAGCGCTTCACCGTCAACAGCGTCATCGCCCCGCGCCCCCTGCGCGAGCTGTACCTGGCCCCCTTCGAGGCCATCGTCGCCAACGCCCACCCGTGGGGCATCATGACCGCCTACAACCAGGTCAACGGCACGACGATGACCGAGCACCGCCACCTCGTGGGCGAGGTCCTGCGCGGCGAATGGGGCTTCGACGGCTACAACGTCTCCGACTGGATGGCAGCCCGCTCCACCACCGGCGACATCCTCGGCGGTTTGGACGTGGCCATGCCCGGTCCCGTCACCGTCTACGGCACTCCGCTCGCCGAAGCCGTCCGGGCCGGTGAGGTCCCCGAGTCCGCCGTCGACGAGGCCGTCCGCAACGTGCTGCGCCTCGCCGCCCGCGTCGGCGTCCTGGAGGGCGCCCCGGCCGTGGTCGGCGAGGTCCCGGCCCCGATCGACGGCCAGGCGCTGGCCCGCGAGCTGGCCGTGCGCGGCTTCGTCCTCGTGCGCAACGAGGCCGCCGCCGACGGAAAGCCCGTGCTCCCGCTCGCCCCCGGCCGCACCGTCGCCCTCAGCGGCGCCGCCGCCCGAGACGCCCGCGTCCTCGGCGGCGGCAGCGCCACCGTCTTCCCCGAGCGGATCGTCTCCCCGCTGGACGGACTGACCGCCGCCCTTCCCGAAGGCGCCCTGAGCTTCGCGGTCGGCGCCGACCCCAGTGACGAACTGACCCCCGCCGACAAGGGCTTCGAGCTCCGCGCGGTCTGCCGGGACGCCTCCGGTGCGGTCCTGGGCACCGGATCCCTGCCCACCGGCCAGGTCCAGTGGATCGGCGACGACCTGCCTGAGGGCGTCACGTACGAGACGATGGCGAGCATCGAGGTCACCGGTACGTTCGTGCCGCGCGAGAGCGGCGAGCACGCCTTCGGCACCCGCGGACTCGGCGCCTTCACCCTGGCCGTCGGCGGCGAGACCCGCTTCGACGGGGTCCAGCCGATGGGCGACGAGGCCGACCCCTTCGAGGCCTTCTTCGGCGCCCCCCAGGTGCGGACCCGTCTCCCCCTCACCGAGGGCGAAGCCGTCGAGGTCTCGCTGACCTATCAGGTCCCCGACATGACGACCCTGCCGCTCAAGGCGATCATGTTCTCCTTCCTCCACCTCGGCCCGCAGCGCTCCGCCGAGGAGCTCATCGCCGAAGCCGTGGAGGCCGCGCGCGCCGCCGACACCGCCGTCGTGGTCGTCGCCACCACCGAGCGGGTGGAGTCCGAGGGCTTCGACCGCAAGGACCTCACGCTCCCGGGCCGCCAGAACGACCTGGTGCGCGCCGTCGCCGCCGTCAACCCGAACACCGTGGTCGTCGTCAACGCGGGCTCCCCGGTGGAACTCCCGTGGCGCGACGAGGTCGCCGCCGTCCTGCTGGCCTGGTTCCCCGGGCAGGAGGGCGGGGCCGCGCTGGCCGACGTACTCCTCGGAGAGGCGGAGCCGGGCGGGCGGCTGCCCACCACCTGGCCCGCCGCGTTCGCCGACGCGCCCGTCACCGAGGTCACCCCCACCGAGGGGCGGCTGGAGTACACCGAGGGGCTCTTCATCGGCTACCGGGCCTACGAGAAGCACGGGATCGCCCCGGCCTACTCCTTCGGGCACGGCCTCGGCTACACGGACTGGGCCTACGAGTCCCTGGAGGTCACCCCCGCGCAGGCGAAGGTCCGCGTCACCAACACCGGTACCCGGCCGGGCCGCGAGACCGTGCAGGTCTACCTCGCGCCCGTCGCCGACGGCGTCGAGCGCCCGGCGAGCTGGCTGGCGGGCTTCGCGAGCGTGACCGCGGGCCCCGGCGAGAGCGTCGACGTGGAGATCCCCCTGCCGGAGCGCGCCTTCGAGATCTGGGACGAGCCCTCCCGCTCCTGGCAGCGGATCGGCGGCGGCTACGAGGTCCGTGCGAGCCGTTCGCACGGCGACACGCGGCTGACGGCGGCCCTCGACCTGTAATGGCCGGAAATCACCCCTGCTGATCACAAGCCGTGGTGATTCACACAAGCCGGACCGGGGGCGGGCCCTGACACCCGCCCCCGGTCCGATCTCCCTGCGGCGTCAACGCGGAGGCTCTGCGGAGGTCACCTGTCGGTGCGCCAGTTCCGCGAGCCGCGCCTGCCCGTCCTTCCCCGGATGGAACCAGTCCCAGCGGCTCAACTGATCCGCCGAGAAGGGGTACTGGAACACCGCGCCGCCGTCGTAGCGGCACAGCTCGTCCTTCGCGCAGACCTCGCGCAGTACCTCGTTGTACTCGACCACGCGCGCCCGCACCTGCTCCCGCCGGGCCGTCGCACGGGCGGCCGCCGAGGTCGGATCGGCGAGCATCGACTGGCAGATGCCCAGCTTCCAGATCCGGCGCACCATCGGGTCGTCCTTGCCCTGCGCCCACAGCCGCTGGAGGTCCGGAATGCTGGAGACGTACACCTGCGAGGCCGGCGAGGCCGCCCGCAGGCCGGCCAGCGCCTTCTCGAATCCGGAGCGGAAGGCGGCCACCGGAGTCATCGACGAAGCCGAGGGCCGGCAGGCGTCGTTGGAGCCCACCATCACCGTGACCAGGCCGGGCTTGTGGCCGGCCGCCGAGGCCAGCTGCCCCGGGAGGTCCGCCATCCGGGAGCCGGTCACCGCGTAGTTCCAGCTGCGCGCGGGCACCTCGGCCTCGCCGAGCAGCCGGGCCGCCAGTGAACGCACCTCGGGGTCGTCACCGGTGGCCCAGGAGGCTTCGGGGCAGTCGGCCAGGACCGAACAGGCGTCGAAACCGCGCGTGATGGAGTCGCCCACGGCGGCGACCGAGGCCGGCGCGGTGTTCCACCGGGGGGCCGCCTGCGCCCCGCGCTCGCCCCCGGCGTTCGCCCCGTCCGCCGAACACCCGCTCAGTGCACCCGTCGCCAGGAGCAGCAGGGCGGCCGCCGCACCCGCACCCGTGCCCGCGGAGGTCCGACGCGCGCGGCGGCGTGGGGCGGTGGTGCGCATGCGGAAGGTCCCTCCTCGTGGCCGCCGCGTCAATCGGTGGCGTCCTGCTGAGTGAATGCTCTGTGTTTACGGCCCTCGGAGCGACCGTACGTCACACCATGACCCCCGGCGCACGGTAGCTTTTTCCCGTGGCGTTTCGGCCGCAAGTCCCGCAACGCAATGTCAAATAATTTCCGTTACATTACATCACGTCACATACTGTCCGTTTTCTGGAGTTTATTCCCGACCTCGTCCCACACTGGAGGTCCCGGTGACGACACGTGGAGTCCTGTACGTGCACTCCGCACCGCGCGCGCTCTGCCCGCACGTGGAATGGGCTGTTGCGGGGGTGCTCGGGGTGCGGGTGAACCTCGACTGGATCCGTCAGCCCGCCTCCCCGGGCACCTGGAGAGCCGAGTTCTCCTGGCAGGCCGAGGCGGGCACCGCCTCGAAACTCGCCTCCGCGCTGCGCGGCTGGCACCTGCTCCGCTTCGAAGTGACCGCGGAACCCTGCCCGACCGCCGAGGGCGAGCGCTACAGCTCCACCCCGCACCTGGGCATCTTTCACGCCGTCACCGGCATGCACGGAGACATCCTGATCCCGGAGGACCGGCTGCGCGCCGCCCTCGCCCGGTCCGCGCACGGCGAGACGGACCTGGAAGCGGAGATCGCCAAACTGCTCGGCAAACCCTGGGACGACGAGCTCGAACCCTTCCGTTACGCGGGCGAGGGCGCCCCGGTGCGCTGGCTCCACCAGGTGGTCTGAGGTACGCGGAAGGCCCCGCCCGGCAGATGCCGGGCGGGGCCCTTCGTGCGTGGTGGACTCAGACGGTCCGGAAGGCCAGCGAGACGTTGTGGCCGCCGAAACCGAAGGAGTTGTTGATCGCGGAGATCGGGCCCTCCGCCGGGAGCTTGCGGGGCTCGTCGCGCACGATGTCCGCGTCGATGTCCTCGTCGATGTCGTCGAGGTTGATCGTCGGCGGGGCGAGGCGGTGGTACAGCGCCAGCACCGTCGCGACGGTCTCGATGCCGCCGGCGCCGCCGAGGAGGTGACCGGTCATCGACTTCGTGGCCGAGATCGCGATGTGGTCGAGGTCGTCGCCCAGCACCTTGCGCAGGGCCTTCAGCTCGGCCGTGTCACCCTGCGGGGTGGACGTGGCGTGCGCGTTCACGTGGACCAGCTCGGCCGGGTCCAGACCCGTGTTGTCGAGCAGGTTCTGCAGTGCGGCCGAGACGCCGCGGCCGGTGGGTTCCGGCTGCGCGATGTGGTGGCTGTCCGCGGAGAGGCCCTGGCCCAGCACTTCGCAGTAGACCCGGGCGCCGCGCGCGGCGGCGTGCTCGGCGGACTCCAGGACCACGACGCCCGCACCCTCGCCGAGGACGAAGCCGTCGCGGGCCTTGTCGTACGGACGGGATGCCGTGGTCGGGTTCTCGTTGTTCTTGGACATCGCCATCATGTTGGCGAAGGCCGCGATCGGCAGCGGGTGGATCGCCGCCTCGGTACCGCCGGCGACGACCACGTCGGCACGGCCGGTGCGGATCATCTCGACGGCGTAGCCGATGGCCTCGGCGCCGGAGGCGCAGGCGCTGACCGGAGTGTGCACACCCGCGCGGGCGTTGACCTCCAGGCCGACGTTGGCCGACGGGCCGTTGGGCATGAGCATGGGGACGGTGTGCGGGGAGACCCGGCGCACACCCTTTTCCTTCAGTACGTCGTACTGGTCGAGCAGGGTCGTCACGCCGCCGATGCCGGAGGCGATGACGGTGCCCAGGCGCTCGGGCGCGATCGACGCGTCCTCGCCCGCCGGGGCGGTGTAACCGGCGTCGGCCCACGCCTCACGGGCCGCGATGATCGCGAACTGGGCCGAACGGTCCAGCTTGCGGGCCAGCGGCCGCGGGAGGACCTCACTCGGGTCCACGGCGGCGGTGGCGGCGATACGGACCGGGAGTTCGGCGAAGCGCTCACCCTCGAGGGGCTTTACGCCGGAACGGCCGGCAAGCAGACCTTCCCAGGTCGAAGCGCTGTCGCCACCCAGCGGAGTGGTTGCGCCGATACCGGTGACGACCACGGTGCGATTGGTCGGGCTCACAGGAATTCTTTCTCCACGTTTCAGGGGGTGAATTGTCACGGCGCCACCGCCAGGTGGCGACAAACGCTCGTCAGGCTCAGGCCTGGTGCTTGAGGATGTAGCTCGCGGCGTCGCCGACGGTCTTGAGACCCTTGACGTCCTCGTCCGGGATCTTCACCTCGAAGCGCTCTTCGGCGGCGACGACGACCTCGACCATGGACAGCGAGTCGACGTCCAGGTCGTCGGTGAAGGACTTCTCGAGCTGGACGTCCTCGGTCGGGATGCCGGCGATCTCGTTGACGATCTCCGCGAGACCTTCGACGATTTCATCCTGGGTGAAGGCCATGTTGGCGCTCCTTCTATAGCTAGCTGGGGGTCAAACGGAGTCCGGGATGTGGATCCCGGGCCCTAGGGGAGGGTAACGACCGTGGCGGCGTAGACGAGCCCCGCCCCGAAGCCGATGACGAGCGCGGTGTCGCCGCTCTTCGCCGCTCCGGTCGCCAGGAGCCGCTCCATTGCGAGCGGGATCGAGGCGGCCGAGGTGTTGCCGGTGGTTTCGATGTCACGGGCGACCGTGACGTGTTCCGGCAGCTTCAGAGTCTTCACCATCGAGTCGATGATCCGCATGTTCGCCTGGTGCGGAATGAAGACGTCCAGGTCATCAGCGGTGATCCCGGCTGCGTCGAGCGCCTGCTGGGCCACCTTCGCCATCTCGAAGACGGCCCAGCGGAAGACCGCCTGACCCTCCTGCGTGATGGCGGGAAACTTTTCGCCGCCGTCCTTGCCGAGGTACTCGTCCCACGGCACGGTCTGCTTGATGGTCTCCGACTTGTCGCCCTCCGAACCCCACACCGTGGGGCCGATGGCCGGCTCGTCCGAGGGGCCGACGACCACGGCGCCCGCGCCGTCACCGAAGAGGAAGGCCGTCGCGCGGTCCTCCAGGTCGGTCAGGTCCGAGAGCCGCTCCACGCCGATGACGAGGACGTACTCCGCGGAACCCTCGACGACGAGCCCCTTCGCCAGGGTCAGGCCGTAGCCGAACCCGGCGCAGCCCGCGGAGATGTCGAAAGCGGCGGGCTTGCCCGCACCGATGCGGTGCGCGATCTCGGTCGCCACGGCCGGGGTCTGCTTGAAGTGCGACACCGTCGAGACGATCACGGCGCCGATCTTCTCCGGAGCGATCCCGGCGTCGGCCAGGGCCTTGCCGGAGGCCTCCACCGACATCGCGGCGACGGTCTCCTGCGGGGACGCCCAGTGCCGGGTCGCGATGCCCGAGCGGGAGCGGATCCACTCGTCGGAGGAGTCGATGGTTTCGAGGATGACCTCGTTCGGCACCACGCGGGTCGGACGGTAGCCGCCGACACCGAGGATGCGGGCGTACGGGGAGCCCTTGGCAGGCTTGATCTTCGACATGCTGAGTGGGCTCCTTCTCTCAGACCGCGTGCTCGGAGACGAGCGCCGCGGCCTTGTCGAGATCGTCCGGGGTCTTCAGCGCCACGCTCGGTACGCCCTTCAGCGCGCGCTTGGCCAGACCCGTCAGGGTGCCACCGGGAGACAGCTCGACGATCCCGGTGACGCCCAGTGCGGCGAACGTCTCCATGCACAGGTCCCAGCGGACCGGGTTGGCCACCTGGCCCACCAGCCGGGCGACGACATCGGCGCCCGTGGTCACGACCTGACCATCCTTGTTCGATACGTACGTCAGCGCCGGGTCGGCCGGGGAGAGGGCCGCCGCGGCCTGCTCCAGACCGGCGACCGCCGGAGCCATGTGGTGCGTGTGGAAGGCGCCCGCGACCTTGAGGGCGACGACCTTCATGGAACCTTCGGGCTTCTCGGCCACCAGGGCCGCGATCTGCTCCGCGGTTCCCGCGGCCACGATCTGGCCCGCGCCGTTGACGTTCGCCGGGGTCAGACCCAGCTTCTCCAGGTGCGCCACGACGACGTCCGGGTCACCGCCGAGGACGGCGGCCATGCCCGTCTCGGTGATCGCCGCGGCCTCCGCCATGGCGAGTCCGCGAGTGCGTACGAAGGACAGCGCGTCCTTGTCAGACAGGACCCCGGCGTACGCGGCGGCGGTGATTTCGCCGACGCTGTGGCCCGCCACGGCGCCGAAGGCGCCGGGGCCGGCCTTGGAGGTCAGCTCGGCCGCGGCGAGCAGGCCGGCGGCCACGAGCAGGGGTTGTGCGACGGCCGTGTCACGGATCTCGTCCGCGTCGGCCTTCGTGCCGTAGTGGGCAAGGTCGAGCCCGATGGCATCCGACCAGCCGGCGACGCGGTCAGCGGCGCCGGGCAGTTCGAGCCAGGGAGTCAGGAAGCCGGGCGTCTGTGCGCCTTGGCCGGGAGCGACGAGTACGAGCACCCTCACACTCTCTCTTGTGTTCGGTCCGCGCCGCCCGTGGGGACAGGGACGAAGAACCATCGGGGTAATTGTTGATGTCCGACAAAAGCTTAGGACTGAGGATCGCCGTCGGCCAGACGTCCGAGGATCAAAGCGATCCTCAGCGTGAACGCGGAGCGGACATCGGAGGGCGACCAGCCGGTGACGTCTGTCACACGTCGGAGCCGGTAGCGCACGGTGTTGGGGTGCACGAACAGCATCCGGGCCGCACCTTCGAGGCTGCTCGCCTGCTCCAGATAGACACTCAGCGTTTCCAGCAGGGCCGAGCCGGCCTCTTCGAGCGGTCTGTAGATCTCCTCCACCAACTGCTCGCGGGCCGAAGGGTCGGAGGCGATCGCGCGTTCGGGCAGGAGATCGTCCGCGAGCACCGGCCTCGGAGCGTCCTGCCACGCCGTGCAGGCCTTGAGTCCGGCCGCGGCCGCCTGCGCCGATTTCGTGGCGTTCAGCAGGTCCGGGACCACCGGCCCGGCGACCACGGCGCCCGCCGCGAACGGCCCGATCAGCGACTTCGCCACCTGCATCGGATTGTCGCTGCCACCCGCGATGACCACGAGCCGGTCGCCCAGCACACCCGTGAGCACCTGCAGCTTGTGGTGGCGGGCGGCCCGCCGGATCGCCTCGACCGTCAGCTCGCTGTCGCCCTCCGGAGCCGTGCCCAGCACCACGCACACGTGCTCGGGGGAGTTCCAGCCGAGCGCCGCGGCCCGGGACAGCGCGCCCTCGTCGGCCTCCCCGGACAGCACCGCGTTGACCACCAGGGACTCCAGCCGGGCGTCCCACGCACCACGGGCTTCGGCGGCCTGGGCGTAGACCTGGGCGGTCGCGAAGGCGATCTCCCGGGCGTACACCAGCAGGGCCTCGCGCAGGATCGACTCGTCGCCGGGCGCCGCGACCTCGTCGATCGCGGTCTCCATGACCTCGATCGTGGTGCGCACCATCTCGACGGTCTGGCGCAAGGTGATCGCCCGGGTCAGCTCGCGCGGAGCCGTCCCGAAGACATCGGTCGAGATCGCCTGCGCGGTGTCCGGGTGCCGGAACCACTCCGTGAACGCGGCGATGCCGGCCTGCGCGACCAGGCCGATCCAGGACCGGTTCTCCGGTGGCATCGCCCGGTACCACGACAGCGTCTCGTCCATGCGCGCGATGGCGTTGGCGGCGAGCCGGCCGGAGGACTTCTCCAGCCGTCGCAGCGTCGCGGCGTGCGGATGGGGCGGAGCCGGATGCGCGGGGTGGACCGCGGGGGAATGCTCACGTTCGGGTTGGGGCACGTGACAAGACTGCCTTATCGGGGCCGCTGCGCGGAGTCCGGTCTCATCCCGGGCCGCGCCCCGGGGGCTACGGTTGCCCCCATGATTGATGTACGCCGAGGCTCCGACCGGTACGAGGGCGGGGAACCCCCCAAGGGGATCGTCACCCGGCACGCCTTCTCCTTCGGCCCGCACTACGACCCCGACAACCTGCGGTTCGGCCCGGTCCTGGCGTGCAACGAGGAGAGCCTCGCCCCCGGCGCGGGCTTCGACGAGCACCCCCACAGCCACACCGAGATCGTGACCTGGGTGGCCGAGGGCGAGCTCACCCACCGGGACGCCACGGGCGCCGCGACCCTGGTGCGGCCCGGCGACGTACAGCACCTCGCCGCGGCGTCCGGGACCCGGCACGTGGAACGAAACGACGGCCCCGGGCCGCTGCGCTTCGTCCAGATGTGGCTGGCCCCCGCCGATCCGGCCGGGGAGCCCTCGTACACGCTGGTCAGGGGGATCGCCGACAGCACGCCCTACGCCGTGCCCGCGGCCGGGGCCGTCCTGCACGTACGGCGTCCGGGCGCGGGCGAGCGGGTCGCCGTACCGGCCGCCGCGCGGGTGTACCTGCACGTCGTACGGGGAGACCTGCGGCTCGACGGCGGGTCGGCCGGGTCCGCCGGGGACGCCGAGGAGCTCAGTCCCGGGGACTCGGCGCGGATCACCGGCGAGGGGGAGCTGGAGCTGGTGGCCGGCTCCCCGGCCGAGGTGCTGATCTGGGAGCTTTCCTAGGAGGGATCCCGTCGCGGCGGTCCCGCAGGCGGCGGCCGCAGGGTCTCAGCGGGTCCGGGTCCCGAGCTCGGCGAGCACCGCGTCGGTGAACGGGGGCCAGGCCTCCACGGCCCACGGACCGAAGGCGCGGTCCGTCAGCGCCACGCAGGCGGCGCGGGCGTCCGGGTCCACCCACAGGAAGGTCCCGGACTGACCGAAGTGGCCGAAGGTGCGCGGCGAGGAGCCGGCGCCCGTCCAGTGCGGGGCCTTGCCGTCGCGGATCTCCAAGCCGAGTCCCCAGTCGTTGGGGGACTGGTGGCCGTAGCCGGGCAGCACGCCCTTGAGGCCCGGGTGGACCACGGAGGTGGCCGCGGCGACCGTGCGCACGTCCAGCAGCCGGGGCTGCTGGAGCTCGGCGGCGAAGCGCAGGAGGTCGGAGACGGTGGAGACGCCGTCCTTGGCGGGAGAGCCTTCCAGGCTGCTCGACGCCATGCCCAGCGGCTCGAAGACGGCCTCCGCCAGGTACGCGGCGAAGGGGATGCCGGTGGCCTTCGCGATGTGGTCGCCGAGCTCCTCGAAACCGGCGTTCGAGTACAGCCGGCGCTGCCCGGGAGGGGCCGTCACCCGGTGCTCGTCGAAGGCCAGGCCACTGGTGTGGGCGAGCAGGTGGCGCACCGTGGAACCCTCGGGCCCGGCCGGCTCGTCCAGCTCGATCGCGCCCTCCTCGTAGGCGACGAGGGCGGCGTACGCGGCGAGCGGCTTGGTGACGGAGGCCAGCGGGAAGCGGTGGTCCACCGGGCCGTGGGTGCCGAGCACGGTCCCGTCGGCGTGGACGACGGCCGCGGCGGCGGTCGGCACCGGCCAGTTCTCGATGTTGCGCAGACTCTGCAGGCTCTCCATGCGGCCGAGGGTACTTGCTTGGAGTGCACTCCAAGGATTTAGCGTGGAGCCATGAGCCCGACCCGGACCCCCCTGCAGGCGCAGACGCGGTACACGATCAGCGAGGTCGAGGCCCGGACGGGTCTGACCCAGCACACCCTGCGCTGGTACGAGCGGATCGGCCTCATGCCGCACGTGGACCGTTCCCACTCGGGTCAGCGGCGGTTCACCGACAAGGACCTCGACTGGCTGGGCTTCGTCGGCAAGCTGCGCACCACCGGAATGTCCGTGGCGGACATGGTCCGTTACGCCGAACTCGTCCGTGAGGGCCCGCACACCGCCGCCGACCGGCGCGAACTGCTGGAGCGCACGCGTGACGAGGTGCGCACGCGGATCACGGAACTGACCGACGCGCTCGCCGTCCTGGACTACAAGATCGATACGTATGCGATGCGCACCACCGTCGCGGGAGAGGGAGACCGGACATGAGCGGCAACACCGTCGGGACAGAGCGGGCCGAGCAGGTGGGGCAGGTCGAACTGGGCAAGGGCGGCCCGCTGGTGGGCGTCCAGGGGCTCGGCTGCATGGGCATGAGCGAGTTCTACGGGGACACCGACGAGGCGGCCGCCCGGCAGACCCTGGGCGCGGCGCTGGCCGCCGGGGTCACCCTCTTCGACACCGCCGACGTCTACGGGCGCGGCGCCAACGAGGAGTTCCTCGCGCCGTTCGTGGCCGCGCACCGCGAGCGGATCACCCTGGCCACGAAGTTCGCCATCGAGCGCACGGACGACCCGGTGTACCGGGGCGTCCGCAACGACCGCGCGTACATCCGCGGCGCGGTGGAGGGCAGCCTGCGCAGGCTGGGCACCGAGGTGATCGACCTCTACTACATGCACCGGCGCGATCCGGCCGTTCCGTTCGCCGAGTCGGTGGGCGCGATGGCGGAACTGGTGCAGGAGGGCAAGGTGCGCCACCTCGGGCTCAGCGAGGTGACCGGGGCCGAGCTGCGCGAGGCGCACGCGGTGCACCCGATCGCGGCGCTCCAGTCGGAGTGGTCGCTGTTCAGCCGCGACGTGGAGCGCAGCGCGGTGGGCGCGGCGGCGGAGCTGGGCGTGGCCATAGCGGCGTACTCCCCGCTCGGGCGCGGCTTCCTGACCGGGGCGTTCGCGGACGCGTCGGCGGAGCTGACGGCCGGTGACTTCCGGCGCCACCAGCCCCGGTTCACGGGTGACAACGCACGGACGAACGGGGCGCTGCTGACGCCGGTACGGCAGATCGCGGCGGCCCACGGGGCCACCCCGGCCCAGATCGCCCTGGCGTGGGTGCACCGGCGGGCGGCGGTGCACGGTCTGACGGTCGTCCCGATCCCGGGCACCCGCAAGCCCTCCCGCCTCGCGGAGAACACCGCGGCGACCCGCATCACCCTGACGGATGCCGACCTGTCCCTCCTGGACGCGATCGCCGCGGGGGTCGCGGGCGACCGGTACCCCGACATGAGCTCGACCTCGGCGGCCCGCGAGGGGTGAGTCCGGCCCCGCCGGTCAGGCTCCGGCCGTGAAGCGGTCGCGCAGCGCCAGGTACTCGGCGTCCGTGAGGAGCCCCGCGCTGTGCAGTTCGGCGAGATGCTGAATCCGCTCCCAGGAATGCTGCGGGGGCACCGAGGCGACCGGGCTGCGCGCCCGCAGGGCCGCGAGCAGCGCCGCCGCGAAGGGCAGCGACTCGTGCACGGCCCCGTACCCCACGCCGAAGACGGCCGAGGCCAGGTCGTGGTCCGGCCGGGGATCACCGGCGGCCTCGCGGGACCACAGCCGCAGGTGGCCCCCGGGCCGTTCCGGGGAGTGCCAGGTCAGACCGGCCAGGGCGGCCAGCGGGTACCGCTGGTCGCCCGCCTTCCACTTGGCGCTGGTGGCCCCGGTGCGCGACCAGCGGAAGGTGACGGCGCCGCCGTCGAAGGTGAGCCGGGCGTCGTACGCCTTCAGCGTGGCCCGCGGCTCCGGGACGGAGACCAGGAACCGCTCGGCCGGCCCGGCCGGACCCAGCCGCTCGCGCAGCGTCTCGCCGAAGGCCGTGGCCCGCGCGGTCCCGCCACCGCCTCCCGGCAGCACCAGCCGGTACGGGTCGCAGGCTTCCCGCAACTGCCCGGCCGCGGCCTCCATCAGCGGATCCGCGCCGACACGCACGCGGGCGTGCAGCACCACGGTGTCCCGCCGTCCCACGGTCAGGCCCACCCCGGACAACGCTTCGAGGGGAATCCGGCGTTCCCCCAGGGCGTGCCAGAGCCTGGGCGTTCGCATCCCCCGTGCGAAGCGGATGATGAGCGAGTCCGTGGTGCGGTCGAACTCCCAGACGGCATGGTTTCCGGCCAGTACGTCACCCATGCGGCACATCGTAAAGGGACGCACCCCCGTGCGTCCCCCCGCTGTGAGGTCCGATTTCGGGTCGGCCGAGCGGGTCAGGAGCCTTCCGTCGCGGATGTCCCGCGTCGGCACGAGTCGTCCCCGGTGGCGCACACCGTGGAACCGAACGCCCCGGTTCCGATTTTGGCGAAGTTGTCCAGGGATTCGGTACCTGGCTCGAAGTAGCCGGTGTGGCTCTTGGCTCCCGCGGCCGACAGCACCCGAGCGCCGAACTCCCCGGAGACCGGATCCGCGCCGTGTCCCAGGCCGCCGAACTCCAGGTGGGGCACGTCGGCGATCCAGTCACCGGCGTCCCGCATCGCCCACACCCGCGCCGAGGTGCCCAGTTCACCGGCGTTCGCGGCGCGCATCCCGGGGCTGCCCGCCACCACGATGTCCGTGACCCGTTGCGGCAGTTCGTGGGCGGCCACCCCGCACACCACCGAGCCGTAGCTGTGGCAGAACAGCGCCACGCTCGCCCGCCCGGGCAGTGCGGAGGTCAGCGAGCGCAGCCGGGCCGCGCCGTCCACGGCGAGGCGCCCGGTCGCCGCGTCCATGCCGACGCCGGTCGGGGCGGTGTAGCCGGCCCAGGCGATGACCGCGGTCCGGCCGGCCGGGGCGGCCGCGCGCTCGGCCTCGTAGAGGGACTCCGCCATGCCGACGGGGGAGGTCAGCCGGCGCACCGTGCGCTCGAAGGTGAGCGCGTCGGTGTCGACCCCGGGGACGACCACCGAGACCCGGCGGGCCCCGCCGAGGTCGCCGAAGACCTCGGCCGCGAGGCCGCCGCCGGTGGGGTCGAAGACGAGGATCTGCCGGCCGGGCTCGGCGAGGGACTCGAAGCGGTGCGCGCGCCGGGCCGCGGTGGCGCGGTCGGCGGGGGCCAGCGTGATGTCGTGGGCGCGGGCGTCCTCGACCCGCGCGGCCTGCTGCAGGGTCATCCGGTTGGCCCGGTAGCGGAGGCTGGGCGGCGCGCCGTCGAGATTGCCGACCACCAGCGGGTGGCCCTCGGCGAGCCGGACGCGCTGGGCCCCGTCGAGCCGCGCGAAGAACCGTGCCACCACGGACGGCGGGGCATCGGCGGCGGGCAGGACCCGGCCCTCGAAACGCGATCCGGTCCAGGAGGCGAGCGCGGCCTCGCGCGGGGAGGCCCCGCTCGCGGGCCGGTAGACGGCGGTCCAGCCCGTGGTCGTGAGCATCAGGAAGACCACCGCCAGCGCGAGCAGGGTGCGCAGGGCGGCCGGGCGCGCGGGGGCGTCGGCGGAGTGGGTGTGGGCGGGGCCGGGCAGGTTCACTGCGCCCAGACTAGGAGACCTCGGCGGCTGCCTGCGCGCCGGGTGACGGGAGTCACCGCCGACCGTGGGACGCACGGCCGGCGGATGCGTCCGTACGGGACCCGCGTGCGGGCACCCGTGCCCGTAAGGGACCTTCGCCCGGCCGGGAGACGACCGCGCCGGTCAGGCGGGCCGGCGCCAGTCGGCGGCCAGTGCCGGGCCGATCTGGTCGAGGTAGACCTCGGTCATCCGCCGGATGGTGGCCACGCTGATGTCCTCACCCTGTCCCCAGAGCCGGCCGGTGACGCGCATCACGCCCGTGAACGCGGCGACGGCCACCCGCGGGCGCGGGTCGGCGTCCACGTCGAGGCCCTCGCGGTCGGCTATCAGCCGGGCGATCTGCTCCTCCAGCTCGGTGGAGCGGCGCAGGTGCACGGCGAGCAGGGCCGGGGTGGACTCGATCAGCCGGTAGCTGCGCATGTACAGGTCGATGGGGACCAGGTCCGAAATGGCCTCGTCGACGGTGTCCCAGGCGTCGAGGACGGCCGAGCGCATGGCCTCGAAGGGGCCCTCGGCGGGCGGGCGCGCGCGCAGCGCCGCGACGAAGTGCGATTCGACCAGGTCCTGGACGGCGAAGGCGACCTCTTCCTTGTTGGCGAAGTACCGGAAGAAGGTGCGCTGGGAGACGTCCACGGCGTCGGTGATCTCGTCGACGGTCGTCTCCTCGTATCCCTGCGCGATGAAGAGGAGGAGGGCCGCGCGCAGCAGTGCGTCGCGCGTGCGCTGTTTCTTGCGCTCGCGCAGTCCGGCGGCCGGTGCGGGCGCGGGCCGCTGATCGGTCATCACGGCGGTCAGGGTACCTGTGACGGACCTGACAGTGGCTGTCTGACGAACCGCCCTGTGAAGTGTCAGTCGCTGTCACTAACCTGTCCGCATGACTAGTCAGATCACCGTCGACGGCGATGACGCACTCTCGCTCAGCAAGGAACCGGGCCCCACGCCGGGCCGTACGGGCCTCCGCGGCCACCCGTGGCTCACCCTGTTCGCCGTCGCGATCGGCGTCATGATGGTCACCCTCGACGGCACGATCGTCGCCGTCGCCAACCCGGCCATCCAGAAGGACCTCGGCGCCTCGCTCGCCGACGTCCAGTGGATCACCAACGGCTACCTGCTCGCCCTCGCGGTCTCCCTCATCACCGCGGGCAAGCTCGGCGACCGCTTCGGCCACCGCCAGACCTTCCTCATAGGCATCGCCGGTTTCGCCGTCTCCTCGGCGGCCATCGGCCTCTCCGGCGGAGTCGAGCTCGTCATCGGCTTCCGCGTCGCGCAGGGCGTCTTCGGGGCGCTGCTGATGCCCGCCGCGCTGGGCCTGCTGCGCGCGACCTTCCCGGCCGAGAAGCTCAACATGGCCATCGGCATCTGGGGCATGGTCATCGGTGCCTCGACAGCCGCCGGGCCGATCGTCGGCGGTCTGCTCGTCGAGAACGTGAGCTGGCAGTCGGTCTTCTTCATCAACGTGCCCGTCGGCATCGTCGCGCTCGCCTTCGGCCTGTTCATCCTGGTCGACCACCGGGCCGAGAACGCTCCGCGCTCCTTCGACGTCCTGGGCATCCTGCTGCTGTCGGCCGGCATGTTCTCGCTGATCTGGGCGCTGATCAAGGCCTCCGAATGGGGCTGGGGGGACGCCAGGACCCTGGCCTTCCTCGGTGGGTCCGTGCTCTGCTTCGTGGCCTTCGCCCTCTGGGAGAACTCCGTCTCCGAGCCGCTGATCCCGCTCGGGATGTTCCGCTCGCTGCCGCTGTCCGCGGGCACGGTGCTGATGGTCCTGATGGCCTTCGCCTTCATGGGCGGGCTGTTCTTCGTCACCTTCTACCTGCAGAACGTGCACGGCATGAGCCCCGTCGACAGCGGCCTGCACCTGCTGCCGCTGACCGGGATGATGATCATCGGATCGCCGCTGGCGGGCCTCGCCATCACCAAGGTCGGCCCGCGGCCGCCGCTCGTCGCGGGCATGGTCGCCACCGCCGTCGCCTGCTTCGGGATGGCCCAGCTGACGCCGGGCACCTCCACTCCCACCATGTCCCTCTGGTTCGCCCTGATGGGCCTCGGGCTCGCGCCGGTCATGGTCGGAGCCACCGAGGTCATCGTCGGCAACGCCCCGCTGGAGCTCTCGGGCGTGGCCGGCGGGCTCCAGCAGGCCGCCATGCAGGTCGGCGGCAGCCTGGGCACCGCCGTGCTCGGCGCGGTCATGGCGAGCAAGGTCGGAAGCGTCTTCGAGGACAACTGGGCCGGGGCCGGGCTGCCGCCGCTCACCCCGGAGCAGGCGGACCTCGCGGAGAAGGGCATCCAGGTCGGCATCGCCCCGATCCCGCCGGAGGCGCCCGAGCAGCTCGCGGCGACCATCACGGGGGTCGCGCACGACACGTTCGTGTCAGGGATGAGCACCGCCTTCACCGTCGCCGGAGTGGTCGCGGTCCTGGCCGCGGTCGTGGCCGGCTTCACGAAGCGCGGCGAGAACGCGGAGGCGGGGGCCGGAGCGGCCCACATCTAGCTCCGTCCCGGCCGCCCGTCCGGACGCGGTGCCCCGCTGGCGCTGTGTCTCCGGCCGCGCGGCCGTGACGGTCACGGTGGTCGCGGAGGCGTCAACTCCGGGGCCGCGGCAGCCCCGCCGGACAGTTCCGGCGGGGCTGTCGCCTATCAGGGTGGACCCGCTCGCGGCCCCTTCCGCCGGGACGTCCGCGCAGGTCAGCGTGGTGCCGACGGAGCTTCCGGAAACGGTCCGGGGCCCGTACGTCCACCAGGAGTTGACCCGTCATGCGTACGTGGACCACCACTTTCTCCGGGCGCACCGCCGCCGCGGTCACCGTGCTCGCCGCCACCCTGCTGATCCCCGGCACCGCGGAATCCGCCCACGCGGCGGGCCGGGCCCCGGGCCGAACGCCGGTGCGTGCGCCGGCCCTGATCCCCGCCCAGGCGCACGCCCAGCCCCGGGCCCAGGCTCCCGGGCGGGCCCGGGCCGACGCCCCGGCTCCCGTACGGGCCTCCGGGCGGACGAAGGGGCGGGCCGCCGGGCCCCCGGCGCTCGGGGCCTGCGCCACCGGGCAGCTGTGCCTGTGGGCGAAGCCGGAGTTCAAGGGCGCCCGCACGACCCACGAGCTCAGCACCCTCGACATCAACAGCTGCACCGCCCTGCCCGCCGGGACCACCGCCCAGTCGCTCACCAACCGGACCGGCCGACCGGTCACCACGTACCAGTCGGCGGAATGCGCCGAGACGGGCGAGTTCCAGACCTACCCGGGCGACGGGGTGTGGCTGCCCCAGTCGCCCTACCAGGTCAGGGCGTTCAAGGTGTGGGAGCGCTGACGGCGCCGCCCGCCGCGGGCGCCCCGGCCGGCTCGGCCGTCCCGCCCCGGGCGCCCGGGGCGGGCACGCCGGCCCCGGCGGGGGCCGGTCCGCCGAGCCGGGCGACCTCGGCACGCAGGGCCCGTACCTCCGCGGTCAGTTCGGAGATCGCCGCCGTCTGGGCGCGCTCCACCAGGTCGTCGCGTTCGAAGCGGGAGATGAACCAGGCCGCGATGTTGGCGGTCACCACACCCAGCAGCGCGATCCCGGACAGCATCAGCCCCACCGCCAGCAGCCGGCCGAGCCCGGTCGTGGGGGAGTGGTCCCCGTACCCGACCGTCGTCATCGTGGTCACCGACCACCACAGCGCGTCCCCGAGGTTCTTGATGTTGCCGTCGGGGGCGTCCCGTTCCACGCTCAGCACCGCCAGCGAGCCGAACATCAGCAGCCCGACCACCGAGCCCGCCACGTACGTGGTGAGCCTGATCTGCGGGGCCATCCGCGCGCGCCGCCCCACGAGCATCAGGGTGGAGACCACGCGCAGCAGCCGCAGCGGCTGGATCATCGGCAGCACCACCGCCATCAGGTCCAGCCAGTGGGTCCGTACGAAGGCCCTCTTCGAGTGCGCCAGGCCCAGCCGCACCAGGTAGTCGGCGGCGAAGGCGGCCCACACCACCCACTCGGCGTGCTTGCAGGCGCTGTGCACCGCCGGGCTCGCGTCGGGCAGGACGATGGGCACCGCGTAGGCCACGGCGAAACCCAGGGCGAGCACCAGCAGCGGGGTCTGCGTCCGGCGCTCCCACCGCGCCTGGGGAGAGGGTTGCTTCATGCGAAGCATCGTAAGGAACGGATAAGGGGCGCCGGGACAGGTGTCCCGGCGCCCCTCACCGCAAAGGACGCTACGCGTCGCCCCCGGCCGCGCCCGGGTCGGCCGCCCGGACGTCCAGCAGCTGGTACCGGTCGATCGCCTGCTTCAGCGCCGAGCGGTCGATCTTGCCCTCCTTGGCCAGCTCGGTCAGCACCGAGAGGACCACCGACTGCGCGTCGATGTGGAAGAAGCGCCGGGCCGCGCCCCGTGTGTCCGCGAAGCCGAAGCCGTCCGCGCCCAGCGAGGTGTACGTGCCGGGCACCCAGCGCGAGATCTGGTCCGGGACCGCCCGCATCCAGTCGGAGACCGCCACGAACGGACCCTCCGCGCCGGACAGCTTGGTGGTCACGTACGGCACGCGCTGCTCCTCCTCCGGGTGGAGCAGGTTGTGCTCCTCCACGGCGACGGCCTCGCGGCGCAGCTCGTTCCAGGAGGTCGCCGACCAGACGTCCGCCTTGACGTTCCACTCGGCGGCCAGGATCCGCTGCGCCTCCAGCGCCCACGGCACCGCCACGCCCGAGGCCATGATCTGCGCCCCGACGGAGCCGGAGGTGCCCTGCGAGACCCGGTGGATGCCCTTGAGGATGCCGTCCACGTCCACGCCGGCCGGCTCGGCCGGGTGCTGGATGGGCTCGTTGTAGACCGTCAGGTAGTAGAAGACGTCCTCGGCGTCGGGGCCGTACATGCGCCGCAGACCGTCCTTGACGATGTGCGCGATCTCGTACCCGTACGCCGGGTCGTACGCCACACAGCCCGGGTTGGTCGAGGCCAGCAGCTGGGAGTGGCCGTCGGCGTGCTGCAGGCCCTCACCCGTCAGGGTGGTGCGGCCGGCGGTCGCGCCGAGGACGAAACCGCGCGCCAGCTGGTCCGCCATCTGCCAGAACTGGTCACCCGTGCGCTGGAAACCGAACATCGAGTAGAAGACGTAGACCGGGATCAGCGGCTCGCCGTGCGTCGCGTACGCCGAACCCGCGGCGATCAGCGAGGCCGTGCAGCCCGCCTCCGAGATGCCGTCGTGCAGCATCTGGCCGGTCGGCGACTCCTTGTACGCGAGCAGCAGGTCGCGGTCGACCGCCTCGTACTGCTGGCCCAGCGGGTTGTAGATCTTGGCGCTCGGGAAGAACGCGTCCATGCCGAAGGTGCGGTACTCGTCGGGGGCGATCAGCACGAAGCGCTTGCCGATCTCCTTGTCCCGCATCAGGTCCTTCAGGATGCGGACGAAGGCCATGGTGGTGGCGATCGACTGCTGTCCCGAGCCCTTCTTGGCCGCCGCGTACGTGGCGTCGCCCGGCAGCTGGAGCGGCTTCGCGCGCACCACGCGGGTCGGCACGTAACCGCCGAGCGCGCTGCGGCGGTCGTGCATGTACTGGATCTCGGGGGAATTGCGGCCCGGGTGGTAGTACGGCGGCGCGCCGTCCTCCAGCTGGGCGTCCGTGATCGGGATGTGCAGACGGTCGCGGAAGCGCTTGAGGTCGTCGGCCGTCAGCTTCTTCATCTGGTGGGTCGCGTTGCGGCCCTCGAAGTTCGGGCCCAGCGTCCAGCCCTTGACCGTCTGCGCGAGGATCACCGTCGGCTGGCCCTTGTGGGCCTTGGCCGCCGCGTACGCCGCGTAGACCTTCTTGTGGTCGTGGCCGCCGCGGCCCAGGTGCTGGATCTGCTGGTCGGTCATGTTCTCGACCATCGCGCGGAGCCGGTGGTCGCCGCCGAAGAAGTGGTCGCGGATGTACGCGCCCGTCTCGGTGGCGTACGTCTGGAACTGGCCGTCCGGGGTGGTGTTGAGCTTGTTGACCAGGATGCCGTCGCGGTCCTGGGCCAGCAGCGGGTCCCAGGAGCGGTCCCAGATCAGCTTGATGACGTTCCAGCCGGCACCGCGGAACTGCGACTCCAGCTCCTGCATGATCTTGCCGTTGCCGCGGACCGGGCCGTCGAGGCGCTGCAGGTTGCAGTTGACGACGAAGGTCAGGTTGTCCAGGTGCTCGCGGGCCGCGATGGAGAGCTGGCCGAGCGACTCGGGCTCGTCCATCTCGCCGTCGCCGAGATACGCCCAAACGTGTGACTTGGAAGTGTCCGCGATGCCACGGGCCTCCATGTACCGGTTCATCCGGGCCTGGTAGATCGCACCGAGCGGGCCGAGGCCCATCGAGACGGTCGGGAACTCCCAGAAGTCCGGCATCAGCCGCGGGTGCGGGTAGCTGGAGAGGCCGTACGGGGCCTTCGACTTCTCCTGGCGGAACGCGTCGAGCTGCTGCTCGGAGAGCCGGTCCAGGAGGTAGGCGCGGGCGTAGATGCCGGGGGAGGCGTGGCCCTGGAAGAAGATCTGGTCGCCGCCGTCACCCTCGTCCTTGCCCCGGAAGAAGTGGTTGAAGCCCACGTCGTAGAGCGAGGCGGAGGAGGCGAACGTGGCGATGTGACCGCCGACGCCGATCCCCGGGCGCTGGGCGCGCGAGACCATGACGGCCGCGTTCCACCGGGTGGCGTTGAGGACCTTGCGCTCGATCTCCTCGTTGCCGGGGAAGAAGGGCTCGTCCTTGGTGGCGATCGTGTTGACGTAGTCCGTGGAGCGCATCTCGGGCACGGCCACGCGCTTCTCGCGGGCCCGCTCCATCAGCCGCAGCATCAGGTAACGGGCGCGCTCGCGGCCCCGCTCGTCGACCGCGGCGTCCAGGGAGTCGAGCCACTCCTGCGTCTCTTCCGGATCGAAGTCCGGTACCTGACTCGGCAGGCCACCAATGATGATCGGATTGCGATCGGATGCGGAAGCCACGCTGTTCCTTCGCTGTCGGGGGAGTCGTGCCTTGGGTTCGCCGCCTCCCATGGTCTTACGCTCGGCAGAAATCGTCATCTTTACCGCTGGGTAATCCCTGGAGTGTGGAGGGATTGCGCCGACCGTGGCGACGACAACGCCCAAACCGCAACCTTACGCCCAGGACGATCACCCCCTTCGCAAGGCCGTTCGTCCCTCAAACAGGTGCGAAAGTCCCGAGGCCGTGCCGAATGAGGTGGAATGGTGTGGGATGAATCACCAGGGGTACATCCGGAAGGGCTGAAAGTTGCGGCGAGACGGCCGCAATCGTCACCGTTTCGACGGTCTCGGCGGCCGGGTACTTGCGCGATCCGCCGCGCCCGTGTGGACTACGCCCAATGCTGCGCGTACGCGCGCCGCCGAAGAACATTCACCGAACATGAGCAGGAGGCACCCCGTGAGCGCGACCGCGGACCACGCGGAGAACCTGGCCGCCAGGCTGGGTTTCCAGTCCGAACAGGTGGTCCAGGAGATCGGCTACGACGACGACGTCGATCAGGAATTCCGTGATGCCGTAGAGGATCACGTCACCGAACTCGTCGATGAGGACTACGACGATGTCGCAGACGCGGTTCTGCTGTGGTTCCGGGAGGACGACGGCGACCTGACGGACGCCCTGGTCGATGCGACCGAGCTGGTCGAGGACGGCGCACTGATCCTGCTGGTGACTCCCAAGACCGGCAAGGACGGTTTCGTCGAGGCCAGCGACATCAGCGAGGCCGCCGAGACCGCCGGCCTCTCGCTGGCCAAGGGTCTCCCCGTCGGCAAGGAGTGGACCGCCACCAAGCTGGCGACTCCGAAGACGGCCAAGTCCAAGCGCTGAGCCGCGCCCCGCAGCCATGCGGACACACGCACCCCGTTCGCCGGAAGCTTCCCGGTGGGCGGGGTGCGTGCGTTTCGCGGCGGGCTGACCGGGGCCGGACGCGCGGTGGACCCACAAGCGGCGGACCCACAAACGGCGGACCACAAGCGGCGGACCCATAAGCTGGGATCACCCGAACAGCCCAACGCAGGGATGCGGGACGAAGGGATGCGACAGATGGCGATCGAGGTCGGCAACAAGGCCCCGGACTTCGAGCTCAAGGACAACCACGGCAGGGTCGTGCGGCTCTCCGACTTCCGCGGGGAGAAGGCCGTCGTGCTGCTCTTCTACCCGTTCGCCTTCACCGGCGTCTGCACCGGCGAGCTCTGCGAGCTGCGCGACCAGCTCCCGCGCTTCCAGAACGACGACGTGCAGCTCCTCGCGGTTTCCAACGACTCCGTACCGACCCTGCGCGTCTTCGCCGAGCAGGAGGGGCTGGAGTACCCGCTGCTGTCGGACTTCTGGCCGCACGGGGAGGCCTCCCGCGCCTACGGGGTCTTCGACGAGGAGAAGGGCTGCGCGGTGCGCGGCACCTTCGTCATCGACCGCGACGGCATCGTGCGCTGGACCGTAGTCAACGGGCTGCCCGACGCGCGTGACCTGAACGAGTACATCAAGGCTCTCGACAGCCTCTGAGTCCGTGCCGCAGGCTCATGGGCGCGTGCCGTCGGGCACGTGGGCCCGTTCGCCTCGAATAAGCCCGTACAGGCGGGAACCCGTCACTAGGATCGAAACGTTGATCCGGTAGCAACCGCACGACGGGGCCCTGCCCCACACAAAACCTTATGGAGGACCCGTGGGAGTCAGCCTCAGCAAGGGCGGCAACGTCTCGCTGTCCAAGGCCGCGCCGAACCTGACCGCGGTCATCGTCGGTCTGGGCTGGGACGCTCGCACCACCACCGGCGTCGACTTCGACCTCGACGCGAGCGCGATCCTGGCCAACGACCAGGGCAAGGTCACCGGCGACGCGAACTTCGTCTTCTTCAACAACCTGAAGAGCCCCGACGGCTCGGTCGAGCACACCGGTGACAACACCACCGGTGAGGGCGAGGGCGACGACGAGGCGATCAAGGTCAACCTCGCCGGCGTGCCCGCCGACGTGGCCAAGATCGTCTTCCCGGTCTCGATCTACGAGGCCGAGAGCCGCCAGCAGAGCTTCGGCCAGGTCCGCAACGCGTACATCCGCGTCGTGAACCAGGCTGACAACACCGAGCTCGCCCGCTACGACCTGTCGGAGGACGCCTCGACGGAGACCGCCATGGTCTTCGGCGAGCTCTACCGCAACGGTGCGGAGTGGAAGTTCCGCGCCATCGGCCAGGGCTACGCCTCGGGCCTGCGCGGCATCGCGCAGGACTTCGGCGTCAACGTCTGAGCCTGCTCCACCAGAGCAGTCGTCCCATCCGTCCGGCGCCGTGCACTCGTGTGTACGGCGCCGGACCGGCTTTACGGCCACACCGCCGCACGGCCGACGGCCACACCGCCGTACCGTCACACCGCCGTACCGTCACATCGCCACCGTCGTCCGGGGAGGACTACAACATGGGCGTCACACTCGCCAAGGGGGGCAATGTCTCCCTCTCCAAAGCCGCACCGAACCTCACCCGGGTTCTGGTCGGCCTCGGATGGGACGCGCGCTCGACCACGGGCGCCGACTTCGACCTCGACGCCAGCGCACTGCTGTGCAGCAACGGCCGGGTGCTCGGGGACGAGTACTTCGTCTTCTACAACAACCTGAAGAGCCCGGAAGGCTCCGTCGAACACACGGGGGACAACCTCACCGGCGAGGGTGAAGGCGACGACGAGTCGCTCATCATCGATCTCACCAAGGTTCCGGCCGGCGTGGACAAGATCGTCTTTCCCGTCTCGATCCACGAGGCCGAGGCCCGCCGGCAGAGCTTCGGCCAGGTCAGCAACGCCTTCATTCGTGTGGTGAACGAGGCGGACGGCCAGGAACTGGCCCGCTACGACCTCTCCGAGGACGCCTCCAGCGAGACCGCGATGATCTTCGGCGAGGTCTACCGGTACGGGGGCGAATGGAAGTTCCGTGCGGTGGGGCAGGGGTACGCGTCGGGGCTCCGCGGCATCGCTCTAGACTTCGGGGTCAACGTTTCGTAAAGCCGTACAACACGATGGGATGCCAGTGGTTCTGAAAACCTTCGGCTGGTCGTTCGCAGTCACTGCGCTCGGGCTGGTCGCAGCGGTGCTCTACGGGGGGTGGGAGGCCTTCGGGATCGTTGCGATCCTGTCCATCCTGGAGATCTCGCTGTCCTTCGACAATGCGGTGGTCAACGCCGGAATCCTGAAGAAGATGAATGCCTTCTGGCAGAAGATCTTCCTCACCGTCGGTGTCCTCATCGCCGTGTTCGGCATGCGCCTGGTCTTCCCGATCGTGATCGTCGCGATCAGCGCCAAGATCGGGCCGATCGAGGCCGTCGAACTCGCGGTGCGCGACCAGGACATGTACAAGCAGCTCGTGACGGACGCCCATCCGTCCATCGCCGCCTTCGGTGGCATGTTCCTGCTGATGATCTTCCTCGACTTCATTTTCGAGGACCGCGACATCAAGTGGCTCGCCTGGCTGGAACGCCCGCTCGCCAAGCTCGGCAAGATCGACATGCTGTCGGCTTGCATCGCGCTGATCGTCCTGGTCGTCACCTCGATGACCTTCGCCGTCAACGCCCACCAGCACGGCGGCACTCATGTGGACAAGGCGCAGACGGTCCTGATCTCCGGCATTCTCGGTCTGATCACCTACATGATCGTCGGCGGCCTCTCCGGCTACTTCGAGAACAAGCTGGAGGAGGAAGAGGAGCACGAACACGAGGTGGAGGAAGAGGCGAAGAAGAGCGGCAAGCCCGTCTCGGCCGTCGCCATGGCCGGCAAGGCCGCGTTCTTCATGTTCCTCTACCTCGAAGTCCTCGACGCCTCCTTCTCCTTCGACGGGGTCATCGGCGCCTTCGCCATCACCAGTGACATCGTGATCATGGCCCTCGGCCTCGGTATCGGTGCCATGTACGTCCGGTCGCTGACGGTCTACCTGGTCCGCCAGGGCACCCTCGACGACTACGTCTACCTGGAGCACGGCGCGCACTACGCCATCGGCGCGCTCGCCGTCATCCTGCTCGTCACCATCCAGTACGAGATCAACGAGGTCATCACCGGCCTCGTCGGCGTCGTGCTGATCGGGTGGTCCTTCTGGTCCTCCGTGCGCCGCAACAAGCGCCTGGAACTGGAGGGTTCCACCGCCGAGGCATGATCGCGTCGGTAATGCGGAACGCTCAAGTGCGGGGCGGTCCGGCGGGTCCACGGACCTGTCGGACCGCCCCGTCCGCATGTCGGTACGTCGCCGTGCCGGCGTGCCGCCGGGGGACCGAGGGCGCCGAGGGCGCCATGGGAGCAGGGGGGTTGTGGGGATGGGATTCTTCGACGGCATCAGGGGCAGCCGCGGCACGCAGTTCCAGTCGGGCAGTGCCTCGTCGAACGCGATCGAGCTGACCAAACGCCATCCGACGGTATCGCTCACCAAACAGGGGGCGGTGCACGGCAATCTGCGCGTGAACCTCTCCTGGCGGATGCGGACCTCGGACATAGGCGGCCGCAGTACCGGCCAGAGCGGCCAGCTCTTCCGGCATCCGTTCAAACTGTTCAAGCCCGACATGGTGCAGGCGCACACCCAGGGCATGGTCAATGTCGACCTCGACATCGGCTGTCTCTACGAGCTGACCGACGGCACCCGGGGCGTCGTCCAGCCACTGGGGAACCTGCACGGGGACATCAACAGTCCGCCGTACGTGAAGCTCAGCGGCGACGACCGGTTCGGGGCGCCCTCCGGCGAGACGATCTTCGTCAATCTCGACCACGCCGAGGAGATCAAGCGGCTGCTGGTCTTCGTCTACATCTACGACCAGACCCCGGCCTTCGACCGGACGCACGCCCTGGTCACGCTCTACCCGATCACCGGGCCGCGGATCGAGATCCCGCTGGAAGAGCGCCACCCGCACGCCCGCTCCTGCGCGGTCGTCTCCCTGGAGAACGTCAAGGGAGAGCTGATCGTGCGGCGCGAGGTCACTTTCGTCTACGGGTTCCAGGCCGAGCTGGACCGGCTGTACGGGTGGGGCCTCCAGTGGGGCCGCGGCTACAAGACGAAGACCTGACGGGGCGGGCCGGGCCGGGCCGGTCGGCCCGGCCGCCGCTCACCGGCGGATGAACTGCGGGCCCTGCGCCGGCAGCCGGAAGGCCCCGTCCGGGGCCGGGGCCGGCACCGGGGCCTGCGATACCGGCTGCGGGTAGCCGTAGGCGGGCTGGGAGGCCGGCGGGGCCTGGGTGGGCGGCGCCGGAGTCGCGGGGGAGGCCGACGGGGCCCGTCCCTGTGCCTGCGCCTGGCCCTGCCCGTGCTCCTGGGCCTCGGGGGCGTTCTCGTCCACGGAGATCCCGTGGTCGGTGGCCAGGCCGACGAGCCCGTTGGAGTAGCCCTCGCCGAGCGCGCGGAACTTCCACGCGTCGGCCCGCCGGTACAGCTCGCCGCAGATCAGCGCCGTCTCGGCGCCCGTCTCCGGCCGTACGTCGAAGTAGGCCAGCGGTTCGGAGCCGCCGGCAGCGGTGGCGTCGTAGAGCAGGATCCGCAGGTCGTGGACCCGCTCGAAGGGAACGTCCTCGGCGGAGGCGACGACGAGGATCCGGTCCACGGCCGGGGTGACGGCCCTCAGGTCCGCCTGGACGGCGTCGGTGATCCCGTCGCCGAGCTGCTTCTTCCCGAGCCGCCAGACCGCCCCCGAGGGGTGCCGGGGCTGGTTGTAGAAGACGAAGTCCTCGTCCGAGCGCACGCGCCCGTCCGCCCCCACGAGCAGCGCCGAGGCGTCCACGTCCGGCACGTCGGGCCCCCCGGTCCAGCGCAGCACCGCGCGGACCGCCAAAGCGGCCACGGGGATGTTGGAGCCCTTCTGCATCGCGTGCGTCATGCCGGTCATCCTGCCCTCCCGGGCGCGACCGGGACAATGCGGCCCCCCGTAGACCTTGTCCGGATGGCGAGACCTGGGCATGGTGCAAGAGGGTTACCTGGATTTCATGTGCTTGAGGAACTCTTGACTCACGTTCGTACGTACTATTACCGGCCATGCCAGATCGGCCGCCGAGCCTGTACGGGGGAAGCACATGCGTCACTTCGGGCATATTTCGCCCACCGTCCGCAAGGACCTCTTCCACCAGGAGCCGGCAGAGTTCACCGCCGCCTCCCCCTCCGCCACGCTCGCCGCCGCCCTGGGGGCCACGCTCTACAGCCCGGCCACCCGGCCCCAGCTCGCCCGTGACATCCGCAAGCAGGCCGGTCTCGGCGTCGTCTCGATGGTCCTCTGCCTGGAGGATTCCATCAGCGACTCGGACGTCGCCGGCGGCGAGGAGAACCTCGTCCGGCAGTTCGCCGCCCTCCACGAGGACCCGGCGGAGCTCCCGCTGCTCTTCATCCGCGTCCGGGAGCCCGAGCAGATCCCCGACCTCGTGCACCGGCTCGGCGGCTCGGCGGCGCGGCTGGCCGGATTCGTACTCCCCAAATTCAGCGAGAGCCGGGGCGTCGCCTTCCTCGACGCCGTGGCGCATGCGGAAGCCGAGAGCGGACAGCCCAGGCTGTACGCGATGCCCGTCCTGGAGACCCCCGAGCTGCTCCACCTGGAGACCCGGGTCGAGGCCCTCGCGGGGATCTCCCGCACGGTCAACAAGTACCGCGAGCGGGTCCTGGCGCTGCGCCTGGGCGTGACCGACTTCTGCTCCGCCTACGGGCTGCGGCGCACCCCCGACATGACCGCCTACGACGTCCAGATCGTCGCCGGGGTGATCGCCGACGTGGTCAACGTGCTCAGCCGTGCCGACGGCACCGGCTTCACCGTCACCGGGCCCGTGTGGGAGTACTTCCGCAGTCAGCAGCGTCTCTTCAAGCCGCAGCTGCGCCGCAGCCCCTTCCTGGAAGAGGGCGTCGAGGAGCTGCGCACCGCGCTGATCGAGCACGACCTGGACGGGCTGCTGCGCGAGATCGAGCTCGACCGGGCCAACGGGCTGCTGGGCAAGACCTGCATCCACCCCGCCCACGTCACCCCGGTCCACGCGCTCTCGGTGGTGTCGCACGAGGAGTTCAGCGATGCTCAAGACATCCTGCGCCCCGAAAGCGGAGGCGGCGGAGTGATGCGTTCCGCCTACACGAACAAGATGAACGAGGTGAAGCCCCACCGGGCCTGGGCGGAGCGCACCATGCTGCGCGCCGAGGTCTTCGGTGTGGCGAAGGAGGAGGTCGGCTTCGTCGATCTCCTCACGGCCGGGCTCCAGGTGTGAGCGGGCCGTTGACTGCGAAGAAGGGCAAGAAGATCGAAGCGGTGTGGTCGGGAACGTGGGTCGCGGACCGGCTGGGCGTGAGCCTGGAGGACGGGACGGGCAACGGGACCGGCGGGCCGGCGCTCGAAGAGCTGCTGGGGCTGGCGCTGCGGCGCAACCCCAAGCGGGCCCACCTCCTCGTGTCCCGGGTGCTGGGCAAGCACGTCCCGCAGTCCCCGGCGGCCGTCTACGCCGCCGGCTACGGGCTCGGCGAGCGGGTCCGGGAGCTGCTGGGCGAGGCGGGGGCCGCCTCGGCCGTGGTCCTGGGGTACGCGGAGACCGCGACCGGGCTGGGCCACTGCGTGGCCGACGGCCTGGGCAGCGCCCCGTACCTGCACTCCACCCGCCGCCCCGTGCCCGGCGTGGAGGCCGCCGGAGGCTTCGAGGAGGCCCATTCGCACGCCACCTCGCACCTGCTGCTGCCCGAGGACCCGAAGCTGCTGGCGGGCCCGGGCCCGCTGGTCCTCGTCGACGACGAGTTCTCCACCGGCAACACCGTGCTGAACACCATCGCCGACCTCCACGCCCGCCACCCGCGCGGCCACTACGTGGTCGTCGCCCTGGTCGACATGCGCTCCCCGGCCGACCGCGACCGCCTGACGGCCTTCGCCGCCGAGCTGGGCGCCCGGGTGGACCTCATAGCCCTGGCCTCGGGCACGGTGTCCCTCCCGGAGGGGGTGCTGGAGAAGGGGCAGGCGCTGGTGGAGCGCTACGAGGCCGAGGCCGCCTCGGCGGCTGCGGCCACCGCTCCCGCTCCCGCCGCCGGCGCCCCGGCCGACGGCCCGCGGGTCGACACGGTGGCGCTGGACTGGCCGGCCGGGATACCCGACGGCGGTCGCCACGGCTTCACCCCCGCGCACCGCGCAGCCCTGGACGCGGCGCTGCCCGCCATGGCGGACCGGCTCCAGGCCGCGCTGGGTGACGGCCCCGCGAGGGTCCTCGTACTCGGCAACGAGGAGCTGATGTACGCCCCGCTGCGCCTCGCGCAGGCCCTGGAGGCGTCCGGCGCCGCCGCCGAGGTGCGCTTCTCCACCACCACCCGCTCGCCGGTGCTCGCCGTGGACGACCCCGGCTACGCGATCCGCACCCGCCTCGTCTTCCCCGCCCACGACGACCCGGCCGACGGCCCCGGAGACCGGTACGCCTACAACGTCGCGAGCACGGCCGGCGCCGGCTTCGACGCCGTGGTCGCCGTCGTGGACTCGGCCGGAGACACCGCCGAGCTGCGCACCGGCCTGCTCGCGGCCCTCGCGCCGCACACCGGCCGGGTCGTGCTGGCGGTCATACCTTCGTACGTACCCGACCGGCAGGAGCCGATCATGACCGAGCCCCCGCGCGAAGCACCGGGCGAGGCACTGGGCGACCCACTGCGCGGGCCCGCCTTCTCCTCCTACGCCGCCGAGGACGTCGGCTGGCTGCTCCAGGACCTCTCCGACGTGGAGCTGGAAGCCCCGACGGAGGAGCGCGAGGAAGCCATCCAGGCGGGCGGCGCGCACTACGCGGAATCGCTGCCGGTGGAATTCCAGCCGTCCCCGGAGTACCAGCAGCTCTACCAGAGCGCGCTGACCGCCTCCGCCGCCCGGATGGCCCGCGCCGTCGGAACGGTCACCGAGACGGTCCTCGCCGAGCGTTCACCCTCCCCGGTCCTCGTCTCCCTGGCCCGCGCCGGCACCCCCGTGGGCGTGCTGATGCGGCGCTGGGCGCAGGCCCGGCACGGCCTGGACCTGCCGCACTACGCCGTGTCCATCGTGCGCGGCCGCGGTATAGACGCCAACGCGCTGCGCTGGCTGGCCGCCCACCACGATCCGGCCGACGTCGTCTTCGTCGACGGCTGGACCGGCAAGGGGGCGATCACCCGCGAACTGCGCGAGGCCCTGGGCGAGTTCGAGGGCTTCAACCCGGAGATCGTGGTCCTCGCCGATCCCGGCTCCTGCGTGGAGACGTACGGTACGCGCGAGGACTTCCTGATCCCCTCCGCCTGTCTCAATTCCACTGTTTCCGGACTGGTCTCGCGTACGGTGCTCAGGTCCGACCTGGTCGGGCCCGCCGATTTCCACGGCGCGAAGTTCTACCGCGAGCTCGCCGGGGCCGACGTCTCCGTCGCGTTCGTCGACACCGTCTCCGCGCACTTCGAGGAGGTGGCCGAGGCCGTGGACGCCGAGGTCAAGGAGCTCCTCGCCGCCGACCGCACGCCGACCTGGGTGGGCTGGCGGGCGGTGGAGCGGATCAGCGAGGAGTACGGCATCCACGACGTGAACCTGGTGAAGCCCGGCGTCGGCGAGACCACGCGGGTGCTGCTGCGACGGGTGCCGTGGAAGATCCTCGCGCAGCGCGGCGCCGGGGCCGACCTGGACCACGTACGACTGCTCGCGGAGCAGCGGGGGGTGCCGGTGGAAGAGGTCGACGGCCTGCCCTACAGCTGCGTAGGACTCATCCATCCCCGATTCACGCGCGGTGCCACGGGCGCCGACGGAAAGGCTGTGGCCACCAAGTGACCGTTCTCGTAGCCAGTGACCTCGACCGTACGCTCATCTACTCGACGGCCGCGCTCGGCCTGACCATGCCCGACCCGGTGGCCCCGCGGCTGCTGTGCGTGGAGGTGCACGAGAGCAAGCCGCTGTCGTACATGACGGAGACGGCGGCGGGGCTGCTGGCGGAGCTGTCCGCCGATCCGGGCGCGGTGTTCGTGCCGACCACCACCCGGACCCGCAAGCAGTACCAGCGCATCCGCTTCCCCGGACGGCCGGCGAAGTACGCGATCTGCGCCAACGGCGGCCAGCTCCTGGTGGACGGGGTCCCGGACCGGGACTGGCGCCGCCAGGTCGCGGCGCGGCTCGCCGCGGAGTCCGTCCCGCTGGAAGAGATGCACGCGCACCTGATGTCCGTCACCGACCCGGCGTGGCTGCGCAAGGCCCGGGTGGCGGAGGACCTGTTCGCGTACCTGGTCGTGGAGCGGGCACTGGTCCCCGCCGAGTGGATCAAGACGCTGGCGGAATGGTCCGAGGCGCGCGGCTGGACGGTCTCGCTCCAGGGCCGGAAGATCTACGCCGTCCCGCGGCCGCTGACCAAGAGCGCGGCCATGCACGAAGTGGCCCGGCGCGTGGGGGCCACGAGCACACTGGCCGCCGGCGACTCGCTGCTGGACGCGGACCTGCTGCTCGCGGCGGACGCGGCCTGGCGGCCGGGCCACGGCGAGCTGGCCGACGCGGGCTGGACGGCGCCGCACGTGACGGCGCTGGCCCAGGCGGGCGTGCTGGCCGGTGAGGAGATCGTGCGCGCGTTCACCCGCGAAGTGGCGCGACTCGGCACACCCGCCGCCTGATCATGGGCACACTGGGCCCATGACCAAGGGCAACAGCACCAAGATCACGGACGAGCTCTACCAGTACATGCTCGCTCACAACCCCCCGCTGGACGAGGTCCAGCGGGGGCTGGTGGCGACGACGTACGCAGTGTTCCCGGACGCGGCCGGAATGCAGTCGGCGGAGGAGCAGGGGCCGCTGCTGGCCTTCCTGGTCCGGCTGACCGGCGCGCGCCACATCGTGGAGATCGGCACCTTCACCGGCTTCTCCTCACTGTCGATGGCGCAGGCCATGCCTGCGGACGGACGCCTCATCGCGTGCGACGTCTCGGAGGAGTGGACGGCGTACGCGCGCGAGGCCTGGGCGAAGGCCGGCGTCGCGGACCGCATCGACCTGCGCATCGCGCCCGCGATCGAGACGCTGCGCGCGATGCCGGCGGAGCCGCACATCGACATGGCGTACATGGACGCGGACAAGCAGAGCCAGATCGCCTACTGGGAGGAGCTCGTGCCGCGGCTGCGCCCGGGCGCGCTGCTCGTCACGGACAACACGCTGTACCACGGCGAGGTGCTGAACCCGTCGGCGACCGGTGGGGCGGCGGGGGTCCAGGCCTACAACGACCACGTCGCGGCGGACCCCCGCATGGAGTCGGTGCTGCTGGCGATCTCCGACGGCATCACCCTGTCCCGCAAGCGCTAACCGCACCCGCCCCCACCACAGCAGCCTCCGCCGCCGCCCATGGGTGCGGCCGCGGCGGGGGCCGCGCTGGACCCGCCGACGGCGACGGCGGAGAGCAGCCTGACGGTATCGGCGTGCCCGGCGGGGCAGTCGGCGGGCGCGGAGGACTCGGCCATGGGCCGGCTGACCTCGAAGGTGTCTTCGCAGGTCCGGCAGCGGAATTCGTAACGGGGCATGCGGTACAGGCTACGCAGTGCCCGCCCGGCCGGGAAGCGCCGCCGTGTCAGTGCTTGCTGCTGAAGGGAGAGCCGCCGGGCCCGGGACACACCCCCGTGTCGTCCCGGACCCGACGAGATCATCAGCGGACCCGACGGGATCATCAGCGGACCCGACGGGATCGTCAGCGGACCCGACGGGATCGTCAGCGGACCACCGTGCCGGCCGGGGCCGACAGGAGACCGAGCTCGGCACGGGTGGGCGCGCCCTCCCAGTCGCCTGCGGAGGCCACCGCGAAGGCGCCCGTCGTGACCGCACGGTCCAGGCGGGCCTCCGTGGCGGACCCGTCGAGGAACGCCGAGAGGTAGCCCGCCACGAAGGAGTCCCCCGCACCCACCGTGTCGACCGCTCGGACGGGCCGCGCCGGGGCGTGCACCGTCCGGCCGTCGTCCGTGTAGGCCGTCGCGCCGGCCGCGCCGAGCTTGACCACCACTTCGCCGACTCCGAGGGCGAGGAGCTCCTTCGCCTGGAGGGCCGTGTCGGCCGGGGCGCCGGAAGGCAGGCACAGGGGGAGTTCGTCGTCGGAGGCGATGAGGACGTCCACCGAAGGCATCCACGTGCGCAGCACCGCCGCCGCTTCCTCGGAGGACCACAGCCGGGACCGGAAGTTCACGTCCAGGCAGACCAGCGCGGAGTGCTCGGCCGCGAGGCGCAGCGCGAGGGTGCAGGCCGAGCGGGCCGAGCGGGAGAGTGCCGGGGTGATCCCGGTCAGGTGCAGGATCTTGGGCGGGGCAGCCGTGAAGGCCCGCTCCACCGAGCATGCCTTGAGCCGCGAACCCGCGGAGCCCTCGCGGTAGTAGTGCACCCGCGTCACCTCCGGCAGCCTCGGCTCCGCGAGCATCAGCCCGGTCGCGGCCCCGCCGTCGTCGAGACAGGCTCCGCGGACGTCGACGCCCTCGGCACGCAGGGTCCGTAGGACCAGCTCGCCGGCCTCGTCCTCGCCGACCGCGCCCGCCCAGCGCACCGCGTGCCCGAGCCGGGCCAGGCCGATCGCGACGTTCGATTCGGCGCCCGCCACCGAGACCTGCATGCTCCCGCCCAGGCGCAGCGGGCCGCTCCCGCGCAGGGCGAGCATCGTCTCCCCGAAGGTGAGCACCTCGGGGGCGGCTTCGGGCCCGGTCACGCGCAGACCGCCTTGAACTCCGCCGCCCGGCGCCGCAGCGCGAACAGGTCGCCGCCGTCGGCCGCATCCCCGATCAGCGGGGAGCCGACGCCGACCGCCACCGCGCCGGAGGACAGGTACTCGCCCGCGGCGGCCGCGTCCACCCCGCCCACCGGCACGAACGGCAGGTCGGGGAAGGGCGCGCGCAGGGCCCGCAGGTACGCCGGACCGCCGATCGAGCCGGGGAACAGCTTGAGCGCGGCGGCCCCCGCCGCGTCGGCCGCGATGACCTCGGTCGGGGTGATGACCCCGGCCAGTACCGGCAGCCCCTGCCGGACGGATTCGTGCACGCCCGCGCCGAGCCCCGGCGTGACCATCAGATTGGCTCCGGCGTCGGCGGCCCGCTGGGCGTCCTCGGCGGTCAGGACCGTGCCGGCCCCGAGCCAGGCCTCGTCGCCGAGCTCCTTGCGGGCCCGGCCGATGACGTCCAGCGCGTCGGTCCCGCTGAGGGAGACCTCGATGAGCGGGACGCCCTCCTCGACGAGGGCCATGACGGTACGGAAGGACGCCTCCGCGTCCCGCCCGCGGACGATGGCGACGAGCCGCTCCTGCCGCAGCGCTGCGCCGAACTCCATGGGAATGCCTGCCTTCTGGTGTGTGGGGGGGAGGGGAGATCGCGAGGGGTGGTGGGGGCTCACCACTCGGCGAAGGAACCGTCTTCGTGGCGCCACACCGGGTTGCGCCAGGCGTGGCCCTTCCTGTCGGCGGCCCGGACGGCCGCTTCGTCGACGTCGACGCCGAGGCCCGGCCGCTCGGTGCGGACCAGGGAGCCCGCGTGGAAGCGGAAGGGCTCGGGGTCGGTGACGTAGTCGAGGAGCTCGGCGCCCTGGTTGTAGTGGATGCCGATCGACTGTTCCTGAATGAGGAAGTTCGGGGTCGTGAAGGCGACTTGGAGGCTGGCGGCCAGGGCGACCGGCCCCAGCGGGCAGTGCGGCGCGATCTGGGCTCCGTAGATCTCGGCGAGGGAGGCGATGCGGCGCAGTTCCGAGATGCCGCCGGCGTGCGAGATGTCGGGCTGCAGGATCGCCACGCCTGCCTGCAGCGGGGCGAGGAACTCCCGCCGGGAGAAGAGCCGTTCGCCGAGCGCGAGGGGGACGTTGGAGGCGTTCACCAGATCGGGGACGGCCTGCATGTAATCCGAGAGGACCGGCTCCTCGACGAACATCGGGTCGTACGGGGCCAGCAGGGGCAGGATCCGGCGGGCGTTGGCGGGGGAGACCCGTCCGTGGAAGTCGAGCCCGAAGTCGCGGTCGTCGCCCAGGACTCCGCGGGCCGTCTCGGCGCGCCGGAGGCAGTCGCGGACCTCGGAGCGGGTCGCGAGGGGGCTCATGCGGCCGCAGCCGTTCATCTTGACGGCGGTGAAGCCCGCCTCGATCTGCCGGACCAGCGCGTCCTCGATCTCGTGCGGTTCGTCGCCGCCGACCCAGGCGTAGGCGCGGATCCGGTCGCGGACCGGCCCGCCGAGGAGCTGGTGCACGGGCATCCCGTACGCCTTGCCCTTGATGTCCCACAGCGCCTGGTCGAGCCCGGCGACGGCGGAGGACAGCACGGGGCCGCCGCGGTAGAAGCCGCCCTTGGTCATGACCTGCCAGTGGTCCTCGATCCGCATCGGGTCCCGGCCGATCAGGTACTCGGACAGCACCTCCACGGCCGCGCGCACCGGCTCGGCACGCCCTTCGATCACGGGTTCGCCCCAGCCGACGACGCCCTCGTCGGTTTCTGCGCGCACGAACATCCAGCGCGGTGGGGCCATGAACGTTTCGATGCGGGTGATCTTCACGGGTGACGGTGTCCTCTCCTGGTGAGGGTGGCAGGACGGTGTCTGTGTGGGGTCGGTCTGCGGGCCTGCGGGCCTGCGGGCCTGCGGGCCGGTCTGCGGGGCCGGTCTGCGGGTTCTGCGGGTTCCGCGGGTTCTGCGGGTTCTGCGGGTTCTACGGGTGGTCGCGCTGCGCCATGTCGAGGAGGTCGAGCACGGCCCGGTGCGCCCCCTCGGGGTCCCCGGCCCGGACCCGGTCGACCACGGCCCGGTGGATGGCGTGCGGGTGCTCGAAGTCCCCCTTGTGCACCGTGCGGTCGCGTTCCACGAGGGCCGGGATGATCACCCGGTACATCTGCGCGAAGAACAGGTTGTGCGAGGCGGTCAGCAGCGCCAGGTGGAACGAGGCGTCCGCCCGGACGTGCAGCACCGGGTCCGAGTCGCTCGCCGCCATCGCGGTCAGCGCGGCGTCCAGCGCGGCCAGGTCCTGCCCGGTGGCCCGTACGGCGGCCAGCGCGGCGGCGGCCGGCTCGATCGAGCGACGCAGTTCGAGCAGGTCAGAAAAGAAGCAGTCGGGTGCGCCGGCCGCGAGCTTCCAGCGCAGCACGTCGGCGTCGAAGAGGTTCCAGTCGGTGCGCGGCCGCACGAAGGTGCCGCGCTTCTGGCGGGCGTCGAGCAGCCCCTTGGCCATGAGCACCTTGATGGATTCGCGGAGTACCGTCTGGCTGACGTCGAGCTCCTCCATCAGGAGCGGGAGGTCGAGCGTGGCTCCCTCGTCGTACGTGCCGTCGAAGATCCGGCGGGCCAGCTCTTCCACCGCTGCCTTGTGGACCCCGCGTCCGGCGTACGCGGCCTCGCCACCCCTGGTACTGCCACCGCCACTGCTGCTGTTCATTCCGGTTTCCCCTCTCCCTGCCGGGGCTTTGGTCCCTGCTTGCTCCCCTGAGTCGCCCCTGGCATGGCAAAGACTTGCACAAGTAATCGTTAATTAGCAATTATTGCGAGCGTCGCCGGAGCGGCTGGTTCCGCCTGCTCGGCGCTGCTCCTCCGTGCCGCCTGCGTGCCGCCTTCGCGCTGCTCCTCCGCGCCGCTCGGCGCCCTTCACCCGCGCTGCTCAGCGCTCCTCACACGTCCTCCGGGAGACACCGATGTCCCTCAGCCACGACCCGGCCGCCGCGACCACGCGGCCGGGCACCGGCACCGGCGCCAGCCCGTCCGGCCTGCCGAAGCGCAGGATCGGCAAGTACCGCTTCGCGATCCTCGCCGTGCTCTTCGTCAGTACCGCCATCAACTACCTGGACCGCAGCGTCCTGTCGATCGTGGCGCCGGACGTCTCCAGGGACCTCGGCATCTCGCCCGAGATGATGGGCTGGCTCTTCTCCGGCTTCGCCTGGACCTACGCCCTCGCCCAGATCCCCGGCGGCCGCCTCGTCGACAGGTTCGGCCCGCGCATCGTCTACGCCTGGGCGCTGGTCGGCTGGTCGGTCATGACCGCCCTCGGCTCGCTGGCGAAGGGCTTCGGCTTCCTCTTCGCAGGCCGCATGGGCCTCGGCCTCTTCGAGGCCCCCGCCTTCCCCTGCAACGGGCGCGTCGCCGCCTCCTGGTTCCCGCGCGCCGAACGCGGTCGCGCGGTCGCCGTCTACACCTCGGGGCAGTTCATCGGCCTCGGCGTGGCCTTCCCGCTGATCGCCTGGATGGCCGCCGCCCTCGGCTGGCGCCACGTGTTCTGGATCCTCGGCGGCATGGGCATCGCCTGGGCACTGGTGTGGGTGAAGGTCATCCGCAACCGCCCCGAACAGCACCCCCGGGTCGGCGCGTACGAGCTCGTCCACATCACCGAGGACGAGGTCACGGCCGACGGCTCCGACCGGGCCCGGGAGAAGGGCGCCTTTCGCCGGGACATGGGCTTCCTGCTGCGCCGGCGCCGCATCTGGGGCGTCTTCCTCGGCCAGTTCGCCATCGCCTCGACGCTCTACTTCTTCCTGACCTGGTTCCCGACCTACCTCACCAACGAGCGCGGACTGAGCCTCGACAAGGGCGGCCTGACCGGAGCCCTGCCCTTCGTCGCCGCTCTCGTGGGCGTGCTGTGCGGCGGCAGTTGGTCCGACTGGATGGTCAAGCGCGGCATGTCGGCGTCCTTCGCGCGCAAGACCCCGATCGTGACGGGCCTGGGCCTGGCGGGCGTCATCGTCGCCGCCAACCACGTCACCTCGAACGCCGCGATGATCGCCATCATGTGCGTGGCCTTCTTCGCCAACGGCCTGGCGTCCTTCTCGTGGGTCCTGGTCACCGAGATCGCCCCGGAGCGGATGCTCGGCGTGGCCGGCGGGGTCTTCAACGTCTTCGGCAACCTCGCCGGCATCGTCGTACCGATCGTCATCGGCTACATGATCGGAGGCGGCGACGGCTCCTTCGCCCTCCCGCTGATGCTGATCGGCGGCATCACGATCGGCGGCGCCCTGTCCTTCCTCTTCCTCGTGGACAAGGTCGAACGCATCGAGGCGTAGCACGGACCCGGCCGCCGGGCCGGGTCCGTGCCCCGCTCTCCTACGCAGGCCGGCCGACGGGCCTCGCGCTCGTACGTGCCCGCTGCTCCGCCCGCTGCTCCCGAGCCGCCTGCTCGGGGTGGCGGGCACGCCAGTACGGATTGTCGTGAGGGAGGGCGCTGCCCACCCGCCCGTACATCCCGAACCACATCAGCATCACGCCCACCACGAAGCTGAACAGCACGTTGGGGATGTGGAAGGCCAGGAAGTTCATTCCCGTGTCGAGCAGCGCGAGGTTCACGAACCCGCTCGCGATGAACAGCACACCCAGCACGATGTTGAGCGTCGAGGCGAAGCTGCCGCCGATGACCATCCCGGCGAAGAGCAGCAGCCCGATGCAGATGGACAGGACGCTCAGCGCGCCGTTGGTGTTCAGCGCGAGCACCGTGTCCCCGCCGGTGTCGAAGAACCCGATCCGGTCGATGAGCCCCATGATTCCGAAGGCCACGAGCAGCAGTCCGGTCAGGCCGGCCCCCACCCGGTAGACCTTGCTGAGCCGGTGATCGCTGGGCAGGTGCTCGTCGAGGCTCGCGTTCACGGGACGCATCATGCGGTGCAGGATCCCGGGGGAGTCCGGGGGTGGTGCCGCCGTCGCGTACGGCTCGTGGGCCACGTAGGGCGCGTAGTTCTCGTGCGGCTCGTGGCACCCGTAGAGCGCGTGCGGTCCGTACGAGTCCTGCGGCGCGGGGGACTCGTCGGTCCCACGGCGTGCGGGGGAAGCGTGGGCGGCCATGGCGCCCTCCTCTGCTCCGTTCCTGGCCCCTCCAGCATCCGCCCGATGCCCCCACCCGGACAAGTCCGGACGGGAAGCCCCGGCGCGGGCCCGCCCCGTGCGCGGCCCTCAGGCGTGGCCGCGTTCGGTCCGGATGTCCGTCACCACCCGCTGCACGGAGGACCGTACGGCCTCCATCTCCTGGAGAAAGGCCCAGTAGTCCGGGTGGCGGTCCTCCAGCGCGGCCAGCGCCCGGGCCACCCGGGCCACCGCCTCGTCCAGCGGGCGGGCGTGCCGGTCCTCGGGGACCGTACGGCCCTCCATCGCCAGGCGCTGCGCGTCCCGGATGGCGAACCGGGTCCGCTGCACCTCCGCCTGCGGATCCCGCGCCACCGCCTCCAGCCGGGTCAACCGGTCCTGCGCCGCCGACACCGCCTCGTCGGTGGCATCCAGCGAAGCCCGAACCGCCTCGACCAGGGCCGCCACGACCGCCCACTGCTGCTGTTCGCGTGCCCGGCCGGCCTCCGCGAGCCGCTCCTCGGCCTGCGCCACGTCCCGCACCGCCTGCTCCGGCACCTGCTGGAGGTCCTGCCAGCAGGCCGCGCTGAAACGCCGGCGCAGCTCGCTGAGCACCGGATCCACCCGGTCCGCCCGGTTGCGCAGAGCCTGCGCCCGGGTCCGCAGGCTCACCAGCCGCCGGTCGATCTCCGCGGCCCGCTCCGGGAGCCGCGCCGCCTCGGCCCGTATCGCCTCGGCGTCGCGCAGGATCCGGTCGGCCCGCTGCACGGTCTCCTGCACCCCGTGCTGCGCGGCGCCCTGGTTCAGCTTGGTCAGCTCCGGCCCCAGCGCGGCCAGCCGGGCGGCCAGGTCGTCGGCCCGGATCCCCTTGCCGCGCACCTCGTCCAGCGCCGTGCTCGCCGCGATCAGCGCGGCCCGGGCCCGCTCCCGGGCCGGCGCCACCCGCGCCAGCTGCGTCTCGGCCCGGTCGAGCAACGGCTGCAGCCCGAGCGCGAACCGGTCGAGCTCGCCCTTGACCCGTACCAGCTCCTCCTTGGCCCGCGTCAGCTCCTCCCGGGCCCGCGTCGCGGCGGACGCCTCCAGCTCCACCCGATCGAGATCGTGCGCGTCGACGGCGTCGATGTAGACATGACTCACCTGGTCGATGCGCTGCCCGAGCGCTGCGAACCCCTCACCCACCCGACGCGCCTCCGGCGAGCCGTCCGCGGCCGCGATCGTCTCGATCGAGATCCGCAGATCCCGCTGCGCGCTGTCGAGCTCGTAGAACGCGGCCGCGGCAGCATCCTTCGCCGCCTGCGCGTCCGCCCGCCGACTCTCGTCCCGCCCGCCGCCGAACCACCGCCGGGGTGCCGTCGTCACAGTCGCCTCTCCCGTACCCGGTCCGTCCGCAATTCCCCTGCCCCGGTCCATTCTCCCCCACGCGAACGGGTTTGCGTGGGGGGTGCGCCCTGCATGTAGGCTGTCCACTCATCCACGGGTGCGTAGCTCAGGGGTAGAGCGCTGCTCTTACAAAGCAGATGTCGGCGGTTCGAAACCGTCCGCGCCCACCAGCCAAGACGCCCTCGCAGCGAGCCGCTGCGAGGGCGTTGACGGTAGAAGCTGACGGCAGTGGCCCCCATGCGGTGCGGCCCGCCCCACAGGCCGAGTCAGTCTGCAACGACCTGCCCTAAACGTCAGCGCGAGGGCGACGGCGCTCCTAACATGCACGCCAAGTGCCTGCACCGAGTAGGCCGCTTCGCTGGGGGACGCATGTCGGATGATCTGGACTGGCTCACCCGGACGCCAGAGCAGGCCACAGAGGCTGCATTCCGGTTCTATGAGCAGCACACACGCGACATGCAGCACGTGGCCTCTGGTGCCGTTATTTTCCGAGAGTATGAGCGCGTATTGCGTGGGCTGGCGGCTGCCTTCTCTGAGATTGCCCCAAATGGCGACACTGAAATTCTCTTTCCGGAATTCCATGCGGCTCGTAGGCGTATCGAGAAGAACCTGAATGAACTGACGCCAGTCAGTGCCGGAGTTGGACTCACGCGTTGCGTTGAGAATTTTCTTTCGTATGTATCGGACGTAATTACCGATGCCCTCATATCCCAACCGGATCTCTTGCGGTCGCAAGAGCAGGTGACCTTGGAAGAGGTCCTCCAGCACGACAGTATCGAGGACTTCGTCTCCTGGGCGGCGGAGAAGCGTGTGGCGCAGCTGTCGTTCAAGGGCCTAAATGAGATTGCGCAGTACATCAGCAAGCGACTGGGCCTTGAGCTGCACCAGGGTGAGGTTGAGTGGCTGGAACTCAAGAAGGGCGTGGCGATTAGAAATCTAATCGTTCACCGGCGAGGTCGCGTAGATCAACGCTTCATCCATTCCACTGGCGAGCAGGGTCTCATCAAGGGAAGCGTGTACGAGGTGGCGATGAGAGATTATGTACGCACTGCTGCAAGTGCTATGAAGATCGTTGGGGAATTTGACGCCAAAGTTGCCCAAAAATTCCCTCTTACTCGCCGATCGACGACGGGGGAGAGCTGGTACAGCCAAGGCCGGTGGGGTCCCGAAGGTCGAGAAGGCGGTAAGGGAATCTCTCCGGAATCTGTGGAAGGGGCGACCGAATAGCCTCGTCACGGTTGGAGTACCTCTGTCATTGCTCGGCCGCATGCTAGGCCGAGCAATGACGCAGGTTTTAACTCCTCGGGCGTCGCCGCAGCATCCGGTCCATGTGCCCGATGGCCTCCCGCCGCGTGTCCTCCGAAACGTGCGTGTAGATGTTCATCGTGACTGCGATCTGCGAATGCCCCAGGATCTCCATAACCACCCGCGCCGGCACACCCGCCGCGAAGAGCAGGGTGGCGCACCCGTGCCGGGCGTCGTGAAGGCGAATCCGGGGGAGTCCCGCCTCTTCCCCGATCCGCTCGAAGGACCGGCTGATGTTTCGCGGCTCCACCGGGCGGCCGGTCCGCGTCGTGAACACGTAGTCGCTCTCCTGCCAGGCCGCGCCGCCGGCTTCCCGCTGGGCGGCCTGCCGCAGACGCTGCCACCGGAGCGGGGCCACGGACATGAGCGGGATCGGGATGACCCGGCTCCGGCGGTTCTTGGTGGAGTCCGCGTAGAGCTCCTTCTGCACCCGCTGGATCTGGTTCCGCACGGTCAGGGTCCGCCGCTCCAGGTCGATGTCGAGCCAGCGCAGCCCCAAGACCTCCCCGCGTCGCAGCCCCATCGTCACGGCCACCACGAAGGCCGCGTACAGGGGGTCGCGCCGCGCGGCCTCCAGGAAGGCCACCGTCTGGTCGAGGTTCCACGGCTGGACTTCCCGGGGCTGCACCCGGGGCGCCGGCACGAGCTGGACGACGTTCCTGCTGATGAGTTCCTCCCGGCAGGCTGCGGAGATGGCACTGCGGAGCACGCGGTGCGACTCCTTGGCGGTGGCGGCCGACGTCTGGGTGGTCACGGCGGCGAGCATGCGCCGGACGTCCGTGACCGAGAGGGATTCGAGACGCTTGGAGCCGAGGTTCGGGACCAGGTACCGCCGGACGTGCGTTTCGTACTTCGCGTACGTCGTCTTCTTCCGCTCGCTCCGCACGAACTCCTCCAGCCAGTGCGGCAGCCACTCGGAGAGGCGGGCGGACTTGGTGGGCGTCGGAACGCCCTGCCGGTCCCGAAGAACCAGCTCCTGCCGCTTGGTGTCGCACTCGTCCCAGGTCTTGCCGTACACGGTCTTCCGAGCACGGGTCCCGTCGGGCTGCGGCACGTAGACCCGGGCCTCGTAACGACCGTCCGAACGCTGCCAGATGCTGCCGGCGCCGTTCGGGTTCCTCTTGCGTGCCATCAGGCTGCTTCCTCCAACTTGTGCTGCATGAAAGTGCGAAGGGAGTCGGCGGGCACCCGGCGTGCCCGACCGATGGTGATGCTCGGGAGCTGCTTCGAGCGGATGAGGTTGTAGACCATGAAGCGGCTGAGGCTGAGGGCCTCCATGACTTCCGGGACGGTCAGCGCGATGTGGGTCGTGGGCAATGGCGAACTCACGTCTGCCTCCATGGCGGGGGTCCGGGTGCGTCCAAGGTGCGGATTTCTGCGTCACCGCGTCGCCTGTGTCATTTGCTGGTCTGACCTGCGACTTTCGATGACGTAGCGCGTAGGCGGTGTGTCATCGGCCTGTGTCACCGTCACCGGGGCGACGCAGAGCGGTGACGTGGGTGACGCGTGATGACGCAGCCGTTAGCCGTCTGCGTCACCGGTGTACCCGCAGGTCACGGGCAGTTTGGAGCCCGCTGGTGACGTGGGTGACGCAGCGTCTCTTCTCTTAGGGAAAAGAGAGGGTGGTTTCTGTTGTGGTGCGGTGCGTCTTCGAGCGCGAAGGGGGAGCCGCTGCGCGGCACGTTCTTTGGAGCGGCGGCGAGCCGCCGGAACAGCAAGAGGAGCACGCCCCGCCGGGGGTGGGTGCTCCTCTTGCTGTTCCGGACCGGTCGCGGTGGCGCCGGTTAGAACGCCGCCTCTTGCACCCCCGGGGGCTCGGGGGCCGGTCGGGTCATCTCGATGTAGCGGGCGGTTTTGGTGCGGCCCCAGTCGACGAGCACGCCGCGTGCGGCGAGGGTCGGTTGCAGGCGCTTGAGGCGGTCGGAGAAGACCTTGCCGGTGGTGGGCCATCCCTTGGGCAGGGGCCGGAAGTCCTCGCCCGCGTAGAGCTGGGTGAGTGCGTGCAGCCACTCGGTGGAGGTCATCTTGACTTCGGCGCCCGGGTCGAGTCCGGCGGCGTGCTTGAGGACGGTCTGAGCGAGGAGGTCGCCCTCGATCACGTCATCGTTCAGTTCGTCCAGGCCCGCCCGGTAGGCATTGAGGGCCCCGAAGCCGCTGGCGGCGTCGAGCTGCGCGCACAGGTGGGCGAAGTCGGCCATGCGCAGGTCTGCGGGAATGTCGGCTTCGGCGGCCCGGACGTTGACGGTGAGGTCGAGGACGGATCCGAGGATGACCGGCAGGGCTTCCGTGTATTCCGCCCACAGCTCGGCTTCGGTTCGCCTTACGAGGGGGCGTTCGAGGCGCAGGGGGAGGAGGCGTTCGGCGAGGTCGGGGCGGATGACGCCCACGTCGATGCCGGTCAGCAGGAGCGGGCGGCGGTAGCGGGAGCGATAGACGTCGCCGTCGCTGAACAGGGCGCGTTTGATGGACTCGGCTCCGGTGACGATGCAGCACATCAGGTCGGACAGGTCCGGGGGCAGGTGAGAGAGGTTGTCGAGGGCGGTGATCCAGCCTGCGGCCACAGCGGTGATCAGGTTCTCTTCGTCCTTGGGGGCGCGGCGCAGGTCACCGGTCATCCCTTCGATGATCCGCATCAGCATGCGCGCCGCCGTCGACTTGCCGGCGCCCTGGGGGCCGGTGAGGAACGGGGCGGGGACGGGGACGGACGGCTCCAGGCAGCCGATCACCCAGGCGATGGCCAGGCACTCGCTCTCGGCGCTGGCGTAGTTGCACAACCTGAGCAGCCGGTCGATGCCCTTGCCGTTGGTGTTCTTCTCGGGGAGGGGGAGTTCCCCGGTGAGCTGGGTGCGCCGCCAGCACACCTCGCGCGGGTCGGGGGTGAGGATGTCCCAGCCGGTGGGGTGGATGCGGACGGACTGTCCGTCGTCGCGGCCCAGGTCGAGCCAGGTCGCGCCGTCGAATCCCGGGGCGACGCGGATGTGGGTGGCCTGTACGTCCTTGCTGAGGGCGAGTGCTTCGATCAGGTCCAACGCCTCTTTGAGCGCAGTGCCGTTGAACACGCCGAGCCCATCGTGGAAGAGACCGACCATGAGTTCCTGCCGGTGGCTTCCGGTGGTGCCTTGGGAGCGGATGGGGCGGGCGACGGGATGGCCGTTCTTCTGTGCGTAGACGGTGCCTTCGGTGGTGCGGAAGTACCGGAAATGCTGCTGCGCGTAGTCGGTGATGATCTGGCGTGCCGGGTTCTTGTCCTCGTCGGGCATGGTCACAGCCCCAACGTGGTGCGGGCGTTGGTCCAGGCGTCCTCGCAGTGCCGGGCGGACTCGCCCTTGCCCTGCGCGGCCGTGAACAGGCGCGCGGTGTGGGCCTCGGTCAGGCAGCCGCACCGGCCGTGGGCGGAAAGCACGGCGAGGAACGTCCGGTACACGGTCGTGTGGATAACTGCGGCCGCCTCTTTGATCCGCTGCTCGGCCATGGCGATGCCCCGTTCCAGGTAGACGGGCGAGCGGTGCGGGCACTGCCCGCCCCCGGCCGGCACCGCCGCAATGACGGGGCGGGCCTGCCGGACGGTGGGTTCCTTCACCACGAGCGCGCGCACGACGTCCGGCAGTACGGCCATCGTTCCGGTGCCGGGGCCGCGCCAGCGGACGTAGGACATCGTCGACTTCACGTCGACCCCAGGGCGGACCCCGTTCTTCGACTGCATGGCGCCCCGGTAGATCCAGTGCTCGCCCCGCGTCGTCAGAACGACCTTCGTGGCGGGCAGGCTCCGGCGGGCCCAGGCGACGGCTTCGGCGTCGTCCAGGTCCACCACGGTCAGACCGGCACCGCCCGGGTGGTAGGCCACGGCCTGAGCCTGACGCCAGGCACGCGCCCAGACCGGGCCGGTGAGGATGTCCGGGTCGGTGGTGGCGGCGGCCCAGGCGTGGCAGGGCGCCGCGCACTCGCAGGGGCCCGGGGTCTTCATGTTCGGCCGGCCGCCGCAGGCGTTCTTCTGGCAGGCGCGGCAGTTGCCCACAGGGCCCTTGTCCTCCCGCAGAGGCAGCACGGGCAGGCCCAATTCGGCGAGCCAGAGCGTGGTCCGCAGGTGTGGAGGCAGGGCAGGTCGGCTCGGGTCTCGCGGGAAGTCGGTCGGGTGGGTCATGCTGGTCTCTCCAGTTCTTGAGCGTTCTGGATGAGGGCGGCCCGGACTTTGGCGAGAGCGGGCCGCCTTCGCGCTGTGCGGGGTGCTGCTACTGGTCGGCGGTCGCGGTCTCCGCCATGTCGTCGAGCTCCAGCAGGAGCTGTGCGAGCTGTCGGCGGGTGACGGTGCGCCGGTAGGGCTGGTCGAGGTCGTTCCAGTTGAGTTCGACCGTGACCAGTTCGGTGGCTTCGTTGTCCTCGTACATGGACGCTCCTGCTTCATCGGATGTGGTCGGATCCGGAATCCCTGCCAGCAGACGGGCAGGGAGGCGTGGGTACCCCTCTGGGGAGGCTCGGGGAGGGGGTTTCGGGGGTCTGACCTGCGGCGCCTCCCTGCCTCCCTGACAGATCATTTGCGCTGGTCAAGGCCAGGGAGGCGGGTCAGGGAGGCGGTTAGGGAGTTCTCCCTGCCTCCCTGGCCTGATGGGGGTCGGCTCCCTCTACTCGGCGGCGGAAGCGGAACCGGCGTCGGGGCGGTTGGCGAGGACGCGGGCGATGCGGTCGCGGCTGATGACCATGCGTCCGTCGGACTTGTAGGGTTCGGCGCCGGTGTGTTCGAGGACGCGCTTGAGGTCGAGGAACGACCAGCCTCCGTACGTCTTCTCGTTGAGGGTGGCGAGGCGCTTGAGGACGTCCTGGGTGAGGACGCGCGGCTCGTTGCCGAGCACGGACAGGATGTCCGCGAGCGGGTCGAGGGCCGGTCCTTGGTCGACGGTGTGCGCGGTGGTGACCCCGTTACGCAGGGCCGTGGCCCGCTCAGCGATCAGGGCGGCGGTTTCGGTGTCGATGTGGTGGGTGCGGACCGTGATCGCGGCCTGCCCGGCCGGGATGGCGATCCCGTCCGACGCGACAACGACGGTGCCCTTGTCGAGGCCCTGGCGGAGCAGGTGCGGTGCGGCGCCGCCGTCGACGGCCTTGTCGCCCAGCGCCATGCGGGCCTGCGACTCGGTGCCCAGGGCGAGGGAGATGCGGGTGTGTGCGCCTTCCCGGACGAGCTTGGGGAGGTTCTGGTCGGTCGGGTCCTGCGTGCCCTCCCACAGGGTCACGTCCACGGCCCGGCCCTGGTTGTGGATCTTCCGTACGGCCATGAAGTAGCGGGAGGTGGCCTTCGACCCGCCGTACGGGCGCTTGTCCGCGCCGACGGCCGGGCACATGAACGCGACCTGCGCCTCGTCCACGATGCCGACGAGCGGCGTGAACACGGTCCCGGGCGGTGCCTGGATCCGGCGCTCCATCTCGGCGACCATGCCCTCGGCCATCTCGGTCGCGGCGATGACGTGGTCGTCGGTCGGGCCCTGGATCAGGATGGTGGCCAGGCCATCGAACATGCCCCAGTCGCCTACACCCTTGAGGTCGGCGATCCGGAACTCGACCGTCTTGTCCAGGGCCAGCCACAGAGCCAGCGCACGCAGAGCGGCGGTCTTGCCCTGGTTCGACAACCCCGTGATCAAAAGGTGGCGCTGGTAGAGGCTCAGGGTTGCCGCGTCGCCGCGCAGGTCCTGACCCCAGGGGGCCTTGCCCGTCTTGTAGTTCGCGGTCATCGTCTCGTCGGTGACCAGCGGGGACGGGCCGATCGGCTGGTCGAGGGCGCCGGAGTCGGCGATCCACAGCCGCACCGTGCGAGCAGCGGCCGGCAGGGTGATGAACACCTCGTGCTCGTGCCGGGCAAGGTTCTCCGCGAGCTTGCGGCGACGTCCCTGGACCTCGGCGGTGGAGACGCCGGAGGGGAGCGTGACGTCGACTTCGACACCGCATCCGGCGATCCGGATCGGGCCGAGCATCGCGGCCCCGGCATCCCCCATGTCCTTGATAGCGCCCCGCAGCGGGGCGATACCCAGGTCACGCAGCGCGGTGACGACGATGGACGGGGTGATCGGTGCCCCGGCGTCGTCGCGCTGCTGCGCGGGCAGCGTCCACTGCGGTGCCGTCTGCCGCCGTCGGCCGACGCCCCACAGGGCCAGTAAAGCCAGCCACGGCCCGGCGACCAGGGCGGGTCCCCACACGACGGTGGCCACGACCACGATCATCCGGATCGCCTCGATCACCGCGCCGATCGGGGCGAACAGCCACGAGATGTCCTTGTTCGCTATGGCCAGCACGATCCCCAGCAGCAGCAGGCCACCGACGGTGAGACCGGTGCCGACGCCCACGCTTTTGGCGAGGTCTGGGGCGGAGCGGAGCAGGTCCATGCGGCGGTGGTGGCGGCCGGAGCGGAAGCGCTGCAGCCGGTCCTCCCACTCCTTGGCCTCATCGAAGTTCCCGCCCGCCTCCGCCGCGCGGATCATCCGCTCGTACCGGGAAGCGGTCCGCCCGTCCCACGTCCGCTTCGCCGTGATCCTCGTACCGCCGATCACGTACATGCCGTGCCGGGCCACCAGCCGGGCGGCGGTACGGGTCTGCTCGCTGGTCACGGCCGCACGTACACCGCGCGCGGTGCGCTTCCACACCCGCACCGGCCGCACCGCCCCGTCGGCGGCCGGGGCCGGGGTGGGGGAAGCCGCGGTAACCGTGTCGGTCGAACTCTCAGGGGTCTTGAAGAGGGGCACGACGTTGTCGGTCATGCTGAAAGCTCCTGCTCTCACTGACTGGCTCAGAGTGGGTGGGGACCGGGGCGGCCGACGTTCTTTGGCGAGAGGGGCGGCCGCCCCGGGGCACAGCTACTTCGTCTTGAGGTTCTTGGCGCGGGCCTTGCGGGCGGCCTTCTCGGCCTCCGCCAGGTCGGCGGCGTGCTGGGCTTCGCGTTCGCGGGCGCCCTCGACGATCCGCTCAAACTTGCGCTCCAGATCGCCCTGGTAGACGGTCTGGCTGGCGATACCGCGCTTGGCCATCCGAGCGGTCAGCCACGCCATCTTGGCGACCTCGCCAGCGGTGAACTTCGGGTCCTTCGCCATCACGGGCTCCATTCCGGGGCCGGTCTGTCCGGCTCCCCTCACCACCCGCACTGGTCGGGTGGATCGGGCAGCCGTCAGCGGCGGCGCGGGAGCAGGATGTGGACCACGAGGACGACTTCCACGGCGAGGAACGCGGTCCAGCCGATCTGGTGGCCCCAGGTGCGGGACATCCACAGCAGGGCCATTCCGAGCGCGAGGCCGAGAACGACGATGAGGACGTAGCGGCCGACGATCGAGAGCATGCGAGAACTCCTCACGAGAGGCGACGGGAGAGGTCAGCCGCGCCGGCGGCGGGCCTTGCGCACGTTCTTCACGGCCTGCGTGCCGCTCGGGCTGCCGACCGACTTCACGACGGTGTGGACGCACCAGCCGAGAACCAGCGCGAGGAAGGCCAGGAACGCGATGTTCGCGGCGATCGCGGTCAGAGCTGCGATCAGGAGCGGGCCGAAGTACACGCCGGCCGCGACCGCCCCGGCGCCGACTCCGGAGCCGAGCGCGATGCGCTGGACGGTGCGGTCGGGCGGGGCCTGGTGGATGTGCTGGTGCACGACCTGCGGCCCGGCGTACGCGGCCGGGAGCTGGTCGGGGGTGGCGTAGACGTGGGTGCCGTCCGGGAGCCTGACGACGCTGGCGTGCAGGGGTTCGGGCAGGTGGTTCATGGTCAGCCCCCTTCGGGGTAGGCGCAGGGAACGCACATGCCGAGCGAGGCCGGTATGACGTATCCGGCGTCGTGGCGGCATTCGGGGCAGGTGCGGCGGGCGGTGTTGGCCTTGGCGAGCGCGGCGGTCTTGGCAGGGGTCATGGGCCGGACGGGCTTGGCCCGGTCGACGCGGTACAGGAACGCGATCAGCGGGCCACGGCGGAAGCGCGGGCGCAGGACCTGGCCGGCGATGTCCTGACCGCCGGGGCGCAGTCCCAGGGCCCGTAACTGGCGGCGGGTGGCGAGACCATCGGGAGCCAAGCGCCACGGAAAGGTGGGCAGGCCGTGGACTCTTCCCATCGGGTCGTGGCAGTCGGCGAACGTTAGGCTCATCCGGCCACCGCCGCCGCGTCCCGCTCACGTTCTGCCTTCAAGGCCTCCCGCACGATCCGGGCTTTGGCCGGGGATGTGCGCAGGGCCTTGCGGATCCCTTCGCCGGTCAGCTTCTCGATCGGCCACGACTCCGTCAGGCTCCGCGCCTCACCGAGGAGCTCGACGTCCGTGCGGGTCGGGCGGGTCGATCGGGCTGCCGCCGGGACTCGACCGGTCGCCCGACGAGGACGCGGTGACTCAGCCGCCGCAACGAGCTGCGGACGCTCCTCGATCGGCTCGATCGGGACGGTGGCGGAAGAGTCCACCTCCCGCTTCGGCTCCGGCAGCTCGACCGGCGGTTCTCCCTGCTCAGGGGTGGACCGATTTGCGGTGATCTGTACAGATTCTTGAGCGGTCGGTTCGGTCGGGGGCTTGTGGTGAAGGACTTTGGCGACGAGGTCGGAGCCGAAGTAGATCGACCCGACCGGAAGCGACGTCGCCAGCAGCACGAGAGCCCAGTTGGCGGGATTCCAGTCGGCCAGTCGAGTCCAGTCGATCGACTCAGCGTGCAGCTCGGGCAGCAGCCCGTGGACGTAGTTCAGAACCAGCGAAGCGAGCGTGTACGCGGCCAGGACCCGCAGGGCGAACCGGCGGGCCTCATCGGTCAACACGAGTGCGGCGACCAGCGCCAGGGCCATCAGGCCGTCGACGACGAACGGGTACAGCGTTGCCGCCGTGCCGTCTGCGCCGATCGCCCTGGCCACGTCCCGCAGGGCGTTCCAGGAGACCCGGAAGGCCATGGCAACCACGACGACCAGCGCGAGGACTAGTGCGGCTTTCGCCTCGCGATTCATGCCGCGTCACCGGAGGACGGGAGGTGAGCGGCCCGGTTCTCCAGTGCGGTCCGTGCCGCCAGCACCTGCCGGCACGCCCGGCGCAGCCGCTGCTCGTCCACCTCGGTGGGCATCCGGTCCAGCGTCATGATCTGCGCGTCCAGCAGGTCGCGCTCCGCCAGGATCAGCGGCATCTCCTGCTCGATCGCGTCCAGCTCCGCATCCGACGGCTCCAGGCCGTCGGACCACGGGGTAACGAGATTCTGAAGTGCTGCGATGGACTTCATTGGGTCTTGCTCCTTCTAGAGAGGAACGGGGCCCGAACAGCGGCCCCCGGCGTTCGAGCGCCGGGGGCCGCACTGTGTTGGGGGTGAAGCAGGAAGGACTCCGGCTCCCCTCGACCCCGTCCGTACGGCGCCGAAGCGCCGGACGGACGGAGGAGGCAACCGGCCGTCTCCCATAGGGCGACGGTGGGTTGGTCAAGTGCATGTGGTCGTCTCTTTCCAGGAGCGCGCTCCTGGGGGTAGGCAGAGACCAGCCGTCCGGTTGACAAGGGGAGCCGGCGCCCTCGGCCAATAGGCCTCCGCACCCTGATCTGCACGCATAGGCACAGATCACCCGTTCAAGCCTGACCAACTTGGCTAGCCCGGTGGGCACAGGAACAACGTAGCCAGCCTGGCTAGTCACGTCAAGAGATGGATAGCCAGGCTGCCCAAATAGTCAGGTTGGCCGTACCATCGGAGCCATGACCTTTGCGCTTGAGCCTCTGGACCCGGACGACGATCGGCCGCCGTACGAGCAGGTCGCGCGCAGTCTCGGCGCGGCAATCCGAACAAGGAAGCTGGCTCCCGGTGAGCGGCTCCCGTCACACAAGATGCTGACGGACCACTACGGCTTCGCCCGCGCGACGATCCAGCGGGCCCTGCGCGACCTGGAGGACGAGGGGCTAGTCGTGTCCCGGAAGGGCAGCGGCGTCTTCGTCCGGAACCGCACCGAGCGGCCGGCCGGACTGCGGCCGTACGTCGAGCAGGCCTTCGCCAGCCACAACGTGACGATCGACTTCGCGGGATTCTCCAGCGAGACCTTGCACGGAGCCCTGCAAGAGCCGCTTGACAAGATCCGCGTGGGTCGCCTGACCCCGTCGAGCATCCGGATCCGCATCCTGGTACCCGACATGGCGGTGCCCCAGGCCGCTCCGGTACGTCGAGAGGACTGCGAAGATGACCCGCGGCTTCGTGCCCGCATGCACGACATCATGGTCGGCTACACGCGCAGCATCTCCGATGCCATAAGCGAGCTGAGCCACCTCGGGCTGGTCCAGGAGAGCAGCGTCGACGTCCGGGTCCACAGCGGGACGCAGTTCTTCAAGCTGTACGTGATCAACAACGAGGATGCGTTCTTCGGGTACTACCCGATCCGCCCAAACAGGGTGGTCGCCCAGGGAGAGGCCATCGAGATCTACGACCTGGTCGGCAAGGACACGATCCTTTTCCACCACTCGCTCAACGAGGGTGACGCCTCCAGCGGGGCGCAGCAGGTAGAGCAGGCCCGAATGTGGTTCGACAGTGTGTGGGAGACGATCGGGAGGGACGCCAATGCCGACGCGAGCTGACGTACTCGGGGGTGTGTTCAGTGCTTCGCAGGCCGTCCTTTTCGACTTCGACGGACCCATCTGCGACGTATTTCGCGGCCTGCCAGCGCCGGCCATCGCCGAAGAGCTGGCCAGCCTCCTCAGCGCGCTGGCCCCAATCCTGTCACCCCTGGCCCGGCTTACAGATGACCCCATGGAAGTCCACCGCCTCTCGCAGGAGGGGGGCACCGCCGTCTTGGCCGCCGTCGAGGCCGCACTCACGGCGGCGGAGATTCGGGCTGTGAAAGTGGCTGGGGTGCCAGTGGCGGGGGCGGTAAGTGCCCTCCACGCCGCGCGGGATTCAGGTCGGCATGTGGCGATCGTGAGCAACAACTCGGCGGAGTGTGTGCGGGAGTACCTCAGCCTGCACGGGCTCGTGGGAGCCGTAGACGAGGTCGTCGGGCGCCCCAAGCTTCGACCTGAGCTGATGAAGCCGTCACCGCACCCCTTGCTCACCGCAGCGTCGGCGTTCGGCGTAGCGCCCAGCAGAACGGTGTTGGTGGGCGACTCAATCAGCGACATCGAGGCGGCATACGCGGCTGGCGCAAGAAGTATTGGATTTGCCAACAAGGCCCCGAAGCAGACGTCGTTGGTCAATGCTGGCGCCGATGTGGTGGTACTTGAGATGCAGGAACTCGCAGACTCTCTCCGCCTAGCGAGCAGGAGTAGCTAGTCATCCGACTCCGGTACTTCCGGTCGCGGTGTCGCAACGGAACTCCCTTCCCGAATCCAGGCGGCAAGGTGGGGTTCGTGCGATTTCAGAGCCCGATGCATATTGAAGGCAATCCACCCGAAATAAGGCTGCGGAATTCGCAGAGTATCTGAACTCGATTTGAGTACTTCCTCCAGTTGGTCGACATCTGGCATTTCTGTCAGTGCCATCCTTGCTCGGTGGAGAATCATTTGGAGGCGCCCGAAAGACACCTCGCCCTCGTCGACCCGGCTTGCTCCGGAAGTGCGGTATTCCCGATAAAGCTCGCGCCACATAACCGTATATGCGTCGACTTCCGTAGCCCCGGCGCGGGAACTCCACGCCTCATTCGGGATTTTCCATGCGCGACGACGGCTCGATTTCTGCGGCTTCCTGCGGCCCGCGACTCTGACCATTCCTCGCAGTCGAATAGTTCCGCCAGCGGCCTCCCCTCTAAGGCTCGGAATGACACGCCAGTAGTCCAACAGGTAGGTCACCCTGCTGTAAGGTTCAAGCCTGAAGAGACTTTTCGTCGAAATGGTGTCATCGGCGTCGAACTCAAAAGTGGAAGGGCCTACAGAGTAATGGCCCTCCTTGACGCCGGATATATCTAGCGCAGGATTGTAAATCGTGATGCTGGAGCGACCGGGATTCTCGATCACCAGCTGTGCTACTTCAATATTGGCACTAGGAGGGCCCCCGTCGAATGGATAGGGTGTATCCCATTTGCCGGTATCGTTGACGACAATCGAATTCTCGCTAAGGATTCCCGCGTTTAGATAGACGCGAACGCGCCCCCCGTCAAGAACGTGCTTAACGATCTGCCACCCAAGCGAAAATGCAGCTGCGGAAAAGCTGAGCAGGGAGACGCCGAGGGCTAGAGTCGGGATTTGAATTCCAAGGAATTCTGCTGGGTTCGCGCTCATTGAGGCATGCTAGCGATCCGATGCCGTGCGGGTCAGCTGGTCCGCAGGATCCGAATCGGTCGGCCGCTCCCGTGTGTACCGCACCTGACGGCAGTCACTGACGGCAACGTGGACGTACATCTACAGGTCCGTGCTGACTGAACTAGCCCTCCGGGGTAGTGGGAGCTGGTTGGGTGCCTGGCCCCATGCGTAGCTGGGCGAACTTACAAAGCAGATGTCGGCGGTTCGAAACCGTCCGCGCCCACCAGTGGAAGGGCCCTCCGCCGATCATGGCGGGGGGTCTTTTGCATCCCGTGAGTTCGTCGAGGCTGGCCCTGAGAGATGAGCGCAGAGTCCCGCTGACATCCATGGCTGACATCAGCAGCAACACACGCTGACACCACTGCGCTCCCCGGCTCCCGGCTCGGCCGGCTCGGTCTGTCGGATCCGCAACTGGGCCGAGCCGTGATCGAACTTACGAAGTAGATGTCGGCGGTTCTGAATCGTCCGTGCCCACCGGCCAGCGAGAAACCCCCCTGCCGATCATGGCAGGGGGGCTTTCATCCCGATGTGACGTCAACAGCGGAGGGAGGGGTGCCCGGGAGCTGCTGCCTGAGCAGCCGGCTTTCGTGGGGCGAGAGCGAAGCCTGGCTGAGGTCCGGGGCCCGATGGGCGGATAGGTTCAGGTGATGAGGATGTAGTGCGCTCCTGCTCTCCCTGGCCTTGACGGCATCTCAACCTGCTTCATCCGCTCCTGCTTACAGGGGAGCGACGTGCTGCCGGATTGGGTGGACTCCGGGGTTGCTCGAGGTCGAGGCGCCGCCATTCAACCTGCAGGCCGAGTGGCTGCGGCGTTGCCCCTAAACCTCTTGGGCGTGGCAGCAGTGGCTAGCTCCCGATGCGGTTCTCTTTCCGCCTGCCCTTGTCCCATTCAGTAACGATCAGTGTGTAGCACGTGCTGATTCTGGACCCAGTGCCGCTGTGGCGCGTCCCGCCGGCGGACGCGAGGGCCGTGATGTTTGCCCGCCAGCGGAAGGCGGGATCCTTCTTCCCGATCTTCTCCGAAAGGAGCCGGTCGTCGATGTCATCTCCATGCTTTCCGAGGAACATGCCAATGCCGCCCAGTAGCATGCCGTCCCAGGTTTCCTTGGTTCGCCCCCATGCGTCTTCTGCGACCTTCAGCGTCCGCTCGAGGGTCTCGGGGCCGTAGAGGTCGGTGATCCGGAGGACGCCTGCCACGGCACCCACCATGTTCGTTCCGGTGGAGCCCATGGCGAGATTGCGTTTCCGCAGCGCGGAGTCAGTGTCGACGAACAGCGGAATCTCGGCCGTGAGTCCGATCTTGTACTCGTCGAGCGGGGTCGGCTTGCTCGACTCTCGGTTCTTGATGAGGAACAGGACCGCTTCCTCCTGCTGGTCCAACCCGTGATGCACCTCGGCCACGATCTCCGGGATGCCGGTCAGCTTGCAGACGTGCCACCGGTGCATGCCATCGACGATGTATCGATCGCCGTTGGTTCGCTGGGAAACGACGATGGTGCCGAGCGCCTCGGGTACCAAGTTGTTGGCCATGCTCCGCGCGCGAGGCTCGTTCAGCACACGCTGAGCCTTCTCGTCGATCTTCAGGTCTTCGATCGGGATGTGGACACCGTGGTCGACCTGATGTTCCGGCAGCTGGTAGGCGTATTTTTTGGGCATGGCTGCGCCCCCTCTGCATCGCGCTTAGGAATGTTGGCGGACTGCCAGATGTGGGATGCGATGCAAGATCCAGAACTTAATCTCCCCGTTATTCGGATAGGAAGATTAATACAGGCCAGCCTCTGTCCTATTTGCGCTGCCCGACTTGGGTAGTCAGGCCGGGGGATGTGGGGTGGTGACGGGGGGTTCGTGGGGCGGGATAGTGGGGGTATGTGCCGATCGATTAAGACGTTGCGTCCGCCCGCGATTCCGGAGAAGGCGACCGAGGAGGAGATCCGGGCCGCCGCCTTGCAGTACGTGCGGAAGGTGTCCGGTTTCAGGGCGCCGGCCGCGCACAACCAGGAGGTCTTCGCCGCCGCCGTCGACGCGGTCGCGGAGGCTACGAGGGAGCTGCTGGAGGGGATCCACGTCAGAGGGGCGGGGGCGGCCGTGGCCGGGTGAGGTCGGGGCGAGCGACGGTCAGGCGGCTGCCGGGACGGCGTCTTCTTCCAGGGGGACCACCGCGACGGGGCAGCCCGTGTGGAGCAGTACCGCGTTGGTGACGGAGCCCGGGCGCGGGGAGAGCGGGCGCTTGCGGTGGCGGCCGATGACGATCAGGTCCGCGGCCCGGGAGGCGGCGACCAGGTGGCCGGCAGCGTCGCCGGGCGCCGATACCTGCTCGATCTCCACTTCCGGGAACCTTTCGGCGTACGGGCGCAGGTGCGCGGCGGCCAGGGCCGTGACCTCGTGGGCGTTGGAGATCTCCTCGTGCGCCGCCGTGGCGATGGCGCCGGCGGTGGTGAAGGTCGGGCCGGGCCAGGCGTACGCGACGACGGCCTGGAGCCGGGCCCCGCGCCGGGCCGCCTCGCGGAAGGCGAAGTAGGTGGTGCTCGGGTCGGGGGCCGCGCTGTTGAGGCCGAGTACGACTTGTCCGTACAGGTCGTGCACGGGCGGCTCGGCGCGCGGGACGACCACCACCGGGCAGGCTGCCTGGCCGGCGCAGGCGATGCCGTTCGAGCCGAGGAGGAGGCCGGCGAAGCCGCCGCGGCCGCGCGAGCCGAGGACCATCAGCTGGGCGTCCCGGCCCAGGCCCGGCAAGACCTGGTGGGGGGCGCCGGGGTGCGAGGCGTACTCGATCGGGGGGAGTCCGGCGCGGCCGTCGAGGGCCTCACGGACCCGGATCAGTACGGGGTCGTCGTCGAGGCCCGGCTCGCCGAAACCTGGGGAGAGGGCCGCCTTGGTGCTGTTCATGTAGAGGCGGGCGTGCACGATGCGCAGCGGAGATCCGGCCATCAGGGCCTGGGAGACGGCCCATTCCAGGGCCCGGTTGCCGTGTGCGGAACCGTCCACGGCGGCGATCACGGGGCGGGGGGTCTGGTCCATGGCGGGCTCCTTGGGGGCAGCGGTGCGTGGACTCAGCCTTGCGGGAGGGGGCTCCGGGCGGGAGTGGGGAAAGTCCCGAGTGGGGCGGGACCATCGGCCACTCCCGTGGTGGGGAGCGGAGCACGGGTTCGGGGCTGTGGTCAGGAGGCGTGGCCCGTGCGGCGGCGCAGGATCCAGGCGCCCGCACCCAGTGCACCGGCTACGAGGGCTCCGCCGAGGGCGATCTGACCCGGGCTCATGGAGCCGACGCTGCCGCCTAGTCCACCGCGGGCGGCGCCCGGGGTGATGTTCAGCGCCACGATGACGCGCTCGCCGCCGGGGCCGCCGCATTCGAAGGTGACGGGATGTGAGCCGGCGCTGATGTTCTGGGAGGTGGTGGCGTAGCCGAAGAGGTTCGTGGCCTGGGCGTTGCCCGGGGTCAGCCAGACGTCGCCGAAGGCGCGGGAGGTGGCCTTGCCGGTGCGCGTGCCGCAGCCGGTGACGTTGAGGCTGACCCGGCCCCCGGGGGCGACGTTGGTCGGGGAGACGCTGCCGGAGGGCTGGGCCTGGGCGAGGGTCGGTGGAGCCGCCGCGGCGAAGGCGACGGTCGCGGCGGCGACGGCCAGCAGGCGGGGGAGGGTGCGGTACCGGTGGGGGGTGTGGGGGCTTTGGGGGCTGCGGGGGGTGTGGGGGGTGGCGGGCATGGAGAGGACTCCTCGGGCTCCGGGAACGGCGCGGTGCGGCGCGGATTCGAGTGCGCACCGTTCTCTCGACGCTAGGAGTCCGGCGCGGCCGCGGCGATCGCTGCCGGGTGAACGGGTGAGCCACTGCTCCGCTTGGGGGAGGCGGGGTGGGGTGGGCGGCCCGCCGGGTCCAGTGCGGAACCGGCCTTGGGGTCGGGCCCCGGTCTCCGGTCCGGGGGCCCGGCTGGGGGCGAGGCTTTGGCTCTGGCCCCGGGTCTCGGCCTCGGGTCTCGGCCTTGGGGGGTTCGGGTTGAGTCGTGGGCTTCGGCCTCGGGCTTCCCCCCCCACCCGGCCTGATGCTGGGCCCGAGGCTGGATCGTTTGAGGGGGGCGGTGGGGCGGTGGGGCGGTGGGGCGGTGGGCACTGCGGGGCGAAGTCCCCTACCCGCCCTTCCTCCGTTCCCCGGGCGCTGCCCGGACCCGCGCCTCAAACGCCGGCGGGGCTGGAGATGTCGTGCCGCCGGGTGCTCGGAACGGGTCCTCAAGCGCCGGGCGGGCTGAGGAGGCGGTACCGGGCTGTGCCCGGATCTCCTGGGGTTCCGGGTCCGGATGCCGGTCCCTAGGCGCCGGATGGGCTGGTGGGGTGTCGGGCTGTGCCCGGACTTCCAGGGGTTCCGCGCCGGACGCCGGTCCTCAAGCGCCGGACGGCTGGAAGGGGCCGGGCCGGGGCGGGAGCGGCTCGCGACGGGGAGCCGCAGGTTCGGCTTCGGAGCCATGCGGTGGCTTGTCGAGGGAGTGGGGCCGGAATGAGGGGGGCGAGCACGGGCGGCCGGAGGGGGAGTGTGGGCCGGAGTGGGTGTGCTGGCTTGAGGGGACGTGTGGGATGCGTCCGGGGGGTTGGGGCGGGCGCCGTGAAGGGGGGCGGGTGGGGGGTTAGGCCGTGGGTGTGGGGGTGGGGCGGCGGACTACGTAGGCTGCCAGGGCGCCTGCGGCGAAGAGGGCGATCAGGGAGACCGCGGTACCGAGCCAGGTGGTGCCGAGCCACTGGGTGCCGAAGTAGCCGAGGGCGATGCTGTAGCCGGCCCAGGCGATGGCGGCCAGGACCGACCAGGGCAGGAACTCCCTGACCTTGCGTTGGGTCTTGCCCGCGCCGAGGGAGACCACCGAGCGGCCGGCCGGGGCGAAGCGGGCGATCACCACCAGGGCGCCGCCGCCGCGCGCGAGGGCGGTGCCGAGGCGCTCGTGGGCCCGGGTGAGCCGGCGGGAGCGGGCGATGGCCCGGTCGAGGCGGGCCCCGCCGCGCCGGGCCAGCCGGTACGCGGCCATGTCGCCCAGCACCGAGGCGGTGACGGCCGTCACCAGCAGCGCCAGGATGTCCGGCACCCGGGACTGCACGGGCACGGGTCCCGCTGCCCCGGCGGCCGCCGCGGCGGCCGCCGCAGCCGTGATCACCAGTACCCCGCTCGGCAGCACCGGCAGGAACACGTCGAGCAGGATGGACAGCGCCACGAGGGCGTAGATCCATGGGCTCGAAGTCAGCGAGCCCAGAGTCTCAAGCAAAACGGGACTCCCCAGTCCGGTTGACGTGCCTCGGCGTGAGGCGCCGCGACGTCGCGGGGAGCGGCAGGGGCGGCTGACAGCGGAACAGCGTACGCCGGGTGTCCACGGACCGGACGCCCGGGTCGGTGCTCCGGCGTCAGCGGGGAGGCGTGAGGTCGCGGTCCAGGACCTTCACCAGGCGGGGGCCCTTGCGTGCCTGGTCCAGGCGCAGCCGCGCGGAGCGCCCGGACAGCGCGAGCGTCATGAGCTGGTTGCCGAACCACGGGCCGCCCGTACGCCGCCAGCTCAGCGGGGGCCGGCCCGTCCGGCCGTGTCGGGAGAAGCCCCGGCCCAGCCATCGGCCCAGCCGTGACCAGCCCAGCCGGAAGCCCCATTTCACGGCTGTGTGGATGGAGTTGTGGACCGGGGAACAGGTGAGCTGGAACACCTGCGCCGTGCTCGGTATTCGCGGTTCGGCCACGTACGCGTGGTGCACGTCCCCCGAGAGCACGCACACCGTCGCCGGCGCCCGCGGGCCCGTGCCCACCTCCTCGATCAGATCGCTGAGCATCGCGAACGATGCCGGGAACGCCGCCCAGTGCTCGAGGTCGCTCCGCCGGCGAAGGTTCTCCCCGATACGGGCCCACCTCGGGCCCCGCTCCCCGCGGCACAGCGCGGCATTCCACACCTCCGCGTCGTGTACGAGCGGCGGCATCAGCCAGGGCAGTGACGAGCCGATGAGGAGGTGGTCGTACCCCCCGTGTCCGGCCAGGGCGTTTTCGCGGAGCCACTGCCGCTCCGCCGGGTCGAGCATGGCCCGCCCGTCCTCGGCGAGCACCCGGGCCGCCCGGGTGTCCACCATCAGCAGCCGGGAACGGCCGAAGTCGCGTCGGTAGCTCCAGCGGACCGTGGCCGGGTCGGCGTCCGCCGAGGTGGCGAAGGCCCGTAGCGCGTCGGTGCCGTCGGGGGTTGCCCGGATCGCCTCGAAGACGGGGTCGGCCGCCAGTTCGGCGGGGGAGAGGTTGCCGAGATGCTGGTACACCCAGTACGACATCAGGCCGCTGACCACGCGCTCCTGCCACCACGGCGTGGCGCGCATCTCCGCCTGCCATGCGGCGCTGGTGTTCCAGTCGTCTATGACGTCGTGGTCGTCGAACATGTGCAGGCTCGGGACGGTGGACAGGAGCCAGCGGATCTCCGGGTCGAGCCAGGACTCGTAGTAGAGCCGCGTGTACTCCTCGAAGTCCGCGACCTGGGCTCCGGGCGCCTCGCGGAGGTCCCGCCGGGCCGCCAGCCACTGGCGGGTGGAGCGGGAGAGCTGGTCCGCGTACACCTGGTCGCCGAGGAGGAGCAGGACGTCGGGCCGCACCGCCTCCGGGTCGGCGGCCAGATCGGCGGCGAGGGTGTCGAGCGCGTCGGGGCCGTGCGGTCCGCGCCGGTCGGCCGGCGGGGCGGCCTGACGGCAGGACCCGAAGGTCAGGCGGAGGTCGGGAGCGGTCGTGGAGCCCGGCCTGCCCGCGGGCGGGGTGGTGATGGTGCTCGCGGGGAACGGGCTGTCGGGCAGCGGCCAGACCCGGAGACCGTCGAGGAGGACCTCGTAGGCCGTGGTGGAGTCGGGGGTGAGGCCGGTGACGGTGATCAGCGCGTAGTGGTGGCCGGCTATCTGGAAGGTGTGGACGCTGCCGCCGGAGCCGTCGGCGCAGCGCACCTCGGCGGTGCACGGGCGGTCCGCCTCGATCCACAGCGTGGCGGAGCCGCCCGCGTCCCAGTCGACGTGGCGCAGCAGCGGTCCCAGGCGCAATGTCCCCATGCAACTCCCCCTCCTTCTTCCGGCATTGCCGTTTGATCACCGTACGACGGGGAGGGGGTGGTCCACCTCCCCCTGGCGGGGGAAAGATCCTTGGCCAGGGGTGGGGTGGGGTGCGTGGGGGTGCGGTGAGCGTGTGGGTGTCAGCAGGCGTTGAGGATGTTGACCAGGGCCGACTTCTCCGTCGAGTCCATGCTCAGGGCCCAGTACTGCTTGACCTCGACCCACATGCGCGCGTACGTGCAGCGGTAGGCGGTGCGCGGAGGCAGCCACTTGCCGGGGTCGAGGTCGCCCTTCGCCTGGTTCACGTTGTCCGTGACAGCGATGAGCTGGGGGCGGGTGAGGTCGTTGGCGAACTGCTGGCGCTTGGCGGTGGTCCAGGAGTTGGCACCGGAACGCCAGGCCTCGGCGAGGGGGACCATGTGGTCGATGTCGATGTCGGAGGCGGCCGTCCAGGTGGCGCCGTCGTACTCGGAGTACCAACTGCCGCTGACGGCGGCGCAGGCGGAGTCCTGGACCACGCCCGAACCGTCGCGCTTCAGGACGGTCTCGCGGGTGTTGCAGGTGCCGGAGACGGTGCTCCAGTGCGGGAAGAGGTCGCGGCTGTAACCGGAGGTGGTGCCTTCGGTCTTCGGGGTGACGGTCGCGAGGTAGGAGCGGGCGGCCGCGGCGCTGATGGGGGTGGGAGGGGAGGCGGCGGCGGTGGGGGCGGTGAGGAGGGTGGTCAGGGAGGCCGCCGCGAGTATGGAGGCGAGCGTGCCGAGTCGACGCGCGTAGACGGAGGGCGTGGAGGAAGGCTTGGAGGGCATGAGGGGCTCCGGGTTCTCGGGGGAGGGCAGGGGTGGGGTGCGTGGGTGTGTGGGTGTGCTGGGGGGGCGTGGCCATGCTGGCCGTGCCGGGTTTCGAGGGAGTGGGCGCGAAGTGACAGTCTGAAGGCATGAGCATGTCATGGCGAGGTGAGTGACTGGCCCTGGGGTGGAGGGAGTTGGCGTTTGGGGTTGGGGTGGGGGTGTTTGGAGTGGGGTGGGGTCAATGTCCCCGCCTTGGTTCCGATGCAGTGGCGGTAGTGGGCATGGCAACGGCGCCGCTCCCGGTCGTTCCGGGGGCGGCGCCGTGATCCGGAATCAGAGTCCGGTGGTGAAAGGGTTGTTGTGGACGGAGTTGGAGCTGTAGGTGATGCGGTCCTTGCGCAGTTGCTCGGTGCGCTCCAGCTCGGCCAGGAGGCCGGCCGCCGCATCCGAGCGGTTGCGCCTTTCCCGGCGCACCACCTTGACGACGGCGTACAGTCCCACGATCCCCATCAGGGAGAACAGGACGATCAGTTCGGTCATGGCATTTCCCCCGTGGTCATGCGCGTGTGCGCGGCCGCGCGTTCCGGCCGTCCGGTGTGTCATCGCCGACCGTACCTTCCGTTGTCAGACCTCCCTGCGAGGCTGAAGTCATGGAGACCACCTTGCAACTGACCATCGACTGCGCCGATCCGCGGGTGATGGTGACGTTCTGGACCGAAGCATTGGGTTATGTGCCGGAGCCGGCGCCGGACGGGCATGCGACCTGGCGCGCGTACTGGGAGGGCATGGGGGTGCCCGCGGAGGAGCTGCCCGAAGGGGTGGGAGAGGCGCCGGAGTCGATCGTGGATCCGTCCGGGCGGGGGCCCCGGGTGTGGTTCCAGCAGGTTCCGGAGCCCAAGGCCGGCAAGAACCGGGTGCACTTGGATCTGAAGGTCAGCGGTGGGCGCGGGGTTCCGATGGAGCTGCGGACTCGGCGGGTCGACGAAACGGTGGAGCGGCTCACCGGGGCGGGGGCGACGGTGCTGCGCGTGCTGGACGAGTTGGAGACGCACTACGCGGTGGTGCTGCAGGACCCCGAGGGGAACGAGTTCTGCGTCGCTTGAGCCGGCTCGGGGTGGGGTGGCGGTGAGGGTGGGTCCGGCTGTTGCGGCGGGGGACGCATGAGTCGGCCGGAGGGGGCCTGGCCGCTTGGCTGAGTGCCCGGGCCTGACTGTGCGGGGTGGGTCCGTGGGGCAGGTGGACCTGGTCTGCTTGTTCGGGGTGGGCTTGGCGGGCCGTCGGGACTTGGCGGGTCGTCTGGGGGCGGTCCCCCGGGCCTCGGTCCGCTGGGCTTGGCCGTCAAGGTCGGGTTGTTCAGAGGGCAGGCGCGCGGTGACCTCGGCGATTCGGTCCTCGGCGACCAGGAACTCCGGCAGGGCGCCCGTGGCCGGCCTCCTGGGGCTGGTGGCCCGGGTCAGGCTCGGTGGGGAAGGGCAGCCGGTTCACGTCGACCGGGCTCGGCTGCTCGGAGGCGGGGTGAACGGTGCACGGCGACCGGCTTTGGCTGCTCGGGTCGGGGCGGCCGGTTCGCGTCGGCCGGGCTTTGGTTGCTCGGGTCGGGTGGCGGGTTCGCTTCGACCGGGCTTGGCTGCTCGGGTCGGGCCGACCGGTTCGCCGTGACCAGGTTTGACCGTCACCGTTGCGGCGGTCGGTCTGGTGACCGGGATTGGCCGCCCGGTCGGGGTTGACCGGGCATGCCGTTTGGGTCAGGCCGTCTCGAGGGTGAGGGTGATGGAGCCGTCAGGGGAGGCGGTGATGGCGACGGCGGTCAGGTCGAGGACGTGGGCGGTGGGGCCGTGGGCGGCGGCGCGGGGGCCGACGCCGATGACCCGCATGCCCGCGGCCTGGCCCGCGGCGATGCCGGCGGCCGAGTCCTCGAAGACGATGCAGTCGGCCGGGTCCACGCCGAGGGCGGCGGCGCCCATCAGGAAGCCCTCCGGGTCGGGCTTGCTGGCCTGCACGGACTCGGCGGTGATCCGGACCTCGGGCATCGGCAGGGCGGCGGCCGTCATCCGGGCGGTGGCCAGGGCCGTGTCGGCGGAGGTCACCAGGGCGTGCGGGAGGGTGCTGAGGGCGGCCATGAAGGCGGGAGCGCCACCGACCGGGACCACGCCGTCGGTGTCGGCGGTCTCGCGGGCGAGCATCACCGCGTTCTCGGCGAGGTTCTCCTCCATCGGGCGGTCCGGGAGGAGGATCGCCATCGTGGCGTAGCCCTGGCGGCCGTGGACCACCTTGAGGGCTTCCTCGGGATCCAGGCCGTGGGCGACGGCCCAGTCGTACCAGCAGCGCTCGACCACCGCGTCGGAGTTGACGATGGTGCCGTCCATGTCCAGGAGCAGGGCCTTGGCGGTCAGGACGGCGGGGGCGGTGGTGGTGCTGGCCGGCATCGGAGGGGCTCCAGACGGGACGGGAAAGAGAACAAGTGGTTCCGTCCACCGGTCAGGGAGTGAGGACGGAACCACTTTGTTCCTGAACAATACAAAACGAGGTGGGGTGCTCGCCACCGGATCCGGTGTGTTCTATCCCTCCAAAGCGCGGCGGGTCGCCGGACCGTAGACGCCCCAGGGGTCCTCGTCGATGCCGTTGTACGCCTGGAACGTCGAGACCGCCGATTCCGTACGGGCGCCGTACCGGCCGTCGTACTTGCCGCGGTAGATGCCCTGCGCTGCCAGCAGGCGTTGGAGCTTCTCCACCTCGGGGCCCGAGTCCCCGTACCGGAGCGTCGGCGCCGCGGAGGGCCGGGGGGTCGGCTTGGAGGAGCGGCTCGGGGTGGGAGACGGGGTGGGGGACGGGCTCGACGAGCGGCTCGGGGTGGGAGACGGCGAGGGCGACGGGGAAGCGGACGCGGATGCGGATGCGGATGCGGACCGGGAGGGGCTGGGGGTGGGTGACGGGGGAAGGCCGGTGCTCTCGGTGGGCCGCGACGGGGCGACCTGGGTGAGGCTGCTCAAGGGAGAGGACGGCTTCGCGTCGAGGAGGGTGGTCTCCGGCGCGCCGGAGCCCGAGAAGGCCCGCAGGACGAGGATCGCCGCGCCGATCACCGCGGCGGCGGCCGCGGTGATGGGGAGCGTGCGTATGCGGCGCTGCGGGGGCCCGGAGGAGTGCGGCCCGTCCGCCCCGTCCATGCCTTGGGTCCCGTACCCGTAAGCCGGGCCGGCCTGGTCCCACGCGGGGGCCTCGGGTGACCCGTGCGGGCCGCGGGGTCCGGGCGCCGCGTACGGCTCGTACGCCGGGATCGGGCGCAGCTGCATCGTTTCTTCGGGCGGGGAGGCTACGGGTGTCCCGTACGCGGGAGTCTCCGCCCCGGGCGGCAGCGGCGCGGTGCGGTTGGGGCCTGTGGGGCCCGTGGGAGCCGGCGGGACGTCAGCCGGGCCGGGGTAGGGCGATGTGGCATCCACCGGGCCGGGGTAGGGCGGCAGGGCGGCCGTCGGGGCCGGGTTGGTCGCGGGATCCGGGGTGGCAGGGCGCGTGGTGGTGCCGGCCGGGTTGGCGTGTGGTGGCGGGCCGGGCGTCCGGGTCGGGTGTGCCGTAGTGCCCACCTGGTCGGGCCGCGGCGCAGTGCCCGGGGCGGGGCTCGGCGTGGTGCCGACCTGGCCGGGGTGCGGCGGAGGCGGGTCCGGCCAGCCTGTGTGCGGGGGCGTGGTCCCTGCCTGGTCGGGGTGTTCCGGCGTGCCCGGCCGGCCGGGGCTTCGTGGGGTGGCCGCCTGGCCGGGGTGCGGCGGGGTGGTGTCCCACTGGCCCGTGTGCGGGGGTGTCGTGCCCGCCTGGCCGGGGTGTGTGCCCGGGTGCGCCGCGGGGTTCGGCGGGGTGGGGGCGGGGCTGGGTGGGGTGGGGTTCGGGAGGGATACGTAGGGGCGGACGCGCAGGGGTTGGAAGCCTGGTGCGCAGTCGCAGGCCCCTCCTGTTCTGCTGCATTCCGGACATTGCTCTGTGCTCACTCGAATCCCTCCCCTGGCCGCTGCCTGCGATTATGCAGACCCCCGGTAACCCGCCCAACCCGCCCGACAGGCCATAACCGGACACACCGCTCAGGATGGAGGAGTCGATCAGTCCTGAGGAGGAGCCGATGGTGCAGGACGTGACCACGGAGCCCGGCCCGCGGAAGCGGACATCCGGCCCCAGCGCCGAACACGCCTCACGCGAGGTGCTCGTCTCCATCGGTGCGCTGCTGCTGGGGCTGCTCATTTCTTCGCTCGACCAGACGATCGTGTCGACGGCCCTCCCGACGATCGTCAGCGACCTCGGCGGAATGTCGCACCTGTCGTGGGTGGTCACGGCCTACATGCTCGCCTCGACCGCCGCCACACCGCTGTGGGGCAAGCTCGGGGACCAGTACGGGCGCAAGAAGCTCTTCCAGTCCGCCATCGTGCTCTTCCTGATCGGGTCGGCCCTGTGCGGCCTGGCGCAGAACATGCCGCAGCTCATCGGCTTCCGCGCGCTGCAGGGGCTGGGCGGCGGCGGGCTGATGGTGCTGTCGATGGCGATCGTCGGAGACATCGTCCCGCCGCGCGAACGCGGCAAGTACCAGGGGCTCTTCGGTGCGGTCTTCGGAGCCACCAGCGTGCTGGGTCCGCTGCTGGGCGGACTGTTCGTGGACCACCTGTCATGGCGCTGGGTCTTCTACATCAACCTCCCCATCGGTCTCGTCGCCCTCGTCGTCATCGCAGCGGCCCTGAAGATCCCGGTGCGCACCGAGAAGCACACCATCGACTACCTCGGCACCTTCCTCATCGCCTCGGTCGCGACCTGTCTGGTGCTCGTGGCCTCGCTCGGGGGCACTTGGGGCTGGAGTTCCCCGGAGATCATCGGGCTCGCGGTACTGGGCCTGGTCCTGCTGGTCGCCTTCGTGACCGTCGAGCGGCGGGCCGTGGAGCCGGTCCTCCCGCTCAAGCTGTTCCGGATCCGGACCTTCACCCTCTGCTCGCTGATCAGCTTCATCGTCGGCTTCGCGATGTTCGGCGCGATGGTCTACCTGCCGACCTTCCTGCAGGTGGTCCAGGGCGTCTCCCCGACCATGTCGGGCGTCCACATGCTGCCGATGGTGCTCGGGCTGCTGATCACCTCCACCGTGTCCGGCCAGATCGTCAGCCGCACCGGGCGCTGGAAGGTCTTCCCGATCGCGGGCACGGCCCTGACCGCCGTCGGGCTGCTGCTCCTGCACCAGCTGGAGCGCACCAGCTCCACCTGGGAGATGAGCGTCTACTTCTTCGTCTTCGGCGCCGGCCTCGGACTCGTCATGCAGGTGCTCGTCCTGGTGGTGCAGAACTCGGTCAGCTACGCCGACCTGGGTGTCGCCACCTCGGGCGCCACCTTCTTCCGCTCCATCGGCGCCTCCTTCGGCGTCGCCATCTTCGGCACGATCTTCACCAACCGGCTCGACGACAAACTGGCCGGTGCGCTCAAGGGGGTCCCGCTGCCTCCTGGGCTGGACGCGAGCAGGCTGGAGGCCGACCCCCGGGCCATCGGCGCCCTCCCCGCCGTGCTGCGACCGCGGGTGCTCGACGCCTACTCCACCTCCATCACCGACGTCTTCCTCTACGCGGCGCCCGTGGTGCTGGTGGCCTTCGTCGTCGCCTGGTTCCTCAAGGAGGACAAGCTGCGCGGTTCGGTGACGGCGCCCGATGTCACCGAGACCCTCGCCTCCAACCCCGTCCAGCGCTCCTCCCGCGAGGAGGTCGCCCGCGCCCTGACGGTGCTAGGGACCCTCCAGGGCCGCAAGCACGTCTACGAGAAGATCACCGCGAAGGCCGGCTACGACCTGCTGCCCGCCGCCAGCTGGCTGCTGCTGCGGATCAACAGGTACGGCAGCGCCGACCCGGCCGTGCTGGCCGAGAAGACGATGGTGCCGCTGCGGGCCATCACGGACGCGGGCCGCCAGATCGAGGAGCGGGGGCTGGCCGTCCGCGACGGGCTGCCGCTGGTCCTGACGGAGACGGGGCGCGCGAGCGCGCAGAAGCTGTCCGCAGCCCGGGAGGAGTCGCTCGCCGAACTGCTCGGCGACTGGTGGACCGCCGACCGCCCGACCGACCTGTCAGAGCTGGTCGCGGAGATCAACTCGGAGCTCTGCGGTTCCGTCGACGAGGAGCCGTACGAGGCCTTGCCCCGCCGGGACCACTCCGCCAGGTGAACCACCCCGCGGGGTGACCGGTCAGACCAGGCGCTTCTCGAACCAGTGCTCGGCGTAGGGACCGGAGCTGTACGCGGGTATCTCCGCGTACCCCTGGCGCGCATACAACGCGCGGGCCTCCACCAGGTCGGACCGGGTGTCCAGCCGGACCCGCTCGGCGCCCAGCGCGCGGCCGGCGTCCTCCAGGACCCGGAGCAGGGCCGCCCCACCGCCCGTGCCGCGGGCGCGCGGGTCCACGTACACCCGGGTGAGCTCGGCAGTGACGGGGTCCAGGAGGCGTATCCCCCCGCAGGCGAGGGGCCGGCCGTCGAGTCTGCCGACCACGAACCGGCCCGTCGGCCCCGTGAGCTCGTCGTCGGGGAAGTCCAGGAGGCCCTGGTCGATCTCGGCCTCGGTGACGGACCGCCGCCAGTACCTGCCGGCGACCTCCGCGTAGTACGCGCGGCGCAGCAGCGTGGCGTCCGGGGTGGTGAACGGCTCGGCGGCAACCTGCCAGGTCCCGGCCGGGGACAGGGGTGAGGACGAGGGCGAGGACGAGGACGAGGACGAGGGCGGAGTGGTGGTCCCGGTATTGGCAGCGGTTGTGGGGGAGGTCGTGGGTGTGGGCGTCTTCGTGGTGCGCGTCTCTCTGCTGGTCATGACGTCATTGTGGAGCCGGTCCCGGCCGCCCGCGTTGGAATATCCACAGGACCGGGCCGATGATAGGAAAAAGGGCAAACCGTTCGCACGAAGGGCGTGACCGTCATGTCGGAGCATCCTGACTGCGCCTTGATCCGCCGCGGCTACGAGGCCTTCGGCCAGGGCGACATGGAGAAGCTGAGCACGATGATGACGGCCGACGTCATCCAGCACGTCCCCGGCAGCAGCCCCATCTCCGGGCACCACAAGGGTCGCGAAGCCGTCCTCGACCTCTACCGCCGGATGGGAGAGGAGACGCACGGCACAATGCGGCTCCACCTGGACAAACTGCTCGCGGACGGCCGCGGCCACGTCATGAGTTTCCACACAACGCGCGCCGATCGCGGCGACCGCGGGATCGAGATCCACGAGGGCATCTTCTTCACGATCGTCGGCGGGAAGATCAGCGACCTCGACGTCTGCATCGAGGACATCGACGAGATGAACGCCTTCTGGAGCTGAGCCGGACCGAAGCGAAGGAGAGAGGGTCCCGGAGCCGTGGCTCCGGGACCCTCTCCGTACGTCAGCCCTGCTTCGGCGCCGCCTGCTGCACGACCTCGAACGACCACACCGACGAGCCCGTGGCAGCGGGCTTCGGCCGCTCCGCGCCGCCTTCGGCGCCCGCCGGACCGCCGCCCGGGCGCCCCGCGCCGCCACCCTGGTGGGCCGCCTTCATGGGCCCGTCCATCCACGCCTGGAAGTCCGCCTCGGAACGCCACCGCGTGTACACGAGATACTGGTCCGTGCCCTCGACGGGCCGCAGCAGCTCGAACCATTCGAAGCCGTCCGAGCTCTCCACAGAGCCCGCACGGGAGGCGAACCGCTGCTCCAGAACCTCCCGCTGTTCCTCGGGGACGGTGAGGGCGTTGATCTTCACGATGCTCATGCCCGCCATCCTAGGTATCGCGCGGGGGATATCGTCGTCCGGGTAAATGAAGCACGCGGTATGAAACGCGGTACGAAACGCGGCAGCCAGGCGAAGTCAGGGTTGCGGTCAACAGGGCGGGAGGCCGGCGAGGCGTGGCTAACGCGGCGGAGCACAGTGGTGCGAACGGACATGCCGGGGTCATAGGCGGTAGCGGCGGCAGGCTCGGGGCGGCGCGCCTCATGCTGTGGGCGCTGGCCATGCTGCTCGCCGTCAGGCAGGCCGCGGTCGTGCTGCGCGTGCCACCTGGCGAGTGGCTCAGCGGCTTCCACCTCCCGGGCAGCCTGCCGGGCTCGCTCTACACGAGCGGCCAGTTCACCGGGACGCCCTTCGCGGGGCTGGTCCTCAAGCCGCTCCTCGGCCTCGCCGCGCCCTCCCTGGAGGTGGCCTGGACCTGCGTGACGCTGCTGCTCGTGGCCGCCATCGGGCTGGTGGCCGCGCGCGCCCTGCCCGACCCCGTGCCGCGGCGCACCGCGCTGCTCGCCGCGCCCGCGCTGGTCGCGCTGATGATGGTCTCGCTGCCCGTCCGCGAAGCCGCGCTGCCCGGGCAGACCGCCGTACTGCCGGTGCTGCTGGTGCTCCTCGCCGTGTTCCGGGTCCCGGGCGAGCGCCCCTCGGGCTTCCTGATCGGCCTGGCCGCAGCCCTCCAGCCCGCGCTGCTGCTCTTCGCGCCCCTGCTGTGGCTGTCCGGACGCAGGGCCACCGCACGCTCCGCCGCCGTGACCTTCGCCGGTGCCACCGCCCTGTCCTGGGCGGCCCTGCCCAGCGACTCGTGGACGTACTGGGTCCAGCACCTGGCCGGCACCGGCCTCGGTGGCGCACCCGGCAGCATCGCCAACCAGTCCGTGCACGGCGCCCTCCTGCGGCTGGGCCTCTCCGGCCCCGGCGAGATCCTGCTCTACGCCGCCCTCGCGGCCCCGATCGTCTGGATCGGCCTGCGCCGCGCCGCCCGCTACGCCCGTGACGGCCAGCTCCTGCTCGCCGTCGCGATCACCGGCTGCGTGGCCGTCGCCGTGTCCCCGACCGGCTGGCGCCACCAGATGCTGTGGGTGCTGCTCGCGGTCGCCGGCAAGGTGGGCAAGCGGGCCGCCGACCGGCCCGTGTGGCCGGTGGCCGTGGTCCTCGCCATGACCCTGCCGAGCGACGTGCTGCTGCCCAACCTGGTCGCGCTGGCCCCCGTACGGGACAACGTGCTGCTGCTCGCGGCCCTCGCGGCGGCCTGCGCCGTGCCGTTCCTGCCGCGCTCCTCCCCGTACTGGCGCGAGCCGGTCGCCACCGCCTACGGGCGGCCCGCGCCCGCGCGGTGGGCGCGGGTGCCGCTGCTGCCGTTCTGGCGGCGCGTGCTGTCGCGTCCGAACCTGCTGCTGGAACTGCTCCTGATACGGGTCGGGTACTCGCTCTACTCGCACATCCGCGCCGCCGCGCCCACCAGCCGCACCCTCGCCGAGGGCAACGGCAGCCAGATCCACGGGATCGAGAAGGCGCTCGGCATCGACATCGAGCACGCGGTGAACCACGCCGTCGTGAACACGCCCTGGCTGGAGGCGTTCTTCAACTTCTACTACACCTCCTTCCACTTCGTGGTCCCGCTGGCGATCCTGGCCGTCCTGTACTGGCGCCGCCCCAAGGACTACCGCTGGGCCCGGGCCTCGCTGGGGCTGGCGACCGTGCTGGCACTCATAGGTTTCTGGCTGTACCCGTTGGCGCCGCCGCGGCTGATGCCGGGGCTGGGTTTCGTCGACACCGTGCACGGGGTGCAGGACCTGGCGAAGCCGAGCTACGGGGCCATGACCGCGATCTCCAACCAGTACGCGGCGATGCCCTCGCTGCACTTCGGCTGGTCGCTGTGGTGCGGGATCGTGATCGTGATGATCGCGCCCAAGGGGTGGCAGAAGCTGCTGGGGGCGCTGCACCCGACGATCACGGTGTGCGCGATCGTCGCGACCGCCAACCACTGGGTGCTCGACGCGGTCGGCGGGGCGCTCGTCGTCGTGGCCGGGTTCGGGCTCGTCTACGTGCTGTCGGGCCCTCGGGGCGATGCGGTGCCGGCCGGGGTGGCCGTGCCTCGGCCTCGGCGGCCCGAGCGGGTCGGAGCGGGGTCCGCGGAGCGGACTCGGGCGTAGCCCGTCTGTCGACGAAGGGGTGCCGGGGCGGTGTAGCAGCCCGCCCCGGCACCCCTTCGCGATGGATCGCCGCGTTCTGTCAGGATCCGCCTGTGGGGCGGCTTGCGCCACTCGGGGGCGGGGTCGCGCGGGGCGGGCGGGCCCTGCGGGGCTGTCCCCTACCCACCCTTCGCCCGTTCCCCGGGGCTGCGCCCCGGACCCCTTCGGGGCTGCGCCCCGGACCCGTGCGGGGCTGTGCCCCTAACCCCTTCGGGGCTGCGCCCCGGACCCGGCGAGGGGCTTCGGGGTGGGGCCGTAGGGCTATTGCTGCGGGAGGTGGGCGACTACCAGGGCTATTGCCGCGCGGGCCGTGTCCGCTTCGCCCAGGACTGTGGTCTGGCGGGGGCCGCGGACGCGGAAGCGGCCGTCGGGGAGGGGTTCCACGGCCGGGGCGGTCACCGCGAAGGGGTGGCCGGCGGAGGCGCTGAACCACAGGGTGAAGTGGCTGGTGTACGGGTACAGCCGGCGCAGTTCCGGCTCCTCGCGGGCGGCCTCGATGAGGGCCAGGACCCCCTGGCTCATGGGCTCGGAACCGCCGCCGAGATCGACCATCCGCTGCCACGTCGTGGGCAGCCGCTGCCACCGTCTCGCGCTCGGGTCATCGAGGTTCATCCGGGCAGTCTGGGTCCGGTTCGGCCCCAAGGCAATGATCCCGCAGGCGGCGAGACGGTAACGACCGGCGACCGGCCGGTAACAACCGAGGAGCGGCGGCCGAGGGACGGCAGGGGCCGGGCGTGGGAGGTGGGGCCCCTGCCGTCCTGGATCACGGGTCAGCCGTGGCTGACCCGCAGTTCCTTGATGCCGTTCAGCCAGGCCGCGCGCAGCCGGCGCGGGCCCTTCCCGGCGAGGCGCAGGTCGGGCAGGGCGTCGGCCAGGGCGTTGAACATCAGGTCGATCTCCATGATGGCCAGCGACTTGCCGAGGCAGAAGTGCGGGCCGCCGCCGCCGAAGCCCAGGTGCGGGTTCGGGTCGCGGGTGATATCGAAGGCGTCGGGGTTCTCGAAGACCTCGGGGTCGTGGTTGGCGGAGGAGTAGAACATGCCGACACGGTCGCCGGCCTTGATCTTCTGCCCGCCCAGTTCGGTGTCCTGGGTGGCGGTGCGCTGGAAGGACACCACGGGGGTGGCCCAGCGGACGATCTCCTCGGCGGCGGTGGAGGGCCGGGTGCGCTTGTAGAGCTCCCACTGGTCGGGGTGGGTCAGGAAGGCGTGCATGCCGTGGCTGATGGCGTTGCGGGTGGTCTCGTTGCCCGCCACCGCCAGGAGGAGGACGAAGAAGCCGAACTCGTCGGAGCCCAGGTTGCCCTGGCCCTCGGCTGCCACGAGCTGCGTGACGATGTCCTTGGCCGGACACTCCTTGCGCTCCGCGGCCAGGTTCATCGAGTAGCCGATGATCTCCGCCGCGGCGTTGCCGCCGACCTCGGCGGTGATCGCGTACTCGGGGTCGTCGTACGCGATCATCTTGTTCGACCAGTCGAAGATCCGGGACCGGTCCTCCTGCGGTACGCCGATCAGCTCGGCGATGGCCTGCAGCGGGAGCTCGCACGCCACTTGGGTGACGAAGTCGAAGCTGCCGTCGGCCGAGGCTTCGAGGGCCTCCGCGACGATCTTGCGGGCCCGGTCGCGCAGGGCGTCCTCCAGCCCGCGGATGGCCCGCGGGGTGAAGCCGCGCTGCACGATCTGGCGTACGCGGGTGTGTTCCGGCGGATCCATGTTCAACATGATCAATCGCTGGGCATCTATCGCATCGCGCTGGATGTGTTCGTTGAAGCGGATGATCGCCGTGTTCGTCGTGGAGGAGAACAACTCCGGGTGCGTGGAGATGTACTTGACGTCCGCGTGCCGGGTGACGGCCCAGTACCCCTCGTCGTCGAAGCCGGTGATGCCCCGCGGCTGCGGGCACCACCACACGGGTGCGGTCTGCCGCAGTTGCGCGAACTCGGGGTAGGGCACCCGGTCTTGGAGTACGTCAGGGTCGGTGGCATCGAAGCCTTCGGGCAGTGCGGGGCAGGTCATCGGGCGGCTCCAAAGTCTGACGGCCCATCAGAAGTTGGCTTGAAGGTAGTAACGAGTTCTAGAAGTGACAAGGGGCCCCGCGCCAACTGTTGCGTGTGGAATCCGTGGAAGCCGCGTGCAAGACCCTTGCGTACCGGGTGTTCTGGTCATAAGACTGCGGGGAGAACTAGAACGCGTACTAGTTCGGGTGGGGCGCCGGGACGGCCCGCCCGTCAGCTGAGGCGCGCTAGCCGATGCGCGCTGTGCGCTACGCAGGAGCAGGAGAGGACGAGCTCATGGCCGCGGAACCCGTCATCGTCGAAGCCGTACGCACCCCCATCGGCAAGCGCGGGGGCGCGCTCGCCAATCTTCACCCCGCCTACCTTCTCGGCGAGACCTACCGCGAGCTCCTCGCCCGCACCGGCATCCAGCCCGACTGCGTGGAGCAGATCGTGGGCGGCACCGTCACCCACGCCGGCGAGCAGTCGATGAATCCGGCCCGCAACGCCTGGCTGGCCATGGGCCTCCCGTACGAGACCGCCGCGACCACCGTGGACTGTCAGTGCGGCAGCTCCCAGCAGGCCAACCACATGGTCGCCAACATGATCTCGGGCGGGGTCATGGACATCGGCATCGCCTGCGGGGTCGAGGCCATGAGCCGCGTGCCGCTGGGGTCGGGATCGAAGCACGGCCCCGGCAAGCCCTTCCCGGACGAGTGGAACGTCGATCTCCCCAACCAGTTCGAGGCCGCCGAGCGCATCGCCCGCCACCGCGGCCTGACCCGCGAGGACGTGGACAAGCTCGGGGTCCTGTCCCAGCAGCGGGCCGCCACCGCGTGGGCCGAGGAGCGGTTCAAGCGCGAGACCTTCGCCGTGCAGGTGCCCACCACGGAGGCCGAGCAGGCCGCGGGGCAGGGCATGTGGCGGCTGGTCGACCGGGACGAGGGCCTGCGCGACACCTCCATGGAGGCGCTCGCCCGGCTCAAGCCGGTCATGCCGACCGCCGTGCACACCGCCGGGAACTCCTCGCAGATATCCGACGGCGCCGCGGCCGTGATGTGGGCCTCGCGCAAGATGGCCCGCGCGCTCAAGCTGCGGCCGCGCGCCCGGATCGTCGCCCAGACACTGGTCGGCTCCGACCCGCACTTCCACCTGGACGGGCCGATCGACGCGACGCGGGCGGTGCTCGGCAAGGCCGGCATGTCCCTCAAGGACATCGACCTCGTCGAGATCAACGAGGCCTTCGCCTCCGTCGTCCTCAGCTGGGCCCAGGTCTTCGACCAGGACCTGGAGAAGGTCAACGTCAACGGCGGCGGCATCGCGCTCGGCCACCCCGTCGGCGCTACGGGGGCCCGCCTGATCACCACCGCGCTCCACGAGCTGGAGCGCCGGGACAAGGAGTTCGCGCTGATCACCATGTGTGCGGGCGGCGCGCTGGCGACGGGCACCATCATCCAGCGGCTGTAGCCGCTCACCGACCCTGTGGGATGGGATCGCGAAGGCCCCGGTGGCCGGACCTGGGGAGGTCGGCCGCCGGGGCCTTCGCATGCGCTGCGCCGGTGTGGCGTCGGCCGCTCGGGTGCTGCTTCGGTGCTGCTCAGGTACTGCTTCGTCTGCTGCCGCTGGTGGTTTAGTACCAGTGGTGGTTCTGCCAGAAGGTCCAGGCGCCGGCGGGGCTGCCGTAGCGGGAGTTCATGTAGTCCAGGCCCCACTTGATCTGGGTGGCCGGGTTGGTCTTCCAGTCCGAGCCCGCCGAGGCCATCTTCGAGGCCGGCAGGGCCTGGACCAGGCCGTAGGCGCCCGAGGAGGAGTTGGTGGCGGTGTGGTCCCAGCCGCTCTCCCTCGAGACGATGTTGTTGAACGCCGCGAACTGGGCCGGGTCCTTGATCATCTGCTGGGCGATCGCCTTGGCGCTCAGCGGGGCGGCCTGCGCGGGAACCGCGGCCAGCATGGAGCCGGCAACGCCCAGGGCGAGGACGGTACCCGCGAGGGTCTTCTTGGAAGCGGCGATGCGGCGGATGACTGCGTTGGACACGGACGGACCTTTCGACGGGGACAAGGGCGGTCGCGAGCACGCCGGAGACGTGCGTGAGCCACTCACGTGAAAGAGAGGGGTTCGTCGGCGGGAGCGGGAGAACCGGGGGTGAACCCGGGGGATCCCCGTCCGCCTTGCGACTCATCCAGTTCTACGGGGGTAGAGCGCGCCTGGCAACGACCCCTCTTACTAGTGGTCCTCGCAGCCGGGGCGCAACGGCCCCCCTCGGGGCGGGTGGGTATCACCGCTGGTGGGGGGTGGTGCGAGGGGGCGGGCAGGGGCCGTTCAAGGACTACTATCCCGGTTCGTATGTGACCTAGGTCCTGTGGGGCGGGTCACCGGCGGACGGCCCGAATCTCACCCTCCGTGGCTGCCCGTACGCCTTCCAGGGGAAGGTTTGGGGTGATTCGCTCCCCCCGGATCGAAGGCCACGGGCGCATCGAACGCCGCTTTCCGGGTCGCCCGCCGCAACGCCTTCAGCAGGGTCGCGCCGAGCGTGAGGGTCAGTACGACGGTCAGCGCGGCCCGGCCCAGGTCCCAGCCAAGCGAGGTCGCCAGGCAGTACGACAGGAAGCGCGCGAGGTTCGCCGGGACCGGGTCCCCGGGGTGGAAGGAGATGCCCTGGCCCATGCCCTGCAGGATGATCCAGCCCTGCAGGTTCATGATCGTGCCGTACGCGAACGAGCCGAGGAACCCGTACAGCGCGAGCATCGCCAGCTCGGCCCGCCCCCGGATCCGGTCCGGCCCCGGCAGTAGCCCGGCACCCAGCGAGAACCAGCCCATCGCCAGCATCTGGAACGGCATCCACGGCCCGACACCGCCCGTGAGCAGGGCCGACGCGAACATCGTGACCGCGCCCAGGACGAAGCCGAAGCCCGGGCCGAGGACCCGGCCGCTCAGCACCATCAGGAAGAACATGGGCTCCAGGCCGGCCGTGCCGGCGCCGAGGGGGCGCAGCGCGGCCCCGACCGCGGCCAGTACGCCGAGCATGGCGACGGCCTTCGCGTCCATCCCGTCGTCGGCGATGGTCGCGACGACCACGCCGACCAGGAGGGGGAGCAGGGCCGCGAAGAGCCAGGGGGCGTCCTGGGAGTGGGCGAAGCCGGACTGGCGGTCGGCGAGGAGCGGCCAGCCGAAGGCGGCGAGACCGATGAGGCTGACGAGGATCAGGGCGGCGGCGGCGCGGGGGCCGATGCGGAGGGGGCGGGAACGGGGGTGGGCGGCCGGGGTGGCCGGGGCCGGGGTGGCCGGGGCCGGGGTGGCCGGGGTCGGGGTGGTCATGAGTCCGCCCGGGCGGAGAGGGCCGCTGCGACCTGGGAGACCGTGAGCCAGTGGCCGGGGGCCAGGATCTTGGCCACCTGTGGGGCGAAGGCGGGGGAGGAGACGACGACCTCGGCGGTCGGCCCGTCCGCGACGATCTCGCCGCCGGCCAGGATCACCACGCGGTGGGCCAGCTCCGCGGCGAGCTCCACGTCGTGGGTGGCCAGGACGATGGCGTGGCCCTCGGCGGCGAGCCCGCGCAGGATCTCCACGAGGCGGGCCTTGGCGGCGTAGTCCAGCCCGCGGGTCGGCTCGTCGAGGAGCAGCAGGGCCGGGCGGCCGGTCAGGACCAGCGCCAGGGCGAGGGCCAGGCGCTGGCCCTCGGAGAGGTCGCGCGGGTGGGTGTCGTCGGGGACGTCGGGGAGGAGCGCGGCGACGAGGGCACGGCAGGTGCCGGGCGCCTGGCCGGCGTCGTGGTCGGCGGCGGTGCACTCGGCGGCGACGGTGTCGGCGTAGAGGAGGTCGCGGGGCTCCTGGGGGACCAGGCCGACTCGGGTCACCATCTCGGGGGGCGGCGTGCGGTGGGGGGTGCGGCCGCTGACCGTCACCTGGCCGGTGGTGGGCTCAAGGGTGCCGATGAGGGTGGCGAGGAGGGTGGACTTTCCCGCGCCGTTGCGGCCCATCAGGGCGATGGTCTCGCCCTTCGCCACGGTGAGGGTGATGTCGCGGAGGACTTCGGCGCGGCCGCGGCGGAGGGAGACGGCCGTGAGTGTGGCCGGGGTGGGCTCCGGAGTCCCGGTCGGGGCCGGCTGGGGGGTGCGGAGGTTGCGGTGGCGCAGGCGGGCGAGCAGGCCGGGGCGGCGCGGTCCGGTGTCGGAGCGGGGGCCCTGCGGGCGGCCGTCCCCTACCCACCCTTCGCCCGTTCCCCGGGGCTGCGCCCCGGACCCCTTGCGGGGCTGCGCCCCGGACCCCTTGCGGGGCTGCGCCCCGGACACCCCCTGGGGCTGTGCCCCGGACGACCCCTTGCGGGGCTGTGCCCCGGACACTCCCTGGGGCTGCGCCCCGGACCCGGGCTGGGGCTGCGCCCCCGACACCGCCCCGGGCTGCGCCCCAGGGAGTGTCCGGGGTGGGGTGGTGGTGGACAGGCGGGTGAGGAGGGGCGTTGCTCGGCGGCGGGCGTCGCGGACGGAGAGGGGGAGGGGGGACCAGTGCGCGAGGCGGCCCAGGGCCACCACCGGGGGGTGGACCGGGGAGACGGCCATGATCTCGGACGGGGTGCCCAGGACGGGGGGTGCGCCCGGGGAGGGGAGGAGCAGGACGCGGTCGGCGTACTGGACGACCCGCTCCAGGCGGTGCTCCGCCATCAGGACGGTCGTGCCCAGGTCGTGGACCAGGCGTTGCAGGACGGCCAGGACTTCCTCCGCCGCCGCCGGGTCGAGGGCAGAAGTCGGCTCGTCCAGGACGAGGACGCGGGGGTGCGGGGTCAGGACCGAACCGATCGCCACCCGCTGCTGCTGGCCACCGGAGAGGGTGGCGATGGGGCGGTCGCGGAGATCGTTCAGGCCGAGGAGGTCGAGGGTCTCCTCGACGCGGCGGCGCATGACGGAGGGCTGCAGGCCCAGTGACTCCATGCCGTAGGCGAGTTCGTCCTCGACGACGTCCGTCACGAAGTGGGCCAGCGGGTCCTGGCCGACCGTGCCCACCACGTCCGCGAGCTCCCGCGGTTCGTGCGTGCGCGTGTCGCGGCCCGCGACCGTGACCCGGCCCTTGAGGGTGCCCCCGGTGAAGTGCGGGACCAGGCCCGAGACCGCGCCGAGGAGGGTGGACTTGCCGACGCCGGAGGGGCCGACCAGAAGGGTCAGCTCGCCTTCCGGGATCGTGAAATCGGCGTGCGCGAGGGAGGGGGCGGCCGCGCCCCCGTACGTCACCGATACGTCTTCGAAGTGGATCACGGGGGCCTATGCCTCCTTCGGTAGTGGGGCCACCAGCGCCGGGAGGAGGCCCAGCAGGATCGCCGTCGCCGGCCAGAGCGGGAGGGTCGGGACGACCAGGGGGACCACGCCGGGGCGCAGGGCCTCCGGGTCCAGGGACGCGGCCCGGATCAGCAGCGCCGCCACCGCCGCGCCCGACCCGGCGACCAGCCAGGCCCGTACGCCCCACCGGTCCGGCCGGTACCGGGTCCGGATCGACCGGCGGCCGCCGAGCCGCAGCCCGGCCAGGGCCAGGAGGAAGGAGCAGAGGAGGAGCGTGAGGCCGTATCCGGCGCCCTCCGCCGCCAGCAGCCCGTACGTGCCGGCGCAGATGCCGAGCAGCCCGCCGAGGGTCAGCACGTTGGTGGTGTGGCGGACCGCGGCCGGGACCTGCGCGGTGCGGCCGTAGCCGCGGGCGTCCATGGAGGCGGCGATGGCGACTGAGCGTTCCAGCGCGCCCTCCAGCACCGGCAGGCCGATCTGGAGGATCGCCTTGATCCCGCCGGTGGGGCGGCCGCGCAGGCGACGGGCCGTACGGAGGCGGACCACGTCCGCGACCATGTTCGGCGCGAAGGTCATCGCGACGACCACGGCGACGCCGACCTCGTACAGGGCCGCGGGCAGGGACTTCAGCAGCCGCGCCGGATTCGCGAGGGCATTGGCGGCGCCGACGCAGATCAGGAGCGTGGCCAGCTTCGCACCCTCGTAGAAGGCGAAGACGAGCTGCTCGGCGGTGACCCGGCCACCGAGCCGGATGCCCTGCGTCCAGTCCGGAAGCGGGACCTCCGGGAGGGTGAAGAGGACGTGCGCGCCGGGGATGGGGGAGCCGAGCAGCATGGAGAAGACGAGGCGCAGTCCGATGACGAAGAGCCCGAGCTTGACGAACGCCCCGTAGGAACGCGCCCAGGGGGCATCGGTACGGCGGGCCGCGACCACGTACCCGGCGACGCCGACGATCAGGCCGAGGAGGAGCGGGTTGGTGGTGCGGGAGGCGGCGGTGGCGAGCCCGAGGGCCCAGAGCCACCAGGCACCCGCGTGCAGGGCGTTGCCACGCGTGGCCTCGGGGGCGTGCCATTTTTTGTACGTCGGCACGCGCGGGCTCCCGGTTGCCCGGTCGGCGCCTCGGCCGGTCGGGGACGGGACGTCGCGTGCGGGGCCGTGGCCGGCGCCGTGGGGGCGGGTGGCGCGTGCGGCGCCGTCGTGGGTGCGCCCGGCCTGCGGCCGGGCCGGGTTCCCACCCGCACCACCCGTGCGGATCGACGGTCGGGTGCGGGTGGCCCTGGTGGGTGGCTGAGCGCCGTCGGCGACCGCCCAGCCGCCGCTGGGGACCGCCCCGCCGCTGGCGACCGCCCCGCCGTCGGGGCGTGGCGGGTCGGCGGATGCCGGGTCGGCGGGGTTCTGCGTCATCGGGTGCGGCGGCGGCGGGACTGCCAGAAGGCGGCCGCGCCCAGGGCGGCCACCGCTGCGATGCCCGCGAGGAGGCCCGCCGACGGGCCACTGCTGTCGGAGCCGGAGCCGGAGCCGGTGGTGGGCTTGTCCGCGGCAGGGGCGGTCGGGGTGGCCGGGGCGGTGGCCGTGTCCGCCACAGGCTCGCCGCAGCCCTGCTTCGGGTAGCCCGAGATCGCGCACAGCAGGGCCGCGCTGTTGTAGCGCAGCGGCTTCGCGACCTCCGCCAGCGCCTCGGCCGTCGTGGCGTCCGGGCCGACCTGCGCGCACGCCGTACGCGGAGCGTCCTGCGGCGGTGTCTCGCCGGCCTGGGCCTCGGCGGGCGTGCCGAAGTCGATGACCAGCGCGATCCGCTTCTTGCCCGCCACCGGGGCGGTGCCCGAGCAGATGGCCGCGAAGTCCGCGTCCGCGCGCGGCGGGGCGGCCTGATCGGCCGCGTCCTTGCTCACCACGAAGTGGAAGCCCTGCACGGAGCCGTCCGCCGGACGCGCCGAGGAGGGGCCCTGGGTGGCGTACGCCCACGTGGCGCCGGCCCCGTCCCAGAACGACCAGTAGCGGTAGGTCGAGGCCAGGGCGGGGGAAGCGGCCAGCAGGGTCATGGCCAGGGCCAGGACCATGCCGGTGACGACGGACGGCAGCGACGGGCGGCGTCCGCGCATCAGAGCTGGTTCTTCTTCCGGCGCCCGCTGAGCACGATGCCGATGCCCATGCCGGCCGCCGCGCCCGCGAGGATCATCCACCAGACGTTGCCGCCGCCGGAGTCCTTCTCCTCTTTCTTGTCCTTCTTGTCCGCCGGCTGCTCCGAAGCCTTCGCGGAGGCGTTCTGCGGCGCCGGGCCCGTCGCGTTCAGCGCCGCGACCAGGTCGGTGCCGCCGAAGGCCTTCGGATCGGTGCCCGTCGCGTGCGCGGCCAGGATCAGGGTGGCGAGACCGGCCGGGTTGCCCTTGGACCACTCGGCCGAGTTGCCCTTCAGCCACTCCAGGGCGCCCGCCGCGGACTGCTTGTGCCCGGCCGCGGCCAGGGCGATCACCGCGTCGGCGGTGTTGCCGTTGTCCGCCGTCGACTGGTCGGCGCCCGGGGTGAGGGCGGTGAGGTGGCCGTCCTTCTTCAGGGCCTGGGCCAGGTACCCGGCGGCGCCCTGGGCCGCCGCCACCGGGTCACCCGCGGTCGCCGGGCAGGTGAGCGGGGCCGCGGGGGTGTCCGTAGGGGAGGGGGAGACGACCGGGCCCGTGCCGAGTCCGGCCAGGACGACGGCGGCCGTCGCGTCGGCGCTGGCGGACAGCTTGCCGCCGGCCGGCTGGAAGGCGAAGGCGCCCCGGTCGGCCGCCGGCTCGGCCGAGCAGCCGAGCTGGAAGCCGAGGAGGGACTCGTACGGAGACTTGCCGGACTTCGACTTGACCTCGGCGGGCTTCTCGCCGGCCGCCTCCAGGGCCCTGATCACGAGGGCGGTCGAGTTGGCGTCCGAACCGCCGTCCAGGGCGCCGCCGGGGTTGTTGCTCCAGCCGCCGTCATCGTTCTGTACGGACTTCAGCCAGCCCACCGTCTTCTTCACCGTCCCGGTGTGGCCGCCGAGCGCGGCCAGCGCCTGCACGGCGACCGAGGTGGCGTTGGAGTCGATGAACGCCGAGGCGTCGCAGGCCTTGGCCGTGTCGGCGCGGAAGGCGGCGAAGGAGCCGTCGGCGCACTGCTGGCCGACGAGCCAGTCCACGGCCTGCTGCGCCGGCTTCACGCCCACGGTGTGCTGGGCGAGCAGGGCGAACGACTGCCGCCACACCCCGTCGTACGTCGGGTCGTTCTTGCCGTAGAGCCCGGAGGGGATGACGGGCGCCGGGGAAGGGGTGGCGACATCGGCGAGGGCCGCGGGGGCCGCGCCCACGCAGAGCACGGCGGAGACGGCGAGCGTGGCGGCGCTGCGGCGGACGTTCATGGCGGGGCGGGTGCCTCTCGTGCTGGGGACCCGGAGGCAGGCAGCACAGCAGCGGGGCTGGCACCGGGCTCCGGCTCCGTTTACCTCGACGGTGCCGGCCGCCGGAGGACCCGGCGGCACGAGCCGCGCACCTCCGGCACGGGGCAATCCGGCTCCCCGCCCCGGTGCTGCGGGGGAGGGTCACGGTTGCGGGTCAGCGCCGGATTCGCACCGGCTTCCCCCCGTACGGAAGTGTGGACGACGCCCATACTCTACCGGCCCGTAGCTCCGGTACCGGGTGGCGCCGCCCACCCGCACCCCTTACACGGCGCGGTACGTCACGGGGTCGGTGCCCGGTACCGCCTCCGCGCGGCCCTGCTTCACGAGACGCCGCAGATGGGCCTCCGCTTCGGAGACGGCGATGTTGCGGGAGCCGTACGGGATCTGCTCCCAGGGCCGGTTCCACTCCATCCGCTCCGCCAGCGCCCACGGGGTCAGCGGCTCGGCGGCGAGCAGTTCGCGCAGCCCGGCCAGCCGCTCCTCGTGGTGGTCCAGGAGCTCCCGTACGCGGCCCTGCGCGTCGGTGAAGGCGTGCTGGTGGGCCGGGAGCACCTCGGCGGGCTGGAGGCGGCCGATGCGTTCGAGGGAGTCGAGGTAGTCGCCGAGCGGGTCGGTGATCCGCTCGGAGGAGGGGTCCTCGTAGAGGCCGATGTGCGGGGAGATCCCGGGCAGCAGGTGGTCCCCGGAGAAGAGGCGGCCGTTGCCGGGCAGGTTCGCCGGGTGCTTCTCCTCCAGGTGCAGGCAGACGTGCCCGGGGGTGTGCCCGGGGGTCCAGATCGCCCGCAGCCGGCGGCCGGCCAGGGGCAGCAGCTCGGCGGGCACGATCTCCCGGTCGGGGACGGCGGCCCGCAGCCCCGGAAGGGTGCTCATGCGGCCGCTCGCGCGGGCGGCGCGCAGCGGGGCGATGTGCTCCTCGGGGGCTCCGGAGGTGGCCAGCTTCTCGCTCATGTAGTCGAACCAGACGCCGGGTTCGGAGGCCCGGGTCCGCACCACGATCTCGCTGTCGGCGGCGTGCATGGCGATCCAGGCGCCGGAAACCTCCCGGACCTGGCCGGACAGGCCGTGGTGGTCGGGGTGGTGGTGGGTGATGACCACGCCGTGCACGTCGGCGATGGCGATGGAGAGGGCGCCGAGGCCGGCGACGAGGGTGTCCCAGGACTCGGGGTCGTCCCAGCCGGTGTCGATGAGGACCGGGCCGCGGTCGGTGTCGAGGACGTGGACGAGGGTGTGGCCGAGCGGATTGTCGGGGATGGGGACCTTGATGCCCCACACGCCGCCGCCGTGATCGGTGACGTGAGGTGCCACGTCCGGGGTGTCCTCTGCCATGAGGGGCTCCGCTCTTACGGGCTCTAACAGGAACGTGTTGCAATAGTCGCCCAAGTCGACCACTTTTGCGGGCTCCTGACTAGTCGTTGGATCTTCGGGGTGCCGGGTGAATCGATGCGCGAGCGGTTCGGTCGGCGCCGTGGACTCCTAGAACTAGAACTGGTATCAGTTCTGGAACGCCAAGCCGCAGGAGGCATCAGCCATGACCGAGCTCGTGGAACACGGAAAACTGTTCATCGGCGGTGAGTGGACGGATCCGCTGGGCTCCGACACGATCAAGGTCGTTTCGCCCCACACCGGTCAGGTCATCGGCAGCGTCCCGCACGCCTCGAAGGCGGACGTCGACCGGGCCGTCGCCGTGGCGCGCAAGGCCTTCGACGAGGGCCCCTGGCCCCGCACCACGCTCGAAGAGCGGATCGCGGTGGTGACCAGGATCAAGGACGCCATAGCCGTCCGCCACGAGGAGATCGCCCGCTCGATCAGCTCCCAGAACGGGTCCCCGTACTCCTGGAGCATCCTCGCCCAGGCCCTCGGCCCGATGATGGTCTACGACGCCGCGATCACCGTGGCCCGCGACTACCCCTACGAGGAGTTCCGCCAGGGCGTCCTCGGCCCGATCCTCGTCCGGCGCGAAGCCGTCGGCGTGGTCGCCGCCGTCATCCCGTGGAACGTCCCGCAGTTCGTGGCCGCCGCAAAGCTGGCGCCCGCGCTGCTCACCGGCTGCACGGTGATCCTCAAGCCGTCCCCGGAGGCGGTCCTCGACTCCTACATCCTCGCCGACATCGCCCGCGAGGCCGGACTGCCCGAGGGCGTGCTGTCGATCCTGCCCGCCGACCGGGAGGTCAGCGAGTACCTCGTCGGCCACCCGGACGTGGACAAGGTCGCCTTCACCGGCTCCGTGCCCGCCGGCCGCCGGGTCATGGAGGTCGCCTCGAAGAACCTCACCCGCGTGACCCTCGAACTCGGCGGCAAGTCCGCGGCCGTCATCCTCCCGGACGCCGACCTCGACGCCGCCGTCTCCGGCATCGTCCCCGCGGCCTGGATGAACAACGGCCAGGCCTGCGTGGCCCAGACCCGCGTCCTCGCCCCGCGCAGCCGCTACGAGGAGATCGCCGAGGCGCTCGCCGCCGCGGCCTCGGCGCTGGTGGTCGGCGACCCGCTGGACCCCGCGACGCAGCTCGGCCCGCTGGTGGCCAGGCGGCAGCAGCAGCGCTCGCTCGACTTCATCCGGATCGGCCAGGAGGAGGGCGCCAAGGTCCTGTCCGGCGGCGGACGTCCGGCGGGACAGGGCCTGGACCAGGGCTGGTACGTGGAGCCGACCCTCTTCGGTGACGTCGACAACTCGATGCGGATCGCCCGCGAGGAGATCTTCGGCCCGGTCGTCTGCCTGATCCCGTACGGGGACGAGGCGGAGGCCCTGCGGGTCGCCAACGACTCGGAGTTCGGGCTCAGCGGCAGCGTCTGGACCGGCGACGTGGAGCACGGCATCGACTTCGCCCGGCAGGTGCGGACCGGCACCTTCAACGTGAACACCTTCAGCCTGGACATGCTCGGGCCGTTCGGCGGCTACAAGAACAGCGGCGTCGGGCGGGAGTTCGGCCCGGAGGGGCTGAGCGAGTACCTGGAGCACAAGATGATCCACCTCCCGGCCGGGTACGCACCCCCTGCGGCCGGTGCGTGATGGGTGACCGCTGGCACGTCGAGGTGGACCGCGGGGTCTGCATCGGCTCGGGGATGTGCGTGAACCACGCCCCGGAGGGCTTCGCCCTCGACTCGGCGCGGCAGTCGCATCCGCGGGCCGCGGAGACGGACGCGAGCGAGCCGGTGCTCGCGGCGGCGGAGGGATGCCCGGTCGAGGCGATCGCGATCACCTTGCTGGGCAGTGGCGAGGCGGTGTTCCCTCCGGAGGAGTGAGGGGGCCGCGGGGGCCCGGGTCCGGGGCCGGAGGTGTGGGCCCTGGCCCCCGCGGCTCCGGGCCGTGGCCGGCCCTGGTCGGCCGCCGGTCCCCGGATCCGTTGGGTCGGGTGTGCCGACGGCGTCCGTGGCCGCCTCCGGTGCGCCCGGTGCGCCCGGGGCCTTCGGCAAGGAGCAGGCCGCGGCCGAGGGACCGCCCGGGACCAGCCGCGGCCGGTGCCCGGCCGAACAGCTGGATCAGGACTTTTTCGGAGGTGCCGGCGGGGTCGCCGGCCCGGGCCCGGCGTCCGGGGCCGTGAGGTCGATCAGGCGGCAGACCGTTTCGATGTCGATCTTCACCTGGGCGATCGAGGCCCGGCCCGAGAGCCAGGTGATCAGGGCGGAGTGCCAGGTGTGCTCGATCACCCGGACCGCCGACAGCTGTTCCGCCGTCGGCGGGGCGTCCAGTCCCATCGCGTCCAGGATGATCGCCGTCGTGAGGCGGGACACCGTGTCCACCTCCGGGCTCACGCTGCGGTCCGCGAAGGTCAGGGCCCGGACCATCGCGTCCGCCAGGTGCGGCTCGCGCTGCAGCGCGCGGAAGGCCCGCATCAGGGTTTCCGCGACCCGGGCCGCGGGCTCCTCCCCGGCCGGCGGGCGCTTGCGCAGCGTTCCGTGCATGTGCTGGAGCTGGTCCTGCATGGTCGCGACGAGCAGGTGCACCTTGGAGGGGAAGTACCGGTAGAGGGTGCCGAGGGCCACGCTGGAGGACTCCGCGACCTCCCGCATCTGCACCGCGTCGAAGCCGCCGCGGCTCGCGAGCTGGGCGCTGGCGTGCAGGATCCGCCTGCGGCGTGCCTCCTGGCGCTCCGTCAGGGGCGGAGACGCCGGTGTGGTGACGGCTGGGGTCACGGCCTTCGCTTCCGCTGTCATCTGTCCCGTTCCGGTTCCAAGGCGTTCCAGTTCCAAGGCGTTCATGCGTGTGCGGGGGTGCCGCCGGGTGCTCGCGCGCCCAGCATGGCAGGCGCCCGAGCCGTGGCGCGAATCACCCGCCACCCCTCTTACGGTGTGGTTTCCGGCCGGTAGATTCAATGCTCTTCAACGGATCAAGTCTGAAACTTGTTCTACATTATCCGAGCGGTTACGCTCCGGCGAAAGTGCAGGGAGAAGGGGGCCGAGAGTGACCGCAGAGGCCATGGTGACGAGCCCTCTCACGGGTTCGGCCGCCGACGGAAGCCGCCCGTTGCGGATCGCACTCCTCACCTATAAGGGGAACCCGTTCTGCGGTGGCCAGGGCGTCTACGTCCGCCACCTCGCGCGCGAGCTCGTGAAGCTGGGCCACGGCGTCGAAGTCATCGGCGCGCAGCCCTACCCGGTGCTCGACACCGACGCCCTCACCGGCGCCGGCGCCACCCTCACCGAGCTGCCCAGCCTGGACCTCTACCGCAGCCCCGACCCGTTCCGCACGCCGGGGCGCGACGAGTACCGCGACTGGATCGACGCCGTCGAGGTCGCGACCATGTGGACCGGCGGATTCCCCGAGCCGCTGACCTTCTCGCTGCGAGCGCGCAGGCATCTGGCCGCGCGCGCCGGTGAGTTCGACGTCATCCACGACAACCAGACCCTCGGCTACGGGCTGTTGGCCGACCTCGGCGCCCCGCTGGTCACCACCATCCACCACCCCATCACCGTCGACCGCGAGCTGGACCTGGCCGCCGCCAAGGACCGCAGGAAGCGTGCCTCCGTGCGGCGCTGGTACGGGTTCACGCGCATGCAGGGCCGCGTGGCCCGCCGCCTGCCCTCCGTGCTCACCGTCTCCGGCTCCTCCAAGAAGGAGATCGCCGAGCACCTCGGCGTCCGGGACGAGCGCATCCACGTCGTCCACATCGGCGCGGACACCGACCTCTGGTCGCCCGACGCCTCCGTGGCCGAGGTGCCCGGCCGGATCGTGACCACGTCGAGCGCCGACGTCCCGCTCAAGGGGCTCGTGCACCTCGTCGAGGCCCTCGCGAAACTCCGTACCGAACAGCCCGACGCCCACCTCGTCGTCGTCGGCAAGCGCGCCGAACAGGGCCCGGTGGCCCGCGCGATCGAGACGTACGGACTCCAGGACGCCGTCCGCTTCGTCAAGGGCATCACCGACACCGAGCTCGTCGACCTCGTCCGCAGCGCCCAGATCGCCTGCGTGCCCTCGCTGTACGAGGGCTTCTCGCTCCCGGCCGCCGAGGCCATGGCCACCGGCACCCCGCTGGTCGCCACCACCGGCGGGGCGATTCCCGAGGTCACCGGCCCCGACGGCGAGAGCTGCCTCGCCGTGCCGCCCGGCGACGCGGGCGCGCTCGCCGCCGCGCTGGGCCGGCTGCTGGGCGACGGCGAACTGCGCACCCGGCTCGGCGCCGCCGGCCGCGAGCGGGTGCTGTCCCGCTTCACCTGGGCCAGGGCCGCCGAGGGCACCGTCGTCCACTACCGCGCCGCCATCGAGCGGGCCGCGGCCGCGCAGTCCCGTACCGCCCGGTGACCTCCACCTTCCGTCCGATGCAGTTCCCCTCCCCACCCCGCGACCGCGAAGGCAGGACCACGTGCTGACCGTCGATTTCTCCCGGTTCCCGCTCGCCGCAGGCGACCGCGTACTCGATCTGGGCTGCGGCGCAGGCCGGCACGCCTTCGAGTGCTACCGGCGCGGCGCCCAGGTGGTCGCCCTCGACCGCAACGGCGAGGAGATCCGCGAGGTCGCCAAGTGGTTCGCCGCGATGAAGGAGGCCGGCGAGGCCCCGGCCGGCGCCACCGCCACCGCCATGGAGGGCGACGCCCTCGCGCTGCCCTTCCCCGACGAGTCCTTCGACGTCGTCATCATCTCCGAGGTGATGGAGCACATCCCCGACGACAAGGGCGTCCTCGCCGAGATGGTCCGGGTCCTGAAGCCCGGTGGACGCATCGCCATCACCGTGCCGCGCTACGGCCCCGAAAAGATCTGCTGGGCGCTCTCCGACGCCTACCACGAGGTCGAGGGCGGCCACATCCGCATCTACAAGGCGGAGGAACTGCTCGGCAAGATGGAGTCCGCGGGCCTCAAGCCGTACGGCACCCACCACGCGCACGGCCTGCACTCGCCGTACTGGTGGCTCAAGTGCGCCTTCGGCGTCGACAACGACAAGGCGCTGCCCGTCAAGGCGTACCACAAGCTCCTGGTCTGGGACATCATGAAGAAGCCCGCGCTCACCCGGCTCGCGGAGCAGGCGCTGAACCCGGTCATCGGCAAGAGCTTCGTCGCCTACGCGACCAAGCCGCACCTCCCCGTGGGCGCGGCCGGTGCCGTGGCGGAGCCCGCGGCGGAGTCTGCGGCCGTGGGCGCCGCGCAGTGAGCTCTCCCGGGCGCACCGCACCCGAACACCTGGTCCTGGACGGCGTGCTGACCGCCGAGCAGGCCTCCGCCACCGTCGCCGGGATCCTCGCCGCGCAGCGCGCCGACGGGGCCATCCCCTGGTTCCGCGGGCACCACCTCGACCCGTGGGACCACACCGAGGCCGCGATGGCCCTCGACGCGGCCGGCGAACACGAGGCCGCCGAGCGGGCCTACGACTGGCTGGTCCGCCACCAGAACGAGGACGGCTCCTGGTACGCGGCCTACGCCGACCGCGAGGACGGGGTCGACACCCGCGAGCCGCAGGACGCGAGCCGGGAGACCAACTTCGTCGCGTACCTCGCCGTCGGCGTCTGGCACCACCACCTGTCCACCGGCGACGAGGCCTTCCTCGACCGGATGTGGCCCGCCGTGTACGCGGCCGTCGAGTTCGTCCTGCGGCTTCAGCAGCCGGGCGGCGAGATCGGCTGGAAGCGCGAACCGTCCGGCGAGGCCGTCCGGGACGCGCTGCTCACCGGGTCCTCCTCCATCCACCAGGCACTGCGCTGTGCGCTGGCCATCGCCGAGTACCGGGGCGATCCGCAGCCCGACTGGGAACTGGCCGCGGGCGCCCTCGGGCACGCGATACGACGCCACCCGGAGCGGTTCCTGGACAAGTCCCGCTACTCCATGGACTGGTACTACCCCGTCCTCGGCGGGGCGCTGACCGGCGCGGAGGCGAAGGCCCGGATCGAGGAGCGGTGGGAGGAGTTCGTCGTCCCCGACCTCGGCGTCCGGTGCGTGCTGCCGAACCCCTGGGTGACCGGCGGGGAGTCATGCGAACTGGCGCTCGCGCTGTGGGCGACGGGGGAGTCGGACCGGGCCCTGGAGATCCTGCGCTCGATCGGCCACCTGCGGGCCGACAACGGCATGTACTGGACCGGGTACGTCTTCGACGACCGGGCGGTCTGGCCCGTGGAACAGACCACCTGGACGGCGGGCTCGCTCCTCCTCGCGGTGGCCGCGCTGGGAGGCGACGAGGCCACCGGCACGGTTTTCGGCGGGCTGGCGCTGCCGTCCGGACTGGAACCGGACTGCTGCGCCGGGACGCCCGCCTGAGTACGGCACGTCCCCCGGCACAGGTCGGGGGACGGACACCGGCACGGGCCGGGGTCCGTCAGCGCCGGTAGAGCCGGCCCGCGATGGCGTGGCCGATGACCAGGTAGGCGACGGCCGCGATGCCGTAGCCGACCACCACCTGGATCCAGTCGCGGTCGAAGGTGAACAGGTCGTAGGACCAGCCGGCCAGCCAGCTCGCCGCGTCGTGGATGAAGTCCACCAGGGAATTGCCCTGGTTGGCGTCCAGCAGGTACAGCAGGATCCACAGGCCGATGACGAAGGCCATGACGTCCGCCACGACCGCGACGGCGCGGCCTGCCTGGCTGCTTCCTCTGGTGTGCACTCGCGTGTGTGTGGGCATGCCGCGCTTCTGGCCGGTTCCCGGCGGGATAAACCCGAACGGGTCCCCCGGGTGGCGGAGTCGGGTGGCCGGGGCGAGGCTGCGGGGGACGCCTCAGTCCCCGGAGGAAACCCGTGTCCCTACCCACCACAGCCGTCCGTTTCCGCCGTGCCCTCACGGCGGTTCTCCTGTCCTGCGCCCTGCTCGGCGGTGCCACCGCCTGCGGCTCGGGCGGTGGCGACAAGACCGCCGCCGGTCAGGCCGACGAGGTCTCGGTGGCCATGGCCGCGTTCGCCGAGGCCGACGCCGCGGCCTCCGCCGAGGACGCGGAAGCGGCGGCCGCCTCGCCCTTGCCCACCAGCCCGGCGGAGAAGCAGAAGTTCGCCAAGGCCCGCTTCGTCGCCAACGCGGGCCTCGCGGCCGGCGCCACGTACCAGTGGATCATCAAGCCGTACAAGGCCGGCAAGTTCAAGAAGGGCGCCAAGGGCCGCACCTTCGCCCTGGTCAAGGCGGGCCTCGCGGGCGCTTTCGCCTACAACCGGCTGAAGGCCGCCACCGAGAACGCCAAGGGCGATCCGCTGCTGTCGAAGGCCGTGGGCCCGCTGACCGCGGGCATCGACTCCCTCAAGGGACTCGGCTCCAAGCTGCGCAAGGGCCAGGCGGGCGACGCCGACATCGGCGCTTTCGAGGACGTCATCAACAGCGTCAAGGAGGCCGGGAAGAGCGCGGGCGCCACGGTGACCGACAAGATTCCGAGCGCCGGGCAGCTGACCGGCTGAGCGCAGCCGCCGTCCTCCCGAAGTCGCCGCCCTGGAACAGGCCGGACCGGAGCATTCCGGTCCGGCCTGTTCCACCTGTTTGAATGGGGTGGTGATCGAGTACGTGGTCCTCGCCGGCGCCGCCGCCGGAACCGGCTGGCTGATGCGCCGCAAGCACCTGCGGCGCCGGGCCGTCGCGCCCGTGCCCGGCATCCCGTGCATGGCGCGCCGGCCCGCGGGCGCCGGCCGCTGGCGCAGCGGCCGGGTCTACGCGGACCGGGGCGCGGCCCGCTGGGTGCCCGGCCGGGGCGAGCCCGTGATCCTGACCGGCGGCCGGGCCACCGGCGTACGGGTTCCCTCCGTGAAGGAGGGCATCTCCATCAACCCGGGCTCGCGCATCGTGACCTGCGCGTTCGAGGACGGCGGGGCCGGGGCCGCGGGAACCGCGGGAGCTGCCGGAGCTGCCGCAGCCGCGGGAGCCGCCGGGGGCATGGAGATCGCCGTGATGCCGCTGGACCTCCGGGAACTGCTGGCCGCGCTGGGGCAGGCCGTCCCGGAAGCGGCCCCGGAGGAGCCGGCCGCCCCGGATGCGGCCCCGGAGGAGCCGGCCTAGCTGTTCAGCTCCGCCAGGACCCGCAGGGTGTGCGGGTCGGGGGCGGTCAGGAGCAGGTCGGTGACCGGGCCCTTGCGCCACAGCTCCAGGCGTTCGGCGATCCGCTCCCGCGGGCCGATCAGGGAGATCTCGTCCGCGAAGGCGTCCGGGACGGCCATGACGGCCTCCTCCTTGCGCCCGGCCAGGAACAGTTCCTGGATCCGGTGCGCCTCCTCCTCGTAGCCCATCCGCCCCATGAGGTCGGCGTGGAAGTTGCGTGCCGCGTGCCCCATCCCGCCGATGTAGAAGCCCAGCATCGCCTTGACCGGGAGCAGGCCCTCGGAGACGTCGTCGCAGACCTTGGCCCGCGCCATCGGGGCGATCATGAACCCCTCGGGGAGCTCGGACAGCGAGGCCTGGTAGACGTCCGTGCGGGTCGGCGACCAGTAGAGGGGGAGCCAGCCGTCCGCGATGCGGGTGGTCTGGGCGATGTTCTTCGGTCCCTCCGCGCCGAGCAGGACCGGCAGGTCCGCCCGCAGCGGGTGGGTGATGGGCTTGAGCGGCTTGCCGATGCCGGTGCCGTCCGCGCCCCGGTACGGGTGGCTGTGGAAGCGGCCGTCCAGCGCGACAGGGGCCTCGCGGCGCAGCACCTGGCGGATGACGTCCACGTACTCCCGGGTCGCCGTCAGGGGGCTGGAGGGGAAGGGGCGCCCGTACCAGCCCTCGACCACTTGCGGGCCGGACAGGCCGAGGCCCAGCATCATCCGGCCGCCGGACAGGTGGTCCAGGGTCAGGGCCTGCATGGCGGTGGCGGTCGGGGTGCGGGCGGCCATCTGTGCGATGGCGGTGCCCAGGCGGATCCGCGAGGTGTGCGCGGCGATCCAGGTGAGCGGGGTGAAGGCGTCCGAGCCCCAGGCCTCGGCGGTCCACACGGAGTCGTAACCGAGGTTCTCGGCTTCGGCGGCGAGGTCGAGGTGGTCCGGATTGGGGCCGCGGCCCCAGTAGCCGAGTGCGAGTCCGAGGCGCATGTGACGGTCCCCTCCACGAATCTGACGATGCGTCAGGTGACTGTAGGGCAACGGCCCCCCGCCCGGAAGGGCGGGGGGCCGTCGTGGCGCCGTACGGGCTCGCGGGATCAGCCGCGCTGGATGCCCGAGGTGTCGTTCAGGACGCCGCGCCGGCCGTCCTGGGTCTGGGCGATGAGAGTGGCCGGACCGCGCTGCTCCACGGCCAGGTACCAGGTGCCGGGCGCGAGCTCCGCGATCGGGGCGGGGTTGCCGTCCTCGGCGAAGAGCGGACGGGCCACCGGAACGGCGAACCAGAACGGAGTGAAGTCCGCCGCCGGGGCCGGCTGCGGGGTCGCGTCCTGCGGGGGCTGGGGCTGCTCGTGGCCGCCGCCGTAGGGCGGGGCCGGCTGCGGGGCGGCCCCGTACGGCTGCGGCTCCTGGCCGCCCGGGTACCCGTACCCGGCGCCCGGCTGCTGCGGCTGGCCGCCGTACGGCGGGACGGCGGCGGTGGCGGGCTTCGGGTCCGGCACCAGCTGCCCGGCGAGCGCGGGCACCTTCGCGCCGAAGAGGGTCACGCCGGCCAGCACGGCCGTGGCGAGGAAGCCGAGGACGGCGCCCGCACCCAGGTCGGCCCCGGTCGGGCAGGTGATCAGCGCCCAGAGCGCGGACCAGGCCGCCGCGACGGAGAGCACCGTGCCCCAGGCCTGGAAGGGCAGGCCCAGGAGCTGGCGTCCGGCGGGCTGCAGGCGGGCCGCGACGAGCAGGCCGACGGCGATGAACGCGAGCAGGAAGATGCTCGGCAGCGCCAGGCGGTACACGTCGGTGTCCCATGCGCTCGGTGCGTCGACGCCGGGCGCGGAATAGAAATCGAGGAACGAGGCGATGAACAGCAACGCCGCTGCTCCGATCACCACGCCGTCGCCTCGAGTGAGGGATCGGATGTTCACGTCTCAGGTGTCCTTCTCGGTCTCGTCGTCTCGTGGTGCCGTGGGTGCCCGCCGTGACGCAGGGGGCGGGCGGCACCATGGTACGGAGCTTTGCCGCGGCCGAGAGGATCGGGGCTGCGGGCCGTCCGGAGGGACGGTCCTGGTGGCCCTACCCGCCGAGGAAGCCGACGATGCCGTCCGCGATGCCCTGGGCCGCTTTCTGGCGCCATTCCGGACTCGACAGCTGCGCCGCGTCCTTGGCATCACGCATGTTGCCGCATTCGATGAACACCTTGGGCCGGGTCGAGAGGTTCAGTCCGCCCAGATCGTCCCGGACGACCAATCCGGTTCCGCTGCCCAGGTAGTTGGCGGGCGCGGAACCGGTGGTCCGGGCGAAGTTCCCGGCGATGCGCTCGCCGAGCTGCCGGGAGGGTTCGATGATCTTCGCGGTGTCGGCGCCGCCGCCCTTGACCTTGGCGGGGAGGATGACGTGGAAGCCGCGGCTGCCGGCCGACACCCCGTCCGCGTGGACGGAGACCACCGCGTCGGCGGCGGCCTCGTTGCCGATCCGGGCGCGCTCGTCGATGCACGGGCCGAAGGGGCGTTCCTTGCCGGCCTCGTGGGTGAGGAGCACCTTGAGGCCCTTGGCTTCCAGGGCGGTGCGCAGGCGCCGGGACACGTCCATGCTGAACTCGGCTTCCATGTAGCCGGAGTTGGTGGTCGTGCCGGTGGTGTCGCACTCCTTGCGGTTGGTGCCGATGTCCACCTGGCGGTTGATCTCGGTGGTGTGCTTGAAGTTGCCCGTGTTGTGACCGGGGTCGATGACGACCGTGCGGCCGGCGAGACCCTTGGCGGCGGCCGGGGCCGGGGTCCCGGCGGGGGCCGCGCTCGCACCCGGTGCGGGCGTCGGCGCCGCCGATGCGGAAGGCGCGGAAGGCACCGCCGCCGACGCCGCGAGCGGCATCACGATCCGGGGCGGCCGCGAGTCGTCGCCCGCGCCCCCGCTCAGCACCTCGGTCAGTACCCACCCCGCCAGGGCGGCCGGGGCGATCGCGGCCGCCGCGACGACCAGGGTGGACCGGCGGGCGTACCAGGGCCGGTCCGGACTGACGGACGTCGAGGACTCGGGGAGCGGCGGGGAGCTTTCGTCGTAGCGCACCCGGCGATGCTAGACCGGAGGTCGGTCGGGTGTACGGACCCTGCGCCATCCGGGGGCACGGTGAGGTTATATGCCGAGGTGGGGGAGGGGGTGGGGGCGGGATGCGGCCCGGAGCTGGGAGCCCGGCGCCTGGACGATCGGATGGTCAGATTCCCTCGCCGGTGCGGCGCAGCACGCGCAGGGAGTCGGTCACCGAGACCTCCTCGAAGGCGCCCGAGGCAAGGGCGCGCACGTAGATGCGGTACGGGGCCTGGCCGCCGTCGGCCGGGTCGGGGAACACGTCGTGGATCACCAGCGTGCCGCCTTCGGCGACGTGCGGGGCCCAGCCCTCGTAGTCACCCGTGGCGTGCTCGTCGGTGTGGCCGCCGTCGATGAAGACCAGGCCGAGCTTGCCGCCCCAGGCCGCGGCGACCTGCGGGGAGCGGCCGACGATCGCGATGACGTGGTCCTCCAGGCCGGCCTTGTGCAGGGTGCGGCGGAAGGTGGGCAGGGTGTCCATCAGCCCGATCTCCGGGTCCACGACGCTCGGGTCGTGGTACTCCCAGCCCGGCTGCTGCTCCTCGCTGCCCCGGTGGTGGTCCACGGTGAGCGCGCTCACCCCCGCCTCGCGGGCGGCGTCGGCGAGCAGGATCGTGGAGCGCCCGCAGTAGGTGCCGACCTCCAGCAACGGCAGCCCGAGCCGCGCCGCGGAGGCGGCGGCCTCATACAGGGCGAGCCCTTCCCCCACGGGCATGAACCCCTTGGCGGCCTCGAAGGCGGCGAGGGTCTCCGGCTTGGGGCTGGCCATGGTGTTCCTCCTGCGGGGGGTGGGCGGCATACGGCCCGGATCGGCGTACATCGGCGGCCCATGCTGCCTTACCCGCTGGTAGGACGCCATGCCCGGGCCGCGGCCCACCGCGCCGGGGCTCGTGAGGTAGCGGCGGGGCGGTGGTCCGCGTGGCCGCCGGCGCCATGGACGGCCGTGCTCGACGCGGTCCGCCCGCCCGGCATGCCTCGACGCGTGCCGGCCCACCGCACGGCCGGCACGTCCTTCGGCGCCGCCGATCGCGCGGTGCGCCTACGCACGCTTGCGATCCGGCTGGATCTGCGCACCCGCAACACGCTGCCCATTCGAGTCGGTTCGCTCGAAGAGATGGTTCCTCCATTCCACATCGGCAATCGAAAGACCTTCCGGAAGGGGCAGTCCACTCACGTGGGCGGACCCTGCCCAGGAAGTTCCGAACAACCTCCCCGGCCCCTTCCTGTAGAGCCCGACGATTTGCGGAGCGCCTCCGCTCCGGGGATCGGCGCCGCCCCCCAGAGCTTCACAGAATGCGCCGAACTCGGCGCGGCTCGTACCGCCCGCATCCGACCGCTTCCACTCCGCCGCAGCCTCGTTCAGGGATCCCTTTCCGCTCCCCAGTAGCACCAGCCCAGAACTGCAGTCCGGCATCGGAGGGTGCTCGGATGCCCAAGCCTCATCGGCGGCGCTGTACTTCAACACTTGAAACCCGAACTCGCAGGACACGCCCTCCCCCTCCCTCGTCGCGTGCACGAGTTGCACGTCCCGACGCTCGGGAATCGGGAGGGCGGACCACGCGTGCTCGACTATCGCCCTGAAGAGCGACTGGCTGGAAAGGATCCCTCTGGGGGCCGTCGATTCGTGACTCAGGATTTCGGCAACAGTCGGGAGCACCAGGGCGGGAAAGAGCACATCGCCCACGTACCCGAAGACATCCGGAGAATTGGTGGAAGAGAATGTCTTCCTGACCCCGTCCCAATGATGGGACGAGTTGGCCCAGGAGACTCTGCTGTCGGTCGCGACATAAACCGAAGCCGGGCCTCGCTGATCAACTCCAACCCAAGCGGCAAGACTGGTCAAGTCGCCTCCTGTCCTTGACACTTGCGCCGAACTCCTTGGAAGATCGGCAGGCAACTCCGGGGGCTTCCATTACGAGGGAGCGGCGAGGTGCCCACAGTGGCGGTGGTGACACCGCCTGGATCCTGTGCCCGCGGTTTTGGTGGCCGGCCGCACCCGTGCGGCCGGCCATTTGGCTCTGCGCCGGGCCGGCATCAGGATGATCGCCCCGCGCGACGCTCGCGGCAAGTACCGGCCGTCGCCGCTGACCGGGCGGGTGTACCGGTGCCGCAGCCGGCTGCGAGCTCCTTCGCGGAACCGGCACCCAGGCCAGGCCGCCGGTTGGACGCGGGCTGCCCTACCCGCCGTCCGTGAGCAGGGCCGCCAGGCGGGCCGTGTGGGGGGTCGGGGACGTCGGGTGGAGGAGTTCCGTGCGGTGGACCAGGCGGGGGGTGCGGACCGGGACCGCCGTGGTGCCGGGGAAGGTGGCGGCCAGGGAGAGGGGGAGGGCGGTCAGGCCGTGGCCGGCCGCGGTCAGGGCCGCCAGGGCGTGCGGATCGGTGCCGTGATGGCGGATCCGCGGCTGGAAGCCGGGGGTGTGGCTGACCTCGCGGAGCCGGGCGAGGGGGACCGCCGTGTCGGGGGCGTCGATCCACTGCGCCTGCGCGAGGTCGGGCAGCCGGACCGAACTCCGCCGCGCCAGGGGGTGGTCGTGCGGGAAGAGCACGGCCAGGGGCTCCTCGGTGACGGCGAGGGTGACGGTGGGGCCGAGGTCCGGCAGCGGGAGGGGGTCGCTGGGCGCGGCCACCCCGTCCACGAGGCCGAGGTCGGCGCGGGCGGTCAGGACCGCCTCGATCACCGCGTCCCTGCCCAGGACGTGGAGGTCGACTTCCACCGGCCCCTCGGCGCGCAGCCGGGCCAGGGCCCGGGCGAGCGCCGGGCCGAAGGCCGCGGGGGAGCAGGCCGGCGTCAGCCGGGCGTCGGGGGCCCGGTGCAGCCGGGCGATGTCGGCGCGGGCCGCATCCAGGCGAAGGAGCAGCGCGGGGGCGTGTTCCATCAGCCGGGCCCCCGCCTCGGTGGGGGCGACGGGCCGCCGTTCGACCAGCCTGGCGCCCAAGTCGGCTTCGAGCGCCGCGATGTGCTGGGACACGGCCGACTGCGTGTAGCCGAGGACCGACGCGGCGGTGGAGAAGGAGCGGTGTTCGAGGACCGCGACGAAGGTGCGGAGGAGATGCGGATCCATGCCCATCAGTATCGCTTATGCGGGTAGCACGGATCATCGTTGGACGTGATGGGCCGGTGGCTCGGAGGATGGCCGTCATGATGAACGTGAACCAGACCGCCGGCACGCCAACCGCCCGCATCGCCCTGATCGCCGACCGCTCCGATGCCGTACGTTCCCACGCCCGCGTCCCCGGCCTGCTGGAGGCCCTGCGCCTGCGCGAGGGCCTGGACCTGGACGCCTACTGGATCCCCACCGAGGAGGCGGGCGAGGGCGTGGACGGCTTCGACGCCGTCTGGGTGCTGCCCGGCAGCCCCTACCGCAGCGAGGACGGGGTGCTCGCGGCGATCCGGGGCGCCCGCGAGAACGGCATCCCCTTCCTCGGCACCTGCGGCGGCTTCCAGCACGCCCTGCTGGAGTTCGCCCGCACGGTCTGCGGCCTCGAGCGGGCCGCCCACTCCGAGAACGACCCCGGGACCGCCGAGGCGGACGCGGTGGTCGTCCCGCTGGCCTGCTCGCTGGTGGGCCACGAAGGCACCGTACGGGTCACCCCCGGCTCCCGCGCCGCCCGGCTGCTCGGCGCGGACCGCACGCAGGCCCGCTACCACTGCAACTACGGCCCCAACCCGCTCCACCTCGACCTGCTCCGCGCCCATGGCATGACCTTCACCGGCGCCGACGAGTCGGGTGACATCCGCATCGCCGAACTGGCCGAGCACCCCTTCTTCCTGGCCACCCTCTTCCAGCCCGAACTGGACGGCGACGGCACCCGCGCCCACCCGTTCGTGGCGGGCCTGGCGGCGGCGGCCGTCGAGCACGCGCGGGTCCGCTGACCGCGGGGGCGGAAGGATTCCGGGTGAGGGGCCTCCCCCGGAGCGGTCCGGCTCGACGGAAGCACCCGTACGGCCGGTGGTCCAGGGCGTCAGGGGGCGGTGCACATCGTTTCGGCGAAGAGGGTGTTCTGGGCGGAGCCCGTGTTCTCGGCCCGGACCGTCCAGCCCGTCTCCGTCGGGGCCGAGGTGGTGAGGAGGACGTCGAGGCTGCCGGATCCGCCTCCTCCGCTCGGCACCTGCCCGGTGGGGCACTCGGCGTGGGCCGTCCCCACCTCGCCGGGATCCAGCTTGACGCTGCCGCTCGTCGCGAGGGCGGCCGCCGTGTCGGAGCAGCTGATGAACGCCCTGACGAACGACAGCGGGGCGTCCGGGTCGTAGTTCGTGTACTTGGCCCGCGCGGTCCAGTTTCCGTTCGACCAGTGCGACGCGCTCGCGTAGGTGCGGTCCCCGGCCTGGAACCCGCCACCCACCACGTACTGGGAGTCGCCGCACCTCGCGGTGCTGGGGTTGTTCGGCTCCCCGGGCTCGAGGGGCGAGTCCGGTCCGACCTGATGGGTGATGGTGCTGTCCGTCGAACAGACCACGCGGGGATGCACGGTCAGCACCTCGTCGGTGCTGTTGTAGACCCGCACGCGCCAGAGGTTGCCGGACGGGGCGGATTCCTTGAAGAAGACCGCGCCCAGGGGATTGAAGCCGAGCGTCGCGCCTCCGCCCGTGGGTTTCGTTCCCTCCGGGCAGGGGGCCACCGCGGTCCCCTGCCGGCCGGGGTACAGGATGATCGGGTGGCCCGGCTGCTGCGTCACGCCGCGGGTCGTGGTCGTCGTGGCCGTCGCCGCCGGGGCTTCTAGGGCCCACGCGTACGGGGCGGAGCCGGGAAGGGCTGCGGCAACAAGGGCACTCGTCGTCAGCGCGGCGGTCCGGAAACGGCGCGTGCGGATCATTGCGGCCTCCTCGTGGTGGTGCGGTCGAAGGCCACACGTCCCCCTGCCGCGGTCGTGCGATGCGTGGGGTCACTCGTTCGGTATACGCACATACGTTTCTTCCTGCGCCGGACGGGTGGCCGGGCGGATCGCCCCTCGGGATCGGGGAAGTCCAGGGCTGACCCGAACCCGAGTGTGCAAAGGAAGGCCGCCATGAAACCCGCCCGCTCTCTCGCCCTGGCCGCCGTGACCTCGATCGTGCTCCTCGCCGGCAGCGCGTTCTCCGCCAACGCGTGGGACTCCGGCGGCGATCCGCCCAAGCCCGCGCCCCCCGTCGACCCCGGTGTCGTCGCGCCGCAGAGCGCGCACCCGCAGTACCGCGGCGACAACGTCACCATCCCGCCGGGCGGTTTCGGCTTCGCGCACGTCTACTGTCCCGCGGGCATGGTGCCCACCGGGGGAGGCGGCCAGACCGCCAGCACCCTCACGTTCGTCACCGACTCCCTGCCCAGTCCCTCGGGTTGGATGGTGGGGGTGAGGAACACGGACACCAGCCAGAGCAACACCGCCTCGGCCTGGGTCGTCTGCACCGCCGCGTAGGCCGTCGGCCCGCCCCGCTTCCGGGAGGCGCGGCACCCGTCCGTGCCGCGGCTCCCGTCCGGTCCCGGGGGCCGGAGCCCCTCCGTGCGGTCGGGGCGTAGCTTCATCCCGAACGTAACTGGCTTTACCCTGATGCGGGTTCGGCCGGACATGCCGGTCCGGCCGACCGCGGCGGACCATCGGGGGACGGGCAGTATGAGCAGCGCGCGCAGGGATGACGACAACGTCGACGGCGGCATAAAGCCGCTCGCGGCCGGTGATCCGAGCCGGATCGGGCCGTACCTGCTCCTCGGCCGCCTCGGCGCCGGCGGGATGGGCCGGGTGTTCCTGGCCCGGTCCGAGGGCGGGCGTACGGTCGCGGTGAAGGTGGTGCACGAGGAGCACGTGGCCGACGCGCAGTTCCGGGCCCGCTTCCGCCGCGAGATCGACGCCGCCCGGAAGGTGGGCGAGCGGTACACCGCGCCCGTCCTGGAGGCGGACCCCGACGCCGAACGGCCCTGGGTGGCCACCGGATACGTACCCGGGCTCTCGCTGGAGCAGATCGTGCGCCGGTACGGCCCCCTGCCCGTGGACTCCGTACACGCCCTCGCGGACGGGCTGCTGCACGCGCTGAAGGACATCCACACCGCCGGGATCGTGCACCGCGACCTCAAGCCGTCGAACGTGATGCTCACCGTCGAAGGCAGCCGGGTCATCGACTTCGGGATCTCGCGCGCCCTGGAGACCTCCGTCGAATCGCTGCTCACCAGCACCGGCATGGTCGTCGGCTCGCCCGGTTTCATGTCGCCCGAGCAGGTGCGCGGGCAGCGGGCCGGGGCGAAGAGCGACGTGTTCACGCTCGGCTGTGTCCTGATGTACGCGGCCACGGGCGAGCTGCCCTTCGGGCACGGCGCCAGCAACCAGCACGCGGTGATGTTCCAGATCGTGGAGGGCGAGCCGGCCCTGGAGCGGGTGGCGGACCCCGCCCTGCGCACGCTCATCGGCCGCTGCCTGGTCAAGGGCGTCGAGGAACGGCCGGGCGTGGACGAGCTGCTGGAGGATCCGGAGCGGGTCCGCCCGGCGGTGCGCGGCGGGGCGTGGCTGCCGCCCGAGGTGGTCGAGCGGCTGGCCCGGCAGGCGGCACGGCTGCTCGACGCGGAGGCGGTACCTGTCGAGGAGCCGGTGCCGGCGTCGGCGCCCGTGCCCCCTTCCGTGCCGGTGGGGGAGGCGCAGACCCCTGACCGGGGGACGCTCGGGCTGCGGCCGGAGGCGGGGGCGGAGGGGGCCGGCGGGTCGGGAGGGTCCGGCGGGTCCGGCGAGCAGGTCGTCGTGGTCGTCGATCCGGCGGGCGGGGCGGTGCCCGCATCGGCGACCGGTCCGTCCGCAGGTCCGGCAGCCGGACCGGCCACCGGCGGCGGTGCCGCGCAGCCCGAACGGCGACGGGCGCGGCGGCGGTTGACCGTCGCGGTGCCGGTGGTCCTGGTGTTCACCGTCGGCGGGGGCACGGTGGCCCTGCTCGAGCCGTTCGGCGGTGGTGGTGGCGGGGCGCAGGCCTCGCCCCCGGCGAGCAGTGCGCCCGTGACGCCCGGCGCTTCCTCGGGCTCCCCTTCGGCGGGGAGCGGTTCGCCTGCCCCGGGCTCGCCCGACCCCGCCAACCCCGGCGGCACCGAGAGCCCCCAGGTCTCCCAGAGTCCTCCCATACCGGGGCCCGACGGACAGGCCGCCGCGGCGGGCGCGGGGACCCCCGGCGGCGGCTCCGGAACCCCGGGCGGCAGCAGCGCGAGCCAGGGCGGCGGCGGGGGCCCGGCCGGCGGCGGCACCGGTACGGGCACCGGCCCGAGCGCTACCCCGGGAGGCTCGGGCTCGCCGAGTGGAGGCGGCTCCCCGAGCGGCGGTGGCTCGCCCAGTGGCGGGGGCTCGCCCAGCGGCGGCTCCGGCGGCGGCGACGCGGTGCCCGCGTACTTCACCGGGACCTGGACCTACAAGGGCGACTTCAACATCGGCCAGCCGGGCACGGTGATCATCACCCGGTCCGGGGCGGTCCGCCTGATCAACGAGTCCCAAATGGGGCACTGCGAGAACATCGCCAAGGTGACCTCCCTGTCCTCCGGCGGGACCCGGATCAACATCGGCTCGGCCGCGGTGGACAAGTCCAAGTCCACCAGCCAGTTCTGCGGGGTCCTGGATCCCTCCTTCTTCACCAAGAGCCTGCCGGCCGGCCTCCAGCACAACGTGGGCCCCTCGCACGGCGAGGGCTACTACTACGAAAAGTCCTGACGTCCGTGCGGTGTCAGGTGCCGCTCGCCAGGCCGGTCTCCCCGGACCACGCGGCGATGCCCACCCGGTTGCGCACCGCCGGCTTCGCCTGGATGCCGGCGACATGGGTCTTGGCGGTGCCCGGCGAGATGAACAGCTCGGCACCGATCTCGGCGTTGGTCGGTCCGCGTGCGACGAGCAGGGCGATCTCGCGCTCCCGCACGGTCAGGGGGCCTGCTGGGAGTCAGGGGGGCCATCGGCTGGCACGACCCGGGGAACAGGGGCGCCCCGGTTCTCCCACGGGCGCGGCGTACTGGGGGATGACGGCCTGCTACCTGCCCCTGGTGGCCTGGGGACCGCTGCTGGCGGTCGTCACCGCGGCCTACCACCGCCGCCGCCGCGTCGCCGCGCCCGGCCGCCGGCTCGTCGCCGCCTGACCGCCGCTCCGGTCCGGCGGCGGCGCCCCGCCAAAGCGAGAACACGTTTCAGTTCCGACCTTCCATCGGAATGGAACGTGTTCTACTCTGCCGCGCATGGGCATCGGAATCACAAAGGAACAGCGGGAGTTGGCCGAGGCCGTACGCGGCTGGGTCGCGCGGGCCGTGCCGCCCGAAGAGGTGCGCAAGCTCCTCGACACCCCGCCGCAGACCGGCTCGCGGCCCGCCTACTGGGACGGGCTGCTCGCCTCCGGGCTGCTGGAACCCCACCTGGAGGGCGGCACCCTGCTCGACCTCGCCGTCGTGGTGGAGGAGGCCGCCCGGGCGGCGCTGCCCGGGGCGTACCTGCCGAGCGTGCTGGCCTCCGTACTCCTGGACCGGGCCGGGGCCGAGCCCCTCGGCGGTCGGGTCGGGGCCGTGGCGCTCGGGCCCGGTGACCTGACCGCCGTCGCCGTGGAAGGCGGGTACCTCCTCGACGGGACCGCGCCGCCGGTGCTGGGAGCCGGCGAGGCCGACGTCGTGCTGCTCGCCGCCGAGACCGCGCACGGGACCCGCTGGTTCGCCGTCGACGCCGCCGCGCTGGACATCCGTACCCAGGACAGCGCCGACCCCACCCGGCCCACCGCCGAGGTCCGCGCCCGCGGGGTCACCGCCGGGCCGGGCGCCCTGCTGGAACTCGACGCCGCCCTCGTGCGGGACCTCGCCTGCGTGCTGTTCGCCGCCGACGCCTGCGGCACCGCCGCCTGGGCGCTGCACACCGCCGCCGAGTACGCGAAGGTCCGCGAGCAGTTCGGGCGGCCCATCGGGCAGTTCCAGGGGATCAAGCACCTGTGTGCCGACATGCTCGTGCGGGTGGAGCAGGCCCGGGCGCTCGCCTGGGACGCCGCGCAGGCCACCGAGGAACCGGCCGAGGTGCGCTCGCTGGTGGCCGCGCTGGCCGCGGGCACCGCGCTCGACGCCGCGTACTCCTGCGCCAAGGACTGCGTCCAGGTGCTCGGCGGCATCGGCTTCACCTGGGAGCACGACGCCCACATCTACCTCCGCCGGGCCCTCGTCGCCCGCCAGCTCCTCGGCTCCGGCGACGGCCACCGGGTCCGCGCCGTACGGCTGGCCGCCGCCGGCGCGCGGCGCGAGCTGCGCCTGGAACTGCCCGCGCGGGCCGAGACCCACCGCGCGAAGGCCCGTACCGCCATCGCGGACGCGGCCGGCCTCGACCCCGCCACCGCCCGCCGGGTGCTGGCACCCACCGGATACGCGGCCCCCTACCTCCCGGCCCCGTACGGGCTCGGCGCCGGACCCGTCGAACAGCTCGTCGTCCAGCAGGAGCTGGCGGCCGCCGGGGTCAAGGTCGCCGACCTCGGGATCGCCACCTGGGTCGTGCCCTCCCTGCTCGCCTACGGAACCCCCGAGCAGCAGGAGCGCTACCTGCTGCCCACACTGCGCGGGGACGTCACCTGGTGCCAGCTCTTCTCCGAGCCGGGAGCCGGCTCCGACCTGGCCTCGCTGCGGACGAAGGCGGAGCGGGCGCCGGACGGGGCAGGCTGGCTGATCAACGGGCAGAAGGTGTGGACGAGTTCGGCGCACAGCGCCGACTACGGGATCCTGCTCGCCCGCACCGACCCGGACGCCCCCAAGCACAAGGGGCTCGGCTACTTCATCGTCGACATGAAGACCCCCGGGATCGACATCCGGCCGCTCAAGGAGATCACCGGCGAAGCCCTCTTCAACGAGGTCTACTTCGACGACGTGCCACTGCCGCCGGACGCCCTGGTCGGCGCCGAGGACGGGGGCTGGAAGGTCGCCCGCAACACCCTCGGCAACGAACGCGTCCACATGGCGGACCAGATGACCTTCGACACCGGCCTGGAGGCACTGCTCGCCCGCTCCGCCGAACTCGAAGGCGGGTACCGGGTGCGGATCGGGGCCCTGGCCGCCGAGGCACACGCCCTGGCCTGCATCGGGCTGCGCACCACGCTCCAGCAGGTCTCCGGACTGGAGCCGGGCGCGGGCGCGTCCGTACGCAAACTCGTCCAGACCCCGCACCAGCAGCGGACCGCCGAGCTCACGCTCGAACTGCTGGGGCCGGCGGGCGCGGTGAGCGAGGGGGCGGGGAAGCGGGCCGTGCACGGCATGCTCATGTCCCGCTGCCTGACCATCGCCGGGGGCACCACGCAGGTCCAGCTCAACGTCGTCGCCGAGCGGATTCTCGGCCTTCCCAGGGACTGACCGAAGGGCAGTGGGACACATATGAAGTCGTACATCGTGGGCGTCGGCATGACGAAGTTCGAGAAGCCGGAGTCGAGGGACTGGCAGTACTGGGACATGGCCAGGGAGGCCGGCGACGCGGCGCTCGCGGACGCGGGCATCGACTACGGGCTGGTCGAGCAGGTACCGGTGGGCTACTGCTTCCAGGCCTCCACGGCCGGCCAGCGGGCCGCGTACGAGCTGGGGCTGAGCGGGGTACCCGTCTACAACGTCAACAACAACTGCGCGACGGGCTCGACGGCGCTGATGCTGGCGCGGCAGTTCGTCGAGGGCGGGACCAACGACTGCGTGCTCGCGCTGGGCTTCGAGAAGATGAAGCGCGGCGCGCTGGGCGGGGGCGCGGACGGCGGGGACTTCAAGACCTCGCCGGTGGCCCGGCACTACGGGATCATGGCCGCCGGGCACGGCTTCGAGATGTCCCCGCCGACCGCGCAGATCTTCGGGAACGCGGCGCGCGAACACATGAAGCTCTACGGGACCACGGCCGCGCAGCTGGCGGCCGTAGGGGCCAAGAACCACCGGCACTCGGCGAACAATCCGAACGCGCAGTTCCAGGACGTCTACACGGTCGAGGAGATCCTCGCCGCCAAGACGATCCACGAGCCGCTGACCAAGCTCCAGTGCTCGCCGACCTCGGACGGGGCGGCGGCGGCGGTGGTCGTGTCGGAGCGCTTCGTGGAGCAGCACGGGTTGGGGGACCGGGCGGTGGAGATCGTCGCGCAGTCGATGACGACGGACACCGAGGCGTCCTTCGCCTCCGGATCCTGCATCGACGTGGTCGGCAAGCCGATGACGGCGGCGGCGGGGCGGGCGGTCTTCGCGGCGTCCGGGCTCGGGATCGACGACGTCGACGTCATCGAGCTGCACGACTGCTTCTCGATCAACGAGCTGCTGACGTACGAGGCGCTGGGCATGTGCGAGGACGGCGGGTCGGGGGTGTTGGTGGAGTCGGGTGCGACGACGTACGGCGGCCGGTGGGTGGTCAACCCCTCGGGCGGGCTCATCTCCAAGGGGCACCCCCTGGGCGCGACGGGCCTTGCGCAGGCGGCCGAACTCGTCTGGCAGCTCCGGGGCGAGGCGGGTCCCCGGCAGGTCTCCGGGGCGAGGGTCGGGCTGGCGCACAACATAGGGCTGGGCGGTGCGGCGGTGGTCACCCTCCTACGGAAGTAACTCCGCGGGCCGGGCGGGGCTGGGGTTGGGGCCGGGGGCGGGGTGGGGTGTCGGTCTGGACTGCATGATTTAGGCGCCCTGGGCGTGGCTTCGACAGGGTGTGGGGTGTACCTGCGCCACACATCACGCTTTACGTCCCGGCCAACACCC
>NZ_JBIAHN010000008.1:0-391634 GCF_042870555.1 Streptomyces sp. NPDC006487
CGCGAAGGCGGCCTCCACGGCGAGCGGGCCGCCGCCCAGCACCACGACGGCGCCGGCCGGTATCCGGGCCGCGTCGGGGGGCCCCCGCCGGGCCGCGCCCCCCCCCCGCGGCGCCGCCCCCGCCCCCCCCCCCCGCGGCGGGCGGCGCGGGGGCGCCGCCGGGGGCCCCCCCCCCCCCCCCGGGGGGGCGCGGCGCCCCCGCCCGACGGGGGGGGGGGGCCCGGGGGCGCGGGGGCCCGGGGGGGGGGGGGTTTTTGTCCCACCCCCCCCCCCCCCCCGCCCCCGCACGGGTCAACTCACCTCGGCTCAGGCGTCGGACGTCAGACCTCAGACGCCGATGTTCTTGCCGTCCTTGCGCCAGACCGAGACGACCGCCGGGCGGACGATCTTGCCGGGACCATCGGGCCACACGGACTGCGGCTTCTCGACGGACGCGCCGTCGATCTCGCCCGGGTGCTGCACGGAGACCAGGACGCGCTTGTCCTGGATGAGCGGGCCGCAGGTCTCGGCACCGCGCGGGACGGTCAGGAACTGCTTCAGCTCACCGCGGCGGTCACCGGCGGTCGCGACACCGAACAGGCCGTCGTGCGAGCCGAGCTGGTTGCCGTCCGTGGAGATCCACAGGTTGCCGTGCGGGTCGAACGCGACGTTGTCCGGGCAGGAGATCGGGCTGACCTTGTCCTTCGGGAAGCCCGCGAAGTAGGTCGCCGGGTCGTTCGGGTCACCCGCGACCAGGAAGAGGCGCCAGGCGAAGCCGTCGCCGGCCGGGTCGTCGAAGTTCTCGGCGAGCTCAAGGATCTGGCCGTGCTTGTTCAGGTTGCGCGGGTTGGCCTCGGTGGCGCCTTCCTTGCCCGGCTTGCCGCGGTCGGTGTTGTTCGTCAGCGCGATGTAGACGCGGCCGGTGCGCGGGGACGGCTCGACGTCCTCGGGACGGTCCATCTTGGTCGCGCCGACCTTGTCACCCGCGAGGCGCGTGAAGACGGACACCTCTTCGGCGGTCATGCCCTCGACGTGCGAGACGTTCCCGGCGGGAGAGGAGGTGAGGAGCTTGATCCAGACGCCGGAACCGTCGAACTCGCCGTCGGAGGGGAGCTTGCCGGTGCCGTCGAACTCGGCGACCGGGGTGTCGCCGGTGAGCTTGGCGACGTAGAGGGTGCCCTCGTCGAGCAGCGTGAGGTTGTGCTCCTTCGCCGCGCGCGAGGCGCCCTTCTTCATCTGCTTCGAGGAGACGAACTTGTAGAAGTAGTCGAAGCGCTCGTCGTCGCCCATGTAGACGACCGGGCGGCCGTCCTCGGTCAGGCGGGGCTGCGCGGCCTCGTGCTTGAAGCGGCCGAGCGCGGTGCGCTTGCGCGGGACGGAGTTCACGTCGTACGGGTCCAGCTCGACGACCCAGCCGAAGCGGTGCGACTCGTTGGGCTCCTGCGCGACGTCGAAGCGCTTGTCGAACCGCTCCCACTTGCGCTCGGTGGCGCCGGCCGTCACGCCGTAGCGCTTCAGGCGGGCCGCCTGGGTGGGGTCGGTGACCAGTCCGGCGTTGCCGAAGTACTGGTTGAAGTTCTCCTCGCCGTGGAGGGTGGTGCCCCACGGGGTGGTGCCGCCGGCGCAGTTGTTGAGGGTGCCGAGCACCTTGGTACCGGTGGCGTCGACCGAGGTCTTCACCAGGTCGGTGCCGGCGGCCGGACCGGTCAGCTTGAACTCGCTGGTGGCGGTCAGACGGCGGTTGAGGCGGTGGCGGCTGACGGCCGTCAGCTTGCCGCTGCGGTGGTCCTCCTGGACCGCGACCACGGACAGGCCGTGCGCGGCCCAGGCGATCTCGACCTGCTCGCGGGTCGGGTTGGCCGCGTCGTACGCCTTGAACATGAGCTGCTCGTCCGTGTACTCGTGGTTGGCCACGAGCAGCTGCTGGCGCTCGTAGTCGCCGCCGAGCGGGAGCAGGCTCAGGAAGTCGTTGTTGTAGCCGAACTGGCCGGCCTGGGCGGCGGCGGTCTGCTTGTCCGGGTTGAAGCCCGGCGCACCCTTGACGATCGGGTCGCCCCAGCGGATGACCACGTTCTGCTCGTGGCCCTCCGGGACGGTGACCTGGTCGACGGTGTTCGGCGCGACCGGCTTGAAGCGCAGACCGCGGGCACCCTCCGCGTTGACCCCGGCGGCGCCGGCGCGCTGCGCCTCGACCGTCGGGTCCGCGGAGGCGGAGGAGCCGTTGCCGCTCAGGGTGATGGCCGTACCGGCGGCCGAGGCGACCGTGACGACGGCGGCGGAGCGGAGCATCGCGCGGCGGGAGTAGGCGCGGGCTATGACATCACCGGCGTACTCGTTGTCGCTGGTGTTCGGCACCTCGTGGAAGCAGGCGTCGCCGCAGCGGTAGCGGCAGGTGAGAGCGGAACGGCCGCCCCCGTGAGAAGTGCCGATGAGCGGCAGGAGCTTGCGCACGAGTGTCCTCCGTAGATGCACGGTCCCCGACAACGTGTCGGAACAATCCGTCGGTGACGCTATGGGCGGGTTGCGCCGAAGCGGCGGCCGATGGGTGAACGCCGGGTGAATCCGGCACGTCGGGGCGGCAGTTCGGGGGCGGAACGGGTGTGTTTGCGCAGTGGGCGCCACGAAAGGTGCCCCTCCCGAAGTTCCAGCCAAGGGGCCGATAACCTTACGTGTCCACTCTGGGCAGGGATCTACCGCGCCTCACGGACAAATGACGCACGCACTCATGCGAAAGGCCTGGCCCATGGGTATTCGGAGCTTGTTGCGCAAGGTGTTCGGACGGACCTCTGAATCGGTTCCGGAGACGACCGGCACCCCTTCGGCGGCCCTCCCGAGCCAGACCGAACGCACCCCCCTGGACGCGGCGGCCGAGCTGGTCGCCGCCTCCTTCGACAACCCCACTGTTCCCCCGCAGTCCACCCCCCGGGACCTCGAACCGGGCACGGTGCTCACCGCCCCGGCCCCGGCGTCCAACCCGGACCCCACGGTCCCGGAGGCCCGCCGGTCCTCCACCGGGGGTTCGCCGGCAACCCCGGCGGCGCCGCCCACCACGACGGCCCCGGCCACCACCGAAGCGGAGCCCGTCTCCGCCGAAGCGGAACCGGCCGCGGAGGAGACCCCGATCGCCGCAGCCGAGGCTGTCACCGAAGCCGCAGCCGAGGCTGTGGCCGAGGCCGAGGCTGTGATCGAAGCCGAGGCCGAAGCCGAAGCGGAGGTTGTGGCCGAGGTCGAGGCCGAGGTCGAGGTCGAGGTCGAGGCCGAGGCCGAAGTCGAGCCCGAGGCTGTGGCCGAGGTCGAGGTCGAGGTCGAGCCCGAGGTTGTGGCCGAAGCCGAAGCCGAGGTTGTGGCCGAGGCCGAAGCCGAGCAGCTCGACGCTCCGGCGTCCGAAGCCGAAGCCGAAGCAGCCACCCCCGAGGGCGAGCCGGTCGCCGCCGAGGCCGAGCCGGCCCTGGCCGCAGTGCCCGAGGAGGAGCCCGCCGCCGAGGCGGACACCGAGCCGCAGGCCGACGTAGCGGCCCCGGAAGCGGACACCGAGACCGAGGCGGAGCCGCAGGCCGCCGCCGAGGCCGAGGCCGAGCCCGTGGCGGCCGACGCCGCCGCGCCGCAGGCGCAGGACACCGCCCAGGCGGAGCCTGCCGATACCCAGGAGGCCGAGGCCGAGCTCCTCCCCGCCGATGCCGCCGAAGGCGGCCCCGCGCACACCCTCGCCGCCCTCAAGCGGCAAGCGCCCCCGCTCGCGGCCGCGTACAAGGCCGCCGGACAGGTCCTGCGCACCAAGGGGAAGGCCGGCGCCCGCGCCACCGTGTTCCTCGTGCTCGACCGGTCGGGCTCGATGCGCCCGTTCTACAAGGACGGCAGCGTCCAGCGCCTCGCCGACCACACCCTCGCCCTCGCCGCTCACCTCGACGAAGAGGCCACCGTCCGTACGGTGTTCTTCTCCACCGAGCTGGACGGCACGGCCGACCTGTCCCTCGACGCCTACGACGCGGCCTGGGTCGAGGCCCGCCACGCGGAGCTCGGCCGGATGGGCCGCACCAGCTACCACGTCGCCGTGGAGGCCGTCGTGGAGCGCTACCAGAAGGACGGCGGCGAGGGTCCGGCCCTGGTCGTGTTCCAGACGGACGGCGCGCCCGACAACGTCCGCCCCGCCCGCCAGGCGATCGCCGACGCCGCCACCGCGGCCCCCGGCATCCACTGGCAGTTCGTCGCCTTCGGCGATCACGATGCCAAGGCCTTCGACTTCCTGCGCAAGCTGGACGCCGACAACGCCGGCTTCTTCCACGCCGGCCCCGCGCCGGCCGAACTGACCTCGGCGGCGCTCCTGAAGGGCCTGCTGGACCACATCTAGACCCAGCGGCTCAAGACAGCCGAATGAGACCGCCGCCCTCCATGGAGGGCGGCGGTCTCATTCACGGCCGTCAGGCCGGTGAGCACGTCACTGGTGGGGCTTGACCGCCTTGTCGACCGGCTCGGTCGTCTTCGTCTCCACCGGCTTGCGCAGCGCGATGTTCAGCTCGCGCAGGCGGGACTCCTCCAGGATGGTGGGCGCGCCCATCATCAGGTCCTGCGCGTTGCCGTTGAGCGGGAAGGCGATGGTCTCGCGGATGTTCGGCTCGTCGGCGAGCAGCATCACGATGCGGTCCACGCCCGGGGCGATGCCACCGTGCGGCGGGGCGCCGAGGCGGAAGGCGCGCAGCATGCCCGCGAACTCGCGCTCGACGGTCTCGGCCTCGTAACCGGCGATCTCGAAGGCCTTCAGCATGACCTCGGGCTCGTGGTTGCGGATGGCGCCGGAGGACAGCTCGATGCCGTTGCAGACGATGTCGTACTGCCACGCCAGGATGTCGAGCGGGTCCTTCTCCTCCAGGTCCTTCATTCCGCCCTGCGGCATGGAGAACGGGTTGTGGGAGAAGTCGATCTTGCCGGTCTCCTCGTCCGCCTCGAACATCGGGAAGTCGACGATCCAGCAGAAGCGGAAGACGTCCTCCTCGAACTGTCCGGCGCGCTTGGAGGCCTCGACGCGGACGCCCGCCATGATCTTGGAGACCTCGTCGAACTCGCCCGCGCCGAAGAACACGGCGTGACCGGCGGCCAGGCCGAGGCGCTCGGTGAGGACCTTGACGTTCTCCTCGGTGAGGAACTTGGCGATCGGGCCGGTCAGGCCGCCGTCCTCGCCCACGCGGACCCAGGCCAGGCCCTTGGCGCCCAGCGAGATCGCGTACTCGCCGAGGCCGTCGAAGAACTTGCGCGGCTGGCCGGCGGTGTCCGGGACGGCCAGGGCGCGCACGTGCTTGCCGGCGAACGCCTTGAACTCGGAGCCCTCGAACACGTCGGTGATGTCGACGAGCTCCAGCTTGGAGCGCAGGTCGGGCTTGTCGTTGCCGTACTTCATCATCGACTCGCGGAAGGGGATCCGCGGGAACGGGGAAGTGACCGGGCGGCCCTTGCCGAACTCGGTGAAGATCTCCGTCATCAGCCGCTCGATGGGCTGGAAGACGTCCTCCTGCTCGACGAAGGACATCTCGACGTCGAGCTGGTAGAACTCGCCCGGCGAGCGGTCGGCGCGGGCGTCCTCGTCGCGGAAGCAGGGCGCGATCTGGAAGTACCGGTCGAAGCCGGAGATCATCAGCAGCTGCTTGAACTGCTGCGGCGCCTGCGGGAGCGCGTAGAACTTGCCCGGGTTCAGGCGGGACGGGACGACGAAGTCACGGGCGCCCTCGGGGGAGGTCGCGGTGAGGATCGGGGTCGCCATCTCGTTGAAGCCGAGGGCCACCATCTTGGAGCGGATGGAGGCGATGACGGCCGAGCGCAGCATGATGTTGCGGTGCATGCGCTCGCGGCGCAGGTCGAGGAAGCGGTACTCCAGGCGGCGCTCCTCGTTCACCCCGTCGTCCGTGTTGATGGTGAAGGGCAACGGGGCGGAGGCGCCGAGCACCTCGACCGCGGTGACCTCGACCTCGATGTCGCCGGTGGCGAGCTCGGGGTTGACGTTGTCCGCGCCGCGGGAGACGACCTTGCCGTCGATGCGGACGACGGTCTCCTTGGTGACGCTGCTGAGCGCCTCGTTCGCGGCGGTGCCGGGACGGGCGACGAGCTGCGTGATGCCGTAGTGATCACGCAGATCGATGAAGAGGATGCCGCCCAGGTCGCGCCGATTGTGCAGCCAGCCGCTCAGCCGGACGTCGGAGGCGACGTCGGAGGCACGAAGCTCGCCGCACGTGTGGGACCTGTACCGATGCATCAGTCATCCAGTTCTACGTGATACCAGGGTGGATTCAACCGTCCCAAGGTTACCGTCCGGGACGCGAGCCCGTGCGGGGCCGCCCGACGGGGTGGTGAACAGGCACGTCAGGCGGATGACCTGTAAAGATGACCGGGTGCGCACAGAGGACGTCCTGGCCGCCATCGCGACCGGTTTGTGGCGATGGGACAACGCGTCCGGGACGGTCACCCTCGACAGCGAGGCCGCCCGGCTGCTCGGGCTGCCCGCCGAGCCCGTCGCGCTGCCCGAGGTCGCCGTGCGCTCGCGCTTCCACCCGGTGGACTGGAACGAGATCAACGGCATCGTGAACCTCGCGGTCGCCGAGGGCACCCTCGCCGAGGCCCGGCTGCGGATCATGGACGAGGACGGACGGGTGCTGCGGACGGTGCGCAGCCGCTCGAAGCCGCTGGAGAACCGTGGCGCGGACGGCCGCCTCGACTACGAGCTGATCGGCACGATCCAGGAAATAGCCGAAGCCCAGCCCGGCACCACCGCCGTGCACACCCCCATCACCGGCGACTGGCGCCGCTCGCGCGAGGCGTTCCTGCTCGACGCCGGGCGGGCGCTGGCCGAGGCCCGCTCCACCGCCGAGGTCCTGCGGGTGGCGGCCTCGCTGTCCATGCCCGGGTTCATCCCCGACGGTCTGGCCGTCTTCGGTGTGTCCGGCGACCGGCTGTCGATCATCGGGCACCACGGGCACGATCCCGGGGACGAGGGCCCCTTCGCGGACATGCCGCTGCAGACCGACTACCCGGCCGCGGAGGTCGTCCGTACCGGGCGGGCGATCTACCTCCCGAGCCCCGACGACTACAAGCGGCGCTTCCCGGCCACCTGGCCGCTCGCCCAGCGCTTCGACCGGATCTCCTGGGCCTTCCTGCCGCTGATCGTCGCCGGCCGGACCATGGGCGCCTGGATGGCCGCGTTCAAGCACCCGGTGTCCTTCTCCCCCGACGAGCGCTCCGTCCTGACGACGGTGGCCCGGATGCTCGCGCAGGCGCTCCAGCGCGCCGGAGTGGCCGAGTCCGAGCGGGAGCTCACCACGGGCCTCCAGCGCTCGATGATGCCCCAGCTGGGCCCCGAGATCCCCGGGATGACCCTCGCCGCGCGCTACGTGCCGACCGGCGGCGGGCTCCAGGTCGGCGGGGACTGGTACGACATGATCCCGCTGCCTTCGGGACGGTTCGCGCTGGTCATCGGCGATGTCCAGGGCCACGACGTCCGGGCGGCCGGGCTCATGGGCCAGCTCCGGATCGCGGTGCGCGCGTACGCCTCCGAGGGCCACCGGCCCGACGCGGTGCTCTCGCGCGCCTCCCGCTTCCTGGCGGGCCTGTGCTCGGAGCAGGACACGGGGCCCAGCACGGGGCCGGGCATCGTCGGGGAGACGGGCGGGTACTCCGATTTCCAGAGCCCGCGCTTCGCGACCTGCCTCTACGTGGAGTGCGATCCGCGGACCGGCCTGCTCGAGGTGGCCCGCGCCGGGCATCCCGACCCGGCCGTGCGGATGGCCGACGGCACGGTCCTGATGCGGCCCACGGCGGGCGGGCTGCCACTCGGCATCGTGCCGGACACCGACTACCCGACGACGCGGTTCACCCTGGAACCCGGCGAGACGATGATGCTGTGCACCGACGGGCTCATCGAGACGGGCGGGCACGACCTCGACACGGGCTGGGCCCGGCTGCGGGCCATCCTGGAATCGCAGACCCCGTACGCCGCGCAGGACGCGGACCCGGAGCCCCGCCACCTGGAGCGGCTGGCCGACCTGCTGGTCCAGGCGGTGCACGGCCCGTCCTCGCACCACACCACCGGCCCGCTGGCCGACCGGCGCGAGGACGACATCGCCGTGGTCCTGCTCTGCCGCGAGGGCGAGGGCTGCGGCTGCGAGACCCCGCTGCTGCACCCGTCGCGGCCGGCCCGGCGCACCATGACGACCGTCGCCCAGGCGGAGCCGGAGCGGGTCGCCGGGGTCCGCCAGCAGATCCGGGAGCTGCTGCACGACTGGGCGGACCCGGAGCAGGTCGACGCGGCGGTGCTGATGGTCTCCGAGATGCTGACGAACGTACTGGTCCACACGGACGGGGACGCCGCGCTGGTCGCCGAGGCCGTGGGCGAGCTCGGCTCGCGCCGGCTGCGGGTGGAGGTGGCGGACGCCTCCGACGAGCTGCCGCACAAGCGGCACCCGGGAGAGATGGCGTCGAGCGGGCGGGGCGTCCTGCTGCTGGAGATGCTGGCGGACGACTGGGGCGTCGACCCGCGCGGCGAGGGCAAGTCCACGTGGTTCGTGCTCCTCGAACAGTCCAAGCCCGCCGAGGCGGGGAGCGACTCCTAGTACAACCATCCGGTGGCGTGAGCGGTCCCTTCACCGGTCGGTCCAGTGACCGGCCGATGAACGGATCCCCGGGGGGACACATGAACAAGCGCATCAGCGCCGTGCTCTGCACGGCAATCGCCACGGCGGCCGTACTGGCCGCGCCCACGACCGCCCAGGCGGCCGATCCCCATCCGACGTTCTTCGTCATCTCGGCCGACTCGGGCATCCTGCTCAAGTTCCCCACCCCGGAGCAGCCCAAGGGCCTCAAGGTGCACCTGCGCCCGAAGGGCACGTCCACGCCGGCCGCCACCCTCACGAGCTTCTCCGAGACGGAGCGCTGCGAGTCGATGTGCGACTCGGACATGCCCGAAATGACGAAGTACCTCACGACCGGCCCGCTGCGCCTCGCCGACCTCGGGCAGTACGCCGTCGACGTGGAGTACGTGGGAACCGAGGGCGAGCCCGTCCTCCACAAGGACCGCTCGGCCCTGAGCTACGTCCCGCGGCCGGTGTTCGAGAAGGTGAACTACTCGAACGGGGTGTCGCTGGCGAAGCGGGACGCGGTCGTGTCCGGTGACATCAAGATCTACGACCCCCGCGACAGCTCGCTGAAGCCGTTCGCGGGCGGCACGGTCACCCGCCGGATCGGCACCGTCGCGACGCCGGTCACCGCGGACGCGCAGGGACACTTCGAGTCCAAGGTCGTGATCACCGGTTCCGAGCCCGTTCACGAGGACCACATCGATTACGGCTGGTACCACGTGCACGTGGACCTCGCGACCGAGCTGAACGGCGCCAAGGAAGCGACGCACACGGAAGTCAACGTGAACTCGGTGAGGGCCCGCATCACCCTGGACTCCCCGACGCAGACCGGCGCCTACGCGACCCGGGGCAAGGTCGGCGGAACCGTCGCCTGGGAGTCTTCTGACGGCACGTACAAGCCGGCACCCGCGGGCATCGCGGTCAAGGTCGGCGCGGAGAGCGTCAACACCGACGGCTCGGGTCGCTTCACCGCGTCCCCGAAGTTCCTCGACGACAAGCCGTGGACGGTCGTCGAGAACTCTCCCTGGCTGTACGGAAGCGGCCCGCAGGTGAAGGTGAACACCACCGCCGGCACCCTGTTCACCGGCTTCACGGCCGCGGTGGACAAGAACAAGACCGTCACGGTGAAGGCCCAGTTCGACCGCGGTGAGATCCCGGCCGGCACCACCTCCCTGAAGGTGGAGGTCCAGCACTCGGCGGACGGCAGGACCGGCTGGACCACCCGCAAGAGCGTGGACGTCACCACCAGGCCCGGCGCCAACACCCCCGCGTACATCGAGTCGACGCTGCCCTACCCGGGCGCCGGCTACGTCCGGCTGCGGTACGCGGGCACGAAGGCCATCCACGGCTGGGCCACCCCCGCCGTCAAGGTGGCCCGGACCATGACGGCCATCCCGGACTTCAACGCCTCGCCCGAACCGGTCAGGAAGGGCCGGACGATCACCGTCACCGGCAAGCTCACCCACGCCGACCCCACGTGGAAGCCCCTCGCCGGCCAGAAGGTCCAGTACTACTTCCGTCCTGCCGGAAGCACCACGTGGCGTTTCCTGACCTGGGACATCACCGAAGCCGACGGCACCTTCAGCCAGACCTTCGGCGCCGAGGTGACCGGTTCCTGGATGGCCCGCTACGAAGAGACCGACGCGACCCACTTCTTCGCCGAGAGCCGCGTCGACGAGGTCATCGTCAAGCCGTGACACCCGCTCCCCGGGGCCGCGCTCCCCGGCGGGGCGCGCCCGGGGGCGGCCCCCCGGCCGTGTATGGATGAGCCGTGCCGACAACTCCCCTGCTGCCCGCGCCCGTACGCCGCCTCGCCGCCTGGTGCGTCGTCGTCCTCCTCGCCGCCGCCGTCCTCGCCCTCGTGGTGTGGCTGTGCGCCGTCTTCCGGACGGTGGTCACGCCCGTACTGCTCGCCGTGCTCGGCACGGCCCTGCTCGGGCCGATGCACCGGCGGCTGGTCCGCATGAAGGTCAACCGCTCGCTCGCCGCGGCCCTCACCTGCCTGACCGTGGCCACCGTGGTCGGCGGGGCCGGCTACATCGTCGTCCTCGCGCTCATCGAGACCGGCGACCAGATCATCGACTCCCTGCGGAAGGCCGGCGCGGACCTCGCGCAGCATTTCGGGGCGCTCGGCACCTCCCTGGAGGACGTGGCCGAGAACTCCAAGGACCTGCTCGCCAAGTTCGGCGGGACGGCCGCCTCCGGCGTGGTCACCGGGCTCAGCGTGGTCGCGACGATGCTCGCGACGGCCCTGCTGGCCATGGTGCTGATCTTCTTCTTCCTCCGCGACTCCGACCGGGCCGTGGGCACCCTGCGCTCGATGGTGCCGAGCGGCTCGGGCGACCTGATGGAGGCGATGGGGCGGCGCGCGTACGGGGCCGTCGAGGGCTTCATGCGCGGGACCACCTTCGTGGCCCTGGTCGACGCCGTGCTCATCGGCGCGGGTCTGCTGATCCTGCGGGTCCCCGGCGCCGTGGGGCTGGCCGCCCTGGTGTTCGTGACCGCCTACATCCCCTACCTCGGCGCCTTCCTCTCCGGCGCCGTCGCGGTCCTCGTCGCCCTCGCCGACCGCGGCTGGGTGATCGGCCTGTGGGCGCTTGGCGTGGTGCTGGCGGTCCAGATGATCGAGGGGTACATCCTCCAGCCCATGGTGCAGAGCCGCACCGTGCAGATGCACCCGGCGGTGGTCATGCTGGCCATCACGGCCGGAGCGAGCGTCGCCGGCATCCTCGGGATGCTGCTGGCCGTACCGCTGACCGCGGCCTTCTTCGGGGTGGTCTCGGAGCTGAGGTCCCGGTACGCGGCCGAAGCCGCCTGATCAGTACGCCATCCCCATCGCGGCGCGGACCTCGGCCAGGGTGGTCTCGGCGACCGCGTTCGCGCGTTCGTTGCCGGCGCGCAGGACTTCGCGCACGTGGCCGCGGTCGGCCGCCAGCTCCGTACGGCGTGCCCGCAGGGGTGCGAAGTGTTCGTTGACGGCCTCGGTGACGACCTTCTTCAACTGGGCCGCGCCGCCGTCGCCGATCTCCTGCGCGACCGCGTCCGGGTCCCGGTCCTGGCACAGCGCGGCGAGCAGGACGAGGCTGGAGACCTCGGGGCGGGCGGCCGGGTCGTAGGTGATGCGGCGGACCGCGTCGGTCTTGGCGCCCTTCAGCAGCCGGGCCGTCTCGTCGGCGGTCGCCGACAGGGTGATCGCGTTGCCCCGGGACTTGCTCATCTTGGTGCCGTCCGTGCCGAGCAGCAGCGGAGCCGCGGACAGCAGGGCCTCCGGCTCGGGGAAGACCGGCCCGTCGGCCCCGTAACGCTCGTTGAAGCGGCGGGCGATGGTGCGGGTGACCTCCAGGTGCGGGAGCTGGTCCTGGCCCACGGGCACCACCCCGGCCTTGCAGAAGAGGATGTCGGCGGCCTGGTGCACCGGATAGGTGAACATCAGCCCGCTCACCGAAGCCTGCCGGGAGTGCGCGATCTCGTCCTTGACCGTGGGGTTGCGGCCCAGTTCCGCCACCGACACCAGGGAGAGGAAGGGCAGCAGGAGCTGGTTGAGCGCGGGCAGCGCGCTGTGCGCGAAGACCGTGGAGCGTTCGGGGTCGATCCCGGCCGCCAGGTAGTCCAGCACGAGCTCCTCGACGTGCTCGCCGAGACGTTCGGCCACGTCCCGGTCGGTGAGCACCTGGTAGTCGGCCACGATCACGAAGGTGTCCACCCCCAGGTCCTGGAGCCGTACCCGGCCCTGCAGCGTCCCGAAGTAGTGCCCCAGGTGCAGCCGCCCGGTCGGCCGGTCCCCGGTCAGCACCCGGAACCCACCCGGACCGGCGGCGATCCGCTCCTCCAACTCGGCGCTGCGCCGCCGGGCCACCGACAGGTCGTACGTAGTCACGGGCTGCTCCTGTTCTCTGCTGGGGGGACCTGATCATCGTGGCCACTCCGGCGGCCCCGGGCCGGGACCGACGGGGTCTCAGTCGTTCGTGGCGTCGCCCTGCGACGGCTCCGAGGGTCACACCAGATACGGACCGGATGATTCAGGTATAGCCGACAAACAAGGGCAATTAATAAAAGAGGTGCAATAAAGGGAAAATCGGCGGACGGATTGCCGACCAAAGACCCGCGGGGTACGGGCGCTCAAGACCCGGGCGAGCCCCACCCAGGGGGGCGTACCACGCCGGTGGGACCCGGGTTGCGGGTTCCTCCCAAACTCCGACGGCCCCCCTTCCGGCTCCTACGGTGAACGACAGGAAACCCGAGCACGCTCGTCCGGCACCCGGGCGAGAACTCAGCGAGAGGCAGGACATCGATGGATGCCACGGACCACCTCACGGCAGGCGCAGGCCAGGGCGCGATGGTGATCGTCGCCGGGGTCGGAATGCTGTTCCTGACCGCGTTGTTCGCACCCAGCGAGTACAGCGAGCGGGCCTTCCGGCTGATGGACTACTGCCGGAAGCCCAGCCCCGATCCGGCCCGGCCCCGCGGCCCGAAGCGAGGGCACTGACGGGCCTCGGAGCGGCTCAGGAGGCGTACGAGGAGACGAGGCGCGCGAGGTGCCGGCCCGCCAGGACGAGGGGGTCCTGTCCCGGGTGACCTGGGAGGTCATCTCGGCGCCCTCCAAGGTGTTGATCACGGTGACCGCCAGGTCGCGCGCCTCCGGCGCCGGGTGGCCGCAGGCCAGGAGCTTCGCGGCGACGAGCCGCTGCCAGTTCGCGAAGGCCCGGGCGCAGGCCGCCTGCAGCTCCGGCAGGCGGCCGACCGACTCCAGGGCCGTGGCCGTCACCGGGCCATGGCCAACCTGTCCTCCGACGTACCCGACAAGGCCCGGGCTGCGGCCCGCTGGGCGCAGGAGCGCGGGGCCTCCTACCCTCACGGGCGGGGTCAACGTCCCGCCGGCCGGCATCGGCCAGGAGGACTCGTCCGTCTTCGTCAGCGGACCCGAGGACGTCTACGCGGCCCACCGCGCGGCGCTCGACGTGCTCGCCGCCACCGACTACCGGGGCGCCGACGCCGGATACGCGCAGCTCTACTACCAGCTCAACATGATCATGTTCTGGACCGCGTACACCGGCTGGTACCAGGCCCTCGCCGTGGCGCAGGCCAACGGCCTGACGGCCGCGGACATCGTGCCGTACGCCGGCTACACCGCCGACACCCGGGAGGCGGCGCCGGCCGCCTGAGGGCGGGCGCGGGGCCGGGCGCGGGGCCGAGCCCCCGACGGGGTCCGCGCCGGCCTACGCCTCGGGGTCGGCCCCGCCCGTGCCGCCGACGTCCGGGAGCCCGATCCGGAACCTGCCGAACCGTGCGCCGTCCCGGGCGGCGAAGAACCGCTCCAGCAGGCCCTCCTGCGCGAACGCCCCGCTCAGCCGCTCCCGGACCTTCCGCAGCACCTCCTGCGGGTCCTCCTGATTCCCGAAGCGCAGCAGCTCGGCGCACATCGCTTCGTCCTCGCGGAGCTGCTCCAGCAGCCAACGGACCAGGTCCATGCCGGTGGTGCAGGGGACCGAGCCGGTGATGTGGAGCGACGGGCCCTCCTCGGTCACCGGGTCGTGCCAGAAGCCCCGCGGCAGGAAGAGCACGTCGCCGGGCGAGAGCACCAGCTCGTCGATGACCTCGGTGGGCGGCGTGCCCATGGCCGAGTCCGCCGGGTGCATGGAGAACTCGTTGCGCCCGAAGATGCGCCACCGCTTCCTGCCCTGGAGCTGGATGACGAAGACGTCGTGGTTGTCCCAGTGGACGTTGAAGCTGCCGGTGGGCGCCCAGGCAGCGTAGAGGTTGAATTCGAAGTCGCCGTGCAGCCTGCGCTCGAACGCCTCGGAGAGCTGCGACACCCCGGGGTGGATCTCGTCCAGGTACCTCATCGCGAGCGTGTGGCCCGCGCCGAGCGCCGCGCGCAGCTTCACCGGGTCGAGGCGGACGCGATGGCGACCGCGACGGACGGTACGCGATTCCATGTACGCGGCTTCGGCCAGCGCTTTGCCGTCCCGCGCCAACCGCATCTGCGGGGACCGGAGCTGATGCGTTTCCAGGAGCTCGTTCAGGTCGTCCCAGCCGAAGACGTCCCTGATCTTCTCCGCGGCCCCGGGGAACACGCGGTGTTCGCGGTGATAGGTCTTCGACAGGAAGTCGCCGGCCGTCAACGTGGAGACGAAGTCCTCCATCGCGCACGAGAGATCTCTTGTGTATTCCATGATTCCTCCGTGATTCTCCAATGATGACTGCCCGGGAGCTTCTCCCGACGGCCTTCGCCGGACAAGAGCCGAAGGTGCTCATGAAGTGACGTTGCAGGAGGCTGAGGGCGGCCAGTACCAGCCGGGCCCGTTGCCCTCCGCTTCCTGCAACGTCACTTCATGCTCCACTGCCGTCATTGCCGCGCCGCCGCCCCCTGGGCAATTCTTGTTTCAGCAGGCAGGCAGATGCTTCGGAACGACCGGGGGAAACCTTCGGAAAACTCCGGCTCGACCCTGCCGAATCAAATGAACAGGGGAGTCGGCGGACTCCCCTCCCACGAAAGGAATAATCATGGACTCCCAGGACACGAAGAACATCGAGCTCGTCGAGGAGAAGTCGGTGCTCGAGGACATCGAGATGCTGGCGTGGCCGCGCAACCTGGCCGTTGTTCCCGCGGATGTCCTCGACCTGGTCTAACACAGGGACGAGGGGCGGGCCGGCGCACCCATCGGGCCGTCGGCCCGCCCCGCCTCTGAAGCGTGACAACGCGACGGCATCGCAGGAAGACATCCCCCATGAAGATCACCATTAGAACTCCGCACCTCACCGTGGTGGATGACTTTCTCGGCGAGGCCGAATTCGCATCGCTGGCCACCTCACTGCAGTTCCTGTCCTACCGCCCCATGCATTCCAAGGAATGGGTCAAGGCGTACGGACTGTCAGCGGCCCCGGTCTTTCAGAGCGAACTGGCCACCCGCGGTCGGGTGGACTCCACTCCGCCGGGGATGAGCCGGGTGGGCGAACTCGTCGAACGCATCGCCCGGCCGGACGAACCACTCCAGGACAGCTACCCGCAGGGGATCACCGGCAAGGGGTCCACCGTCACCGGCCGCACGGTGCTGTCGGGGGTGGGAGCAGGTCTGAACTGGCACAACGACGCCGAGAGCCTGCTGGGTGCCTACGTCTTCTACGGGCATCCGCGCTGGGGTTCCTCGTGGGGCGGCGAGCTGTTCGTCCTTGCCGAGGACGAAGCGGGTGGCCGGGACGGAACCGGGGATCCCGAAGGCCGGCCCCGGGAGATCAACGGCGACTTGGGGCCCGACTTCATGCTCGACGTGCGTGCCGAGCAGTACAGGAACGACATCGGGCACGGCATCTTCGTCTCTGCCCGCCCCAACCGTCTGGTCCTGCTCACCTCCCAGGTCCACCACCGGGTCGCGCCGGTGACGCCCAGCGCGGGAGACCAGCCCCGGACGGCTGTCGTCGGCTTCTTCGTATCGGACCCGGGTCCCTCCTGAGGAACCCCGCCACTTCGCCCCAACTCCCAGCTCGGATTCGTGATGCAGTGACACCGAAAGCGATGATTCAAGGCGCCCTCGACCAGGCGATCGTGGAGGCAGGAACCAGCGGAAACATCGTGGTGCTCCTCGTCGACAAGGGGCGCGAAACCTTGGTCGAGTGGGGACCGGGACAGGCCGGCGTGACACCGGCGGACCAGTACTACCAGCTGGGTTCGATCTCGAAGTTCATCACCGCGGCAGCATGTCTCGTTCTGGACGCACAGGGTGATCTGAGTGTGGACGAGCCGATGCGGTTCGTCGATCAGCTGATTCCCCGCTATCAGGGTCAGCAGGTTGCCCTCACGCCCCGGCAGGTCCTCCATCACATCACGGGCCTCAACGTACGCAGCATTCCCGGGTACGCGCGCGATGAGAAGGTGCCGACCGTAACGGAGATCATCGCCGGTGAGGGACGGTCGCCGGCACTGGCCTTCACCGGGATACCGACGGGGCGCGTCGCCTACTGCAGCGGCGCCTTCGCCCTTCTTCAGACAGAACTCGGACAGGGACGTGACCTCGCCGGACTCCTCCCGGAGGCGATCCGCCGGATTTCCCCCGGTGCGGCCGTGCTGGCCGATTCGCTCGAAGGACCGGCGAACCCCCTCCTGGCAAAAGGCTTCATCAATCCGGCGATACCCGTTCCGCACGGCTCCCTGCACTACCCCGAGACATGCGCCGGGGGTCTCTGGGCGCGTCCGGGGGACCTCATGACGCTGCTCGTCGACATCGCGGCCCACCTGCGGGGTGCGGGCGGGAACGGCACCGTGGGCGGCCGGATCCGTGGAGAACTGCTCTCTCGTCATCTCCATCCGAAGATGGCGATGTCCGTCCTGGTCGACGAGGACAAAGAAGGACGGACGTACTACCACCACCAAGGGGCCAGCGCCGGATTCACCACCGAATTCGCGAGCTACCCCCAGGAGGACGTCCACATCGTCGCCGCGGCGACGGCCGCGGTCACTCCGCCCGAGCTGCGCACGGTGGTCAAGCAGGCGCTCGCCACCACCTCGGTGGGCACTCCGGCAGCATCCGCAGGGGGGTTGCTGCCGACGGAGAGTGCGACGTCGGCGGACGGCCGCACCGAGGACACCGGGATCTACGCCGGCGACTCCCTCGGAGCCGAGGTGACGGCGGACGTGGCCACCGTGCGCACGCGGAGCGGGTTCGAGCTCGCGCTGCGCAGGACGGCCGCCCACGTCTACGCGGTACCCGGAGAGCAGTACCCCAGATGTGTGATCGACGGAGACCGGATGCGGTTCAGCGACGGCTCCCGCCTGTACAGGCTCAGCCGCTCCTCGAGCTCCGGATCCTGAGAAAGATCGGTGACTTCGGTGCCAGAACTTCTTGTGCTGACCAGAATCCAGAGCGGCTGGGACCTCTTCCAGACCAGCTACGTCGAGGCTGCCCGGACGTTGCGGAGAAACCCCGGACAGCTTGCGGACCTCTGGGCCGCACGCCGTCGTGCGGTGGGCGTGCACCCGCTCTCCGACGACCTGCGGGAGCTCTACGGCGCCCAGATCGAGCGGAGCCGTACCGCCATGGCACGGCTGGCTCCCCCTCTGCTGCAGAGCTACGCCGACCGCTCCGTACCGCTGATCGAACATTCCTGGCTGCGGGCCATTGCCTTGCGGAGCAGCGCGGTCGAAGCGGCCCGGGTCGTGCTGAAGGAGCTCTCGCTCCCGGACGAGGAAGCACTGGCCACGGTCACCAGTCCGCCGGGCGGCGGTCCAGCCGGCCGGACCGCCAAGACGGCCACCGGCTTTCGCATCCTGGCCACCGACGACGGCACCACATCGTCCCTCGCGGTGCTCCTCCACGAGCTGGGGCACTTCCTCTACGAAGCCGATCCCGGGCCGGGGCCGACCGAGGGCATCGTGCACTACGTCGAATCCGAGGCCGCAGCGCTGGCGCTCGGACGGGTGGGGTTCGACAGGTACCTCGCCGCACTCCCGGACGCCGGCGAGAGGCGGCGGCTCTGGGCCTCGTACTGCCACACCGAAGCCTGGCTGAACCACTTCTACTTCTTGACGGAGGCCGCCGAGCTGGGCCTCTGCGAGCCGCCTCCGGGCACGCTGGACATGCTCTACCTCCGGGACACCTACAGCAGCACGGTCGGATACCAGTTCGTGTACGCCGCGGCATCGAGCCTCATGGCCGATCACCCGGAGCAGCTCGTCGCCCAGCTCGCCCCGGCGAGCGGCCCGGGCGGGGCCCGTGGACCTTTCACCCCGCCCGACTATCCGGGATTCGACCCGGCACACCGCCGCCACCACCGAACAGGAGAGGAGACGACCTCCACATGGTGATCGATCACGTAGGACAGGACCCCCAGGACGAGGTCGCGGCGCGCTTCGCCGGCAAGATCGACCGGAGCAAGGTCGTCCAGCAGACCGGCGAAGGAGTCTGGTTGGTCCTCGGCCATCCGGAAGCAGTACAGCTCCTGAGGGACCGCACCGTGAGCAGCATGACCAGGAATCCCGGGCTCGGCATCTGGGAGCAGGTCTCCTCGCGCTTCTTCATGTTCAAGGACGCCCAGCAGCACATGCGGCTGCGGCGCATGGTCGGCGACTGCTTCACGCCCGCCCGTCTGGCGGAGCTGAAGGCCGGCATCCGCCAGGCGACCTGCGACCGCTTGGACCGGCTGGACGGGGCCGGCCCGGCGGGGGACCGGCAGACCGACATCATGGCGGCGGTGGCCTACCCGGTCGCGTCGGATGCCATCTGCCGTCTGCTGGGCGTGTCCCCGGTCGAGGGCGCCTTCCTCGGTCAGTGGGCCGTCTCCCTGTCCCGGCACACCAGTGACGAGCAGTTCAACCGCAGTGCCGATGACATCCTCGGCTTCTTCCGGGAACAGCTGTCCGCGCACCGCAGGGCCCCCGGGGGATCGGGGCTGTTGCCGATCATGGCCGAACGGGCCGTTGCCGCGGGCATCGACGACGACGAACTCCTCGCCACCTGCATCCTGCTGGTGGTCGCGGGCTTCGAGACGAGCGCCAACTTCTTCGGGAACATGCTCCTGTCGCTGCTGTGGCGCCGTGAGCGGTTCGAGCGGCTGGTAGCGGACGAGACGCTGGTCGCTCCGGCGATCGAGGAGCTCCTGCGGCTGCACAGCCCGGCGCACGTGGTGATGCGCAGGACGACCGAAGACACCGTCGTGGGAGACACGGTCATACCGGCCGGGGCCCAGGTCGCCGTACTTCTGGGGCTGTGCAACCGGGATCCGCGGGTCTTCGACGATCCGGACGCGTACCGCCTCGACCGCGCCTCCAATCCCCACCTCAGCTTCTCCCAGGGTCCGCACTACTGCGTGGGCGCGTCACTGGCCCGGGTCGAGCTGGAAGCGATGCTGCGCGCGGTCCTCGACCGTCTCCCCCTGCTGTCCCTCCACACGGAGCAGCCGCTGCGCTGGTCGGGCCGCTTCCTGGGCAGGGGCCTTGACCGACTGGAGGTCCTCGCGTCATGAGTGCACTGAACGACGTCACCCCCGGAAACCCGTCCCCGGTGGAACCCGCCTTGTCGTGGGGGCCCCTGCGACTGGGCCTGGGTGGCAACCGCTTGGCCGGACCCGACTCCTTCGGCCCGCCGCGGGACGAGAACGAGAGCCGCAGGGTCGTCCACCTCGCCTGTGACAGCGGGGTGGCCGTCATCGACACCGCCGACTGCTACGGCCCCTACTGGTCCGAGCGCATCATCGGCGAGGCGCTGAGCCGGCGTGACTCCCGGCCGCTCGTGGCCACCAAGGTGGGTGTGGTGCGTGACGCGAACGCAGGCTGGGCCGTCGACGCGGATCCGGCGGGCCTGGCCCGGGCCGCCGAAGGCAGTCTGCGCAGGCTGAAGCTCGAAGCGGTCGACGTGCTGCAGCTGCATCACCCCTCCACCAGGATTCCCCTGGAGGACCAGGTCGGCGCCCTGCAGGACATGCGGCGCCGCGGCCTGGCCCGTCACATCGGACTGTGCAACGTGACGCTCGAGCAGCTTCGGCGTGCCGAGCGCGAAGGGCCGATCGCCAGCGTGCAGAACCATCTGCACGCCCTGCGCATCACGCCGGACGACCTGCGCCTGATCGCGTACTGCAAGGAGCGGGGCATCACCGTCATGGCCTACCAGCCCTTCGCCGAAGGTGCCCTGCTGACCGAGCCGCGGGTGCTGCGAGCGGCCGAACGCAGGGCCGTTCCCGCTGCCCAGGTGGCGCTCGGTGTACTGCTCGACCTCGGTGACCACGTGGTGCCGATTCCCGGATCCGGCTCAACTCGCCACGTGCAGTCCAATGTCGACGCCGTCGTGAACCACCTCGGCCCGGCAGATCGCGTCTCCCGGCCGGCATCGACCGATGCGGAGCAGCTGTGATGCGCCTGCCCGAACGCCCGGGGCCGCGGCCTGCCACCAGTGCCACCGTGCCGCACCAGCAGTTCACCCAGAACTCCCCCTACCACGTACAACGGCGGCTCCTGCACCGGTGCGAGGAGCTCGCCGGCGTCGAGGTGTCCGCCACCAGGGTGTCCGTCCCGGGCGCCGTCGGCCTTCACCTCACGGAGGCGGGGGAACACGGCCGGCCGCTCGAGTTCGCGCACGCCCACCCTTCGTACGACGGCTCGTGGCACGTCAGCCTGCCGCCGGCCGAGGCGGCCTCGGTCGTCGAGGCGGGATGGGGCGAGTACCACCCGCTCGCCGGCGACCGGCTCCCCCGGGGCACCGTCCTGCTGTTCGCACCGAGGGACGCCGAAGAATCCGACGTCTGCTTCGACGTCCTGAAGAGCGCGCACGCTCTCGCTTGCCGCACTCTGGGGGGATCCCGTGACTGACGACACCTACGGTTCCGTGTGCGTGCTGGGCGCCGGCCGTTTCGGAACGGCGCTCGCCCTGCGGCTGATGGACCACGGAGTCGGCACGCGGGTCGCGACACGCCGCACCGATGCCGGGACGCCCGGCCACCCGGGCCCCCTGCTGGACCGGGGTGCCGTGCGGCCCACGCTCGAAGCGCTCGACGGAGCGGACATCGTGGTCCTCGCGCTCCCCTTCGCCGCTGCCCTGAACCTGGCGGAGAAGTTCCCCGGGTTCGCCGAGGGCCGGATCGTCGTGGATGCCACGAACCCCCTGACCGCAGAGGGCGATGGCATCGTCCTGCCTCCCGACACCAGTGGAGCGGTCGAAATCGCCCGGCGCATCCCGTACGCACGTCTGGTCAAGGCCTTCAGCACCTGCACGACGGAGGACCTCGCCTCGGACGGCACGGGGGCGCTCAACCTGGTGGCGGGGGACGACGAGCAGGCGAAGCAGACCGTGCTGCGGCTGTCCCGCCACCTCGGTCTCGCAGCGCTCGACGCCGGCGTACTGGCCCACTGCGGTGTCCTGGAAGGGATGGCGCTCCTGCGCGAGGAGATCCGTCGTCGCAACCCGGCCACCGCTGCTGCCCGGAGCCTGACGGGAGCCCTGCTCTCGCACGGTACCGAGGTGGAGTTCCCGTGCTGAACTGGGGATTCATCGGGGCCGGGCGTGCGGCAAGGGTCGCCATGGCACCGGCTGTGCACCAGGCCCGGCGGGCCACCCTGCGGATCGCGGCCGCCAGGGAACTGGGGCGGGCCGAGGCCCTCTCCCCCCACAAGGCGACCACCGACTACGAGGACGTGCTGGCGGACGACGCCGTGGACGTCGTCTACATCAGCCTGAGCAACGAGAGCCACCTGGCCTGGTGCGTCAAGGCGCTCGAGGCGGGGAAGCACGTGCTGTGCGAAAAGCCGCTCGCCCTGTCCGCCGCGCAGGTGGACCGGATCGCAGAGGCCGCCGACCGTGCCGGGCGCACCGTCTCGGAGGCCATGTGGTACCGGTGGCACCCCCGGATGCGTGCGGCAGAACGGATCGCCGCGTCCTTCGGGCACGGAGCGCACGTCGATGCGACCTTCGCCGTGCACCGGGCGGACCACGACAACTACCGGTGGGACCCGGCGCGGGGCGGCGGCGCACTCTACGACCTGGGGGGCTACGTCCTGAGCGCGGTGCTGGCAGTGAACGGCTGGCAGGTGCCCCGGGTCGTATCGAGTTCCATGACCACCGGCCCGACCGGAATCGACACGAGCACGACGGCGACACTGGCATGGGACAACGGCGCGACGGCCGCGATCCACGTGTCGTTCACGGCAGAACGGCCGCGTGAGGTCTTCGACCTGCGCGGAGCCGGAGAGCAGCTCTCGCTGCCCGACTGGCCGTTCTCCGCGGTGGCCCGGGACACCGTGCACCTGGTCCACCGCGACGCATCCGGCCGGGAGACGGTGACGGAGTACTCCGACGTCAACTCCTACCGGCTGATGGTGGACGAGTTCAATCGCGCGGTGGGCGGCGAGAGCGGCGGGCGCGACTGGACGATGCCGCTGGCCGAGTCCCGTGCCATAGCCGCGCTGTCCGAAGCCGTGGCTCGTGAAGCCTCATTCAAGGAGAACTGACCATGGACCCCACACCCGGCAGAAAGCCCTTCCAGAAGCTGTGGGCAGCCACCGCCACATCGAACCTTTCGGACGGGGTAAGCCTGGCCGCAGCACCTCTGCTCGCGGCCACCGTGACCCACGACCCGGCGCTGATCGCCGGCATCACCGTGGCGCAGAGGGCCCCGTGGCTGGTCCTCGCCTTCATATCCGGAGCCCTCGCGGACCGGCTGGACCGCAAGCGTGTCGCACAGGCGGCGAACTGGATCCGCGTCGCCGGATTCGCGGCTCTCGCCGTGGCCGTCCTGGGCGACGCCGTCTCCATGCCGCTGCTCTACGCGGTCTTCTTCGCCATCGGGACGGCCGAGACGCTCTATGACAGTGCGTCGTCCGCGTGGCTTCCGACCCTGGTGGCCCCGGACGACCTGGGCCGGGCCAACGGACGGCTGCAGACGACGTTCGTCGTCTGCAACGAGTTCGTCGGACCGCCGATGGGCGGATTCCTCTTCGCCTCCGCGGCCGCGGCCCCGTTCGTGCTCGGAGCCGGCGGCTATCTGGCCGCCGTAGGCCTGCTGGCACTGATCCCCTCGGCCACCCGGAACCGGCAGGAGCCGTCCGCGGAGCCCCTGACGGTGCAGGGCATCGCCTCGGACATCGCCGTCGGCGCGCGGTGGTACTGGTCATCGCCGACGCTGCGGTCGCTGAGTGTCGTCGCAGCGATGGGCAACGCCGTCAGCGCCGCCACGTACGGCATCCTCGTGCTGCTCGCCACGGACGTGCTGGGTGTCACCTCCAGCTGGTACGGCGTGCTGCTCGCGGCCGGTGCCATCGGCGCGGTCATCGGCGGCCTCGTGGCCGGCAAGGTCGGCGAGTGGCTGCCGATGGGCACGCTGATCCTGGTGACGAACCTGTTGTCGGCCGGATCCGCCATCGGCATGGGGCTGGCGATCAGCCCGGCGGCCACCGTCGGCTTCATGGCGCTGGACGGCTTCGTCGTCCTGATCCAGACCATCCAGGTCGTCACCCTCCGCCAGCAGATCGTGCCCAACGAACTGATGGGCCGCGTCACCGCGGCCTACCGTTCCGTCGCCGTGGGCGCTTTCACCGTCGGAGGAATAGCGGGCGGTCTGGTGGCGAAGTTCTTCGGAATCCAGGCCGCCTTCTACGTCGGCGGTACCGCCATGGCGCTCACCGCCTTCGCGGTCCTGCCCGTGCTGAACAACAAGCGCCTCGCCCAGGTGAAAAAAGAGGCAGCAGATCCGGAAGAGGCTTCCGACACCCATTCGATGAAGGAGGAGGAAAGTGAAGGAATTTACTCTCGATGACCTGGTACGCATCCTGCGGGAATGCGCCGACCAAGACGTCTGGAGCGAAATCGAGCTGGGCGGAGACATCGCGGACGCGGACTTCGACAGCCTCGGTTACGACTCGCTGTCGCTGTTCAACACGCTGACGCGTATCGAGAACGAATTCGGGGTCGAGCTTTCGTTCGACATCGTCTACACGGCCGCAACCCCAGGGACCCTGGTGAAGGTGGTCAACGAAGCTCTTCCGAACAACGCGCAATAAGAGAGGGGATCGGGGAAATGTGCGGAATCGCCGGGTGGGTGGACTTCGGACGCGACGTGTCGCCTCGGCACGAAGAGATCCGGAACATGACCGACACGCTGGCTTGCCGCGGCCCGGATGCGGAAGGGATGTGGACGGCTCCCCACGTGGCTCTGGGCCACCGCCGGCTCGCCGTCATCGACCTCGACGGCGGTCGGCAGCCGATGACGGACGGGCATTCCGGCCGTGACCGCGTGGCGCTCACATTCTGCGGAGAGGTCTACAACTTCTCCGAGCTCCGAACCGAGCTGATCGGCCACGGCCATGCGTTCCGCACGCGCAGCGATACCGAAGTGGTCCTCCGCGCCTATATCCAGTGGGGCCCCACATTCGCCGAACGCCTGAACGGAATGTTCGCGCTGGCGATCTGGGACGGCCGGAGCGAGGAACTGACCCTCGTCCGCGACCGTATGGGCGTCAAACCCCTGTATTACTTCCCCACCCCGGACGGTGTGCTCTTCGGGTCCGAACCGAAAGCCATACTGGCCCACCCGACGGTGTCCGCCCGCGTGAATTCCGATGGACTGCGCGAAGTCCTCGACATGGTGAAGACGCCGGAAGCGGCCGTCTACTCGGGCATGTACGAGGTCCGGCCCGGGCACCTCTTGCGGGTGAGCCGGAAGGGGCTGACCAAGCACCGCTACTGGGCGCTGGAAGCCCGCGAGCACACCGACGACCTCGGTATGACGATCCGGACGGTCCGGGAGCTCCTGGAAGACACGGTCCAGCGCCAGATGGTGTCGGACGTCCCCCTGTCCTCGCTGCTCTCCGGGGGCCTGGACTCGTCCGCCATCACCGCTCTGGCAGCCCGGACACTGGGATCGGACCGGCTGCGGTCCTTCTCCGTCGACTTCGCCGAGGCCGCCGCCGGGTTCCAGCCCGATGCGGTGCGCGGCGCCGCCGATGCCCCCTACGCACGCGAGCTGGCCCGGCACGTGGATGCCGACCACACCGAAATCATCCTGGACAGCAGCGAGTTGCTCAACCCCGCCGTGCGCGCTGCCGTCCTGCGGGCCACGGACCTGCCGCCGGCCTACTGGGGTGACATGTGGCCGTCGCTCTACCTGTTGTTCAAGGCGGTGAAGCAGCACACCACCGTGGCCCTGTCAGGGGAATCGGCGGACGAACTCTTCGGCGGATACCGGTGGTTCCACAATCCGGGGGCCGTACGCGCGGACACCTTCCCGTGGCTCACTTCGGGTTCGGCCCGCTATTTCGGCGGGCTTCAACTGCTCGACCGGGGGCTGGTGGAAAAGCTCGACATTCCCGGATACCGCCAGGCCCGATATCACGAGGCCCTTGCCGAAGTTCCCGTACTGCCGGGCGAGGCGCCGGGCGAACGCCGGATGAGGGAAATGAGCTATCTCAACCTCACCCGATTCGTCCAGACCCTGCTGGACCGCAAGGACCGGATGAGCATGGCGGTCGGCCTGGAGGTCCGGGTCCCCTTCTGCGACCACCGGCTGGTCGACTACGTGTTCAACACCCCCTGGGCAATGAAGGCGTTCGACGGCCGGGAGAAGAGCCTGCTCCGCGCCGCCACGGCCGATCTGCTGCCCTCGTCCATCCTGGAACGCGTCAAGACTCCGTACCCGACCACTCAGGATCCGGCGTACGAGAGCGGTCTGCGCACCGAGATGGCCGAGATCCTCCGCGACGGCAACGCCCCGGTCCGGTCCCTGCTCGACGTGGAGAAGGTGCGGGCGGTCCTGGACCGGCCGCAGGGCGCGACCAGCCGGTCCTATGACCGGGGCAGTCTTGAAATGACGATCTGGCTGAACAGGTGGCTCGGCTCCTACGACGTCACTCTGGATCTGTGACGCCGGAGTCGCCGAGGAGGTCCGAGGTGGCCAGCAGATAGCCGAGCTGTGCCCGGTTCGTGCTGCCCAGCTGCTCGGCGATCTTCGCGATGTGCGCACGGCAGGTCCGCACGCTCATGCCCACGCGCCGGGCGATGGCTTCATCGACGTAGCCGGAGATGAGGAGCTGGCAGATGGTCCGGCGGATGCCCGGGATCACGCTGGGTTCCTCCCGGCTCCGACTGCTGGACGTCAGGGGGGTCCCGCGCTGCCAGGCACGCTCGTAGACGTCCACGAGAAAGGCGATGAGAGCCTTGTTGCGGACTTCGAGAGCGCTCTGCCGGTCGCTGCGCGCCGGGATGAACGCCACCTCACGATCGAAGATGATCATCCGCTCGAAAAGCTCGTCCAGGGTCCGGACCTGCGCCGCTGCACCGGCCTCGGTGATCTGGTGGATGTAGTCCATCGTTGCCGGGTTGTAGCGCACGGTGTGCTGGTATAGCGTCCGCAGCCGGACACCGCGGCCGAGCAGGTCCCGGCTCCGCTGCAGGGCCTCGGACAGGACCGTCGAGGAGCGGCCGCCGCCGGGCTGGGCGGTCAGCAGCTCGGTGTCGCACCGCTGGGTGGCATCGTCGATGGCGGCGTTGATGGCCGGCAGGCCCTCGAGCATCACCAGGTCCGCGGTGGGGCGCTGCTGGGCGTTGTAGAGGGCCTCGATCGGGTCCAGGGCCCGCTGCAGTCCCTGGGTGACCGCCTGACGCTGGTGGATCTCCTCCTCGATGGGGCGCACGAGCATGGCGAGGGCGTAGGACGGGCGGATGGGCGTCATCGACTGCTCGTCGCCGGGCGCGGACTGGAGGAGCTGCATCCGCAGGAGGCAGACGGGCGCGGAAGACTGGTCGGCGCGCCCGGTACGGACGGCGTCCATGTAGTACGCGACGCCCCGCTCACAGAGGGCGCCGCCACTATCGCACCCATTGCCCGATTCACACGCTTCGTTCATGTTCAGCCTCCTGCAATGTCACTTCATGAGCACCTTCAACTCTTGTACGGCTGAAGCTGTCGGGAGAAGCTCTCATCCATCGCGGGTAAGGCTCCCGCGAATGAGGGGGGAAATGATGAAGCTTCTTCACAAGGCTACCGGGCTGTCGATCGCGCTCATTGCGCTCATCGCGGTCCTTGCAACCACCGGCTCTACCGATACCAATTCGACAGGCACCGAGACTCACGTATCTGCCAGTGCCACCGGTCCCGCCAAGGCTCCGGATCCCGGATGGGATTAATCACTCCGCTGGGGGACTCGGGCCGGGCACGGCACCAATGAACCGGAAAAGCATGCGACACCTGCCGCCACCATACGAACCGCCGCAAAGCCCTGGTGACCTCACCCGGCGCCTGGAATCGCTCCTCGACGCGGACGTTCCGGCCGTCTGCCCCGTGTACGTGGGGCTGGCGCTCCCCGTGCCCTGTTCACCGAAGCACGCGATCGCCACCCACGCCATTGCCGAGCATTTGGCACGGCGCGATGTCGAGGAGCTTCCCGCCTTCGGCGAAATACCGCCCCGTCGGCTGCGCGCCCTTACCGCGGCCAGTTGGGGACGCGCGGACGCGGTGGGGTCGGAGGTCGACCATCTTCCGGCGGATCTGGCGACCGGACTGTGGCGGAGAATCGCCGAACTCTGCAAACATTCCGAGGACTTGACGCCGCTCGAACGCGACACGGCCGGCACTTTGATGCTGCGGCTGGGATACCCCGAGCAGGCGGCACGGCTGCTCGGAATCACCGACGTGCTGGCGGGCATGCCGGCCTTCCCGGGGGACGTTCGGCCGGAGCACGCGCTCGCCCGGGCGGCCGTCTCCCTGCAGTTGCATCCCAGACCCGCCCTCGTGGTGACGCAGGCTCTCCGAGCGGTGGCCGATCCCGGCCTGTCCGTGCTGACCCGCCTGACACTGGCGGGCTTCGCGATGCCGCTCGCAGCGAGCCGTGAGGCCGGATCCGGGGCCCTGTACGAGACCGTCCGCCTGGCCGAACAAGCGCTGACGCGGCTGATCGACGTGGCTCCGGAGCACCGGTGGGTCGAGCGCAAGGTCCTTCGGTCGCTCGCCGGCACCGCCGTCCTGAGAGGGGAACCCGAAGCCGCGTCCGCCTATCTGGACCGGGCCGCATTGGGCGTGATGGGCGTGCGACCGCACGGCAGGCTGCAGCGACTGGCCTGGGAGGAAGAAGTACTCGCCCTCCTCGCATCCCAGGGGGGTACGTGTCGGAGCAACAACGACGCCGAGGGCGCCGTGACCGCCACGTCCCGCATGCCGGGCATCGCTCCGTACGACCCGGACGCCTGGGCCGCCCACGGGTACGCGTTGCTGGCCTCGGGCCGGCTGGACGAATCGCTCCACGCGTACGAGGAGATGCTCCCCCTGGGCGGACATCCGGTGGCCGCGGCCGCGTTCCACCTCGGCTGGATCCACGAGAGCCGCGGAGACCGGAGACGTGCCCAGGACGCATACGCGTACTCGCACTCGGTCGATCCCACGGTTCCCGCCGTCAAGGAGAGGCTGTCCTCCTTCCGCTGACGGCGCTCCCGGTCAGCTCCGGTGGGGACTGCAACGCCCCCGCTGAACAACCAACCAAGAAAGACGTCTGATGTTCGAGGCTCACCACCACGCACGCATGCTCGCCGACGCCACGCGGCTGACCGCGTTCCACGACGCCATGGCGGAGGTGATCGCAGACGACGACCGGGTCCTCGATGCCGGAACGGGTACGGGCATCCTCGCGGCCATGGCCTCGCAGCTGACCGCGGGAACGGTCGTCGCGGTCGAGTACCTCGAAGACACCGCTTCCTTCGCGAAGCAGGCCCTGCGGGCCTCGAACCTCGACCGTGTCGAAGTCGTCCAGGGCAACGCGGTCCAGGTCGACATCGGCACGCCGCCCGACGTCGTCGTCTCGGAAACGATCGGATCCCTCGGACCCGAGGAGAACATCGTGGGCCTGACCCACGCCCTGCGGCAGCGCCACCCCGGCATACGGGCCTTCATCCCGTCACGGCTGCGCGTTCTGGCGGAGCCGGTCGTCTCGCCGGAGGCGGACGCCCTTCGCGCGAGCGTCATCGGGGCCTACACCCGGGAACAGCCCGGCGGGATGTCGTTCGCCACCGTACTGCCGCAGGCGGAGCACGCCCTGGGCAGCCAGATCATCACCGCGAGGCTGACCGACGCCACCTCGGCCGGACCTGCCCGGCCGCTCGTCGAATACGACCTGGGCACCACGCCGGAGGCCGACTTCAGCCGGACGCTGTCCTTCGGCGACTCCCCGGCCAATGCCGTGCACCTCTACTTCGAGGCGCCCCTGTCCCCGTCCGTGACCCTCAGCAGCCACCGCACCGCGGCGTTCACGCACTGGGGCCATTCGTACGTCGTCCGCCCGCCCCGCGCCTCCGCGGTCACGATCGGCTACCGCAACGCCGACCGGCGCTTCACCTGCCGCTGGGACGGCGCCCCCGCGTCCGACTGACCCCCGCGTCCTGCTGACAGGTGTGACGGGGGTCGTCGGCGGGGACGTCACGACCGGTCGTCGGCCTCGCCCGTGCCGCGGTGGCCGAGGCCGGTGCGGGCGGTGGTGGGGATGCGGCCCAGCCGGCCCGCCTGGAAGTCGTCGAACGCCTGCTGCAGCTCGTGCTTGCTGTTCATCACGAACGGCCCGTAGTGCGCCATCGGCTCCCGGATCGGCTGCCCGCCGAGCAGGACGATCTCCAGCGCGGGGGCGTTGGAGTCCTGGCCCTCGTCGGCCCGCAGGGTCAGCGAGCCGCCCTCGCCGAAGACCACGGTCTGCCCGGTGTGGACGGGCCGCCGGTCCTCGCCGACCGAGCCGCGCCCGGCCAGTACGTACGCCAGGGCGTTGAAGTCCTCGCGCCACGGGAGGGTGATCTGCGCGCCGGGTGCGACCGTCGCGTGGATCATCGTGATCGGGGTGTGGGTGATGCCGGGGCCCTGGTGGCCGTCCAGCTCGCCGGCGATCACACGGAGCAGGGCGCCGCCGTCCGGCGTGGACAGCAGCTGGACCTGGCCGCCGCCGATGTCCTGGTAGCGCGGGGGCATCATCTTGTCGGAGGCGGGGAGGTTCACCCACAGCTGGAGGCCGTGGAAGAGACCGCCGGACACCACGAGCGACTCCGGCGGTGCCTCGATGTGCAGCAGGCCGCTGCCCGCCGTCATCCACTGGGTGTCGCCGCCGTTGATGACTCCGCCGCCGCCGTTGCTGTCCTGGTGGACGAAGGTTCCGTCGATCAGGTAGGTGACGGTCTCGAAGCCGCGGTGGGGGTGCCAGGGGGTGCCCTTGGGCTCACCCGGGGCGTACTCCACCTCGCCCATCTGGTCCATCATGATGAACGGGTCGAGGTACTGGTAGTTGATCCCGGCGAACGCACGGCGCACCGGGAATCCCTCACCCTCGAAGCCACCCGGGGCGGTCGTGACAGCCAGCACCTTGCGGGCGGTCGTCTCCTGGGCCGGCTCCCCGACGCGCGGGAGCGTCAACGGGTTCTCCACAGTCACTGCAGGCATGGTCGGAACCTCCTTCTGGCGTCGAGTTTAGTTGAAACCCGAACTTTCTGCCACCCGACAGAACAGAAGGAGCCCCGGGGGAATTCCCCCGGGGCCCGTTGCTCAGTGTGCGCCGGTCGCTCAGCCGCTGCAGGACGGAGCGGGGTAGCGGCACAGCTGGGCCGTGGCGGCCTCGGCCGGGGCCGCGGCGAGAACGCCCACGCCCACCGCCAGGGCCACCGTGGCCAGCACGGCGCCCGCCCTCGTGCGGAGCGCCTTGCGGGTGGTGGAAGTCGTACGAGTCATCACTGGCTCCTCAGGTCGAGATCCGGACTCGACATCCGGATCGGATCGGGATCGATCGGGATCGGGTGGGGTTGTGGGGGACCCCCCGTGCATCCCCCGCAGCACCCGCGTTCGGGAGTCACGGCCGCCGCCGTGACCCTTCGGGACAGGGCCGAGCGGCCTACGGCTCGATCGGGACCGAGTGGGTCGCCGCGTGCGCCGGCGATGCCGCCAAGACCCCCGTACCCAGCGCCATCACCCCCCTGGCCGCTCCTGCCGCGAGCTTCGTGCGCAAGGACGCACGTGACATCACAGTCCCCCCTGTCCGTAGGAGCGGGATCGTCCCCGCAGCACTGATATTCGGGACTCGCGGCCGCCGCCGCGATGGTTTCGGTGGTGGCCGAAAGGTCAGGCGCCGCTGTGGAGCAGGTCCACGCCCAGCGCGGTCGCCGAGTGCAGCACCGCCTTGCCGTCCCGCGCCGTGGTGATCAGGCCCGCCGCGCGCAGGGTGCGGGTGTGTTCCGAGACGGACGGGAGGCTGATGTCGAGGTCGCGGGCCAGCTCGGAGGTGGTCCGCTGCTCGATCAGCAGCTGGAGCACGGCCGCCCGGGTCCGCCCCAGCAGCGCGTCCAGCGCGCCGTCCGCCCGGTCCGGGGACACCAGCGGCAGAGGGGTCAGCGCCGGGTACAGGAGTACGTAGGACCCGTCCGGCTGGTCGACCAGCAGCGGGCGGCCGGTCCAGAACGGCGAGGGCATCAGCACCAGCCCGCGCCCGCCGAGCCGCACCTCGTAGTCCGGCGGCCGGCCCACTTCGAAGACGAGGCCCGACCAGTCGGCCTCCGGATGGGTGCTCGCCAGGCAGGCCTTGATCCCGTGCGCGGCCAGCAGCCGGGTCCGCCAGGCCACGTCGGCCTGGAAGGACTGCCGGATCCGCGGCCAGTGCGGGGCTATGAGGACGTCGTGCGCCGACCGGATCGCGGCATCGAGCTGGTCCCAGGCCTGCCGGTCCCGGCCCCACAGGGCGCGCAGCCAGGACGGGGAGCCGGGCGCGCGGGCGGCGGCGCGGGCGAGCCCCTCCGGCGTGAGGAAGGAGGCCCCGTCCCGGACGACGGCGAGGCCCTCCTCGAGGCTCCGTACGTACGGCTCCACGAACTGCGGGTTGTCCCCGTCGGGACGGAGCAGGTCGAACAGCGGCCGCACCCGCCCCGGCAGCTCCCGCGCGGCAAGGTTCCGCCAGCGTCCGAAAACCGCCTGCTGGTCCGTGCGCTGCGCGGCGACGAGCGCGAGGGCCAGCTCCACCAGGGGCAGCGGCTCGCTCGCGAACGTGACGTTGAGCAGGTCCTCGGCCTCGAAGTGCACGCGCAGCATGTCCGCCCCCGGCCGCTCGGTGGTTAGCCGTACATGCGGCGCATGGCGAAGTCGACCATCTGCTCGACGGCCTTCGCGTCGAAGACCATCCGGTGGTCGCCCTCCATGTCGAGGACGAAGCCGTAGCCGGTGGGCAGCAGGTCGATCACCTCGGCGCCGGTGATCACGAAGTACTTGGACTCCTTGCCGGCGTACCGGCGGAGCTCCTTGAGGGTGGTGAACATCGGGATGACCGGCTGCTGCGTGTTGTGCAGTGCCAGGAAGCCCGGGGTGTCGCCGCGCGGGCAGTAGACCTTCGAGGAGGCGAAGATCTGCTGGAAGTCCTCTGCGGACAGCGACCCGGTCGTGAAGGCCCGCACCGCGTCCGCGAGGGAGGGCGGCGAGGGCTCGGGGTACAGCGGCTGCTGAGGCTGCTGCTGCGCGTAGCCCTGCTGGGGCTGGGCGTAGCCGCCCTGCTGCCCCGCGCTCACGTTCTGGTCATAGCCGTACATGGCCCGAAGCCTACCGAGGCGGCGGGCCGCCGGGACGTCGAGTTCCGGTCAGTGGGACTTCAGCCCCGTGACGAAGCCGCTCCACGCGGTGGCAGAGAGTACGAGGACGGGCCCGCCCTGCACTTTGGAATCCCGGACGGGGACGATGCCGGTCAGGCCGTCGGCCACCTCGACGCAGTCACCGCCGGTGCCGTTGCTGAAGCTGCTCTTGCGCCAGCAGGCGGACGTCAAGTCAATCGCGGTGCTTGCCATTTCTGAAGTCCTCTGCAGCTGCGTCGATCCTCGCCAGGGACGCCTCAGGTGACAGCGCGACAGCCCTGAGCAGATCGTACGACCTGCGGTAGTCCTTCACGAGGGCAGGAAAGTCGATGAGTTGTCCGCTGTGCAGGCTCTCGGTGTACACGACGGGCGGCGCATCCACGAAGGTCATCACCTTGGCCATGCCCATCATGAACGGATGGGCCGCAGCGTTTTCCGGAACGATCTGCAGAATGGAACGAGTGGTTCTGACCACGTTCGCGATGTGGGCCAGCAACTCGACCATCCCGCCCGCAGGAACCACCCGCCGCCGGATCAGCGACTCGTCCATTACCACCCAGTAGGCCGGCGGCGACTCACCCTTGAACAGCTGGGCCCGCGCGACTCGGGCCTGCACCTTCTCCTCGACCTCGCTGTCGAGGGCCCGGGGCATCGCCGCCCGCGTGAGCGCCCGCGCATAGGCGGGTGTCTGCAACAGGCCGGGGACGAGCATCGGAGCCCACTCCTCGATGGTCTCCGCGTACGGCTCCATCTCCGCGACGTCTGCGAAGTACTCCGCATGCCCGGACTGCCTCGCCTTGCGCGCATCTTCACAGCGCCGCTCGAAAAACCCGTCCGTGCCCAGCTTCCCGTCCACGTGCCGGGCCAGATCCAGCGGCATGCGCCGCTCGCCGTGCTCGATCTGACTCAGGAACGGCACCCCCCGGAAGCTCCCCTCCGCCAACTGTTCCAGCGTGAGCCCCGCGGATTCCCGTTTGTAGCGCAGCTCAGCGCCATAGAAGGACGGCACATTCGCCGAAGCGTCGGGGTCCTTACGAGCGGGCACAACCCACCACCGCCATTTGCCACTTGTCCAGCGGAACTCGAAACTCTTCCCACGCTACGCCGGGCCGCGCCACGCTGTGAGCAGTTCGTCACTCCCCGCTGCGAAAGGCCGGCTCCGCCATGAGCGACCACCCCCACGACCACGAGGCGACCCAGGCCCTGGAGAACCTCCGCTCCGCACTCGAAACGCACGGGATCACCCTCCCCTCCCTCGACCTCCACCTCCTCTCCTACGCCGGGCGGTACGCCAGCCCGCCCCTCATCGCCCTCGGCAACTGCAACCCCGCCACCGCGCAGCGCCTCGCCGACGCCCTGGGCACGCGGTGACCCTCGTGCTGCGGCTGCTCGCCACCCCCGGGGCCGTCCCCCTGGCCCGGCACGCCGTGCGCGAGCACACCCGCAGCCACGACGCCGAGCTCTGCGTGAGCGAGATGCTCACCAACGCCCTCACCCACCTCGGCGAAGGCACGCCGGTCACGCTCAGGGTCACCGGAAGGGCAACCCGCACCCGGGTCGAGCTCACCGACCCCGACCCGCGCGCATGGCCCGTACTGCGAGACGTCACGGAAGACCGGGAATCCGGGCGGGGTCTAGCCCTGCTCGACGCGGTGGCGCTGCAATGGGGCGTCATCCAGGGGCCCGGGAGCAAGACCGTCTGGGCCGAGCTCGCGCAGCCGTAGGCGGGCTTCGTACCGGTCCTGCGCCTCGAGCACGTCGTCCGCGTACTGCGCGGCCCAGGTCCCCATCGCCCGCATCGGCGTGAGCAGGGCCGTACCGGCCGCGGTCAGGGCGTAGTCCACCCGCGGCGGGGCCTCGGCGTACGCCCGGCGCTCCACGAGGCCGTTGCGCTCCAGCCGCCGCAGCGCCTCGTTCAGCGCCTTCGGGCTGATCCCGCCGATCCGCGCGACCAGCGCCCTCGGCCGCATCGGCCGGCCCGCCGCGCCGAGCGTGAACACCACGACGCTGTCCCAGCGGTGCGCGAGCACCTCGAAGGCGACGCGCGCCCGGCAGTCCGCCGTGTACGTGAGGTCCGGCAGCCCCTCGGCCGGTTCGGGCAGCTTCTCCACGCGCCCCATCCTGCCTCCGCCGATGGACACCGGTCGGTGTGCATCGCCCTCCGTAGCTTCGGCCACCGGAGAACGACAACTACGACAGCAACGACAGGAAGAGGTGACGGCGATGCGGATCGGCGTGATGGGAACGGGAGCCATGGCGGAGGCCCTCGGCGGGGCCTGGGTGCGGGCCGGGCACGAGGTGTTCGCCGGCGGGCGCGACGGGGCGGCGGCCCGGGCGCTGGCCCGGCGGATCGGGGCGGCGGGGCACGGGAGCCTCGCGCGGGCGGCGGAGTACGGGGAGCTCGCGCTGCTCGCCGTACCGGCCGGGGCGGCTCCGGCGCTGACGGCGGAGCACGCGGCGGCGCTGGCCGGGCGGACGGTCGTGGACTGCACGAACCCGCTGGCTCCGGGGCCGGGCGGGGTGATGCTGACCACAGGCGACGGGCCGAGCACGGCCGCCCTCGTCCAGGCGGCCGCGCCCGGGGCACACGTGGTGAAGGCCTTCAACCTGGCCCACGCGAGCGTGTGGGGGCTGCCGGTCGCCGCCTTCGGCGGGACCCGGCCCGCGGTGCCGTACTGCGCCGACGACGCGGGGGCCGCCGAGCGCGTCGCGCAGCTGGTCACCGGGATGGGCTGGATCCCGATGCCGGCCGGAGGGCTGGACCGGGCCGGGTACGTGGAGGCCACGGCCGCCTTCGTGATCGGCGTGTGGTGGGCGGGCGGCTCACCCCGGCTGGCCTTCCCGGAGCCGGTGGCGGCGGAACAGGCCGTCGCCCACGGCCCCCGCCCGTGACCGCGGCGCCGCCCCTCGAGTGAGACCGGGGCGGGACTGAGGCCGGGCTGAAGCCGGACTGAGGGGGATCTCGGGACAGTCGTCGGAGGGGTTCCGAGAGATTCCGAGAGATCTGAGGGGTCTGAGGGATCCGAGAGAGAGGTCACAGTCCCGCCGGTAGGGGTTGCAGTTTATTACCGACGGGTAGCATCATTACGTTACCGATTGGTATGCACGAGGAACCACTCTCACCGAGCCTTAACGGAGCCGTCGCCATGGGGCACTACAAGTCGAATCTCCGCGACATCGAGTTCAACCTCTTCGAGGTACTCGGCCGCGACAACGTGTACGGCACTGGCCCGTTCGGTGAGATGGACACCGAGACCGCCAAGACGATCATCGGCGAGATCGCCAAGCTCTCCGAGAACGAGCTAGCCGCCTCCTTCGAGGACGCCGACCGCAACCCGCCGGTCTTCGACCCGGCCACGAACACCGCGCCCGTCCCGGCGTCCTTCAAGAAGAGCTACAAGGCCTTCATGGACTCCGAGTACTGGCGCCTGGGCCTGCCCGAGGAGATCGGCGGCACCACCTCGCCCCGCTCCCTGATCTGGGCGTTCGCCGAGACGATCCTGGGCGCGAACCCGGCCGTCTGGATGTACTCCTCCGGCCCGGCGTTCGCCGGCGTCCTCTTCGAAGAGGGCAACGAGGTCCAGAAGAAGATCGCCGCGCTCGCCGTCGAGAAGCGCTGGGGCTCCACCATGGTCCTCACCGAGCCGGACGCCGGCTCGGACGTCGGCGCCGGCCGCACCAAGGCGGTCCAGCAGGACGACGGCTCCTGGCACATCGAGGGCGTGAAGCGCTTCATCACCTCCGGCGAGCACGACATGGAGGAGAACATCCTCCACTACGTCCTCGCGCGCCCCGAGGGCCACGGCCCGGGCACGAAGGGCCTCTCCCTCTTCCTGGTCCCGAAGTTCCACTTCGACTGGGAGACCGGCGAGCTGGGCGAGCGCAACGGCGTCTACGCGACGAACGTCGAGCACAAGATGGGCCTCAAGGCCTCCAACACGTGCGAGATGACCTTCGGCGACCAGCACCCCGCCAAGGGCTGGCTGATCGGTGACAAGCACGACGGCATCCGCCAGATGTTCATGATCATCGAGTTCGCCCGGATGATGGTCGGCACGAAGGCCATCGCGACCCTGTCGACCGGCTACCTGAACGCGCTGGAGTACGCCAAGGAGCGCGTGCAGGGTCCGGACCTCGCCGAGTTCATGGACAAGGCGGCCCCCAAGGTCACCATCACGCACCACCCCGACGTGCGCCGCTCGCTCATGACGCAGAAGGCGTACGCCGAGGGCATGCGCGCCCTGGTCCTCTACACCGCCTCGATCCAGGACGAGATCCAGGTCAAGCAGGCCGCCGGCGAGGACACCGCGTCCCTCGTGGGCCTCAACGACCTGCTCCTGCCGATCGTGAAGGGCTACGGCTCGGAGAAGTCCTACGAGCAGCTCGCGCAGTCGCTCCAGACCTTCGGCGGCTCGGGCTACCTGCAGGAATACCCGATCGAGCAGTACATCCGCGACGCCAAGATCGACACCCTCTACGAGGGCACCACGGCCATCCAGGGCCAGGACTTCTTCTTCCGGAAGATCGTCCGCGACCAGGGCGCTTCCCTCAACGTCCTCTCCGAGACGATGAAGAAGTTCCTGGCCGAGGGCCCCGGCGGCGAGGACCTCGCCCCGGCCCGCGACGCGCTCGCCAAGGCGGCCGTCGACCTGGAGGCCATCGTCGGCCAGATGATCGTCGACCTCACCGCCACCGGCGAGGACGTCAAGAACATCTACAAGGTCGGCCAGAACACCACCCGGCTGCTCATGGCCTCCGGTGACGTGGTCGTCGGCTACCTGCTCCTCAAGGGCGCGGCCGTGGCCGCCGAGAAGCTGCCGTCCGCCTCCGCCAAGGACGTGCCGTTCTACACCGGCAAGATCGCGGCGGCGAAGTTCTTCGCCGCCCAGATCCTGCCGGGCGTCTCGGTGGCCCGCGCGCTCGCCGAGTCCGTCGACAACACCCTGATGGAGCTCGACGAGGCCGCCTTCTAGGCCCCGCCGGCCGGTACCGGGAAACTCCATCCCCCAGCTGTACGCGGTGTACGTACGCGCAGACGGCCGGGTCCTCCGCACGGGGGCCCGGCCGTCGGCGTGCGCGCGGGCCGCGTCGCCCGCCGGCTTCTCCGGGGCCCCGCACGGCCCGTGGGCTGCGGGGTTCCCGGGATGTCGGTGGTTCGTGCGACGCTCGTGGGTATGAGTCCACAGGAGCAGCAGCGCGGCAGCAGGGGGTACTCCGTCCCGACCGGGCGGCCCTATGCCCTGAAGGAGCTGCAGTCCGCCGTGGGCAGCCTCGGCGACCACCTCAAGGAGCTCTACGAGGGCGCCCACCCCACCGAGTACGAATCGGTGGCCGACGCCCTCTACACCGCCTTCCAGACCGCCGCAGGGCTCGCGCCCGCCAAGAGCTACACCGGCTGTCCGGAGCACCCCAACGGCGCCCTCGACCCCGAGGCGCCCGACGGCTGGGGGCGCTGCCTCATCTGCAACGACCGGCGCCGCCTCGGACTGCGCGCGCAGGGCGCCCGGGCCGCGTCCGCCGCCCCGCCCGCCGGGGAGCAGCGCCGGCTCGGATACCCGGTGCCCGAGCCCCCGTACACCCTCCAGGCACTGCACGGCTGCCTGCGCACGGTCGAGGAACGGCGCTTCCACCTGAGCCTTTCCTCGCCCCCCGACGACTTCGTCGCGATGGCCGACGACCTGCACCGCGCCTTCATCGTGGCCCGGGAGCTGTCCCGGCCGCGCAACGCCTCGGGCTGCTCCGAGCACCCCGGCGCACCCATCGATCCCGACGCCCCTCCCGGTGAGGCCTGTATCTTCTGCGCCGGACGCAAGAGGCGCGCGCAGCGCTCCGCGCAGACCCCGGAAATGCTCCCGCGCATCCGCCGGGGCGAGCGCAGACAGTTGCAGCGCCGCTTCGACCGTCCGCCGGGCTGACAAGCACCGGGAGCCCGGGACACACGCCCCGCGGCCCTTCCTCCGGCTATCCGCCGCAGTCCGGCCATGACGAACACGACCGTCGTTAAGGTGAACCACATGAGCTCTCCCGCCGCCCGCTTCGACCGCGGCCACACCGACGACCTGATGACCTTCCTGGCGGCGAGTCCGTCGCAGTACCACGCCGTGGCCAACGCGGCCGAGCGGCTGGAGAAGGCCGGATTCAGGCAGTTGGCCGAGACCGACGCTTGGGACGCGAGCACGGGAGGCAAGTTCGTACTCCGCGGGGGCGCGATCATCGCCTGGTACGTGCCCGAAGGCGCTGCCGCGCACACCCCGTTCCGGATCATCGGCGCGCACACCGACTCCCCCAACCTCCGCGTCAAGCCGCTGCCCGACACCGGCGCCCAGGGCTGGCGGCAGATCGCCGTGGAGATCTACGGCGGCACCCTGCTCAACACCTGGCTCGACCGCGACCTGGGCCTGGCCGGACGGCTGACCCTGCTCGACGGCACCGAACGGCTCGTCAACATCGACCGTGCGCTGATGCGCGTACCCCAACTCGCCGTGCACCTGGACCGGTCGGTGAACACCGACGGGCTCAAGCTGGACAAGCAGCGGCACATGCAGCCGATCTGGGGCCTCGGCGACGTCCACGAAGGCGACCTGATCGCCTTCCTGGAGGACGAGGAAGGCCTCGAGCGCGGCTCCGTGGCCGGCTGGGACCTGATGGTCCATTCGATCGAGCCCCCGGCCTACCTGGGCCGCGACCGCGAACTGCTGGCCGGCCCGCGCATGGACAACCTGCTGTCGGTCCACGCCGGCGTCGCGGCCCTCGCCGCGGCCTCCACCGCGGGCACGCTCGACCACATCCCGGTCCTGGCCGCCTTCGACCACGAGGAAAACGGCTCCCAGTCGGACACCGGCGCGGACGGGCCCCTGCTGGGCAACGTGCTGGAACGTTCAGTCTTCTCGCGCGGCGGCTCCTACGAGGACCGCGCGCGGGCCTTCGCCGGCGCGATCTGCCTCTCCTCGGACACCGGCCACGCCGTGCACCCCAACTACGCCGAGCGGCACGACCCCTCGCACCACCCGCGCGCCAACGGCGGCCCGATCCTGAAGGTCAACGTCAACCAGCGGTACGCGACCGACGGCAGCGGCCGCGCGGTGTTCGTGAACGCCTGCGAGCGCGCCGGCGTCCCGTGGCAGACCTTCGTCTCCAACAACTCGATGCCGTGCGGCACGACGATCGGCCCGATCACCGCCGCCCGCCACGGCATCCAGACGGTCGACATCGGCGTGGCCATCCTGTCGATGCACAGCGCCCGCGAACTGTGCGGCGCGGACGACCCGTACCTCCTGGCCAACGTCATGCTGGCGTTCCTGGAGAACTGAGCCCGCGTCATCACGCGCTCATGACCGTGCCCGCCGGGGGGTTTCCCCCGGCGGGCACGGTGGTGACGGTGGCTCAGTCGTCCATCCCCGCCAGCACCAGGGGCAGCCGGGTCGCGCCGCCGGGAGCGATGCTCACCGGCACCCCCCAGTCCTGCTGGTGGACGTGACAGGCGGGGTACTCGTTCTCGGGGTCGTCGTCGCAGGACGCGGCCATCGCGGAGACGTGGAGGACGCCCTCGGTCATTTCCGGGTTCAGCGCGAGCTCCCGGAACAGGTCGGTCCCGGCCCCCTCCCCCGCCGTCAGCAGCTCGGGCGGCGTCGAGGAGACCAGCAGGCGGGTCGAGGGCCCGTAGCGGGTGTCGAGCTTCTGCCCGGACGGTGCCCGGAAGACGATGTCGAGCCGCAGCGTGCCCGGGGCCACCTCGGTGGCGGCCCGCTGCGTGCGGTGGGCGACCGCGTCGACCCGTACGGCCTCCTCGGGAAGGCGCAGCCGGGTCAGCCGGTGCCGGGCCGACTCCACGACCACGATGTCGTCCCCGACGAGCACGGCGTCGCTGGGCTCGCGCAGATCGGTGGCCAGGGTGGTGACCTGCCCGGTGGCGGGGTCGTAGCGCCGCAGGGCGTGGTTGTACGTATCGCACACCGCGACGGACCCGTCGGGCAGCGCGGTGACGCCGAGCGGGTGCTGGAGCAGCGCCTGGGCGGCGTCGCCGTCCCGGTGCCCGAAGTCGAAGAGCCCGCTGCCGACGGCGGTGCGGATGGCATGGCCGCCGCCGTCGACCACCTCCACGTACCTCAGTGCGCTCGTCTCGGAGTCGGCGATCCACAGCCGGTCCTCGGTGGCCGCGAGCCCGGACGGCTGCGCGAACCAGGCCTCGGCGGCCGGTCCGTCGTGCAGCCCCTCGTTGGTCGTCCCGGCGGCCACGGCCACCGAGTCGCTCTCCGGATCCCACGTCCACAGCTGGTGAACGCCCGCCATGGCGATCCAGACCTTGCCCTGCCACCAGGCCACGTCCCACGGCGAGGACAGGTCGACCTCGAGGGCCGGTCCCGAGGCCGGGGACCCCTGCCACCACTGCCGCCCGGTCCCGGCGACCGTCTCCACGGCCCCGGTCGCGGGGTCGAACCGCCGCAGCGCGTGATTGACGGTGTCCGCGACGACCACGGTCCCGTCGGGCAGCAGCGCCAGCCCCTGGGGCTCGCTGAAGGCCTCCGGCCCGAACCCCCGCTCCCCGCCCCCGATGCGCCGTACGACGCTCTCCCCGTCGGGGGCCAGCTCCACCAGCTGGTGCCGGGTCGTATCGGAGACGAGCAGGTTCCCGGAGGGCAGCACGAGCGCCTTCCCCGGGAACCGCAGGTCCCCCGCCACCGGCTCGGGCGCCACGTACGGCCCGTCCCCGCGCCGCAGCGTCCCCTTCGCCTCGTGCTCGGCCTCCAGCTCCTCCACGAGCTTCGCGATGGCGTGCGCGTGCCCCTCCCCCGCGTGCTGCGCGACGACGTACCCCTCGGGGTCGATCACCACGAGCGTGGGCCAGGCACGGACGGCGTACTGCTTCCAGGTCGCGAGCTCGGGATCGTCGAGCACGGGGTGGTGCACCCCGTACCGCTCCACGGCGTCGACGACGGCGGAGTGCTCGGCCTCGTGCACGAACTTCGGCGAGTGCACCCCGACGATCACCACGGTGTCGCGGTGCTTCTCCTCCAGCTCGCGCAGCTCATCGAGCACGTGCAGGCAGTTCACACAGCAGAAGGTCCAAAAATCGAGGATCGTGATCCGCCCTCGCAGGTCGGCGAGGGTCAGATCCTTCCCACCGGTGTTGAGCCAGCCGCCCTTGCCGATCAGCTCGGGGGCACGGACTCGGGCACGGCGGGGCGCGGGCGCGGGGGTGGGCGCCGGGGCAGCATCGTTCATCCTTCAAGCTTGCCATCCGAGTATGAACCCCGGATCACACCCGTACGGCGGGAGACCGGTGCCCGGCGGTGCACGGCTCAGCGCCCTGATCAACGCCGCGGCGATCCGGGCCCTGCTCCGCTACGCGGCGCGGCCGCGCGGCACCCGGGGTGCGCGGCTCTAGGGGGCGTCTTGCCGACTCAGGCCGGATCAGGCTCCGAAGTCGTGCAGGGAGCGGACCAGGGCGGTGACGAAGGTGTTCTGGACCTCCGGCGGGAGGAGGTCCAGGGAGAGGTACGGGTTGAGGTCCTCCAGCTCCACCAGGAGGAGGTCGCCCGAGGGGGCGCGGCAGGCGTCCACGCGCTGGATGCCGTGGGTGAGGGTGTTCCAGGCGATGAAGGTGCGGGCGAAGGACAGGTCCGCCGGGGTCGGGTCGTAGGGGATCAGCTCCCAGCGGCGGTCCGGGTCGGGGGCGTAGAGGGCGTACTGGAAGGTGTCGTCGACGAAGTAGAAGGACACCTCGTACGCGAAGTCGATGCGCGGCTGGATCAGGAACTCCCCCGGGGCGCAGTCCGGGTGCGGGGTGAAGGCCAGGCCTATCGAGTCCGCTCCCTGTTTCGGCTTCACCGCGTAGGTGGGGGACGCGGGGAGGAGCGACAAGTGCGCCGGGTCGTCGACCGTCGGGATGACCGGGTGGCCGGAGGCGGTCAGGTCGACGAGGTACTGCTTGCCCGCCATGTCGCCCCGGCCCGTCAGGGGGTTGTAGACGCGGGTGCCGGCGGCGAGGGCGGCCGCGCGGAAGGAGTCGTAGGCCTCCTGGTGGTGCAGGACCGGGCCACTGTTGCGGACGACCACGGTGTCGAAGGCCGGGAGGAGGGCCTCGGCGTCCAGGGGGTGGCACAGGGCGAGGGGGAAGTGCTCGCGCAGGCGTGCGGTGAGGAAGACGTCCTCGTCGCCGTAGCGGCGGCCGCGCGCCGGGTAGGCCAGGTCGGTCACGTAGAGAAGTGGCATGACCGGAACCTATCGCGGGCAGCGATGAGGGCGTGAAATACCTGGTACGGGACAAAATGCTGGCCATCGGGGACGACTACTGGATCGAGGACGAGGACGGCCGGCACGCCTTCCTCGTGGACGGGAAGGCCCTGCGGTTCCGCGACACCCTGGAGCTGAAGGATCCCGACGGGCGGATCCTCATCACGCTGCGGGAGAAGCTCTTCGCCCTGCGCGACGCGATGACGCTGGAGCGCGACGAGCGGCGGCTGGCGGTGATCCGGAAGAAGCGGTTCTCGCTGCTGCGCAACCACTACTCGGTGGTGCTCAACGAGGGCACCGAGCTCGATGTCAGCGGGCGGATCCTGGACCGGGAGTTCAAGGTCGAGTACGACGGGGAGCTGCTGGCGCTGATTTCCCGCCAGTGGTACCGGATCCGCGAGACGTACGCCGTCGACGTGGTCCGCGAGGACGCCGACGCCTCGCTGCTGATCGCCGTCGCGGTGTGCGTGATCCGGATGGCGGAGAAGGAGCGGGAGGGCCCGGGCGACGAGCCGTAGGCCCGCTCGGTCTCAGCCCCGCTCGGTCTCAGCCCCGCTCAGTCACAGCCGAGCCGGCCGCAGGGCTTGACCGGGCCGGCGCCGGGGAGGGCGGAGAGGAACTCGCGCAGGGCGGCCCGTTCGGCCTCGGTGAGGTTCTCGTCGTACGTGACCTTCACCCGGGTCCTGGTCCCGGATCCGGCGCCGTGCGACCCGATGCCGGTGACTCCGTAGGGCTGGAGTTCCGGCATCCAATCACCGCTGCCGTAGACGTCGTCCGGAACCTCCACGGAGTAGCTGTGCACGGGCTTGAGGAGGTCCTTGGCCACCGGGACCGCCACGTACACCACCCCGACGGTGGCGGCTGCGGTGACGGCGACCGCGATGCCGGCGTGGACGCGGGCGAGCACCGGGCGGCGGCGCGGGTCCGCGGACGCGGCCAGCAGGAGGATCACCGCGGAAGGGATCACCACGAACATGCCGAAGCAGGTCAGGAGCACACCGAACAGGGTCAGGACGATGCCGACGCCGTGGCACGTGGCGCGGAACGACGCCCGGTCCCGGAGGAAGAGGAGCCAGGCGACGGCAGCGAACGGGAGGAGGAAGACCAGCCCCATCGGGTTCAGCAGGGCACATGCCACGGGGACGGCGGCGAGGAAGGCGGCGGCCCCGGCCATCGACCGCTGGAGCCAGTGGACGGAGTCCGGTTCGACCGGTTCGGCCGGTTCGGCCGGTTCGGCCGGGCCGACCGGGCCGACCGGGCCGACCGGTTCGAGCTGCCCGTCCGCTATGTCCCCGTTCTCCATGCCCCGCACGCACCCTTTACTTCACGCTGACTTCGCACAAGTAAACCCCATCCGGTCAGAGGCCGAGGCGGCGGTCCTTCAGGGCCGGGAACTGCTCGCGGGTTTCGGCGACCTTCTTCGGGTCGAGGTCCACCGTCAGGACCTCCTCCCCCGGGCCCGCCTCCGCGAGGACCTCGCCCCACGGGTCCACGACCAGGCTGTGGCCGGCCTGTTCCACGCCGCCGTTGGTGCCGGCCGTCCCGCAGGCGAGGACGTACGACTGGTCCTCGACGGCGCGGGCCCGGTTCAGCAGCGTCCAGTGGCCCCGGCGGCGGGCCGGCCAGCCCGCGGAGACGACCAGCGTCGTCGCCCCGGCGTCGACCAGGCCGCGGAACAGTTCCGGGAAGCGCAGGTCGTAGCAGGTGGCGAGGCCGAGGGTCTGTTCCGGAAGGGCGACCGTGGTCAGGGACTCGCCCGCGGACATCAGGACGGCCTCGCCCTGGTCGAAGCCGAAGCGGTGGATCTTGCGGTACGTGGCGGCGAGCTCGCCCGTCGGGGAGAGGACGAGCGCGGTGTTGTAGAGCGAGCCGTCGCCCGCGCGCTCCACGAACGAGCCGGCGTGCAGCCAGACCCCGGCATCGCGGGCGGCCGCGGCCATGGCCCCGTAGGTCGGGCCGTCCAGCGGCTCGGCCTCTGTCTCGAACTGCTCGTAGGCGAAGGCGCCCACGGTCCACAGTTCGGGCAGGACGACGAGGTCCGAGCCGGACTGTTCGCGCACGAGGTCTGCGGCACGGGAGCGGCGGGAAACCACCGACTCCCCCTCATTCACTGCGATTTGGATCAGGGAAGCGCGCACAGTACCACCGTCCTGGCTTTCAAGCCGTCAACTCGGGCCTACGATCGTCACACGAAAGCACTGCCGGGGTGCTCACCGGCAGCGTAGTTTTGAAGCCATTGCACAAGCTTCCAGAACGCGCCAATGCGCCAATGAACAGCACGCGAGGGGTCCCGTTGACCGTCCATCCGCATCCCAGCCTTCAGCCCTATGCCGACGCGTGGACCCACTCCATCGAGGCGATATCCGAGCTGGTCCTTCCGCTGACGGAAGGCGAGTGGAGCCGGGCGACGCCCTGCCCGAACTGGTCCGTGCGCGATGTCGTCTCCCACGTCATCGGCATCGAGTGCGAGCAGTTGGGCGACCCGCGGCCGATCCACACGCTGCCGCGGGACCTGCGGCACGTGGTCGACGAGTTCTCCCGGTACATGGAAGTGCAGGTCGACGTGCGGCGGCACCACACCGCGCCCGAGATGACCTCCGAGCTGGAGTACACGATCATCCGCCGCTCCCGGCAGCTGCGGAACGAGAAGCGGGAACCGGACACGATGATCCGCGGCCCGCTGGGCGAGCCGGCGACGCTGGAGCACTCGCTGCGGCTGCGCGCGTTCGACGTGTGGATCCACGAGCAGGACCTGCGGGCGGCCCTGGGCGCACCGGGGAACTGGGACTCGCCGGGGGCCTACGTGGCCAGGGACGTCCTGCTCTCCGGGCTGCCGAAGGTGGTCGCGAAGAAGGCGGGCGCGCCCGCGAACTCGGCCGTCGTCATCGATGTGCACGGGGCACTGGAGTTCATGCGGACCGTACGGGTCGACGCAGAGGGCCGCGGCACCATCGACAAGGCCCCCTCGCTGGGGCCCGCGGTGACGCTGACCCTGGACTGGGAGACGTACGTACGCCTCGCGGCCGGCCGGGTGCGGCCGCACACCGTGGCCGACCGGGTGAAGGTGGAGGGCGACCCGGCGCTGGCCGAGGCCATCCTGGCCCACTTCTCCGTGACTCCTTAGGTTCGGAGGACCCTTGGTGTGGTCGATGATGTCGTCCGCTGCCGTCCCGGCGGCGGACCGGTTCGATTGGTTCGCCGACGTGGTGGCGCAGGAGTTGGTGTCCACGTCGATCAAGAGTGAGCACGCCCTGGACTTCCGGGCGGAGGCTGCCGTGCTGGACCTGGGCTCCGTCCAGGTGAAGCAGCTCGGCTACGCCCCGCTGCACTCCCGGCGCACGGCGGCGCACGTGCGCAGCAGCGATCCCGAGCAGTACCAGCTGGGGCTGGTGACCAGTGGGACCACGTGGGTCGCGCAGAACCGGCACGACTCGGGGCCCTTCTCGGGGGACCTGGTGCTGTGGGACACCTCCCGCCCCTTCGAGTCGGGCGTCCTCGGCACCCAGCCGCTCCACGTCGTGCTCCTCTCGCTGCCCCGCACGGCGCTCCCCCTGCGGTCGGACCGGGTGGAGCGGCTGCTCGCCGAGCGGATCCCCGCCGACCGGGGGATGGGGGCGATCCTCGCGCAGTACATGCGCTCCCTGGCCGCGCACGGGGAGGAGTGCGGGCCCGGCGAGCTGGAGCAGCTCGGGGCCGTCGCCCTCGACCTGGCCGGGGCCTGCCTCGCCGGGCGGATCGGAGCCGAGGACGAACTGTCCGAGGAGAGCCGGACCCGGGCGCTGCTGGCGCGGATCGACGCCTTCATCGGGCACAACCTCGGCGATCCGGAGCTGAGCCCGTCCGTGGTCGCCGCCCGGCACAGCCTCTCGCTGCGCCGGCTCCAGCTCCTCTTCCGGGAGCGCGGGGAGAGCGTCGCGGCCACGATCCGCCGGCGCCGCCTGGAGCGGTGCCACGCCGACCTCGCCGATTGCGCACAGCTCGCCGTCCCCGTCCACACCGTGGCCCTGCGCTGGGGGTTCACCAACGCCTCCGTGTTCAGCCGGCTGTTCCGCGACACGTACGGGGTCAGCCCCAGCGAGTTCCGCCGCGCGGCGGCACGGCAGGCCGCGGCGGCCGGGGAGGGTCCGGCGCGCAAGGACTAGCAGGCCCCGGGCGCAGCCGGGGCCGCTGCGCGGATTGTCAACTGTCCCTGCGCGCAGTGCACACGCGGCCGCACGGAGCCCTCATAGGCTCGGCAACGCGTTGGCCGGAACCCGACCCGCGGAGCGGACGGACGGACGGGTGGGAGAGGACGGGGGTCTATCCCACTCGGGTCTCGTCCCGCTCGCGGTACGGGTGGCCCACGCGCACATCGGGCCGGCTCCGGACGTCACCGGGCCGGCTGCGGATCGGGGGGGCCGACGGGGGCGCCGGCCCCGGCCCCGGCGGCCGCCACGGCGGTGACGCCCGGGGCCGGGGCCGGGGCCTGCGGGGCGGCCACGGCCGTCCCCGCCGCGACTCCCGCTCCGGTTCCCGCTCCCACCCGCTCACGTTCGCGGGCCAGGGCGCGGCCGCGCAGGCGCAGGATCTGGGCGATGCCCAGGAGTTCCAGGACGAAGACCGAAGAGAACGCGATGCGGTAGTCGTCCCCGGTGGCGTCGAGCAGCAGGCCCACCACCAGGAGGGTCGTCATCGAGGCGATGAAACCGCCCATGTTGGTGATTCCGGAGGCGGTGCCCTGACGTTCCGCCGGGTTGGCGGGCCGGGCGAAGTCGAAGCCGATCATCGACGCGGGCCCGCACGTGCCCAGCACCAGGCAGAGCGCGATCAGCAGCCACATCGGCGCGTGGTCCCCGGGGTAGGCCAGGACCGAGCCCCACAGGAGGGCGGTCACGGCGACCGTGCCCAGGGCGAGCGGGATCCGGGAGGACTGCCTGCGGCCGATGATCTGGCCGTAGACCAGGCCGAGCGCCATGTTCGAGGCGACCACCAGGGTCAGCAGCCCGCCCGCGGTGGTCCGGGACAGACCCTGGGCCTCGACGAGGAAGGGCATCCCCCACAGCAGCAGGAACACCATCGCCGGGAACTGCGTCGTGAAGTGCACCCACAGGCCGAGCTTGGTGCCCGGCTCCCGCCAGGAGTCGGCGATCTGGCGCCGTACGAATCCCCGCGTGCCGGAGCCCGCCTGCGGCGCGGGCTCGTGCCCCTCGGGGTGGTCGCGCAGGAACAGCACGAGCGGGACCAACACGACCAGCCCCGCCACCGCGCTGCCCGCGAACGCGGGCACCCAGCCGACCCCGTGCAGCACGGGGGCCAGCACCAGCGTGGAGATCAGGTTGCCCGCCATCCCGACCAGGCCGGCCAGCTGCGCCATCAGCGGGGCCCGGCGGGCCGGGAACCAGCGGGTGCCGAGCCGCAGTACGGAGATGAAGGTCATGGCGTCCCCGCAGCCCAGCAGGGCGCGGGCCGCCAGGGCCATCCCGAAGGAGGGGGAGAGCGCGAAGCCGATCTGGCCGGCGGTGAAGAGCACGGCGCCGAGGGTGAGCACCTTCTTCGTACCGAGCCGGTCCACCATCAGGCCGACGGGTATCTGCATGCCCGCGTAGACCAGGAGCTGGAGCAGGGAGAAGGTGGACAGCGCCGAGGCGTTCACGTGGAAGCGGTCGGCGGCCTCCAGCCCGGCGACGCCGAGGCTGGTGCGGAAGATGACCGCCACGAAGTAGACGGCGACGCCGATCGACCAGACGAGCACCGCCTTGCGGCCGCCCGGCGGGTCCTTGAAAACAGTGGGGGAGGCGGCGGACGCGGAGCTCATCGGGCGGACCCCCGCACCAGTTCCCCGACCCGGCTCACGTGGGCCCGTACGGCCGCGGCGGCCGTGTCGGCGTCTCCCGCGCGCAGGGCGTCGAGGATCTCCCGGTGCTCGGCCAGCGTCCGCTCCACCCGCTCGGGGTGCGCGTGCAGCAGGGCCACGCCCATGCGGAGCTGGCGGTCGCGCAGTTGGTCGTAGAGGCGGCAGAGGATCTGGTTGCCGGCGCTGCGCACGATCTCCGCGTGGAAGGCCCGGTCGGCGGCCATCATCGCCCCGAGCTCGCCCGCGTCGCCGAGCCGGCGCTGCTCCTCGACCAGTTCCGCGAGCCGTTCCAGCAGCCCGGCGGGGGCGGGCACCGCCCGGCGGACGGTGAACTCCTCGACCAGCAGCCGGGTTTCGATGACGTCGGCGATCTCCTGGGCGGAGACCGCGAGGACGAGGGCGCCCTTCTTCGGGTAGAGCTTCAGCAGCCCCTCGGTCTCCAGCCGCAGCAGCGCCTCGCGGACCGGTGTGCGCGAGACCCCGACGGCGACCGCCAGCTCGCCCTCGGTCAGCAGCACCCCGCCCTCGTAGCGGCGGTCGAGCACGGCCTGCTTGACGTGTTGGTAGACGCGTTCGGCAGCGGTCACGGCGGTACCTGCGGTTCGGGCGGGTGGCATGCGCACAGCATAGATACAACAGAGGTGCAACCCGGGAGCCCGTCCACGATGTGGACCCTCACCGCACCGTGACGTCCAGTACGAACTCGTCGTACGCGGCCTCGTCCGGATACGGCGGACGGACCTGCGCGAAGCGGATCCGGGCCCGGCCCGCCACCAGCCCCCGTACGAGGTACAGCCGCTCCACCGTCGCCCCGGGCAGCGGCGGCTCCGGCACCCGCGGCGGCTCCGCGGCAGAGGCCGGGGGGCCCGACGGGCCCTCCGCCACCGAGACCGCGTCCGCGTCGCCCGTCACCCGCCAGGTCCACACGTAGCCGCGCGCACCGCGCCCGGTGAGCCGCAGCTCGTACGGCTCACCGGGCACGAGCACCACCTCGCGCACCTCCACGCGGACTCCTCTCCTGCGGAACTCCTGCGGCGACGGCCTACGCCGGGCCGATCACCGCCCCCTCGTGCCAGCCCGCGCCGTCGCGCCGGTAGTGCTGGAGCAGGCGGTCCGTGCGCAGGACGATCACCTCCAGGTTGAACCCGAAGCTGCCCTGGAGCATCCCGGTGACCGCCAGCACGTCGTGGCCGAAGACGGCGGAGCGCTGCCAGGCCGCGCCGCCCGCGTTGCCGCGCCACCAGTGCTCGACGCGGCCGCCCGCGCCCGTGACGCACAGCTCGTAGTTCCCGGCGGTGTCCTCGTCCGCCGCCCCGTACTGCGCCTCGATCAGGCAGGGCGCGGAGGTGATGCCGGAGCCGAAGATCTCGCCGGGGCGCCAGACGAAGCCGTTCGGGTCGTCGCGCCACCACAGCTGCATCCGGCCGTCGGTGCGGGTGGCGACCAGGTCGAGGTGGCGGGAGCGGGTCTGGACGAGGGCCGGACCGAAGTGCGCGATGCCGGAGGCGAAGCGGCCGCCGTCGTTCCAGGTCCAGGGAGCGCCGTTGATCCGCCACCAGTGGCCCAGGCGGCCGTCGGCGGTGCGGACGACCACCTCGAAGTTGCCGGGAGCCCCGTAGTCGCTCTGGATGAAGGCCGGGGTCGAGCCGACCGCCGCGTCGCCGGGGCCGAAGGCGCCGCCGTCGCGCCAGGCGCCGGCGAAGTGCTCGTAGTACCAGTGGCGGAGCCGGCCGCCCGTGGTGACGTGCAGGGACTCCATGTTCCGGTTGTACGTGGTCCCCGTGAACGCGGGCTGGCCCGAGGCGTCGGAGGCGAAGCTCTGGGCGCGGTTCCAGGCGAAGGGGGCGTCGCCCTCGCGCCACCAGTGGGTCAGGGAGCCCCCGCCGGGTCCGCCGAGGGCCGCCATCTCGAAGTTGCGGTGGGCCCGGCCGTTGCCGCTCTCGTAGACGTTGCCGGTGTGCAGGCGGCGCTTGCTCCACGGGTCGATGTTGGTGTCCTGCAGCCCGCACTTGGCCCAGTCGTCGATGCGCGCCTCGCCGTACGCGATACGGCCGTACCCGCCCACGTGGTAGCCGGTCCCCCAGGAATTCTTGAACAGCCAGCAGCCCGCCGCGTCGTCGTAGCCGGTGATCAGGACGCAGTGGCCGCCCGCCAGCCGGTCGCCGGTGCGGTGGTAGACGCCGGAGCCGAGGCCGAAGAAGTCCTCGTACACGTCGAAGCAGGCGGTCAGCGGGCCCACCGTGTCCAGCCAGACCTTCTGCTGCTCCACGTCGCCGAGCAGGACGTGCCCGGTGATGCGGACGGTCCGGCCCGAACGGTCCCAGCTCGGGGTGTACTCGGCCCGCCAGGCCTCCCGGCGGTCGACCGGGGTACCGGGCGGCGGCGGCGAGTACGGCCAGCAGCCCGGGTCCGCGAGTCCGCCGTTGGTGCGGATCCAGTCGAGGGCGGCCTCGGGGCTGCCCGTCTGCCCGCAGGGGGCCTTCATCCCGTCGTGCACGTCCCCCTCGGACCGCTCGGCCCACACGTGGTGCTCGATGCGGGCCATCGACTCCACCAGGCCGGCCGCTCCGAACGCCCATGAGGCGCTGCACGGGTCCTGGTCCTTCACCTTGGTGAGCCAGGGCCATCCCCACCGGCTCCGCCAGTCCACGGCGGAGGGGCGGGCGGGGGCCCCGGTTCCCGTGGCGGTGGCCGTGCCGGGGCCGGGGCCGGGGCCGGTGCCGGTGCCGGGGAGCAGCCCGTGCGCCGCCCTGCGCCGGGTGAGGTGCGGATTGCCGCTGACCCGGCCCACGAGGCTCCGCAGGTCCACCGGCGGCGCGGCTCCGGCGGGCGTCAGCTCCGCTGCCGCCGCCGTGCTCGCGCCCAGGCCCAGCGCGCGCTTCGGTACGGGATCCCCGTCGGCGAGGTGCTCGCTCACGGACCACCGCGCCCCGCGCGCCGCGAGCAGGGCCCGCAGCTCCCCCGCCGTCTGGACACGCCCCTCCGACTGCTCCGGCATACCGGCCCCCCAACGCACCGTACGGATCCGCGCCCCGGGAGCGTCCACCGGCGCGGGGGGCGCGTCAAGGGGGTCCGTGCGGTCGCGCGGCGGCACGCGGGGGCGCTGCCGCTGATGGGCGGGGAGCGCGGGGGCCGGGAGTGGCCGTATCTCTTCGGTCAGGGGGAACCGGGCTGCGCCCATGGGATGCCGTTCAGGTCAGTGGCTTGTCCCGGATGCCCACACCGAGATCTCCGCGGCGCCCCGACGGACCGATTCCTCCCGGTCCTGGGCAAGCTTTCCGCAGGCCTCGACTACGTCCGGCACCCCGTCCGGCGCCACGCGTGCGTCGTGCACCCCGGTCCGCAGCCAGTCGGACCGGCTGTCGTCGGCCTCGACAAGCGCGAGAGCCATGAGCCGCACCGCGGCCGTCGTCCCCGTGCGGGCCAGGGCCTCCGCCGTCCGGCGCGTCACCGCGGTGTCCTCGGCATCCAGCAGCAGCCTCAACAGGACTTCCGCGGCTTCGGGAACATCGGCGGAGGAAGCGAGGTCCCGCCCGGCGCGAGCACGTCGCGTCCACGAAGGGGACGACGCCTCGGCCAGGGCCGACTCCAACCCACCCGTCATCTCTGTCACGGCCAGACCGTCTCATGCCCCGCGAAGCGGGCAACAGGGGGGCCGCGACCGACCCGGCGGGGCGCTGCCGCCGGTGGGCTGGCAGCGCCGGGGCCGGGGTGCGGCAGGTGCGGTCTTACTGGACGGGCAGCGGGACCGGGAGCGGCGGGGCCGGTACCGGGAGCGGGGGCAGGCCCGGGAGGCCGAGGCCGGTGAGCAGCGCGACCAGGGCCGCGACCAGGTCGGTCACCACGTCCGTGGCCTTGGCCTTGGCGTCGGTGGAGCAACCGCAGGGACCGGCGGCCTTGGTGAGGCCGTCGACGGAGCCCTTGAGCTTGTCGATGGCGCCCGTGGCCAGGTCGAGCGGGCCTGCGGCGGGCCTGGCGGCCGCCTTGTGGGCGGAGGCGGCCAGCGCCACGGGCAGCGCGGGCGCCGCCACCGGGAGCTTCGGGGCCTCGACAGGCAGCTTCGGAGCCTCGACGGGCAGCGCCGGGGCCTCGACCGGGAGCTTCGGGGCCTCGACCGGGAGTGCCGGGGCCTCAACGGGGAGCTTCGGCGGGTCCACCGGGAGGTTCGGAGCGGCCACCGGCGGGACCGGTACCGGCAGGGCCGGTGCGGCGGGCAGGCTCTTCTTCAGGTCCTCGATCGCGGCGGCGATCTTCTCCTTGAAGGCGGCCAGGTCCGCCTCCGGGATCTTGCCGTCGGGGGACTTCAGGATGGCCGCCAGCAGATCGGTGATGGGTTTGAGCAGCCCGCCGACCCCGCCCAGCGACTGCACCTGCCCGAGCAGGGCCTCGGTACCGGGGATCGCCTTCCCGGCCGGCGCGGCCGCACCGAACGCGGCGGCGGCCTGCGGCTTCGCGGACGATTCCGCCGCCGCCGATGCCAGACCGGGGGACGCGGTCAGCAGGGTCAGGCAGAGGGCGGCGGGGACGGTGTAGCGAGTGATGCGGCGCAACGGATCTCTCCTGTCGAGGAGCCCCGACATGGGACGTGCCGGGACGTGACGTGATGTGGGACGCGACATGGGACGTGTCCCAGCCCACTCACCGACACCCCGTCAGCCCCCGCAACCCGAGCCCCCGCACCGCCCGCGCGGACACGCCGCGCAACCGGCCTACGTACGCCCTTGACCTGCGCGTACACCGTCACCCTCGGGCAATGCCCCGTCAGGCGGTCCCCTCCCAGCGGATCTCGCCGTCCTCGACCCGGTCCGTGGCGGCGAGTCCGACCCGCTCGGCGACGGCCGCGGACGCGGTGTGGTCGGGGTGCACGTGCGCGATGACGGTGCGCACCCCGGCCTGCGTCCCGAGCCACCCGACCACCGCCCGGGCCGCCTCGACGGCGATGCCGCGGCGCTGCCAGGGCGTACCGATGACCCAGGCGATCTCCGCGGCCTCCCCGGTCACGGTCGCCTGGACCGTGCCGGTCAGGCAGTCCTCGGCGTCGAGCCGGACCACCCAGTTGCACCAGGTGACGGCGGGGTCCGGCGAACCGGCGACCAGCCGTTCGTAGCGCGTGCGCAGCTCCGGCTCGGAGAGCGGCTCGCCACCGATGAATCCGTGCAGCTCCGGATCGCCCAGCACGGCGGCCATCTCCTCGGCGTGCGCGACCTCCAGGGGCAACAGGGTCAGCCGCCCGGTCCGGATCGTCATGCGGCCTGCGACGCCGCGAAGTCGGCCCACGCGGTGGCGGTGACCCGGATGACCGGCCCGTCGCCCTGCTTGCTGTCCCGGACGGCGACGATTCCGACCACGTTGGTGGCCACCTCGACACACTCCGAGTTGACCTGGCCCTCGCTGTAACTGGACTTCTTGAATTTGAAGTTGTTCATGTGTCTACGTACCTTTACTGATCGCTTCGATCAGGTCGATGGAAGCCTGCGGAGCGAGACTCATGCGTGTCAGGCGCTCGAACGTCCGGGTGTACTTCTCGCTGGCTTCCGCCCCCTCTGCCCACACAGTAGACGCGATGCCTTCGGCATAGCCCACGTCCAGCGCCCCGGGTTCGGCGAACGACAGGACGTTGAACGCACCGCCGGCAGCGTGATGCGCCCCTGCGCGGAAGGGCAGGACCTGAACGTGAACGTGGGGCAGTCTTGCCATCTCCACGAGGTGGTCGAGTTGTGCTCGCATGACGTCGGGGCCACCGATCTGCTGACGCAGAGCGGCCTCCCAGAGCACCGCGTGGAACCCGGCCGGCTTCTCACCCCATAGCCGTGCTTGCCGCTTCAGCCTCGACTGCACCAGCACCTCGATCTCGTCGGGGTTCGTCCAGTCGGATGTGACACCGAGAGCCCGGACATAGTCCGCGGTCTGCAGGAGCCCTGGAATCAAAGCCAGTTGCCACGTGCGGATGTAGGTCGCCACCTCCTCCATCGCCACATACTCGCCGAGGCCGCCCACCCGGGGGACCTGGTGCCACCAGCCCTTGACCTTCCTGCGTTCACGGTCGAGACGGGCCAAGTCCAGCAGGCCGCTCACGGACTCCGTGTCCGTCACTCCGTAGAACTCGCAAAGCACTCGGATGTCCGGGTCCCGCATGGGCACCCAACCGCTCTCCATCTTCACGATCTTCGTCGGCGTCGCGGTGATCTCCGCAGCCGCTTGGGCCTGGGTTCGGCCTGCTGCCATGCGCAGCTTGTGCAGCTCGCCACCCAGCCTGCGCCCCAACACCGTTGACACCCGGTTGCCCTCGGGCTCTCGCATTCCACGGTTCACGGCGTCAGTCTCGCGCCACCGTCCGACCGAAGTCGACCCCGTCACCTATTCGGGGACCATATTCCCCGAACCACTTGCACCTGGAACACGCGCCACCCTACGTTCGGTAACGAACCACTCACCGCACAGAGTCAGTTGGCGGAAGCGCACCGGGCTGCCCACGAAGCGGCACCGGCATGCCACCGCCCGTACCGGAGGTGCACCATGGACCGTCACGACGTACGGAACTACCCGCCCCGCCAGGACTCCGTACCCACCGCCCGCCGGCACACCGCATGGCTCGCCGTGGCGTGGGGGCGGCCCGAGCTCGCGGCGGACGCGGCGTTGCTGACCAGCGAGTTGACCACGAACGCGCTGCTGCACGGCTCGGTCTGGGACCGGTACTTCCGGGTCGAGGTCAGCCTCACCGGAGCAGTGCTCCGCATCGAGGTCACCGATCCGAAAGGAGAACGCCGCCCCGAACCGCGAGCGGCGGTCGCCGACCACGACCAGTTCGGGCGCGGGCTGCACATCGTCAAGGCCCTCTCCGCGCACTGGGGGTGCACGGACCGGATCGTCGGCAAGACGGTGTGGGCGGAGCTGGCCCACGGCGGAGGGCGCGAGTCCCCCCGTTAGGGTGATCCACATGGATGGGTGGACGGCGCCGAGTTCCATCGAGCGCGAGCTGTACGAGGCCAAGGCGCGCGGGGACTGGGCGGGGTACCTGGACGCCCTCGCCCGGAGCGAGCTGTTCCTGCCGCAGTCCCGGGCCCAGGTCGACGCCGAGCCCACGACGGCCCGCTTCCACCCCACCCCGGACCGGCGCTGCCTCGTCGTCCACACCCGCGGGATGCTGCCCGTCCCCGACCCGCACACCGTCTACCTGCCCAGGTCACTGGCCTGGTTCGCGAACGCCTGGGACTCCGCGGACCCCCCGCACCTCGCCGTGAACCCCGGCTCCCCCTCCGAGGCCTACCTCACCACCACCCCCGCCGACCTCGCCCGCTGGCGCGCCCACTGGGACGCCGCGGCCCCGGTCTGGGGCCTCGCCCCCGGAGCCGTGCACTCCCTGCACGTCGGCGGCCCGCTGCACGGGCCGGTCGCGCACGGACTCGCCGTCGGAGCCCATCTCGCCGTCTCCAACGGGGAGTTCTGGAACGCGCTGGCCTACCACGGCAACGGCTACACCCGTGAGCGCGAAAGGCTGCGCAAGGGCTGGGGCATCACCGGCGCCACCGAGTGGCACGACACCCTGCGCCGCCTGCTCGCCACCGAGGTCGTCAGCCCCGTCTGGGAGTTCGCGCTGCGCGTGCGCCGCCTCCTCGCCTCCGACTTCGCCGGCCCCGTGGACGTGGAGCACTGGCGGCACGCCGCCGCCTCCGCCCTGCGCCGCAGCGCCGAACGGGCCGCCGAACCGCAGCTCACCCCCGACGGGGTCACCGTCGCCGCGCCCCGCCCCACCGCCGAGGTGGAGGGCGAGGTGGCGGGCGTACAGCGGCTGATCGGCCGGATCGCCCGCTACGAACAGCGCTTCCGCGCCGACGGGCTGCTCCCCGAGGACGGCTGGGTCCGCTCGGTGGAGGGCTGGGACCAGGGCCGGGCCTCACAGATGGCCCGCTGGGGCCTCGGGACCCGCTACGGAACCCTGGCCGACGCGGAGCACGGCGTACTGCGCGCCGGGGAGGCGGCGAGGGCCTCGTACCGCTCGTGGGAGGAGTTCTCCGCCGGGTACGCCCTGGGGCGCTGCCTGCACTTCGACGAGGAGGAGTTCGGCGAGTGGTACACGGGCGTGCTGGCCACCCACCTCACCCTGGTCACCGACCCGGCGAGCCCTTGGCGCAACATCCCCTGGCAGACATGACGCGGCAAAGGACCATCATGGTGGAGCACGTGGAGCACATGGACGGCGCGGCCGCCTTGCGGGCCGCGGACGCGTTCCGGCTGATCTACGCCGAAGCGTTCGCGGAGCCTCCGTACGAGGAGACCGAGGAGGAAGTCGCCGCCGCCTTCCTCCACTTCCCCGCGCAGACGCGCAGGCTCGGCTTCCGCGCGGCCCTGGCCCGTACCCCGGAGGGCGAACCGGTCGGCATGGCCTACGGCTGGATGCTCGCAGCCGACGCGGTGTGGTGGGACGAACTCACCGAGCCCGTGTCCGACGCCATGCGCCGCGAGGACGGCCACCGCACCTTCGGGCTCCTGGAACTCGCCGTGCGCGCACCGTGGCGCGGGCAGGGTGTCGCCCGGAGCCTGCACACGGCGCTGCTCGGCGGCATCGGTGCCGAGCGGGTGCTGCTGAACGTCCACCCGGGGGCCACGACGGCCTCGGCCGCCTACCGGGCGTGGGGATACCGCAAGATCGGCGAGGGTCGGCCCCGGTCCGCGGACGCGGACCTGCGTGACGTGATGCTGCTCGGTCTGCGGCGCTGAAGGCGAGAGCGCGCCCGGTCAGGAGTCCATGGCGGCCTTGTCGGACTCGCTGCGCAGGACGCAGAACTCGTTGCCCTCGGGATCGGCGAGGACGGCCCAGCCCGAGCCGTCGGGGTTGCGGCGATCGGCGACCAGTACGGCGCCGAGGCCCAGGAGCCGGTCGACCTCCTGCTCGCGCGAGGTCTCGGGGCGCAGGCACAGGTGGATGCGGTTCTTGACCGTCTTGGCCTCGGGCACCTGGTTGAAGTACAGCGCCGGGCCCTGCGCAAGCAGTACTTGTGTCGCCGGGTCACCCGGGCGGGCGTCCGGATCCACCGGGCGGCCCGTCACTCCGCTCCAGAAGCGGGCCAGCCCATAGGCGTCCGCACAGTCGATCGCCACGTTCTGCACTACCGAAACCATGCGCCCCAGCCTTGCCGATCACCGCTCGGGACACCACCGGGTTGTGGCGCCCGTCACGGCTCGGACCTCAGGCGGCCGAAGCGACGGGCGCCCCGAAGACCTTGCCCTTGGACTCCGCGTCCGCGAGCGCCTTCGCGTACGAGGCCTCCGCGAGCGGGATGAGCTCGGCCATCGCCGGGTTGCTCGCGGCCAGGGTCAGCTCGGGGACGATGAAGTCGACCTCCGCGCCGAACATGGAGGTCAGGAGCCCGTCCAGGTAGTTCTGCACGTACTCCAGCCCCTCGCGGGGCGTGCCGGCGGCGTAGGAGCCGCCGCGGCTGGCGACGACGGTGACCGGCAGGCCCTTGAGGGGCGACTCGGGGCCGGCCGTGCGGCCCATCACGATGACCTGGTCGAGCCACGCCTTCAGGGTCGAGGGGATCGAGAAGTTGTACATCGGGGCGCCGATCAGCACGGCGTCCGCCTGCTCCAGCTCCTCCACCAGCTTCACCCGCTCGGCGAAGGCCGCGGCCTGCTCGGGGCCGTGGGTGGCGGGGTCGGTGAAGGCGGCGAACGCGGCGAGGGTGCCGAGGTGCGGGACGGGGGCGGCGGCGAGGTCGCGGTAGACGACGGTGCCGTCGGGGTTCTGCTCCTGCCAGGCCTTGCGGAAGGCGGCGGTCACCGCACGCGAGGTGGAACCCTCGGCGGGGCTCAGGGACGAGTCGAGGTGCAGAAGCGTGGCCATGGGAACCTCCTGGGAGTGCGTTTTTCCGTACGTCACTAGTAATAACACAGGTACTTACTTTTTTTCATCCCCTAAATCGGGGGTAGTACCCTGGAGCCATGGCGGACAAGGGAAAGCACCAGGACACGGAGGCCTGCAGCCGGGTGAGCGACGGCATCACGCAGGTCTTCGGGCTGCTCGGAAAGCGCTGGACCGGCGTGATCGTGGCATCGCTCCTGGAGGGCCCGGTCCACTTCGCCGATCTGCGCCGGTCCATCACCGGGATCAGCGAACGCATGCTGTCCGACCGCCTGGTCGAGCTCGGAGCCGCCGGCCTCGTCCTGCGCGAAGTGGACGAAGGCCCGCCCCTGCGGGTGGCCTACCGGCTGACGGAGCGGGGCGCCGCGCTGAAGCCCGCGCTCACGGAGCTGGGCCAGTGGGCGGAGAAGTGCCTGATCAAGGGCGAGGACACCTGCTGACGGGCGGCACTTGCCGACGCACGGCACTTGCCGACGGCCGACCCCCGGCGCGCTAGGGAAGCCCCGGCCGGACCGCCGCCCAGGCATCCACCGCCACCGCCAGGGGGTCGGTCGCCGCGAGGTACGGCCGGGCCGGCTCCGTGCAGAGCAGCAGGTTCTTGATGCGGCGCAGCCGCAGGATGGCGGGGCGCGGCAGGTCCCGCCATCCGGGGGCCTGCTCGGCCGCCTGCTCCGGGGTCAGCTCGAAGAGGGCCAGTACGTCCCGGCACAGGGCGGCGGGGTCGCGGTCCGGGTCCCCGTCCCCGCCGGGGCCGAAGCACCGGAGCAAGTAGCTCCGTACGTACGGCCGTTCCTCCGGCCGGTCCGCCCGGTCGAGGGCGGCCAGCGCGACCCGGCCCCAGCGGAGCCGGACCCCGTCGGGCAGTTCCCCGTCCTGCATCCGGCTCGTCGCCAAGGACCTCAGCTGCTCCGGGTGCGGCTCCTCCAGCAGCGGGGGGCCGGTGGCCAGCCACGCCTCCAGTTCGGCCAGCGCGTGCCCGTCGGGCGGTACGTACGTCAGCACCTGCCCCCGGGCGAGCAGAGCGACCACGGACCCGGTGAGGTGCACCTTCGCCACGTGCCCGGCGTCGAAGAACCCGACGGCGCGCCCGTACCGCTCGATGCGCCGCAGCCCGATCCGCAGCTCCCCCACGGCGTACACCTGCCCGGCCCGCGCCACCCCGCCGATGCACCGCACCACGCACACGCCGCCCGCGGCATCGGCCGCCTCGACGGCACACACCTGCAACTCCGCGAAGGACACCCCGCCCCACCCCTCTCCCGGCGGGGAGGCTACCGCGCGGCTCAGCGCCAGGTGTCGGTGTCGCCGATCTCGCCGGTCTCCAGGTCGATGCGGCCGTGGAAATCGCCCGCACGGTGTCGACGGGCAGGTCGTCGTCTCCGTCGAAGGGTGCCGTGGCGGCGACGCGCAGTACGGCGTCCAGCACCCCGCGCAGCCTGCTCGCGAACCGCACCGGGCGACCTGCCCTAGTCTCCCGCGTCCGCACCGACCGCACGCGGCCGCCCCGGCGCCCCCACTACCGTTTCGCCCATGACTCTTCTGCTGAACGACACGGTACGCAAGCTTCTCGACGCACCGCACCCGGCGGTGCTGTCCACACTGAACCCCGATGGCAGCCCGCAGAGTTCGGTGGTGTGGGTGACCCGGGAAGGGGAGGAGATCCTGATCTCCACCGAGCGCGGCCGCCGCAAGGAGCGCAACATCGTGCGCGACGCCCGGATCGGGCTGACGGTCTTCGACCTGGCCAACCCCTTCCTCTACGCCGAGATCCGCGGCACCGCCACCGTCACCGAGGACACCGGGCGGGCCGTCGCGGTCCGCATCGCGGAGGAGTACGAGGGACCCGGCGCGGGCCGGGCCTACGCGGAGGCCCCCGCCGAGAACGTACGGGTCGTCCTGCGCGTCACCCCGGCCAAGGTGCTCGGCAACGCGGCCCGCTGAAGCCCGCCGCCGCGCACGGAGCGCCCGCGGCCGCGGCCCGCTGTCATCCACAACCGACAGCGGGCCGCGGCCGACCGGCACCCGGGACCGGCACCCGGCACCCGGCACCCGGCACCCGTGAAGTGATGCGGCAAGCGACTCACGGGGGCCTGGCCGGCTCACCACCGGATCAGGGGCGGTCCCGCAGCAGCTTGGCCTCGTCGTCGGTGAGGGCGACGAGGAACGTGTCGCGCAGGGTCCGCACCACTTCGTCACCGCTGAGTTCGGCAACGTCCTTGCGGCCGTCCGGGAACTGGGTCGACAGGACCCGGTTCACCAGGCTGTAGCGGACCTGGTCCTCGGGCCGCTGAGCCACCAGGTTGGTGACGAACGGCGAGCGGGGGTTGGTGGAGGAGTAGTAGTTGGCCACCTGGAAGTCGACCGGGTGCTGTCGCTCCAGGCGCACGGCGTACACGTCGAACCAGCCGTCGGCGTGCAGGCTGCGCAGGATCCAGTCGGGACCCTCCTGGTCGAGGCGCCAGGACCAGGCACCGACCTCGAGCTCCGCTCCGGCCTGGAAGCGGACCGGCTCGAGCGGCCCCTCGTCGCCGAAACCGACGTCCGCCAGCCACACTTCGCCGCCGGCTTCCACCAGCAGGACGGTGTGCGAACGCCAGCGGATGGGAGCGACGCCCCGGCGCACCCGCGCCAGGAGGCGGGAGACGGGGAAGCCCAGGCGTTCCAGTGCGGCGGCGAACAGCAGGTTGTTCTCGTAGCAGTACCCGCCGTGCCCGGCGCCCACGATCTTGTCCTGGATGGCCTCGACACCGATGTCGACGGGTTCGCCGAGCGCTATGGTGACGTTCTCGAAGGAGATGGCGGCGAGGTGGGCACGGTGCAGGCCCCGCAGCGTCTCGACGGTGGCCGTACGGGGGCCCTCGTAGCCGATGCGCGCCAGGTAGGCGTCCAGGTCGAGGAGTTCGGCCCCCCACTCCGGTTCGGATCCGGGCGGAGACGGCAGCGCGTCGTGGTTCATGGTGAAGCCTCTCGAATGTGTCGTGGAGGCGGCGGGGCGGCGGGTGGCCTGCGGGCCCCAATGACACAGCGCCTTGCGCAAGCGAGAACGGACCTGCCCGAGGTGCCCTCTCAGCCGGTGACCGGCCACTCCGCACCGCCGCCCTGTGTGCAGTCGGCTGGGAGACCCTGAAGGGGGCAGCGTCGATCATGGTTGGTCCACATCACCAACCATGATCGACGGGTCAACCTAGGTCATCGGGCATTCGGCTCGATCGCCGAAGAGTCCGATGGCTGAACCGGTCTAGCGGATGACGTCGAATTCCAGGGCGACCTTGCTGGCCGTCTGGGCGTCGATCTCGAACTGCTCGGCCGGCGGACGGGGCTCCCCGTTGGCGGCGGAGATGCCCAGCTTCTTGAAGTAGCCCTCGGTGCCGCCCGGCGTGTACCAGGCCAGCATCTTGACCGGCGTGTCGCCGATGACGCTGTAGGTGTGGGCCTTGCCGCGCGGCAGGAACACGAAGGATCCCGGCCCGGCCGTCTCGACACGGCCTTCCCAGCGGAGTTCCAGGCTGCCTTCGATGAGGTAGAACGCCTCGTCCTCGCCGTGGTGCGTGTGCGGCGGGGCACCCGAACCGGGGTAGAGGATCACTTCCAGCAGGCCGAACGCGCCGCCGGTGTCCTGCTTCTCCGCCTTGAAGGTGTAGTGGTCACGGAATACCCACCTGGTGTCGCCCTCGCCCTGAGCGACGTGGATGAGTTCCGGAGCCGACTGGTCTTGCGTGGTCACTGATATCTCCCTCTATACATTCTGTCTATGCGCGGCCCGTGCAGTGGATGCCGCTTTTGACAAACATCAGACCCGAAGGAATCTATGGAGAAAAACAACCACCCCCCTTCACTTTCCGCGTCACGTCCCCGCGCCCCTCGACGGGCGCGCACTATGCGGTCGCGCGGCTCCGAGAGGATCGGGCGGCCACCCATACGAGGCCGATGCCGATGACCATGACGACCGCGAGGAACAGCGCCAGGTTGGACAGATCCGCCATGGCCTGCGGGAGCTGAGCACCCACGGCGACTCCGACATTGAGAATGAAGCTGTAAATGGCGGTGGCCGTCGCCCGTGCGGGCCCCGCGCCGCTTCCGACGGCCTGGACGAGGGCCGGGCTGACCGTGGAAATCGCCAGCACGAAGATGAAGAGAGAAATGCCGAGGCCGATCACGGAGTCGGCGAACAATGCGGCGCCGAGCAGTCCGACGGCCCCGCCGGCGAATCCGATGACCGTCCTGGTGAGTGCGGAGATGCGCCCCATGACCGGCGCGAGCAGGACGGCGCCGACCATCGCGGGCAGCGCGCTCGCGCGAAGGGCCAGCATGGTGTCGTGGTTCCCGACCACTTCAGCCGGCCCGTAGAGCTGCACACCGGTGTAGATCGCGGTGAGGCTGCCGAGGACGGCCAGGGAGGCCACGAAGAGCGCGAGGAGCGAGCCGTTGCGCAGCACGCTGAGGGCGCCGGGGCCCTTGGCTCCGCCGGCCGTCAGGTCCTTGGCCGTGTCGGGCGACATGACCCGCCAGGCAGCCGCCGCCACGAGCGCCAGCAGCGGTGCCACCACCCAGAACACCGAGCGCCAGCCGAGCGAGGATCCCAGGACCTGCCCCAGGACCTGGCCCACGATCAGTGCCACGCCCAGGGCACAGGACACCACGGTCAGGGCCAGTGCGAGGCGTCGCGCCGGGACCCTCTCACTCAGGTAGATGTAGACCACCGGCGTGAACACGCCGGCCATCGCGCCCTGCAGGACGCGCAGCAGGCAGCCGGTCACGAGATCGCCCGAGAGCGGCACGAGCGCGGTCGCCACGGCCATGGCGGCGATGCTCCCGACGATCACCACGCGGCGGCCGTAGCGTTCCGACAGGGAACCGCTCGCCAGCGAAGCACACGCGTAGGCGAAGGAGAACGCGGTGGTCGCCCATGTCGCGGAGCTCTGCGACACCCCCCAGGCGCCGCCGATCTCCGACATCAGGGGGATCGCCACGTATCCCTGGCTGACGACGATGATTGCGGCGACGGCCAGAATCACCAAGTTTTTTCCGAAGGGGAATTGCTCGGCACGCTCCTCGTCCGTCAGAGTGTGCGTCGGAGTCGTTGCCGCTATTACGGTTCTGGGGACCCCGGCCGATTTCCTGTCCGAGGCCGATACATCCGACATCAGAAGATACCTCCTATATTCGGCCAGGGCCGGCGAACGTACCTCGGCATGCCCGCTGTTGGTGATCTGTACCAACTCGACGAGCAGCTGACCGCCGGACAGCCTCCCCAAGGCTGCTGAGCACCCCCGTGTACGGGCAAGCCGTCGGGCACAGGTACGTCAAGTTCGCGTATCACCCTGTTCGGACATGCCGAGGAATGCGGCGGAAGTCGAACTCCGCCCCATGTTCAACGCGATCCCCATCCGAACCGCACCGGAATGCCCGGGAAATGCCTTCCGCGTGCGGACGGCGTGCGGCCGGTGTCCGGACGGGCGGCCGTGGAGGTCAGAATCCCTGCAGGCCGGAATCGACGCGTTCGGTGCTCACGACGGCCTCGAAGACCTGCTCCCCGTCCTGGATGCCCGTCACCTTGAACGACCGGCGCGCACTGTCGCTCAGGTCCGAGTCGGCGGGCTCCGCGTGGATCATCAGGGGGCTGCCGAACTCGGCATAGCGCTGGTAGGTGCTCGTGACGGAGACCGGGAGGACGGCCTCGGGTTCGCCGCTGAGGACCAGCGCGGCCTGGCGGGCGGCCTCGAGGAGGACCATGCCGGGCAGGTGGTCGCTGGCGTGGTCGAAGAGGACCGGGTGCCGGGTGTCGTACCGCAGCTCCCAGACTCCCGGACGGGAGGAGCCGGCCAGGACGACGTCGAAGGGCGAGAGCCGGCCCACCTGCGGGGGCGCGAGCGGGGCGGGCGGCAGCGCGGACACGGGCCGGTTGGCCAGCTGTTCGGCACGCAGGCGCTGGTAGACGGCGGGGGAGGTGACGGTGTAGCCGACCCTTCCGGTGGCGACGACCCGGTCCTCCTGGCGGACGACCACTTCGTAGACGAGCCCGGTGAGCCTGCTCCCCCGGCGCTGTATCTCGGGGCAGGTGACGGTCAGGTCGAGGCTGGCCGGGGCGCTGCCGATGACGAGGTGCTCGGGGACGGTGGAGTACTCCAGCGACCAGAGCAGGAACTGGTGCCCGAGCGGCACGCCGAAGGTCTCGTGCGCGACGTACGAGCCGACCTGCCGGATGGTCTCGGCGATCAGCATCGGGTCGTAGTGGGTGCCCGCGATGGGGGTGAAGAAGCTGTGTCCGCGCGGCCACTGGGCACGGATGTGGAAGCGGTCCTCCGCGGGGCGGCACATACCGGTCAGGAAGACCTCGGCCACGGCGGCACGGTGTACGAGCGCTCTCGGAACCGTCGTCGTCAGCTGGTCGTCCGACTGGGCCGGACACGCGCAGCACTCGGTGTGAGCAGACGTGGTGATGCGGTCCGCCGCTTCCAAAGTCGTGATCATGAAGTCCCCCTCGTCATCATGGCCGGATACAACATACTTCCACCGCCCGCAAAGTACGTACTTACGGGTTTGGTTGCTCGGGGAGATCCTCGCCTAAAGATCTCCATCCGTCCCGAGGGAGTGACGCAGGCCATACGCCGGGATGGTGTCATCGCACCATCTTGCGAAGAACGCCCAGCTCGCACACGGCACATGAACGGGCCCTGACACGGGCCGGGAGGGGGGTGGGTGGCACTCTCGAGCGAACGTCCGGTATCTTTCGAGTCCCGGACACGAGTGCGTACTGGTAGGTATTTTTAGGGGGGCCTGCCACTCCGCGCACCGCATCTGTCCCAAATTCGTCGTACCGGCCCTCCCCCGCCCGATCGGAGCGCCATGCAGTCCCTGCAGCACCTGCGGCTCGCAGCCCTGAACATCGACGGGGTCCTTCTGAACGACACCTTCAGCCCGGTCATCCACGGGTTCGTCACGAGCCGGGGCGGCTCCTACGACGGTGAGGTGGAGCGCGGGATCTTCTCCCAGGTGCGGTCGATCGCGGCCCAGGCCGCGGCTCGGGCGGCAGGACTGGACTGGACCCCGGAGCGGGTGCTGAAGGTCTACTTCGAGGAGCGGGACGCCTACCTGGAGCAGCACCCGCTGCGGGTGATGGACGGGGTCGAGGAACTGCTGCACCGGCTGCGGGCCCTCGGGCTGCGCACCGTTTGCTACGGGGGCCTCGGCAAGGAGCACTTCGACCGCCACCTGGGCCACCTCGCGCACCTCTTCGACGGCCCGGGATACATCAGCACGGACAAGTTCCGGCCGGGCGTCCACGAGATCACCACCGACTGGTTCGGCCTCGACCACACGGAGGCGCTGTTCGTGGACGACGTGGCGCGGGTCGGTGAAGTGGCCCTCGGACTGGGCACGGCGTTCATCGGCCACCCGAGCACCTTCGAGCACGGCTTCCAGCGGCAGCAGATGCGCGAGGCCGGGGTGCGGCACGTGGTCGGCTCGCTGGGCGAGATCGACGAGCACCTGCTGCGCAGGGTGGACGCCGAGGCCGCGTCCGCGGCCTGCTCCCGCAGTGCCTACGCTGCCTGAGCTGCCGGCATACCGGAGCAGGGGGCCAATCGATGGAAGGAATGGCGATGCGGGGTCACGGTTTGCTGGAGGGCAAGGTCGCACTGATCACCGGGGCGAGCAGTGGCATAGGAGCCGCGGCCGCCCGGGTGTTCGCGCGGGAGGGCGCACGGGTCGTGCTCGCCGCACGCCGCGAGGAGCGGATCAGGGAGCTGGCCGAGGAACTGCGGGCGGGCGGCGCGCAGGCGGCGTACGTGGTGACGGACGTGACCCGCCGGGCCGATGCGGAGGCGGCCGTGGCCCGCGCGGTCGAGGAGTTCGGCCGGCTCGACTGCGCCTTCAACAACGCCGGTTGGGGCGTCGGGCGGACGCCGCTGCACGAGATGGACGACAAGCTGTACGACGAGATCATGGAGGTCAACGTGCGCGGGCTGTGGAACTGCCTGCGCCCGGAGATCGCCGCGATGCTGGAGACCGGCGGCGGGTCGATCGTCAACAACAGCAGTGTCGGCGGCCTGCTGGCCACCCCGGTGGCCGCTCCCTACGTCGCGGCCAAGCACGCGGTCATCGGCCTGACCAAGGCCGCCGCGGCCGAGTACGCGGCCCGGGGCATCCGGGTCAACAGCGTGGCGCCGGGCACCACCCGGACCGAGGTGGTCGAGGAATGGTTCGCGGCCGTCCCGGGCATCGAGGCCGAGCTCCACGCGGGGACGCCCCAGGCGCGCACCGCGGAGCCGGCCGAGATCGCCGAGGCCGCTGCCTGGCTGTGCAGCGGAAAGGCGTCATTCGTCACGGGTGTGACGGTGCCGGTGGACGGCGGGTTCTCCATGGTGTGAAAATGGTACTCACAAGAACGAACCCCCGGGCATGTATAGCGGCCCGTGGGTGCTGGCGGCGGGGAGAAGACCGGCCCTCCCGCCGGCTGCGGGGCAAGTCAATACAACGGAACGACGGGCGGGGTCACGGAAAGGCACACACCACATGGGAACAGAGCGACCCCTCGTCATGCAGGACCGGGCGGTCCGCACCCGCCAGGCGATCCTGGAGGCGGCCGCAGTGGTGTTCGAGGAGCGCGGCTATGAACAGGCCAAACTCACCGACATCGTCAGCATCGCCAACGTCACCAAGGGCGCGCTCTACTTCCACTTCGACTCCAAGGAACATCTCGCGCAAGCGGTGATCGACGCCCAGGTGGCGTCGGCCCCGAGCGTCGTGCCCCAGGAGTTGCAAGTGCAGGCGTTCGTGGACATCGGCATGGTGTTCTCGCACCGGTTGATGCACGATCCGCTGATGCGTGCGAGCGCACGGCTCACGCTGGACCAGACGAACCTGACTCTGGACCGGGCCGCGCCCTACGACGCGTGGATCAAACTCCACGTTTCCCTGATGACGGAGGCCAAGTCCCGCGGCGAGCTGCTGCCGAACGTGGATCCCACGGTGGCATCGCAGCTGATCGTGGGGTCTTACGCGGGGCTCAACCTGATGTCGCAGATGATCGGCCTGGACCTGGACGAACAGGTCTCGGCGCTGTACACGCACGTGATGCCGAACGTGGTGGTGCCGTCACTGGCCATCCGGCTGGACACGGCCCCGGGCCGTGGAGCGCGCGCGCTGTACGGACCGCAGGGTACGCACCCGTGCACGGTCGGCTGCGCGTCCGGTGTGGCCCCGGCAGCCGCGCAGGTGGCTGCACAGGTGGAGCAGCGCGGCGCCTGAGCGCCGGGCGGATGCCCCGGATGTACCGGATGCCCCGGATGAGAGAACCCCGAAACGGGGTCTCCCGTCCGGGGTTTCCGCATGTCCGGAACGTTTTTCGAGGGGCCGGCGAAGATCCGGGTATTCGCGCACGTGCAAAACATTCTTCCGGGTACTATTCTTTCCAGGGTCAGCATCGCTGACCCTGCCTGCCCAGGGAGAGAACTGTGGACATCGACGTACTCGGAGGGCTGCGCGTCACCGAGAACGGTGTGCCCATCGTGGCGCCCACCCCGGAGACCCGGCACGTACTGGCGGTCCTCGCCGCCCACGCCAACCAGGTCGTACCCGTGTCAGTACTGGCCGAAGAGCTCACGAACTGCGCCCCGCCCGAACACACCCGGGCCGTGGCCCACGCCGCGGTCCGCGTGCTGCGCGAGCAGCTCGCGGGCGCCCTCGACGCCGGACCGGGTGCGGTACGCACCCTCGACACCGTGCTGCCGGCCGTACCCGGCGGGTATCTTCTCGACACCGGAGGCGGCCGCTGCGACCTCCACGAGTTCGAACGCGAGGCGGGCGCCGGCTACCGGGCCATGTCCCGCGGCGACTTCGCCACGGCCGCCCGCCGGCTGCGCGGTGCCCTCGACCTGTGGACGGGCCCCGCCTTCGCGGGAGTCGAGGCGGGAGCCTGGCTCGGCGAACGCATCGCGGTCCTGGAGGAGACGCGGCTCGCCGTGCTCGGCCAGTGGGTCGAGGCCGGACTGGCCCTCGGCCGCCACCGCGAGCTGCTCACGGAGCTCTCGGCCCTGCTCGCCCGGCACAACGGCCGCGAGCACCCCAACGAGCCCTACCTCGCCGCCCTGCGCCGCTCCGGGCGCCGCGTCGGGTCGCTGCGCGGCCTGCACTCCCTGGTGGCCACGCTGGACGCGGAGGGCGGGCGGAGCACCGCCTCGGCCCTGCGCGCCGTGCGTCGTACCGTCCTCATGGGCGGCGCCCCGGATCCCCGGGCAGCCTGACCCCGAAGACCGCCCTGTGGCGTCAACTGCCCTGCTCAGACGGGCAGTAGCAGTCTCGGACCCGGGACCTGACGCACTGCTCGAACACTTGACGGAAAGCCCCCGGGCACGTTGGTGGCGCTCCCCGCCCCAGCACACGATCGACAGGACTCACCGCCCGCCGCGGACCTGACCGGCGGAACCGGTTCCATCGCTGTCGAGGGAGTACTCCGGGCATGACCACCGTCTCCGTGATCTACTACTCCGCCACCGGTACGGTCCGCAGACTGGCCGAGGAGGCGGCGGCCTCGGCACGCGAGGCCGGTGCGGAGGTCCGACTCCGCGCGGTGCCCGGTACCCCCGAGGCGGGCCGCGAGCCCGGCACCCCCGACGCCACCCCCGAGGACCTGGAGTGGGCCGACGGCATCCTGCTGGGCAGCCCCTCGCACTGGGGCCTGCCGGCCGCGCCGCTGCTGGAGTTCGTCAACACCACCCCCCACCTCTCGCACGCGGGCGCCTTCGTCCACAAGGCCGCCTCGGCCTTCGTCGCCGGGTCCTCCCGCAACGGCGGGCTGGACAACACGATCCAGTCCCTGCACAACGTGATCTGCCACTGGGGCGCCGCCGTCATCCCGATGGGCTCCGCCCACCCGGTGCTCTACCTGCCGCAGAACGGGAACCCCTACGGCACCCACACCGCCTCCGGCGCCGATCCCGGCACCGTCCACGAGGACGCCGTCGCCGCCGTCCGGTTCCAGGCGGCCCGCACCGCCTGGTTCGCCCGGGCCCTCGCCCGCGCCCGCCAGGAGGCCTGACATGGCAACCGTGTACGCCGCGCCGGCCGAGACCCGGGTCGAGACCGCGGCCGAGGCCGGGATTGGGACCGGGATTGGGATTGGGACCCCGACCCGAGCCGACACCCGGGCAGCCGCCGGCCCGCCCCGGGCCCGTACCACCGCGGGCGAGGTCCGCGGCTCCGCGGGCGCGGGCGTGCTCGCCTTCCGCGGCGTCCCCTACGCCGCGCCCCCCGTCGGCCCGCTGCGCTTCGCCTCGCCGCGGCCGCCCGTGCCCTGGACCGGGGTGCGGGACGCCACCGCCTACGGCCCGCCCTTCTGCCAGCCCACCGGAGCGGGCAGCGAGGACGCCCTGCACGCCAATGTGTGGACCCCCGCCACCACCGGCTCCCGGCCGGTGCTCTGTTACGTGCACGGAGGAGCCTGGATCGCCGGATCCGGGAACCTGCCCACCTTCGACGGCTCCTGGCTCGCCGCGCGCACCGACGCCGTCGTGGTCACCTTCAACTACCGCCTCGGGGTCTTCGGCTTCGGCCTGCACGAGGAGCTGACCGACCCGGAGACCGGTTCCTTCTCCAACTGGGGACTCCAGGACCAGGCGGCCGCCGTGCAGTGGGTGCACGACAACGCGGCCGCGTTCGGCGGTGACCCCGGCAACATCACCCTCGTCGGAACCTCGGCCGGCGGGGCGTCCGCCCACCAGCTCGCCCTGCTGCCCGACACGCGCCGGCTGATCCGGCGCCTCGTCGCGATCAGCGCCGCCCACCAGTGGGAGCCCGCGCTCGCGTTCACCGCCGAGGACGCCCGCAGCGTCCACGCCGCGCTCGCCGCGAGGTTCGCCACCACGGTCCCGGGACTGCGCGAGGTGCCTGCCGCCGAACTGGCGGCTGCTTGGGCGGAATTGACCGGACCACGGACCGAGGAGCGGATCGTCGCCTCCGGCCGCGCGTTCCGCGGTCCGGTGATCGACGGCGACTGGCTGCCGGCCTTCGGCCACGAGCGGCCCGCCCCCGACCTGCCGGTCCTGTCCGTGCACACCCGTACCGAGGGCGCCTTCTTCACCGGGCCGTCCGCACCCACCCCCCTGGCGCCCCCGGCCCCGGCCGACGAGGGCGAACTCACCTCCCTCGTCCACGACTTCCTGCGGTACGGCCTGCCCGGCGCCGGTACCCCGCTCGCCGAGCGGTGCGTCGCGGTCTACCGGGAGGCCGCCCTGGCCGAGGGGCGCCCCGCGCGGCCCCTCGACCTCTGGACGGAGATCTGGGGCGACGCCTTCTTCCGGCACCCCGTGCTGCGCACCGCCGAACGCCACGCACGGGCGGGCCGCTCCCCCTCGTACGTCATGGAGTTCGCGCATCCGGTACGCGCCCCCTACTTCGGCACGCCCCACGAGGCGACGTCCAAATTCCTCTTCGGCACCCACGGACGGCCCGAGCACGTGGCCGAGTTCGGCGACGGGCCGGCCGAGCGCGAGATCGCCGGGATCCTCGCGGACCTCGTCGGTTCCTTCGCCCGCACCGGCGTGCCCGCGAGCCCCGGCGCCCCCGCCTGGCCGAGGTTCTCGCCCGGCCGGCCGACCGCCCTGATCCTCGGCGGGCACGGCGCGCACGCGCCCGCCGCCGTGATCGGCGACCTGGGCAAACAGCGCCAACTGCGTTTCTGGGACGACCTCGGGTGGGGTCTGGCTCCCGCGTGACCGCCCGCCCCGACACCTACTCATCAGGAAGAAACCCGTGGACAACATCACGCTCGACATCCGACTGAAGCCGGCTCTGCAGCAGCCCGAATGGGACGACCCCGCCCAGGTCGACGTGGTGCGCCGGGAGCTGGCCGGACGGCCGTCGCTGGTGCGTGCCCAGGACGTGCGCGCCCTGCGCGCCGCCCTCGCCGCGGTGGCGCGGGGCGAGGCCCACCTGGTCCAGTCCGGCGACTGCGCCGAGGACCCCGACGAGAGCACCGCGGGGGACGTGCACCGCAAGACGGCCGTCCTGGACCTGGTCGCGGGCGCCTTCAAGATGATCACGCAGAAGCCGGTGGTCCGGGTGGGCCGGATGGCGGGCCAGTTCGCCAAGCCGCGTTCCAACGGCACCGAGATGATCGACGGCGTCGAACTCCCCGTCTACCGCGGGCACCTGGTCAACGCCCCGGAGGCCGACGCCGAATCCCGGCGCCCGGACCCGCTGCGCATGCTCGTCGGCTACATGGCCGCCAGCGAGATCACGAAGCACCTGGGCTGGCAGGGGCCGGTATCCCCGTCCCGGCCCGCGCTCGAACCCCAGGTGTGGACGAGCCACGAGGCGCTGCTGCTGGACTACGAGCTGCCCCAGCTGCGCGCGGACGGCGAGGGCGGTACGTACCTCTCCTCGACCCACTTCCCGTGGATCGGCGAGCGGACCCGCCAACTGGACGGAGCGCACGTGGCGCTGCTGGCCGAGGTCTCCAATCCGGTGGCCTGCAAGGTCGGCCCCTCCATGACCGAGGAGGAACTGCTGGCCCTGTGCCGGACCCTGGACCCCCAGCGCGAGGCGGGCCGGCTCACGCTGATCAGCCGGATGGGCTCCGAGGCCATCGTGGACGCGCTGCCGCCGCTGGTCGAGGCGGTCCGCCGGGCCGGCCACCCGGTCATCTGGCTGTCGGACCCGATGCACGGCAACACCGTGTCCACGCCGAGCGGCCACAAGACCCGGCACATCGAGACCGTGAAGCGCGAGGTGCAGGCCTTCCAGTTCGCCGTCGAGTCCGTGGGCGGCGTGGCGGGCGGCCTCCACCTGGAGACCACCCCCGACGACGTCACGGAGTGCGTGCCGAACGAGGCCGCGAACCACCGGGTGGGCCGGACGTACACGAGCTTCTGCGACCCCCGGCTGAACCCGGCGCAGGCCATCTCGGTCGTGACCGCCTGGCAGAAGTGACGCCCGGGCCTCACGCCCGGGCCTCACGCCCGGACGGTGCGCGGCGGCCCCTGGGCCCCAGAACCGGCTCCCGGAGGATCCGGGAACCAGAACGCCGGGAACGAGAACGAAGGAGGGGAAGCATGGAGGAGAAGGTCGCCGTCGTCACGGGCGCGGCAGGAGGAATCGGACGCAGTGTCGTCCGGCGCCTGGCCCGGTCCGGGGTGCTGGTCGCCGCGGTGGACCGGTACCCGGACCCGCTCGGATGGGCCGTCAAGGAGCTGAACGAGGAGCTCGACGCAGAACTCGGCCAGCGGCCGGACGGTGCGCCACGCGTGGTCGCCCATCCCGCCGACGTCACCTCCAGCGAGGCCGTCGAGGAGACCGTGGACCGGGTCGAGGAAGAGCTCGGGCCGATCGAGTACCTGGTCAACTCCGCCGGCGTGCTGCGCCTGGGCAAGGTCGTCGACTACAGCGACGAGGACTGGCACACCACCTTCCGGGTCAACGTGGACGGGGTGTTCCACCTCTCCCGCGCGGTCACCCGCAGGATGCTGCCCCGCAACCGGGGCGCCCTCGTCACGGTCGCGTCCAACGCGGCCGCGGTCCCGCGCTCCGACATGGCCGCCTACGCCGCCTCCAAGGCCGCCGCCGCGATGTTCACCAAGTCGCTGGGCCTGGAGGTCGCCCGGTACGGGATCCGCTGCAACATCGTCGCGCCGGGATCCACCGACACCCCGATGCTGCGTTCCATGTGGCCGGACGAGTCGGCCTCCCGGGGCACCCTCGAAGGCAGCCCGCAGGCCTTCCGCATCGGCATTCCGCTGGGCCGCATCGCCCAGCCCGACAACATCGCCGACGCCGTCGCCTTCCTGCTGTCCGACGAGGCCGAGCAGATCACCCTGCACGTCCTGACGGTCGACGGAGGCGCCTCGCTCGGCGCATAGCACCCGCGACCGGCGAGGCCGCCGGATCGCACCCTCCCGGTGCCGCACCAGGGCGGACGTCCGGCCCCGGCCGGGCTCGCCGCCGATCGCACACGCGGCGCCCCACCAGTCCGCCCAGTTACGAGAGGACGTCCATGGCCGGGATCCCGACCATCAGCTCCTACCCCTTGCCGACGTCGGGCGATCTGCCCGAGAACACCGCTGCCTGGTCGGTAGACCCGGACCGGGCGGTCCTGCTGATCCATGACATGCAGCGGTACTTCCTCAACCCGCTGCCCGGCCCGCTGCGCGAACAAGTCGTCGCCAACGCCGTCCAGGTGCGCGAGTTCTGCGCCGAGCGCGGCGTGCCGACGTACTACACCGCCCAGCCCGGCGGGATGACCGAGAAGGAGCGCGGCCTGCTGCGCGACTTCTGGGGGCCGGGCATGCGGACCGACCCGGTCGACCGGGACGTGGTGGAGCCGCTGGCTCCGCGACCCGGCGACCGGGTGCTCACCAAGTGGCGCTACAGCGCCTTCTTCCGTACCGACCTGCTCGAACAGATGCGGGCCCAGGGCCGCGACCAGCTGATCACCGTCGGTGTCTACGCGCATGTGGGTGTGCTGGCCAGCGTGCTAGAGGCGTTCACCAACGACATCCAGCCGTTCCTCGTCGCCGACGCCATCGCCGACTTCTCCGAGGAGCACCACCGGATGACCTTGGAGTACGCGGCCCAGCGCTGTGCCGCGGTCACCACCACCAAGGAGATCACCGCATGACCGACCACGACGACACCGTGGACCAGGCCGGCCGGACCGCCCTCGCGACCGGGCTGCTGCACCGGATCACCGGGGAGCATCCACCCGCCTTCGCCGTGCTGCACCGCCCCGAGTCGGCCGGACCCGGCCGGCTGGAGGTGCTGACCGGCACGGTCGCGGAGTACGAGAACCTGGCCGGCATCCCGCTCGCCGAGGACGGCGCCGCCGGACCCGGGCACGAGGTGCTGACCCTGATCCCGTACCGGCAGCTCGCCGAGCGCGGGTTCCACGCCCCCGACGACGGCGCCCCGCTGCTGTCGCTGCTCGTCGAGGAGCAGTACGAACTGCCCCTCTCGACGGGCCTGTCGCTGCTGCCCGACCTGCCGCTGGACGTCTCCGAGGGCGTCTTCGACGTCACCGACGAGGTGTACGCCGACACCGTCCGGAAGATCATCGACAACGAGATCGGCCGGGGCGAGGGCGCGAACTTCGTCATCCGCCGCTCCTTCGTCGCCGACATCTCCGACTACTCGCCGCGCCACGCGCTCGCCTTCTACCGGCGGCTGCTGAGCGCGGAGACGGGGGCCTACTGGACGTTCATCGTCCACACCGGTGAGCGGACCCTCGTCGGCGCGAGCCCCGAGCGGCACGTCAGCCTCGACGGCGGCACCGCAGTGATGAACCCGATCAGCGGAACGTACCGCTACCCCGCCCAGGGCCCCTCCGTACCCGAGATCCTCGACTTCCTCGCCGACCGCAAGGAGGCCGACGAGCTGTACATGGTCGTCGACGAGGAACTCAAGATGATGGCCCGCATCTGCGACGCGGGCGGCATCGTCACCGGACCCCACCTCAAGGAGATGGCCCGCCTCGCGCACACCGAGTACTTCATCTCGGGCCGCACCACGCGCGACCCGCGGGAGATCCTGCGCGAGACCCTGTTCGCGCCGACGGTCACCGGCAGCCCGCTGGAGAGCGCGGCCCGGGTCATCTCCCGCTACGAGCCCCAGGGGCGCGGCTACTACAGCGGCGTGCTGGCGCTCATCGGCCGCGACGAACGGGGCGAGCGGGCGATGGACTCCGCGATCCTGATCCGGACCGCCGAGATCGACGGGGCCGGCCAGGTCCGCATCGGCGTCGGCGCGACCCTGGTGCGCCACTCCGATCCGGACTGCGAGGTCGCCGAGACCCGGGCCAAGGCCGCCTCGCTGCTCGACGCGCTCAAGGACCGCGGACCGGTGTCCTTCCGCGAGAACCCCGAGGTCCGTGCCGCGCTGGAGAGCCGCAACGAGAACGTGGCCCGCTTCTGGTTCGACGACCCCGAGGAGCGGCTGCGCACCGCGCACGATCCGGTGCTGAGCGGCAAGCGGATCCTGGTGGTGGACGCCGAGGACACCTTCACCTCGATGATCGACCAGCAGCTGCGCTCCCTGGGCATGACGGTCACCGTGCGCCGCTTCGACGAGCCGTACGAGATCGACGACTACGACCTCGTGGTGATGGGCCCCGGCCCGGGCGACCCGCGCGAGACCGGCGACCCCAAGATCGCGCACCTGCGGGGCACCGTCCGGCGGCTCCTGGACGAGAAGCGGCCGTTCTTCGCGGTCTGCCTGAGCCACCAGGTGCTCAGCACCCTCCTCGGGCTCCCGCTGGTCCGCCGCGACACCCCGAACCAGGGCGTCCAGAAGCCGGTCCAGCTCTTCGGGACCCCCGAACTGGTCGGGTTCTACAACACCTTCGCCGCGCGCTCCCCCGAGGACAAGGTGGAGGTCGACGGGGTCGGCGTCATCGAGCTCAGCCGGGACCCCGAGACGGACGACGTGCACGCCCTGCGCGGGCCGCACTTCGCCTCGCTGCAGTTCCACGCCGAGTCGCTCCTCACCCGCAACGGGCCGGCCATCGTCGGCGGGCTGATCCGCGAGCTGCTCGTCGCCGGGCAGCCGGCGCGGGAGGGGGGCGTGCACGCGCCGTCCTCCCCCGCCGGTCCGGGCCCCGTGTCGTGACTGCCGCCACACTCACCGCGGAACGCCCCGGGACGAGACCGGCCGCCGCCGTCGCCATGCCGGCGGCGGCCCGGCTCGCCCCGTCGTTCAACGCGGGCTGGCTCGCCGCCGAGCTGCGGCGGGTCTGCCCGCCCTCCGACGACTGGCGCAGCCTGGTGCTGCGGGCACCGGGCGGGCGGGCACTGCCCGGCATCCCCGCGGACGGCCCGCACGGGGACTGGACCGACACCCCGTGGCTGGAGCGGCTGCCGCACACCCGCTACATCCTGAAGGCGGTGCCCGCACCGGTCGTCAGTGCCCGGTTCCTGTGCCGGGCGCCCGGCAGCGGCGCGGTCGGCCGCATCGAGGCCGCGCAGGGCCCGTACTGGGGAACGGCGCGGCTGCACGTCCCGGTGGAGACCAACGCCCAGACCCTGCTCCTGCTCGACGGCGAGGTCCACCGCTGGAACCCCGGTGACCTGTGGTTCGGTGACTTCACGCGGACCCACCAGGTCCGGAACCAAGGCTCGGAGCACTCGGTGCACCTGGCCCTGGACGTGCTGCTGACCGAGCCGCTCGCCCGTCTCTTCCCGGTGGCCTGGCGGGACTGGTTCCGGGCGGGTGACGTCCTGGTCAACCGGATCCCCCGGCCGGTCGGGCGGGCCGCGCTCGAGGCCCCGCCCCGGGCCTTCGAGCTGCCGTCCGCCTTCCTCCTGCGCGAGCACCCGGACCCGCTGGACGGCTACGCGCCGACCCAGCGCGCGGTGCTGGCGCCCGAGCCCGCGGCCGGCCGGATGGTGCTGCGGCTGGAGAGCGGCCGGACGCTGCCGCTGGTGCACGTCGGCGGCGAGGAGTACCGCTTCGCGGGCCGCAGCGAGGAGCGCACGCTGCAGACGCGTGGCGAGGGCGCACGGGCGGAGATCCTCCTCCGGGCCCGCGCGGGTCGCCTCGAGCGGCAGCGCACGGTCCCGCTCCGCACGCCGTAGCGGTCCTGAAAAGCCTCAGCGGCCCCGAAAAGCCTCAACAGCCCTGCGCAGCCGTCCCGGTGCCGCGTGTCCGGCACCGGGCTGTGTGGCCCGGGCACCGCGCGGGCGGCCGAGAGTGTTGCCGGCCGACCTCCCCGCGCGGTGCCCCCGGCTGACAGCTTTTGGGGAGACCGCAAGAGGAAGAAGGGGACACGTGAGCACCGTCGAACAGACGCGTTCCGGCACGGGAACGGAGGTGAAGCGGCAGCCCGCCCCGCGCACCGTACGGACCCGGGCCCGGTCGGGCGCCACAGCGGCCCCGGCCGCCCCCGCCGCGCCGGCAGCACCGGCCCGCCACCCGCTGCTGCCGTCCGAGCATCCCGTCCGGCTCATCGACGCCGACGGACTGCGGACCGCCGCCGGACAGGACGCGGGATACGAACTCCCGGGCGCCGAACAACTGTTGAAGGCCTACCGGGCGATGGTGACCGGCCGCCGCTTCGACCAGCAGGCGACCGCCCTCGCCAAGCAGGGCGAGCTCGCCGTGTACCCCTCCTCGCACGGTCAGGAGGCCTGCCAGGTGGCCGCGGCGCTCGTGCTCGGCGAGAACGACTGGCTGTTCCCCACCTACCGGGACTGCGTCGCCGTCCAGGCCCGCGGCATCGACCCGGTCGAGACCCTGACCCTGATGCGCGGCGACTGGCACTGTGGCTACGACCCGGGTTTGCACCGCACCGCCCCGCAGGCCACCCCGCTGGCCACGCAGGGACCGCACGCCGTCGGCGTGGCACACGCCGCCCGGCTGCGGGGCGAGGACACCGTGGCCCTCGTCCTCATCGGCGACGGGGCCACCAGCGAGGGCGACTTCCACGAGGCGCTGAACTTCGCGGCCGTGTTCAAGTCCCCCGTGGTCTTCCTGGTGCAGAACAACGGCTTCGCGATCTCCGTCCCGCTGGAGAAGCAGACCGCGGCGCCCTCGCTCGCCTACAAGGGCATCGGCTACGGCATCCCCTCCGAACAGCTCGACGGCAACGACGCGGCGGCGCTCCTCGCGGTGCTGGGCAAGGCCGTGACACGGGCCCGGGCGGGCGGCGGACCGACCCTGATCGAGGCCCACACCTACCGCATGGACCCGCACTCCAGCGCCGACGACCCGGGCCGCTACCGCGACGCCGCCGTCACCGACAGCTGGGTGGCCAAGGACCCGGTGGCCCGGCTGGAGCGCTACCTGACGGCCGAGGGGCTGCTGTCCGAGGCGGACATCGCCGACGCCGCCCGCGTGGCGGAGGACCGGGCCGTCGATCTGCGCGGCCGGATCCTGCGGTCCGGCCCTCCGGAGCCCGGGACCCTCTTCCACCACATCCGCAGCGGGGGCTCGGCGCAGCTGAGCGAGCAGGAAGCACTGCTGGCCGCCGAGACCGCCCTGGAGGACTGACGATGACGGCAGTTGTGGACGCGCCGCAGCAGCTGGACGCGCCGCTCGCGCGCACGACGATGGCACAGGCCCTGAACCGGGCCCTGGCCGACGCGATGACCGCCGACCCCTCGGTGGTCGTACTGGGCGAGGACGTCGGCCCCCTCGGCGGCGTCTTCCGGATCACCGACCGGCTGCAGCGCGAGTTCGGCGAAGAGCGGTGCTTCGACACACCGCTGGCCGAGGCCGGGATCATCGGCATGGCCGTCGGGATGGCGATGAACGGCTTCCGGCCGGTCGCCGAGATGCAGTTCGACGCGTTCGCGCTGCCGGCGTTCGAGCAGGTCGTCGGCCATGTCGCGAAGATGCGCAACCGGACCCGGGGCGTCCTGAACCTCCCGATGGTCATCAGGATCCCGTACGCGGGCGGCATCGGCGGCGTCGAGCACCACAGCGACTCCTCCGAGTCGTACTACGCGCACACCGCCGGCCTCACGGTCGTGGCCCCGTCGACCGCGGCCGACGCCTACTCGCTGCTGCGCGAGGCGATCGAGTACCCGGACCCGGTGGTGTTCCTGGAGCCCAAGCGGCTGTACTGGGCCAAGGAGCCGCTGTCCCTGCCGGTGCGCACCGAGCCGATCGGCCGGGCCGTGGTCCGCCGCGCGGGCACGGACGCCACGCTGGTCGCGTACGGGCCGTCCGTGCCGGTGGCGCTGGCCGCGGCGGAGGCGGCCGCGGCGGAGGGCCGCTCCCTGGAGGTCGTCGACGTACGGTCCCTGGTGCCGTTCGACGAGGAGACGGTCGCCGCCTCCGTACGCCGCACCGGGCGCGCGGTGGTGATCGCGGAGGCCTCGGGCTTCGCGAGCGTCGCCTCCGAGATCAGCGCACGCATCGCGGAGCGGTGCTTCCACTCGCTGCACGCGCCGGTCCGCCGGGTCACCGGCTTCGACATCCCTTATCCGCCGCCGAAGTTGGAGCGGCACCACCTGCCCGGTGTCGACCGGATCCTCGACACCGTCGACGAGCTTCAGTGGGAGAGCGCATGAGTACGGCAGCGGCCGTGCAGGACTTCCTCCTGCCCGATCTGGGCGAGGGGCTGACCGAGGCGGAGATCGTCCGCTGGCTGGTGGCCGAGGGGGACGTGGTCACCGTCGACCAGCCGGTGGTGGAGGTCGAGACGGCGAAGGCCACGGTGGAGGTGCCGAGCCCGTACGCCGGGACGGTGTCCGTCCGCCACGCGGCGGAGGGCGCCACCCTGGAGGTGGGCCGCCCCCTGCTGACGGTCGCCCCGCCCGGCACGGTCGCCGCAGTCGCCGCCGCTCCCGCGGTCGTCGCCGCCGTCGCCGCCGTTCAGCCGGCCGAGGAGGGCTCGGGGAAGGTCCTGGTGGGCTACGGCACCCAGCCCCTGGGAAGCAACCGCCGCCGCCGTGCGGCGGCGCGCGCCCTGGCCCCGTCCACGGGCGCCGCCCCGCAGGTGACCCCGTCTCCGGCCCCGTCGCCGGCTCCGGCTGAGGGACAGCCGGCTCCGGCCGCGGGACAGGACCTGCCCGGGGCCGCGCGGGTCGTGTCGCCCGTCGTACGGGCGCTGGCCGCCGCCAACGGGCTCGATCTCGGGTCCGTGGCCGGGACGGGGGCCGGTGCGGTCATCACCCGGCAGGACGTCAACGCCGCGCTCGCCCAGCGGGATCTGTGCCGCGCCGTACAGGCACCGGCGGCCGCCGCCCCGGCACCGGCCGTCGGGGAGACCCGGCTGCCGCTGCGCGGAGTGCGGGGGGCCATCGCGCGCAAGCTCACCAAGGCCGCCGCCGTTCCCACCGCCACCGTGTGGGTCGACGTGGACGCCACCGAACTGCTGGAGCTCAAGCGGAGCCTCGACGGCGTCGGACTGCTCGCGCTGCTCGCCCGGTTCACCGTCGCGGGCCTGCGCCTGTTCCCCGAACTCAACGCCACCGTCCGCGAGGACGAGATCGTCCGCTACGACTCCGTGCACCTCGGCATCGCGGCGCAGACCGACGCCGGCCTGCTCGTTCCCGTCGTCCGCGACGCGGACCGCCTCACCTCCCGCGGTCTCCAGCGCGAGCTCGCCGCCCTCGTCGAGCGGGCCCGCTCCGGCGGCCACGGCCCGGCCGAGCTCACGGGCGGCACCTTCACCCTCAACAACTACGGGACCTTCGGCGTCGACGGCAGCTCCATGCTGCTCAACGCCCCCGAGGCGGGCATCCTGGGCATCGGCCGGATCATCGAGCGGCCCTGGACCATCGAAGGCCGCATCGAGTCCCGCTCCATCAGCCAGCTCTCGCTCGTCTTCGACCACCGGGTCTGCGACGGCGCCGCCGCCGGCGGCTTCCTGCGCTTCGTCGCGGACTGCGTCGAGCACCCCGGCGCAGCGTTCGCGGACCTGTGAGCGACGGCCGGCCGAACACCCGCGAGACCCTGCTGGGCGAGGCCGTCCTGCTCTTCAACGAGAAGGGCTTCGCGGCGTCCGGCATGGGGCTCCTCGCCGATCGGATCGGCATCCGCAAATCAAGCCTCTACCACCACGTGCAGAGCAAGGAAGAGCTGCTGGAGCTGGCCCTCGGCCGCGCCCACGGCATGCTCCTCACCGCCCTGCACCCCGCCTCGCCGAGCCGCACCGCGTTCGGCCGGCTCGAATCGTTCGTACGTGCCGTGCCCGACCGGCCGGACCGCGAACTGCCCTGCATCCAGCTGCTCCTGGGCCCGGACGGATGGTCCGCGGCAGGGGCGCGCACCGACATCGAGCGCCGCGTCGCCGAGCTGATCCGGCGTGCCGCGGACGAAGGGACCGTGCGGCAGGACCTGCCGCCGGACCTGTGCGCCGGGCTGCTGCTCGACACCATCGGCTCCGCCCTCGCCCGGCGGTCCACCACCGTGCCCATCGACGTGCTCGTCGCCCTCGCCCTCGGCGGACTGCGCGAGTACCGCACACCGATCCTTCCAGGGAGTTCCGTATGTCCGTCGACATGAGTCCGATCAGCGGCACGAGCCTGCTCACCGGGGTCCGCAGCGACGCCGGCAACGCCGCCCGGGCCGTGCAGGCCGTCCTCTCGCACCGGAGCGACATCGACGAGGTCGACCGCCGCCTGATCTCACTGATCAAGGAGCGGATCCAGATCTCCAGCCGGGTCCAGAAGGCCCGGATGGGGGCCGGCGGCCCGCGCATCGTGTACTACCGCGAGGAGCAGATCCTCGGCACCTACGAGCGTGAACTGGGCAGCTCGGGCGAGGCGATCGCCCGCGTGCTCCTCGAACTGGGCCGCGGCCAGGACTGATCGTCACGCCCGGCGCGCACCTGACGTACCCGGGGCGCGACCTGACGAGACGGCGCACGGCCCGTTGAAGGGGCTCGCCCCCCTGTCCCACGATGACCCGGCGGGCAGCGTCCCGCACCGGAACCGGCAAGGAGCCGTACCACCATGAGCGATGAAGCACGCGGGGGCTACGTCCTCGTCGAAGCATCCGGCGGTACGCCCCTGACGGTTCTGGTGGCCACCGGCGGTGAGACCGCCGTGGCCCTGGAAGCCCGGGCGATCCTGGAGCGCGACGGCATCGGCACCCGCGTGGTGTCGGTGCCCCGCCCCGACCGGTTCCTCGCCCAGGACCAGGCCTACCGCGATGCGGTCCTCGCCCCGCACACGGCGGTCAGGGTGTCGGTCGAGGCCGGCTCGGCCCTCGGCTGGTACGCCATGGCCGGCGGTGCGGGCCCGACCGCGAGCCTGGACCGGTTCGGCCGCTCCGGCAGCTACCGGAGCCTGTACCAGCAGTGCGGGCTGACCGCCCACCGCGTCGCCACCGCAGCCCGCGCCTGCCTGGCCCGGGCCCACAGGGCCCGCAACCAGGGCCTGTCGTGAGGGGTGTCCGGCACCCCGCGTCCTGACCACCAGTCCCGACCTGGAGCCACCTTGTCGCCCAACACGGCAGCCGCCGCGTCCGCCCTGTCCGCCCGGATCCCGGGATCCAAGAGCCTCACCAACCGCGCCCTGCTGCTGGCGGCCGCCGCACGCGGCACCTCGGGCCTGTGGGCACCGCTGGTCAGCGACGACACCGTCGCCTTCCGGCGGGCCCTGACCGCGGTCGGCATCAGCACCTCCACCACCCCCTCCGACGAGTGCTGGGAGGTCACCGGCACCGGTGGCGGCCCGTACGCCCCCGGCCGGGTCTGGTGCGCGGACGCCGGGACCGCGGCCCGCTTCCTGCCGCCCTTCGCGGCCACCGGACGCGGCAGCTTCGTCTTCGACGGCTCCGAGCAGTTGCGGGCCCGCCCGCTGGGCCCGCTCACCCGGGCCCTGACCCGGCTCGGCGCCGAGGTCGCGGCGGGCCCGGACGGCGGACTGCCGCTGACCGTGGCCGCCCGGGGGCTGGCGGGCGGCGTCGTGGAGCTGGACTCCGGCCTCAGCAGCCAGTACCTGAGCGGGCTGCTGATGGCCGGCCCACTGATGACCGGCCCGCTCACGGTGGACGTCCCGCGCCTGGTGAGCCGCCCGTACCTGGACATGACCCTGGCACTGATGCGGCGCTTCGGCGCGGACGTGAGCGAGGACGCCGGTACGGTCACGGTCCGGCCCGGCGGGTACACGGCGACGGACCTGGTGATCGAGCCGGACGCGTCGACCGCCTCGTACTTCTTCGCGGCGGCGGCCGTCACCGGCCGCACCCTGACCGTGCCGGGTCTGGGCAGCGGCAGCCTCCAGGGGGACCTGCGGTTCGCCCGGGTGCTGGAGCTGACGGGCGCCGAGGTGGAGATCGGCCTGCACTCGACCACCGTCACCGGCCCGGCCGGCGGACGGCTGACCGGTGGTTTCACCGTCGACATGGGCGAGATCTCCGACACCTTCATGACCCTGGCCGCCATCGCGCCGCTCCTCGACGGGCCGGTCACCATCACCGGGATCGCGCACGCCCGGCTGAAGGAGTCCGACCGGATCGCGGCCGTGGCCGCGAACCTGCGGGCCTGCGGGATCCGCGTGGAGGAGGGGCCGGACCGGATCACCGTCCACCCCGGCACCCCGCGCCCGGCCGTCGTCGACTGCCATCGCGACCACCGCATCGCGATGTCGTTCGCCGTACTGGGCCTGGGCAGTTCCGTGCCGCTGACGCTGGACGACCCGGCGTGCGTGGCCAAGACCTTCCCCGAATTCCACACCGAGCTGAACAGGCTCTTCCCCGAATACCAGATCCGCCTTGACAAGGAGCAGTGAGAGAACGTGCTGAGCAGGTTGCGCTGGCTGACCGCCGGCGAGTCCCACGGGCCCGCGCTGGTCGCCACCCTGGAGGGGCTGCCGGCCGGCGTTCCCGTCACCACCGCCCTGGTCGCGGAGCACCTGGCGCGGCGCCGGCTCGGCTACGGCCGCGGGGCGCGGATGAAGTTCGAGCAGGACGAGATCACCTTCCTCGGTGGCGTCCGGCACGGCAGTTCGCTGGGCTCCCCGGTCGCCGTCATGGTCGGCAACAGCGAGTGGCCCAAGTGGGAGAAGGTCATGTCGGCCGATCCCGTGGATCCCTCGGAGCTGAAGGAGACGGGCCGCAACGCACCGCTGACCCGGCCGCGGCCCGGTCACGCCGACCTCGCCGGGATGCAGAAGTACGGCTTCGACGAAGCCCGGCCCGTCCTGGAGCGCGCCAGCGCCCGGGAGACCGCCGCCCGGGTCGCGCTCGGCGCGATCGCCCGGTCCTTCCTCAAGGAGGCGGCGGGCATCGAGATCGTCTCGCACGTGGTGGAGCTGAACGCCGCGAAGGCCCCGTACGGGGTGTACCCGACGCCGGCCGACGTGGACAGGCTGGACGAGGATCCGGTGCGCTGCCTGGACGCGGACGCGAGCAAGGCGATGGTCGCGGAGATCGACCAGGCCCACAAGGACGGCGACACCCTGGGCGGCGTCGTCGAGGTGCTGGCGTACGGGGTGCCCGTCGGGCTCGGCTCGCACGTCCACTGGGACCGGCGCCTGGACGCACGTCTGGCCGCCGCGCTGATGGGCATCCAGGCCATCAAGGGCGTGGAGGTCGGCGACGGCTTCGAGCTCGCCCGGGTGCCCGGGTCGAAGGCGCACGACGAGATCGTCTCCACCGAGGGCGGTCTCAAGCGCACCTCGGGCCGCTCCGGCGGCACCGAGGGCGGGCTGACCACCGGTGAACTGCTGCGGGTACGGGCCGCGATGAAGCCCATCGCGACCGTGCCGCGCGCGCTGGCGACCGTCGACGTGGCGACGGGTGAGGCGACGGTCGCCCACCACCAGCGCTCCGACGTGTGCGCCGTCCCGGCCGCCGGGATCGTCGCGGAGGCCATGGTGGCCCTGGTGCTCGCGGACGCGCTGCTGGAGAAGTTCGGCGGCGACTCCGTCCCCGAGACCCGGCGCAACGTCCGGTCCTACCTCGACCACCTGCGCATCCGATGACCGCCGGTCCCCCGGCCGCCCCCGCCGAGCCGGCCGTCCCCGCCGAGCCGGTTCCCGTCCTGGTGATCAACGGGCCCAATCTGGGCCGGCTGGGCCGCCGCGAGCCCGGGATCTACGGCGCCGGCAGCCACGAGGAGCTGGCCGAGAGCTGCCGCCGGACCGGCCGGGAGCTGGGCCTGGACGTCGAGGTCCGCCAGAGCGACGCCGAGGCCGACCTGGTGCGCTGGCTGCACGAGGCCGCCGACGGCGAGATCCCCGTCGTCCTCAACCCCGCCGCCTTCACCCACTACTCGTACGCCCTGCGCGACGCCGCCGCCCAGCGCACCGCGCCGCTCATCGAGGTCCACCTCTCCAACCCGTACGCCCGCGAGGAGTTCCGCCACCACTCGGTGATCTCCCCGGTGGCGAGCGGGACCATCTCCGGCCTCGGTGCCGGCTCCTACCGGCTCGCACTGCACGCCGTGGCCCGGGAGGTGCACGGCCCGTGCTGACCACGAGGGCGGCGGCCCGCCGGATCGGCATCCTGGGCACCGGATCGGCCACTCCGTCCCGCGTCGTCACCAACGACGAGGCGGGCGCGGAAGCCGGTGTCGACGACGCCTGGATCCACGCCAAGACGGCCATCCGGCAGCGGCGTTGGGCCAAACCCGACGAGGCCACCGGAGACCTGGCCGTCCAGGCCGCCCGGGCCGCGCTCCAGGACGCCGGGCTGCGCGCCCGCGACCTCTCGCTGATCGTGCTGGGCACCTCCACACCCGACAGCCCGCAGCCCGCGACCGCCTGCTTCGTCGCCGACGAGCTGGGCATCGGCCACGGCACCGCCGCCTTCGACGTCAACGCGGTCTGCAGCGGCTTCGCGTTCGCCCTGACCACCGCCGAAGGACTGCTGCGGACCTCCGGCGGCGCCGGCCACGCCCTCGTCATCGGCGCCGACGTCTACTCCCGCATCCTGGACCCCACCGACCGGCGCACCGTCGTGCTCTTCGGCGACGGCGCGGGCGCGGTGGTGCTCGGCCCCGTACGGCCGGAATCCGGGCGGGGCCTGATCGCCTCGCGGCTGGCCTCCTTCGGCGCCGAACGGGAACTCGTCGGGGTCGCCGCGGGCGGCAGCCGGCTGCCGTCCTCGGCACAGACCCTGGCCCGCGGCGAGCACCGGTTCACGATGAACGGGCGCGGCGTACGGGACTTCGTCACGGCCGAGGTGGTGCCCGCCGTGACCCGGTTCCTCGACGACTGCGGGGTGCGGCCCACCGACCTCGCGCACTTCGTCCCCCACCAGGGCAACGGCCGGATGCTCGAAGAGCTCGCCGCCGGCCTCGGCATCCCCGCCGACCGTACCCGGGGCTCCTTCGCCGCGTACGGGAACACCGGGGCCGCCTCCGTCCCACTCACCCTCGATCTGACCGCCAGGTCCGGTGCCCTCGCCGCCGGTGACCTCGTGCTGCTCGCCGCGTTCGGCGGCGGCATGACCATGGGGCTCACCCTGCTGCGCTGGTGAACCGGACCGGCGGAGGAAGGCCCCGTATGTCCGAGACGCTCGATCCGGAGCTGGTGGACGCCTACCTGGCCCGCATCGGGGCAGCGCGCCCGGTCCGGCCGGATGCCGCCGCCCTGCGCGACCTCCAGGAACGGCACGTGCTGAGCGTGCCGTTCGAGAACCTGCACTACTACGCGGGCAAGCCGATCCGCCTCGACCACACCATCGTTCACAAGATCGTCCACGAACGCCGCGGCGGCGGCTGCTACGAGGTCAACCCCTCCTTCGCCCACCTGCTGCGGGCCCTCGGGTTCGACGTGGAGCTGCTGCCGGCCCGGGTCTGGATCGACGGGGTGCTCGGCGTCCCGCTCGGCCACGTCGTGCTGCGCGTGCGCACCGCGGAAGGGGACTGGCTCGTCGACGTCGGCTTCGGCCGCAACAGCCGCCACCCGCTGTCCCTCGACACCCTCGCCGACCAGCGGGACCCGCACGGGGTCTACCGGCTCGCGCCGCTGCCCGACGGCGGCCACGAGCTCTTCATGAACACCCATGCGCAGTACCGCGTGGAGCCCCGCCCGATCGCCGTCGAGGACCTGCGGGCCACCCTGTGGTGGTACCGCACCAGCGCGGAATCCCCTTTCCTCCAGAGCCAGTTGTGTTCCCTGCCGACCGAGGACGGCCGGGTCACCCTGATCGGCCGCACCCTGCTGCGCCAGGTGGGGGCCGACCGGTTCTCCGAGCGCCTCGACGACGACTCCCAGGTGATCGAGACCTACCGCGAGCACTTCGGGATCGAACTCGACGAGATCCCGCCGGACCTCGACGTGGACGAGGCCGGCGCGGTCCGGCTGGGCGCGTCCTGACCGCCGCCCTCCCCCGCCCCTCCCCGCTCTCCCACCCCTCAGGAGCACCGTGTTCCCCACGGAAGACCCCGAGGAGTTCCTGCGCTCCGCCATGCGCTGGCACTTCTCCCCCGAGACCGGCTCGCCGTTCTGGCTGGACCGGGTCCGGGACCTGGATTTCGACCCGCTGACCGACATCCGCACCTTCGCCGACCTCACCCGCTTCCCCAACTACGCCGGCGAGCTGCGCGACGTACGCGCCGAGGACCTGATCCCGCGCGGCTACGGCGAACGCCCCGACGTCGTGGGCGTGTACGAGAGCGGCGGCACCACCGGCGCCCCCAAGCGGATCGTGCTGCTGCGGGACTGGCTGGACCGCCTCGTCGAGTGGAGCAGCGCCCAACTCGACGCGCACGGCGTCCCGCAGGGGGTGAACTGGCTCTCGGTGGTGCCCTCGGGCCCCCACATGGTCGGCGACATCATCAAGCGGCAGACCGCCCACCGGGGCGGTCTCACCTTCGGCGTGGACCTCGACCCGCGCTGGGTGAAGAAGCTCATCGCACGCGGCGACACCGCAGGGGCCGGGGCGTACGCCGAGCACATCCTGGACCAGGTGCGGTACGTGCTGCGCAGCCAGGACATCGGGGTGCTGATGTGCACCCCGCCCGTCCTGGAGCGGATCGCGGCCGACGCGGAGCTGGCGGAGCTGGTCAACGAGAAGGTGCGGGCGATCAACTGGGTGGGCACCCAGATGGACGCCGACAGCCGGTACCTGTACCGCACGGAGGTCTTCCCCGACACCGTCCTCTACAGCGGGTACGGCAGCACGATGATCCTCGGCAACGCCGGCGAGCGGCCGGGGCTCGGACACGACGACCCGTGCGTGTACGACCCGTACTCGCCGTACATGACGCTGTCGGTGGTCGACCCCGAGACCCGGCGGCCCGTCGCGTACGGGGAGCGCGGCCAGGTGGTCATGCACCACGTGAGCCGGAGCCTGCTCATGCCGAACAACCTGGAGCGGGACCACGCCACCCGGATCCGGCCGCCGCACGGCGCGGAGCAGACCGGGGACTCGGTCGCGGACATCGCGCCGGTCCGGGAGTTCGACAACGAGACCGTGATCGAAGGGGTCTACTGATGGCCGCCCCCGAAGAGCCGCCCTCGCGGGACGCACCGGACGCCCCGCCCGCGGCCGGCACCCTGGACGAGCTGCCCGCCCTGGACGCCCTCGGGCCCTCGGGGACCTTCCGGGCCCGCAACCGGATCACGCTCACCGATGTCGCCGGCCGCCCCGCCGCCACCCTCGGCCTGGTGCCCCGGCTGTACGTGCGGCGCACCATGGCGGCCCTGCGGGCCGCCTCCCCGCCGCCCGCCGCGGAGCGGTTCGCGCTGCTCGCCCGGGCCGGCCGGATCTTCGCCGAGGACACCATCGGCGGCCTGGACCCCGCCGCCCACGAGCGGATCACCGCCCGCGTCTCCGGGGTCCCGCTCGGTGTCGTACGGGCCGCCGCGGCCGCCGTCACCGAAGCCGCCGAGCAGGCGGCGTACATCCTGGACCAGGCCCGCCCGGCCGGCGCCGCCGACTCCCGGAGCGATCCGCGCACCCGGCGGGGCAGCGCCGTCTGGACCCGGCGCGGCTCGGTCTTCGCCGTGCACGCGGCGGGCAACCACCCCGGCCCGCACTCGCTGTGGCTGGAGGCGCTGGCGCTGGGCTACCGGGTCGCCGTACGGCCCTCCCGGCGCGAGCCGTTCACCCCGTACCGGCTGGTCGCGGCGCTGCGCGCGGCCGGCTTCGGGCCGGATCAGGTGGCCCTCCTGCCCACCGGGCACGAGGTGGCCGACACGGTGCTGGACGAGGCCGACCTCGGGCTCGTCTACGGCGGCGACGAGGTCGTCGCCAAGTACGGCGGATCCCGGGTGCTGCCGCAGGGCCCCGGACGCTCGAAGATCCTGGTGACCGCGGGCCGGGACTGGCGCGACCACCTGGACGTGATCGTCGACTCGGTCGCCCACCAGGGCGGGGTGGCCTGCATCAACGCCACCACCGTGCTGGTCGAGGGGGATCCCGGCCCGCTGGCGCGGGCGCTCGCCGAGCGGCTCGCGGCATCGGCGGACCTGCCGCCCGAGGACCCGAAGGCGGTGCTCCCGGTGCAGCCGGCCGGGCACGCCCGCGCCCTGGAGGCGTACCTGCTCACCCGCGCCGCGGAGCCCGGGGCACGGGCCTGGCTCGGCGGGGACGGCATCGTCTCGGAACTCGGCGACGGAAGCGCGGTGCTGCGCCCGGCGGTGCACCAGCTGGAGCGCTCCGACGACCCCCGCACCGGCCTGGAGATGCCCTTCCCCTGTGTCTGGGTCGCGCCCTGGAGCCGGGCGCAGGGCATCGCGCCGCTGCGCGGCAGCCTGGTGGTCTCCGTACTCGGCCCGGACGCCGACACCGGGCCGCTGGTGGACGAACTGCTGGCGGAACCGACCGTGTCCAACGTGTACACGGGGTCCCGGCCCACGTACTGGATCCGCCCCGGAGTGCCGCACGACGGCTTCCTGAGCGAGTTCCTGATGCGCACCAAGACCGTCGCGCGCGACTGACGGACGGCGGCGCCGTCGCAGTTGATGGATCGCGGAGCGCACCTGACGGAGTACCCGGGGACCGATGGCAGGCCCACGCCGCCCCGCACAGGATTCCTATCGACTACGCAGTCCCCACGACGGAGGAAGTCGCCCCATGTCAGGTATCCCGCAACCCGCTGCATCACCCGGAGACCCCGGACGTGCCGCCACGGCCCAGGTTCCCTTCGGTGCCACCGTCGCGGTGATGGCCGTCATCGGGCTCATCCTCGGCAGCCAGGCCTACGTGACCATCCCGCTCATGCCGGAGATCGCCACGGCATGGGGCGTGGAGCAGTCCGCCGCCGCCTGGGCGACCTCGGCCTTCGCCATCGCCTATGCCTGCGGCTCGCTCCTGAGCGGCCCGCTCGCCGAGAACTACGGCCGCCGGACCGCGATCTGGACCAGCCTCGCCGCACTGTCCCTCGCCACGCTGGCCGTGCCGCTGGCCGGCGGGCAGACCGGAGGCCTGGCGATGCGCGCCGTGCAGGGTCTGGCAGCCGGTGTCTTCGCCCCCGTCGTGTACGCCTACTTCGGCGAGCGGCTGCCGGCCCAGCGGGTCGCCCTCGCACTGACCGTGGTGTCCTGCGCGCTCGGCGGCACCCTGGTCGCCGGCCAGCTCGGCGCCCAGCTGCTGGAGTCGCTGTTCGGCTGGGGCGCCGTGTTCTGGGTCTCGGCCCCGCTGCTGGCCGCGGGCGCCGTGGCCGCCCGCATGGTGATGCTGCCGGACGCGCCGCGCGACGGCGGTCGGGCCGGGGGCGGCTTCGCCTTCGGCAACGTGCTCAGCTCCGGGCGGCTGATCCCGCTGTTCGTCACCGCGCTGATCGTGCTCGGCGGGGTCACCGCCGTCTACACCGGCGTCCAGCTGTACGGCCCGAAGTCGCTCGGCAACCCCGACGCCATGTTCGCGCTGCGCGCCTCCGCCCTGCCGTCCCTGCTGGTCGCCGTCCTCGCGGCGCCGAAGCTGGCCGGCATCGCGCCGACCCGGCGGGCCGCCGGAGCGCTGGCCCTGGCGGGCCTGGGCATGGGCGCCGCCGCACTGGCCGGGGACAACACCCTGGTCCTGGGCATCGCCCTGTTCGCCGCCATGGTGGGCGTCGCGACCGCCGGACCCGCCCTGGTCCAGGCCGTCGGCGGAGCGGCCGGCGCGGACCGCGCCACCGCCATCGCCGTCTACAGCTTCCTGCTCAACCTCGGCGCCGGCATCGGCGCGCAGGTCCCGCAGGCCACCGACGTCTTCACGCACCTGGTGCTCTGGATCGGCCTGGCCTTCGCCGCCGCCATCGGCCTCGTCGTGCTGGCCGGACGCGCGTCGAACCGCGCCGCCGCCGCGGACAAGGGCCGCTCCGAGGTCCCGGGGGCGGCGTCCGTCCCCGCCGAGGCCCGCTGAACCACAGCACCACAGCACCACAGCACGATCCGCACGCCCCGAGACATCCCGAGACATCCCGAGACGAAAGGTCACTCTGATGAACGCCCTGCCGCCACCGCCCGCCGCCGACTGGAACTCCGACGCCCTGGTGCTCGACGCGTACCTGGCGCGCATCGGCTTCGAGGGTCGGGCCACCGCCGACTTCGAGACCCTGCGCCGGCTGCACCGCGCCCACGTCGACGCCGTCTCCTGGGAGATCGTCGACCTGGCCGTCGGACACCGCATCTCGCTCGACCTCCCGAGCCTGCAGAAGAAGATCGTCGACTCCGGCCGCGGTGGCTGCTGCCTGGAGAACAACCTGCTCTTCGCGGCCGCGCTCGACCAGGTCGGTTTCACGTCCACCCGCCACCTGGCGCGCGTCCGCCGCGGCAGCGACGCGATCCGCTACCGCTCGCACGCGGTCGTGATCGTCGAGGCCGAGGGCCGCCGCTACCTCGCCGACGTCGGCTTCGGCGACGAGGGCCCGCTGGAGCCCATCCCCTTCGAGGACGGCGCCGAGGTCACGGTCGGCGACTGGACCTGGAAGCTGGACCGCGAGGGCGAGGGCGAGAGCGAGGAGTGGGTGCTGCGGTGCCTGCACCACGACGGCTGGTTCGACGTGTACAGCCTCCGCGAGGAGCAGCACCACTGGATCGACTTCGAGGTGTCGAACGTCTACACCTCCACGAACCCGGCCTCCCCGTTCATCGGCAAGCTGGTCGCCCAGCGCGGTGACGACACCGTCCGGCACACCCTGCGCCACCGCACGCTCTTCGCCGACTACGCCGACGGGTTCAAGCACCAGCGCGAGCTGACCACCGACGAGGCGATCACGCACCTGCGCGACACCTTCCGCATCACGCTCTCGCACGACGACGAGCGCGTCCTGCGCGAGCGCGTCCTGGTCCACTGAGGGCCCGTGCACCCGCCTTCCCCGCCTTCCCCGCAATCCCGCCGAGGAGAGACCTGATGCTGCGGAACCCCGCCCGAACAAGCGGGCTCTACATAGGGACCGTTCCCGAGCAGGCCGCCGCCGCCCGCCCCAGCACGACGATCATGCTGGACCACAGCCTGGACGTACTGCCGGACGTCTCGGGGTATCTGACGGTCGGCGAACTGGCCGACCACATCGACGACATGGCCGCCCGTCTGTACGCGGCGGGTGTGCGCGCGAGCGACCAGGTCGCGATCTACAAGAACAACAACTTCGACATCTACGTCCTGGCCAGTGCGAGCGCCCGCATCGGCGCCGTCCCGGTGATGCTCTCCCCCGCCCTCGACGGCGAGAGCGCCGCCGCCCTGCTGGCCCGCCTGGACCGGCCGTACCTGCTGACGGACGACACCAAGCTCGACGGTGCGCTCGCCGGCGCCGACCTGGTGTCCGTCACCCACGCCGTGCTGTCGGTCTCCGCCGCCCGCGACGGGGTCGTCTCCCTCCAGGACCTGGCCGGTTCGCCGCGCCGCGAGCCCGTGCTGCTCGCCCCGGACCAGCCCGCCCTGATGACGCACACCTCGGGCACCACCGGCCTGCCCAAGCTGGTCGTCCACTCGCACCGCAGCCTCTTCGGCCGCTACCGTCCGCAGCGCCGCCTCGGCAAGCTCCTCAAGACGGGCGACACCGCCGCCATCCACCTCTCGTACGTGCACTCCCGGATGTACCTGGGCATGGCCGTACTGCTCCAGCGCGGCCTCCACGTGGCCGTGGTCAACGACACCGGGAACGAGAAGATCGCCGAACTCTTCGGCCGGATCCGCCCGGCGTTCGTGGAGACCCACCCCAACTCCTTCATGGAGTGGGAGGAACTGGTCGACGACCCGCGCCGCCCCTTCTCCAACGTCGCCTGCTTCAGCAGCACCTTCGACGCGATCCACCCGGGCACCATGGACCGCCTGCTGAAGGCCTCGCAGCGCACCAACCCGGTCTTCTTCCAGATCTACGGGCAGAGCGAGTGCGGCCCCCTCACCGGCCGCCACTACACGCGCAAGAACGCCCACAAGGCCGACGGCCGCTGCCTCGGCTACCCGATGCCCGGGATCACCAAGTACCGCCTGGTGCCCCGCAACGGCCTCAAGCCCTCCCGCGAGAACCCCGGATACATCGAGGTCAGCACCCCGGGCCGGGCCGTCGGCTACTACGGGGAGAAGGAGCGCTTCGAGAAGCAGGCCTTCGGCAAGTGGTGGCGCGGAGGCGACGTCGGCTTCAGCACCAAGGTGGGCTGCCTGCACCTGCTCGACCGCGAGGTCGACGTGATCCCCGGCATCCACTCCACCCTGGAGGTAGAGGACGCCGTGCTCCAGCGCCTGGAGGAGCTGGCCGAGCTGGTGCTCGTACCCGGCCCCAACCAGGAGGCCCTGCCGGTGGTCTGCACCCGCCAGGGCGAGCCGCTGGACCTCGCGCGCTGGAAGCGGGCCGTCGCCGACCTGCCGAAGATGGCCGAGCCCATCCAGATCCCGCTCGCCGAACTCCCGCGCACCGCCACCATGAAGGTCCAGCGCATCAAGCTGGCGTCGATCCTGCGCGAACAGCTGGAGGCAGCGTCGTGACCGAGCACATCCAGAACACCGGCGGCACGGACTACGACGTCCTCATCGTCGGCGCCGGCCCCACCGGCCTGACCGCGGCGATCGAGCTGCTGCGCCGCGGGGTCGGGGTCCGGATCATCGACTTGACGACGGTTCCGCTCGACGTGCCCAAGGCGCTGGCCCTGTGGCCGCGCGCCCTGGACATCCTGGAGGACATGGGGGCCGGCCCCGCCATCCGGGAGGCCTCCGTCCAGATCAACGCGCTCAGCTACTTCTCCGAGCGCCGGCACCTGGCGACCTTCGACTTCCAGGAAGACCTGGCGCCGCGGCACCTGCCGCAGCCCGAGACCGAGCGGGTGCTCACCGACCGGCTGCACGCGCTCGGCGGCAAGGTCGAGCGCGGGGTGCGGCTGCTCGACATCGAGAAGGTCGACCACTCCGGCGACGTCAACGCCACCGACGGGGTCACCGCCGTCCTCGAGCACGGCGACGGCCTCATCGAGCGCACCCGGGTGCCCTTCCTGATCGGTGCCGACGGCGCGGGCAGCAAGGTCCGCGGCGAGCTGGGCTCGGCCTTCACCGGCAGCACGTACGAGATGGAGTTCGCCCTCGTCGACGCCCGCATCGAGGGCACCCTCCCCACCGACCAGGTGCTGTACTTCCAGAACCCCAACGGCACCCTGGTGATCGTCCCGCAGCCGGACGGCGTCTACCGCTTCCTGTCGGTGATGCCGCCCGGCGGCGAGCGCGTGAACGTCAAGATGATGCAGCAGGTCATCTACGACCGCGGCCCCCGCGGCATCAAGATCACCGAGCCGGTGTGGGAGACGGTCTTCCGCGTCCACGCCCGGCACGCCAGCGACTTCCAGCGCGGCCGCATCTTCCTGATGGGCGACGCCGCGCACGTGCACAGCCCGGCCGGCGGCCAGGGCATGAACAGCGGTCTCCAGGACGCCCACAACCTGGCCTGGAAGCTGGCCGCGGTCATCCACGGCGCCTCGCCCGTCTCCCTGCTCGACACCTACGGACCCGAGCGCTCGGACGCGACCCAGCGGATCGTGCGCGACACCGACTTCCAGACGCGCGCCTGGATGTTCAACGGCCGGGTCCAGGTCCGGGCCCGCGACGCCGCCTTCCGCGTCCTGGACCGCACCGGGCTGGTCTCGCACTTCTACGCCCCCGTCATGGCGGGCCGCAGGCTCGCCTACGACATCGTCCGCGCCACCCAGCGGCCCTCGCGCAAGGCCGGCTGCGGTCTGCACGAGAAGCTGCCCGGCGGCCTGAAGGTCGGCGCCGTCTTCCCGCGCCGGCTGGCCCTCGCGCACCGCATCTCGGGCCCCGCCGCCGACCCGCAGGGCTGGACCCTGGCGGTGCTGCCGCCCTCCAGCGGCGGTTCCGACTGGAGCGCCGAGATCGGCCACATCCTCGACCGCTGGCCCCAGGTCCGGGTGGAGCGGCTGCGTCGGCGCAACTCGCTGCGCGCCACCGGCTGCTGGCGTCCCGGGTACTACCTGGTCCGGCCCGACGGGCACATCGCGGCCCACGGCCACGACCGGGACCTCAACCGCCTCGAGGCGGAACTCACCGCGGCCCTCATCCCGACCGGAGCACACTGATGACGGAGACGATGACTCCCCCCAGCGAGATCCCCACCGGGGCCGGCCAGGTGCCCGGCCTGGTACCCGGCCAGGCCCCCACCGGGACCTCCGCCGTCGAGTCCCCGCTGGTGGTCGTCGCGTACCACTCGGGGCGCGGCCACACGGCGGCCCTGGCGGCCGCCGCCCGCGACGGCGCCGGCGAGGCGGGGGCCCGCGCGGTCCTCGTCGACGTGCTGTCCATCAGTGACAGCCAGTGGACCCTGCTGGACGAGGCCGACGGGGTCATGTTCGGGTCCCCCACCTACATGGGCAGCGCTTCCTCGGCCTTCCACGCCTTCGCGGAGGCCAGCTCCAAGCGCTGGGCCGCCCAGGCCTGGCGGAACAAGGCCGCCTCCGGCTTCACGGTGGCCGGCTCCATGAACGGGGACAAGCTCCACACCCTCCAGTACTTCTCCATCCTGGCGGCCCAGCACGGAATGCACTGGGTCAACCTCGACATCCCTCCGGGCTGGAACTCCTCCACCGGCTCGGAGAACGACCTCAACCGGCTCGGCATCAACCTGGGCGCCGGCGCCCAGGCGAACACCGACGCGGGCGACGAGGGCGTGACGAAGGCTGACCTGGAGACGGTCCGTCACCTGGGGCGCCGCGTCGCCCAGGTCGCGGGTCTCCTCCGGGCCCGCCGCTGACCGGCGCCCCACCGCCGCGAACGGCTCCGGCCCCGCCCCCGAAACGGGGGGCGGGGCCGGAGCCGTTCGTGCGTCCGTTCAGCCCGGCGTGTGCAGCAGCCGGTCCGCCGATGCCGTCAGGGTGCGGCCGTACAGGGCGTGCAGGGCGGGGTAGGCGCGGGTGTCGCCGGACAGGACCGCGCCCAGCACGGTGCGGGCGTCCGCGGCCAGGGTCAGCTTGGCGTACGCGTCCCTGCGGTGGTCGTGGCGCACGAACTCCAGCGCGCCCGGCTCCCGCCCCTGCACGTCGCCGAAGCCGGCCACTTCCACACCCAGCAGCTTCAGCCGGGCGGCGGGGTCCGCCCCCGGGAAGGCCGCGGCGGTGTCGCCGGTCAGCTGGGCGGCGACCGCCTCGGCCATCCGGCGCCCCGGGGCCACCATGCCGTGGCAGCGGCCCTCCACGGCCGCGCACTCGCCGACGGCCCAGACGGCCGGGTCCGAGGTGCGGCAGTGCCGGTCGGTGAGGATCCCGCCGCGCTCCGCACGGGCCAGGCCGGCCGCGGCGGCCAGTTCGTCGCGGGGCCGGACCCCGGCGGCGAAGACCACCAGGTCGGCGGGGAGCGGTCCGGCCCCCGCCAGGGTGACGGCGGCGACCGCGCCGTCGGCGCCGGGATCCACGGACTCCACGGCGGCGTCGCAGTGCACGCCGATGCCGAGGGCGGAGATCCGGCGGCCCAGCACGGCCCCACCGCCCGCGTCGACCTGCAGCGCCATCAGCCACGGGGCCCGCTCGACCACCTCGGTGCGCATGCCGAGCGCGTGCAGGGCGCTGGCGGCCTCCAGGCCGAGCAGGCCCCCGCCGATGACGACGGCGGGCCGGCCGGGCCGGGCGGCGGCCCGGATGGCGTCGACGTCCTCGATCGTCCGGTAGACGTGGCAGCCGGGCAGGTCGTGCCCGGGGACGGGCGGTACGAACGGGCGGGATCCGGTGGCGAGCACCAGGGCGTCGTAGGGGACCTCCCGCCCGTCGGCGCGCCGCACCGTCCGCCGGGCCGGGTCGACGGCCGTGACGGTGCTGCCCAGCCGGACGTCCGCGCCCTCGAGGGGTTCCGGGGGCAGGGTGAGGGCGGCGGCGTCGCGACCGTGCGCGTACGAAGAGAGGGCGACCCGGTCGTACGCGGGCCGCCCTTCCTCTCCGTGCACGGTGATCCGCCAGGCCCCGCCCCGGTCGCGGGCGCGCACCTCGGCCACCAGGTGGTGGCCGACCATGCCGTGTCCCACGACGACCAGGTTCCGGGTCATGTGTCGCTCCGTTCGGTCGTGAGTACGGCGCACAGGGCGCGCACCTCGTCCGCGCATCCGCCGCAGCCGGTGGTGGCGCGGGTGGCCCGGGCCAGTGCGGGCAGGTCCCGGGCGCCCCGGCGCCAGGCGGCGGCCAGCTTGTGGCCGGTGACGTCGTTGCAGTGGCACAGCACGTCGTCCAGCGGGTCCCCGGCGGCCGGAACCACCGCGGGGCTGCCGAGCAGCAGCGGCAGCAGGTCGCGGGGTGCGGGGTCGCCGCTGTCGTGGAGTCCGGTGACGGCGGCCACCGCGTGCGGGAGACCGATGACCGCCGCCCCGGCCACCCGGCCCGCACGCAGGGCGAGTTCGGCGTAGCGGTGGCCGGCCGGATCGGCGAGGATCACGCTCTCCTCGGCGTCCGCCAGGCTGCCGAAGGCCAGCAGTCCCGCACCGTCGGCCCGCAGCCGCAGCAAGGAGCCGCCGGGGCGGGGCCGCAGCGGCTCCGCGCAGGAGCCGATCGCGTGGACGGCGGGGTCGGTGGTGCGGCCCGCGGCGTCGGTGAGGACGCCGGTGCGCACGGGGAGACCGGCCTCGCGGGCCAGCCGGCTCTCCGGGAGGGTGCCGGTGCACGGCAGGAGCGCGTCGGCGGCCAGCACCCGTCCGTCGGCGAGGGTGAGTTTGGCCCGGTCGTAGGACTCCGCCCGCTGTTCCAGGTGGACTTCGACCCCGGCCGCGCCCAGTCGGGCCGCCAGGGCCCGCCCCGCCCGCTCGGGCAGGTGCCGGTCGAGGGGCCACGGCCCGCGGTGGACGAGCGCCACCTCGGCGCGGCCCGCGCGGCGCAGCGCGAAGGCGGCCTCCACGGCGAGCGGGCCGCCGCCCAGCACCACGACGGCGCCGGCCGGTATCCGGGCCGCGTCGGCCGCCGACCGCAGGACGGCGACCCCCTCGGGCGGCTCCGCCCCGGCCGCGCCCGCGATCGGCGGCAGGCTCGGCGCCGAGCCGGTGGCCAGCACGAGGCGGTCGTAGGGGAACTCCCGCCCGTCGGCCCGGACCACCACGCGCCGGACCCGGTCCACGACGGTCACGGGAACCCCGGCGTACTCGGTCACGGGAGGAGGCAGCGGCGGCAGCCGCAGGAGGTGCGGGGGGAGTTCGCCGGACAGTACGGACGGCAGCAGGGACCGGCACAGGACCGGTCCGGGTTCGGCGCCCAGCAGGTCCACCGGTCCGCGGCCGTCCCGCTCCGCGAGCCGGGCGGCGTACGCGCGTCCCGTACGGCCGTTGCCCACGATCACGGTGCGCGTCATCGGGCGGCCACCGGCTCCAGCCGCACCGCGCACACCTTGAACTCGGGCATCCGCGAGACGGGGTCCAGGGCGGGGTTGGTCAGCAGGTTGGCACTGCCCCCGGCCCCGAAGTGGAAGGGGAGGAACACCGTGTCCGGGCGCAGGGAGCCCTCGTAGCGGACCACGGCCTCCGTGCTGCCGCGGACCGAGCGGACCCGGGCGCGGTCGCCGTCGGCGAGCCCGGCGCGCTCCGCCGTGTCGGGGTGGACCTCGACGAAGCACTCGGCGCCGGAGGCCTCGACCAGGGCCGGTATCCGGCGGGTCTGCGCGCCGGACTGGTACTGGGCCAGCACCCGGCCGGTGGTGGCGAGCAACGGGTAGAGGTCGCTGCGGAGTTCGGCGGCGTCCCGGTGGTCCACCGGCGCGAAGACGGCCCGGCCGTCCGGATGGGCGAAGCGGTCGAGGAAGAGCCTCGGAGTGCCCGTCGAGCCTTCGGGGCAGGGCCAGTACAGGGCCTCACCCGAGTCCAGGCGCGCGTAGCTGATCCCGGAGTAGTCGGCGCGGCCGCCGCGGGTGGCTGCGCGCAGTTCCTCGAAGACGGCCGGCGGGGAGGCGGGGAAGGCGCTCTCGTCGAAGCCGAGCCGGCCGGCCAGCGCGGACAGCACCTCCAGGTCGGTGCGGACGCCCGGCGGCGGGGTCAGCGCGCGGCGCCGGCGCAGCACCCTGCCCTCCAGGCTGGTCATGGTGCCCTCCTCCTCGGCCCACTGGGCCACCGGGAGCACCACGTCCGCCAGCGCCGCCGTCTCCGAGGGCACGAAGTCCGAGACGACCAGCAGGTCCAGGGCGGAGAGCTGTCGCCGCACCCGGGCCGCGTCGGGGGCCGAGACGACCGGGTTCGACCCGAAGACGAGCAGGGCGTGGACGTCCCGGCCGAGCGCGCCGAACAGTTCCACGGCGCTGCGGCCCGGGCCGGGCAGCGAGGCCGGGTCGACGCCCCAGACCGCCGCGACGTGGGCCCGGTCGGCGGGGTCCGCGATGCTGCGGTAGCCGGGCAGCTGGTCGGCCTTCTGGCCGAGTTCGCGGCCGCCCTGGCCGTTGCCCTGCCCGGTGAGGCAGCCGTAGCCGCTTCCCTCGCGGCCGGGCAGGCCCAGGGCGAGGGCGAGGTTGACGAAGGCGGCCACGGTGTCCGTGCCCTTGCTGTGCTGCTCGGCGCCGCGGCCGGTCAGCACGTAGGCACGGTCCGCGCCGGCGAGCATCCGTGCGGCCTCGCGCAGCAGGGCGGCGGGCACACCGGTGACCCGTTCGGTGCGCTCGGGCCACCAGGACAGGGCCCGGCTCCACGCGGCTTCGAAGCCGCGGGTGCGCTGCCCGACGTACGCGGTGTCGGTGAGGCCCTCCGCGACGACGACGTGCAGCAGGCCCAGGGCGAGCGCGAGGTCGGTGCCGGGGGCGGGCTGGAGGTGCAGGGCGGCCCGCGCGGCGGTCCGGGTGCGGCGCGGGTCGATGACGATCAGCCGGGGGTGTTCCAGGTGCCGCATGAGCGGGGGCATGGTCTCGGCCGGGTTGCCGCCCGCGATGAGCACGACGTCGGCGGAGCCGAGGTCGGTGACGGGGAAGGGCAGCCCCCGGTCGATCCCGAAGGCGGCGTTGCCGGCGGCGGCGGCCGAGGACATGCAGAAGCGGCCGTTGTAGTCGATCTGGCTGGTGCCGAGGGCGACCCGGGCGAACTTGCCCAGGATGTACGCCTTCTCGTTGGTCAGCGAGCCGCTGCCGAAGACGGCGGCGGCGTCCTTGCCGTGCCGCTCCTGTACCCGGCGCAGCCCGGCGGCCACCACGTCCAGCGCCTCGTCCCAGCTCGCCGGGCGGCCGTGCACGAGGGGGGTGCGGAGCCGGTCCGGCACGCCGAGCAGCTCGGGTGCGGTCCAGCCCTTCTGGCACAGGCCGCCCCGGTTGACGGGGAAGTCGGGGTCGGGGCGGACGGCCACGGCCGGGATGCCGGCTGCGGCCGTGGCGGCTGCCCCTTCCCGCCCTGTCCCGGTGCCGGTGCCGGTCCCGGTCAGCAATGTCCCGCACTGCAGGGCGCAGTACGGACAGTGCGTGGCGGTCTCCCCCGGTTCCGTCTCAGACACGGGTGGTGCTCCGCTGCCGGGCCGGACGGTTCACTTCGGCGGGGCCGGGCTCGGGACGCGGCCGCAGGTAGACGGCCCACACGAGCAGCATGCACAACCCGTAGTAGCCGAGGAACACCGCGAAGGCCGCGGTTCCGGTGCCCCAACTGCCGTACGCGGTACGGAAGGCCAGGTTGATGGCGACCCCGCCGAGGGCTCCGACGGCGCCGGCGATGCCGATGACCGCGCCGGAGCGCCGCCGGGACCGGGTGAAGGCGGCCTCGGCGTCGTGGCCGGCCGCGACGGCCCGCTCGGCCTCGGCGGCGTGCACGGCCGGGATCATCTTGTACGTGGAGCCGTTGCCGAGTCCGGTGAGCACGAACAGCACCGTGAAGGCGGCGATGAACAGTGCGAACGAGCCCTGGAGCGAGGCCACGAGCAGGACGGCGGTGCCGATGGTCATGCCGAGGAAGTTCCACAGGGTGACGCGGGCGCCGCCGTAGCGGTCGGCGAGCCGGCCGCCCAGGGGCCGCGACAGCGAGCCGAGCAGGGGGCCCAGGAAGGTCGCGGAGGCGGCCTCCAGGGCAGTGGAGTCGAACTGGCTCTGGAGGACCAGCCCGAAGGCGAAGCCGTAGCCGATGAAGGAGCCGAAGGTGCCGATGTACAGGAGGGAGATCCACCAGGTGTGCGGGTGGGCGGCCGCCTCGCGCAGGGCGCCGGGTGCGGTGCGCAGGGTGGCCAGGTTGTCCATCTTCACGGCGGCCAGCAGCGCGACGCAGCCGATCAGCGGGAGGTAGACGGCGGCGACGTACGAGGGGTGGGTGCTGCCCGCGGTGGCGATGACGAGGAGCCCCAGCAGCTGGACGAAAGCCACGCCCAGGTTGCCGCCGCCCGCGTTGAGTCCCAGCGCCCAGCCCTGGTGCCGCAGCGGGTAGAAGCCGGTGATGTTGGTCATCGAGGAGGCGAAGTTGCCGCCGCCGACCCCGGCGAGCCCGCCGATCAGCAGGAACACCCACAGCGGGGTGCCGGGCCGCTGCACGAAGTACGCGGCCAGGGCGCAGGGGACGAGCAGCACGCCGGACGCGAAGACCGTCCAGTTGCGGCCCCCGAAGCGGGCCACGGCGCTGCTGTACGGGAGCCGCAGGACGGCGCCGACCAGGGTGGGCGTGACCACCAGGAGGAACTTCTCCGCCTTGGTGAAGTCGAAGCCGATGTCCGGGGACATGAACAGCACGAGCACCGACCACATGCTCCACACGGAGAAGCCGATGTGCTCGGACAGCACGGAGAGCCACAGGTTGCGGCGCGCGACCCGGCGGCCGGTGCGCTCCCAGAAGACCTCGTCCTCCGGATCCCATTCGGTGATCCAGGCCTTGCCTCTCATCGGGCGTCCGCTCCTTGTCCGGTGGCCAGGGCGCGGTCGACGAGGTCGCCGGCGGCGCCGGTGTAGCCCGCGGGGTCACACAGCTCGGCGAGGCGCTCGCGTCCGATCCGGCCCGCGAGCTCGGGGGCCTCGGCGAGGACGGCGGCCAGCGGAAGGCCGTTGGCCGCCGCGGACCGGGAGGCCCGGGTCAGCAGTTCCCTGGCGGCCGGCCTGCCGAGCGCCGGGGTGAGCCGGGCGGCGATCCGCTCGGAGACGATCCGGCTGTCGGTCAGGGCCAGGTTGGCGGCCATCCGGCCGGGGTCGGCGGTCAGGCCCTCGGCGAGCTCGACGGCCGTGTGCGCGGCGCCGCCCGCGAGCCGCAGGCATTCGCGGAGCAGCAGCCACTCGGCGTGCCAGGCTCCGGCGGAGCGCTCGTCCTCGCTCAGCAGGCACTGGGTGAGGCCCGCGGCGATGACGGGCACCTGGAGGGCGGCGCTGCGCAGCAGGGTGGCGAGCACCGGGTTGCGCTTGTGGGGCATCGCGGAGGAGCCGCCGCGGCCCGCCGGGCCGGGCTCGGCGACCTCGCCGGTCTCGGTACGGGCCAGGTTCTGCACGTCGAGGGCGATCTTGCCGAGCGCGGCTGCGGTGAAGCCGAGCACGGCGGCGAGGTCGGCGAGCGGGGTGCGCAGGCTGTGCCAGGGCAGGACGGGCCGGGCCAGGCCCGTCTCCGCGGCGAAGACGTCGACGAGTTCGTCGAGGTACCGGGCCCGGTCGAAGGTGCGGGGGGCACCCGCCCCGTCGTGACGTCCCGCGTCGTCGATCTCGGCGTACTCCAGGTACCCGGCGAGGGTGCCCGCCGCCCCGCCGAGGGAGACGGGCAGTCCCTCGGCGAGAACGGTGGAGATCCGGGCCTCGGCGTCGAGCACGAGCTGGCGCCAGCCGGCCGCCTTGAGCCCGAAGGTGGTGGGCACGGCCTGGAGGGCCAGGGTCCGGCCGGCCATCGGGGTGTCGCGGTGGCGCAGGGCCAGGGCGCCGAGGGCCCGCGCGGTGCGGGCCAGGTCGGCGCGGATCAGCCGCAGCGCACGGTCCGCGACGAGCATGGCGCCGGTGTCGAAGATGTCCTGGCTGGTGGAGCCGCGGTGGACGTAGTCGGCGGCCTTCGGGTCGCGGGAGGCGACCTCACGGGTGAGCGCCGCGACCAGGCCGACCACCGGGTTGGCGGTCTCCCGCGCGGCCAGGGCCAGCTCCCGCAGATCGAACTCCGCGGTCAGGGCGGTGTCCGAGATGACCTCGGCGGCCTGCTCGGGCAGGGTGCCCAGCCGGGCCTGTGCCCGGGCCAGGGCCGCTTCGGCGTCGAGCATGGCGCGCAGCCAGGCCCGGTCGTCCACGGCGGATTCGACGGGCGTGCCCGCGCGAACGGGGGACAACAGCCCCGCGTCCGCCGGGCAGTCGGCCGTCCGGATCACACGATCACCCCGGCGAAGTCGGCGTGCGACACCACCGGGCGGATGCCCGCGGGCACCTGGGAGACCGGGGGCAGGGACAGCGCGGCGCCGGCGATGGCGTCGGAGTCGCCGAGGGTGACGGAGTCGACGCCCGGGCGGATGCCGGCCGCGGTGACCCAGTGCACGGACTCGGTGGGCACCCCGTAGGCGAAGCGGCGCGGGTGGGCCCGGCCGCGGCCGTCGATGAGCCGGTAGGGGCGCTCGGTGACCGCGAGGCCGCCGGTCTCGTAGTTCGACCCGTGGCTGCCGGCGATCGTGTAGGGCGCGGCCTGGTCGGTGTTGAGCAGGTGCTGGAGCAGCGGGTCGGCGGTGCGCCGGATGTCGGGCTCGGGCAGCCGGGCCTCGATGAGGGCGCGGGAGCGGATGGGCTCGCCCGGCACCTCGAGGGACTCGGCGACGTACTGCTGGGTCGTCGGGTCGATGCGGACCCGCGTGCCGGGGCCCATGATGGTGAGCACCCCGGCCTCGATCAGCGCGATCATCTCCTCGATGCGGGAGGCCGGCGGGCCGATCGAGAGGAACGCGTTGAGCGGGGTGTACCAGCCCTCGAGGTCGTCGCGGTGCGAGTTGCCCTCCAGACCGCCGTGGTCGACGGCGAGGCGGATCTCGTTGCGCAGGTCGCGCATGACGTCGAGGGCGGCCTTGAGCGGTCCGCTGACGTTGCCGGCGCGGGCGGCGACGACATCGGCGGCCAGGTACTCGGTGAGCCAGACGTGGAACTCGTCGCGGCTGGTGAACTTCCGGTCGCCGTACGGGCGGGACAGGCGGTCCCAGTCCCACCGGGCGTCGTCCCCGATGCTGTACTCGGCGAGCACGTCGCCGGTGTCCTCACCGATGGGGACGGCCAGGTAGCGGCGGGTGAACTCCTCGCGGACGGTGTCGTCCTGGCCGCGGGTGGAGAGCAGGGTGGCGTAGTAGACCGACTCGACCTCGCGGGAGATGACGGGCCACAGGTCGGCGGAGAAGCTGACCGGGGTGCCGTCGTCGGAGCGCTCGCGCAGCTTCTCGATGAGCTGGGGGGTGAGAAGCCTCGGGAAGTAACGGCCGTCGCTGCCCTTCTCGTTCTCGCCGCGGGCGTGGTACGGGACACCGCGCCGGGAGAAGGCGTGCAGCTTGGGCTCCCGGCCGGAGGGCCGGTAGACGACCTTGCCGTCCTCGCGCTCGAAGACGCCGCCGCGGCCGGCCGTGAAGAGGGCCATGTGATCGAAGAAGTTGAGGCCGAGACCGCGCAGCAGCACGTTCTGGCCGGCTTCCACCGTGCTCAGGTCGACGTCGGCCGGGTTCCCGGGGGTGACGTAGGTGAGGTGGTGGATCCGCGACAGGCTCGCGGTGCGCTCCTCGCGGACCGTCAGGCGCGAGGGGACGTGGCCGAGGGCCAGGACGATGCCGTCGAGGTCGTTGAGGCGGGTGCCGTCGTCGAGACGGACGCCCTGGGGGCCGCCGGGGACGCCGTGGGTGTCGGCGATGGCCACGGCCTTGGCGCGGTGCACCTCGACGGTGACGTGCGCGGGGGCGTTCTCCACCAGGCGCTCGAAGGAGTCGCGCAGGTACTCGCCGTAGAAGGCGCGCGAGGGGTAGGTGTTGGGGCCGAGCGCACGGGCCTCGGCGAGGGTCTGCGCGGTGTACGCGGCCTCGTCGGCCAGCAGGGCCAGGGACTGGGCCCACTCGTACAGGCTCGGACCGTTCTCGATCGGGCCGTCGATCTTCGACGTCTCGTCGGTGTAGACGGTGATCTGCGAGGCCACGGTGTTCATCAGCAGGTGGCGGGACTGCTCGGTGCGCCAGACGGCTCCGGCGCCCGGGGCGGCGGGGTCGATCACGTGGATGACCACGGAGGCGTGGTGCGGGGTGTGGCGCTCGCGGGAGAGCAGCCGTTCCAGGACCGACAGACCGCGGGGGCCGGCCCCGATCACGCACAGTTCAGTGTGGGAGTTGGAGGTCGTCACGCGGGGGCTCCGTTGGGGAGAGGGACGGTCAGGGTGTCGTTCAGGGGGTCGCGCAGGCCGTGCATCCAGCCGACGTGGCCGCGCATCTCGGTCTCCGACAGGCCGGACAGGAGCGCGTTGCGCTCGTCGGCCGCCGGGCCCGCGGGATGCCACAGCGCCGTGCTCCATCGGGCGGCGAGCTGGATCCGGGCGGTGCGCTCGCGGCGGAGCGCGTTGTACTTCTCGAAGCGGACGGCGAGTTCGCCGGAAGGGCAGTCCATGAGGGCGCCGAGCACGACGGCGTCCTCCAGGGCCTGGCAGGCGCCCTGGGCGGCGTAGTGCAGCATGGGATGGGCGGCGTCGCCCAGCAGGACGACGCGGCCGTCGGTCCACTCGGAGACCGGGTCGCGGTCGACGAGCATCCACGACTTCCAGTCGTGGCCCGCGGCCATCAGGCGCCGGGCCGTCTCGCCGAGGCCGGCGAACTCCCGCAGTACGGTGGCCTCGTCGACGGCCACGCCGGCGAAGGGCTCCGTACGGCCGTCGTCCTTGCTGGCCGCCAGGTTGAGGTAGGCGCCGCCGGCGATCGGGTAGTGCACGAGGTGGCAGTGCGGTCCGGCCCACCAGGCGACGGAGCGCGGCATCCGCAGGTCCTCGGGGACCTCGTCCATCGGGATGATCGCCCGGTAGACGGTGATCCCGGAGACGCGCGGCGCGCCGTCGCCGACGAGCTGGGCCCGGACGGCCGAGTTGATGCCGTCAGCGCCGATCACGGCGTCGCCGTCGACGGCCTCGCCGGAGTCGAGCAGGACGGTGGCCCGTCCCGGGTCCTGGGTGTATCCGGTGACGGTGACTCCGCTGCGCAGACTGATCAGCGGGTCGGCCAGGCACCGGTCGAGCAGGATGCGGTGCAGTTCGGCGCGGTGGACGACGGCGTACGGGTTGGCGAACTCGGCGCGGTAGTCCTCGGTGAGCGGCAGGCTCGTGACGTGCGCGCCCGACACACCGTCCATGAAGCGCAGTTCGTCCATGCGGACGGTGATGGCGCGGGCGGCTTCGCCGACGCCGAGCCTGTCCAGGGCGTGCAGCCCGTTGGGGGCGATCTGGATGCCGGCGCCGATCTCGGCGAACTCCGGCGCGCGTTCCAGTACGAGGACCTCGTGGCCCCGTTCGCTGATGCCGAGGGCGGCGGCGAGCCCGCCGATGCCGCCGCCCACGATGATGATTCTTGACATGTGGCTCTCCGGCAGCGGCTAGGCGAGCGGGGCGGTCCGGGCGGCGATCAGCCGGACCAGCTCCAGTCGCTTGATCTTGGACGTGGCGGTCTGGGGCAGTTCTTCCAGCCGCATGTGCACGGGGTCGGCCATCGCGGACAGGCCCGCCGCGGCGCGCTGCCAGCGGATGGCGTCCAGCGGCTTGTCGTCCTTGGTGCAGACGATCGGGGTCGCCCGGCCGTCCGGGCCGGGGATGACGATGACCTCGGTGAGCTCCTCGAGCTTCCCGAAGAGGGTGTCCTCGGCGGCGAGGGTGCTGCCGAAGCCCTCGATGAGGTCGACCTCGCGGTCCAGCAGGTGCACGCAGCCCCACTTGGTGCGGTAGCCGACGTCGCCCATCCGCCACCAGCCGCCGTCGGAGACCTGGCTGTCGTAGCGCTCCTGCTCGCCGAGGTAGGTGACGATCCGGCCGTCGCTGCGGACCTCGATGTAGCCGGGGTTGTCGGGAGACACCGGGTTGCCGTCGCGGCTGACGACGCGGACGTCCGTCATACCGGGGAACGGGATGCCGACGCAGCGGCCGTCGTCGTCCTCGCCGCGGCGGCGCGAGAAGGCCCGTACGACGGCGGGGCCGACCTCGCTCTGGCCGTACAGCTGGCCGAAGAGGGCGCCCCTGCGGCGGGTGGCGCCCAGCAGGGTGCGCACCGTACGCGGGTGGATCGCGTCGAAGGTGCTGCTGAACAGCTTGACGTTGGCCAGCGGGCCGCGCGGGTCCTCGGCGAGCTCCTCCCACTCCATGAAGGAGTTGGGGTGGGCCTCCAGGACACCGGGCCGCAGCTGGGCGAACAGGTCGCCGACGTGCTTCGGGTCCGACTCGCGCAGGACGAGGATCGGGAAGCCGCGCAGCAGCGAGATGGCGAGGGCGGTGAAGAGCCGCGAGTGCACGAAGGAGACGTGCAGCGCGATCGTCTCCCGGCCGGGCAGTACGGGGAGCACCGCGGCGGCCTGCGGCCGGTAACGGGCCTGCAGGCTGCGGCCGGTGTGCACGGCCAGCTTCGGGGTGCCGGTGGTGCCGGACGTGTGGGTGATGAGCGTGGGGTGGTCCACGGGCATCGTGACCGGGGGGATCCGGCGGACGCCGGCCAGGTCGGCCAGCGCCGTCGCCTGCTCGTGGACGCCGGCGGTCAGCAGGACCCGCTCGGTGATCCCGAAGATGCCCTCGGGCAGTTCCTCGTCCAGCTTGCTCCGGTCGGTGACCAGGAACGGCCGCTCGGTACGGCGGACCAGTTCGGCGGCCGTCGCACCGTCGAGCTGGGGGGAGAGCAGCACGGGCACCGCGCCGATGCGGGCGGCGGAGCAGGCCAGCAGGGTGATGTCGAAGGCGTCCGACTTGTAGATGACGACCCGCCCGCCGGGGCGCACCCCGGCGGCCCACAGCCGGGAGGCGAGGTCGTCCACGGCGTCGGCCACCTCGGCGATCGTGGCGCGCCGGCCCAGCTGCGGGGCCGCGTCGAGGTCGTGATCGAGGATCAGGACGTTCGAGGGGTGCCGGGACGCAGCTCGTTCGAGGAGGGTTCCCAGGCGGATTCCGCGATTTGCTATGCGCTGCAGAAGCATGTGGTCAGGCTCTCGTCGTTGGATACGGGAATCCGGCCCGGAGGGGAATACCGGAACTCCACTGCGTCGGGGCGTACATTTCCTCCGGCCGGGGCCGGAAGACTTTTCAGTTCTCTTCGACGACGTCCTTGATCCGGCCGAGGGTCGTGCCGAGGTCGCCTTCGACCTTGGCGCCCCATTCGGCGAAGAACGCCTCCCGCTCGGTGTCGGACATCTCCGAGGTGATGCCGCGGATCCCCTCGGTGGCGGTGATCATGCGGAAGTGGTGGGTGAGGCGCGACCCGGCGCCCTGGGGCTCGATCGCGAAGCCCCAGACGCTCTGCTGCTTGCGGCCGGCGCTGTCGCGCATGGCCCACTGGAAGGCCCGGCCGGGCTCGGCGGCGACGACCTCGGACTCCGTGAACCAGGTGCCGCGCACCACGGGGGCCCAGCCGACGACGTCCTCGCTGCGCAGGTTCTCACCGCGGAAGACGGAACCGACGGTGCGCGGAGTACCGACGGTCCATTCACCGCCGACGCATTCGGGGCTCCATTCGCCACTGCGGGCGAGATCGCTCACGATGTCGTAGACATCCGCCGGAGCGGCGTCCACATAAAGCGAGGAGCTGAGTTCGAAGAGTGCATTCTCGTTGCTGGTGACCTGTGTCATGGCCGGAAGCTTGCTTTTCTGCGCGGCTGCCGGTCAAAGGTGCGCCGGGGGGTCCGTCAGGTCGTCTCCGGGTCCCGCGCCAGGTCGTGGGAGAAGTGAAATGCGGCCACCGCCATGCGCTTTCGGTGGTAGAAGCGGTGCGCCCCGTGATTGGTCACGCCGGAGTCCAGCTCGATGCGGGCGCAGCCGGCCAGCCGGGCGCGCCGTACGAGTTCCTCCCACAGCGCGCCGCCCGCCCCGGCCCCGCGCAGCTCGGGATCGGCGACCAGGTCGTCCACGAACAGCACCCGGCCCCGGCTGGTGGCCAGGACCCGGTGCGCGGCCAGCGCAGCGCAGTGGCCGTCGGGGGTCCGTGCGGCCGTGAACACCAGCCCCTGGCCCGCGCCCTCGCGGGCGAAGGCGGTGAAGGCGGCGTCGGACAGGGCGGGCCGCAGCGCCCGGTAGAGGGGGCGGGCCAGCGACTCGAACACGGGCCCACGGGGGTCGATTTCGGTGAATTCCAGCTGCACGGACGTCACCCTAGGACGGCGAACACCGCCACCGGCACGGGAGTTGACGGACTTGGCGAGCAGGGTGTGCCCTGTCGTGTGGCCCCGCGCACAATCCGACCATGCGTGCTGCCTTCATCGAAGAACTCGGATCCCCGGACGCCATCAGGTACGGCGAACTGCCCGCCCCCGTCCCCGGCCCCGGAGACGTCCTGGTGCGGGTCACCGCCACGACCGTCAACCCGGTGGACACCTTCGTCCGCTCCGGCCTGTACCGGACCCCGGTCCCCTTTCCCTTCGTGATCAGCCGCGACCTCGTGGGCACGGTCGTCCAGGCGGGCCCGGGCGCGCCCGGCCTGCGCCCCGGCGACCGGGTGTGGAGCAACAGCCTGGGCCACGCGGGCCGTCAGGGGCCGGCGGCCGAGCTCGCCGTGGTCCCCGCCGAGCGGCTCTACCGGCTGCCCGAGGGCGTGGACCCGTACGAGGCCGTGGCCGTGGTGCACCCGGCGGCGACCGCCTACCTGGGGCTGTTCACCCACGGCGCCCTGCGCGCCGGCGACACCGTCCTGGTCGCGGGCGCCGCCGGCAACGTCGGCAGCGCGATGGTGGTCATGGCCGCCGAGGCGGGGGCGCGGGTGCTGGCCACCGCCCGCCCGGAGGACTTCGGGCACTGCCGCGCCCTGGGCGCGGCCGAGGTGCTCGACTACCGCGACCCCGCGCTCGCCGAGCGCCTGCGGGAGTTCGCGCCCGGCGGCATCGACCTGCACCTGGACACCTCGGGCGGCAACGACCTGACCGCGGCCGTCGACTCGCTCGCCGCGCGCGGCCGCATCGTCCTGCTCGCCGGAGCGCGCACCGCCCCGGTGCTGCCCGCGGGCGCCCTCTACATGAAGGACGGCTCCGTCCGCGGCTTCGTCATCTCCAGCGCCACCTCCGCCGAACTGGCCGAGGCCGCCCGGGCCATCAACCGGCTCCTCGCGGCCGGCCTGCTGCGCCCCCGCGCCCTGGAGAAGCTGCCGCTGAGCGAGGCCGCCGACGTCCACCGCCGGATCGAGAAGGGCGACCTGCACGGCCGCCGGGCGCTGCTCCTGCCCGCGCTGGACACGGCCGGACCCCGGCCCGGTGGCACGCGCTGAACCGCCGCGGGACGGGAGCGTCCTGCGGCGGCTCGCGGCCGAGGGCGTGTCGCCCTGGCTCGAGGGCATGGGCCGGACCGGCCTGGCCGCCGGCGATCTCGACCGCCTGGCCACGGTCGCCGGTGTGCGCGGCCTGCTGTGCGACGTGGACTCCGTCCTGGCCGACCTGGACCGCACGGACGTCTACGACCCGGAGCTGGAGCGCGGTGTCGCCTCCGCCGTCCACGGCGGGGCCCGGGGCGAGCGGTACGACGGTCCGGGCGAGCTGCTGGAGGAGCTGGTCGCCGGCGACGCGCGCCGGGCCTGCGACATCCTGCTGCCCTGGTACACGGCCGGCGACGGTGCGGACGGCCTGGTCGTGGTGCCCCTCGCCCCCTGGCACGCCGACGCGGGCGCGAGCGCGAAGACGGAAGCCGTCCGGCGTCTCGCGCACCGTGTGCACAGGCCCAACGCCCTGGTGGCGGTGGAGGCCACCCCGGAGGGGCTGACCGCCGCCCTGCGCTGTCTCGGCGAGGGCCTCAGCGTCTACTGCGGCCCGGTGTTCGGGGTGGAGGCGTACGAGGCCGTCCTCGACGCCTGGCTCGCCGGACTGGGCCTCGCGCACGCCGCGGGCCTGGACCTCACCCGGATCGCCTTCGTCTCGGGCCTGCACGTCACCGCACTCGGCCCGGCCGCGGTGCAGGTCGCCCGGCTGCTCTACGAACGCGCCGACGCCCGCTACGACGACCCCCGGTGGCCCGCCCTCGTCGCCGCGGGGGCCCGCCCGCACCGCCTGATGTGGTCGGGCTTCGACCCGGCGACGGCGGCCGGCACCGTGCCCCGGCTCGTCGGCTGGGGCACCGGTGTGGCGCTGTCCGGGGCCGCGCTGGACGCGGTGGCCCACGGGGCGCTGCTGCGCGGCGACACGCTCAGCGGCACCGGCCCGCGGGCCCGCCGCGACCTGGACCTCGCAGACGCCGACCCTGCCCTGGCCGGGGCGGCGGACCGGCACAGCCGGGCGTGCGTCGCCGTGTGGTCCCGGGCCCGGGACCTGCTGGAGCTCCGGATCAGGCCCGGCCGCGTACCCGTACCCGAGGTGTGAGCGCGCGGGGCGCGGGCTCGGGAGGCGCCACCGGGGCGACGGTGATCTCGAACAGCAGGTGCTCGACGATCCCGTCGGCCTCCTTGATCCGGCGGCTGCGCAGCACGCGCAGCTCGCGGCCGCAGCTGTCGGCCAGGTCCCACAGGCCGGGCACGTCGCCGCGGTCGCTGAAGTGCAGCAGCGCCGACCCGCCCGGCTCGGTCCACCCGGGTGCCTCGGTGAGGTAGCGCAGGTGGGCGGCGTAGCCGGCGGGCGCGGACGCACGGGTGTGGGCGTGGGCGCAGCGGTGCTCCGCGAGGGCCGGCACGAAGTCGGAGTGCCAGTAGACGGTGGAGAAGCGCTCGTGGGCGCCGAGACCGGAGAAGAGGTCCCCCTCGACGGCCCGCACCCGCTCCGACAGCCCGTGCCGGGCGGCGATCAGCGCGGTGGTGCGCACGGCCTGCGGGTCGGTGTCCGAGGCGACGACCCGCTCGGAGCCGGCGAGGGCCGCGGAGAGCGCGACGGCGCCCGTACCGCTGCCGACCGCCAGGAACGAGCCTGAGCGCGGCCGCGTCAGGGAATCGCCCGCCAGGGAGCCGTCGAGGCCGAGCAGTCTCATCGCGGCGTCGGTGGAGCGGTCGCGCGAGCGCGGCGGCGCGATGGCGCCGGGCCGCGGAGCCCGCTCGTGCCCGCACGGCGCGAGGCCGTCGGGCCGTCCGGCCCCGTCCTGCGCACTCCGGCTCTGTTCCGGCGCATGCCGGTAGTCCCAGACCAGTGTCATGACGCTCTCTGCCCCCGTGATGTGCGGCGTCCTCTTTCGGTACGGATGTCAGAATCCCGGCTGACCGGGGCACCGAGAAGGTGACCCCGCGACACTCCTCGGCGCCCCGGTGGTTGCCGGGCCACCACCACCCGCGCCCGCGCCCCACCGGCAGGAGTCCGCTTGACCCGTCGCCGGACGGAACCTAGGTTCGATGATCTGGCTTGATTTCACTGGTCAGATGGGGGGAGACACACATGGGGCCGGACATCGGTTCCGATCCGGGGGGCTCCGGCACGCTGGCCGTGCTGGAACTCCTCGCGGAGGAAGCACCGCAGAGCCGCTTCGAAGGCCTGCTGTCCGACAGGCGCAGGGCGGGGGCCGGCGCGGCCGAGATCGCCGAGCTGACGCGGGCGCTGGAACTGGCGCGCGCCGTCCAGGCGAGCGCCGGGCGGCGTCAGCAACGGGAGGCGGCGCTCACCGCGCTGGTGGACACCGCGCACGACCTGACCTCGCCGTACGACCTGGACAGCCTGCTGCGGGTGATCACCCGGCGGGCCCGGCGGCTGCTCGGCTTCGACATGGCCTGGGTCTCGCTCGACCGCCCCGACGGCTCGGGCTACGTACGGACCTCCGAGGGCGAGACCACCGACCTGAACGTCGGGCTCGAACCGGGCGCCGGCCACGGCCTGGGCAGCATGGCCCAGGCCCGTCGCGCGCCCGTGTGGAGCGCCGACTACCTGAACGACGACACCGTTCCGCACGGCCCCGGCATGGACGCCGTGGTCCGCGCCGAGGGCCTGCACGCGATCATCGCGGTGCCGCTGCGCCACGGGGAGACCACCCTGGGCGCCCTGTACGGCGCCGACCGCGCCGTGCGCCGCTTCACTCCGGACGAGATCGGGCTGCTGTTCTCGCTCGCCGACCTGGCCGCCGTCGCCATCGAGAAGGCGCGGCTGCTGGAGCAGACCCGGGAGGAGGTCACCGAGCTGGAGTGGTTCGGCTCCCGGACCAACACCACGCTGACCCGGGTCCGCTACCTGTGGGAGTGCCACGCCCGGATGGCCGGGCTGGTCCTGGACGGGGCGAACATGTCGGCGCTGGCGCGGGCCACCGCGGACGCGCTGGACGGGGTCCTCCAGGTCCGGGATCCCGGCGGGCGGCCGCTGGTCTCCACCGGTGAGCTGCCGGCCGACCTCGACGAGGAGGCCGTCGCGAAGGCGGCCCTGGCGGTCCATGCCGACCTGCTGCCCGTGGAACTGCCCGGTGACGTGTGGCTGGCACCGGTGCTGGCCGGCGCCGAGAACCTGGGCGTCCTGGTGCTGCACGCCTCGGCGCCGCTCACCGTGGAGGACGTACGGCTGCTGCAGATGGCCTCACAGACGGTGGCCTCGCTGATCCTGATCCAGCGCGGCATGGCCGCGGCCGAGGGACCGGTCCACGAGGAGCTGCTCCAGGAGCTGCTGGACCGGCCGAACCGCTCCGACCGGCACCTGCTGGAGCGGGTGCGGCGCCTGGGCATCGAGCTGGACCGCCCGCACGTCGTGGTCGTGGCCCGGCCGGAGGGCGGGGAGCTGGGCAGGGCCGTGGCCTGGGCCTCGTCGTACGCGTACCGGATGAACGGCCTCAAGGGCGTGCGCCGCGGCTGCATCGTGCTCGTACTGCCCGGCTCCGACGCCTCGGCCGCCGCCCGCCAGGTCTCGGCCGAGCTGTCACCACTGCTCGGCCACCCGGTGTCCACGGGCGCCGCGGGCCCCTCGCAGGGCGCCCCCGAGGTGGCCCGGGTGTATGCCGAGGCCGTGCGCTGCCTGGACGCGCTGACCGCGCTGGACGGGGCCGGCGGCACGGCTTCGCTGAGCGAACTCGGCTTCCTGGGACTGCTGCTGTCCACGGACCACGATGTCGAGGCGTTCATCGGCTCGACGATCGGCCCGGTACTGGAGTACGACGAGACCCGCTTCACGGAGCTGGCCCGCACCCTGGACGCGTACTTCGAGTCGGGCGGTAGCCCCACGCACGCGGCCGAGGCGCTGCACGTCCACGCCAACACCGTCTCGCGCCGTCTGGACCGCATCGCGGAACTGCTCGGCCCGCTGTGGCAGAAGCCGGACCGGGCCCTGGAGATCCAGATGGCGTTGCGCCTGCGCAAGGCCCGCGAGGTGCTGCAGGAGCGGCGTGCCGAGGCGGGTCAGGAGGTCGCGGGCACGGCGTAGGACTCCTGGTGCTGCGCCGGACCCACGAGGCTGTGGGCGGCGTGCGCGATGGAGGCCATCGTGACGTGCCGGTGCCAGCCGTGCAGGGAGCGACCCGCGTAGTCCCTCAGACCCAGTTCCTGGCCGCTGTGCTGGGCGGAGAGCGTGACCCGGCGGGCCTTCTTGGTGAGCCGCAGCAGCGGCCCCACGGGCAGCCGGGTCAGGTCGGTGATCCACATCTGGGTCGGCAGCCGGCGCGGGTCGGTCCACTCGCCGATCAGCAGCAGCTGGCGACGGCGGGACTGCGACGGGTCGGGCATCATCACGCGCACCGCGGCGGCGAGACTGCTGCGGTGCACGGACGGGTTGACCGGATCCTGCCATTCCACGGGCGTGCGCAGCCCCTTGATGGACTGGAGCACGTCTCCGGCGTTCATGACGCCGGAGCCGTAGCCGGGCAGTGCCGGGTCGGTGACGAGCAGCCGGCTGTTCGGGCTGATCCGCGCGATGACGGGTACCCGGGCCTCGGCGAAGCGGTTCATCGTCAGGCGGGTGCCGATGTGCCGGATGTCGAGGACCACGGGACGCGCGGGCATCCCGGATGCCTTGACCGTTTCGATGACGCCGCTCGCGGCGCACTCCTCGTACGACATGTGCTGCGCGGTCTCGGGCGCGCCGACCTGGCGCTGGGCCGAGTTGGCCACGGCTTCGGCGTTGTTCTCGGCGTCCGGCAGGAAGAGCCGCCAGCCCACCGGAGTGGCCATCTCGGGAGAGATGAACCAGGTGCCGAAGGCCTGCTGGCCGCGGAACATCTGGCCCTGGTGCGGGTCGAATCGGTGGCCCACGCCCACGGAGTGCTCGCCGCCCTTGGGTATCGCCATCGGCTGGGCGACCCACGCGGTGAGCGGGGTGGAGGCCTCCAGGTAGCGCGAGAGCGCGGTGCGGATGGGCTGCCAGTCCCAGGTGGAGCTGGAGATGAAGTGGTGCAGGCTCTGCTCGGCGGCGGGCCCCCCGACCTGCGCCGCGATGCTGCGGATCGACTTGCGCCCATGGGTGGTGAGCAGGCCCCGTACGTACTGCAGGCCTCTTTCCCGCTGATCCTTGCGCCGGAGCGAGGCGAAGACCGTGGCGCACAGGTCCTCGGTCACCTCGCTCAGCTGGTCGCGCCGGAGCTGGACCGCGGTGGCGCGGCCCCTCTGCGCCCCCACGACGGACCCTTCCTTCCGGACGTTGGTGTTCATGACGGTGGTCATGACATGCCCCCTTGACTGCGTCGGATGCAGTCACACCGTCCGCCCGGGACCTGCGCGCAGGGGAGGTGCGGCGGCCACCTGGGTGCGCCCAAAGGGTGGTGGCGGGACCCCACAGCCCTTGCGGCACAAGGGATGCAGGGGGGTCGGGAGGTACCCGGCCGGTTGGCGAAGGTGATGGATTCCGGGCCGATCTGACGTTCTCGGGACCGGACACCGGACCGCTGCGGGTCCGGTATGCACGATGAGCGCCATGATGCAGAACGACGACGCCACGGCCTGGCAGGGCAGCCGACTTGATCTGGACGCGTACCTCCTGCGGATCGGCTACACCGGGGAGCTCGCCCCCACGATCGATGTGCTCCGTGCCCTGACCCGGGCGCACATCACCGCCATCCCCTTCGAGGTCGTCGACATCGTCCTCGGCCGACCGGTCTCCCTGGACCTGCTGGATCTGCAGAACAAGCTGGTGCGCCGGCGCCGCGGCGGCTACTGCTACGAGCACAACCTGCTGCTCGCGGCCGCGCTGGAGCGCATCGGCTTCTCGGTGACGGGGCTCGCCTCGCGGGTCCGGGTCGGCGCCGACGGCATCCGTCCGGCCACGCACGCCCTGCTGCGGGTGGAAACGGCGGAGACCGCCGAGACCGGCCGGGTGTGGGTGTGCGACCCCGGGTTCGGCCGCAACCCGCTGGAGCCCGTCGAGCTGGCGGACGGCGCCGAGGTGACCTCCGACGGCTGGGGCTTCCGGCTGAACCGGGAGACCACCGAGCTGGGCGACGGCGTGTACGCGCTCCAGGCCAGCGGTCCGCAGGGCTGGTTCGACCTGCACGCCTTCACCCTGGACCAGCGCCACCCGCAGGACTGGCTGGTCGCAAACCACTTCCTGTCCACGCATCCGCGCTCGCCGTTCGCGTGCCGCCTGGTGGCCCAGAAGATGGGCGAGCGGGAGCACCACTTCCTCGACAGCACCGTCCTGACCACCGTGCTGCCCGACGGTACGGCCACCGAGCGCCGGTTCAAGCCGCAGGAGATCCCGGCGCTGCTGCAGGACCTCTTCGAGGTGGAGCTGCCGCGCTCGGACCACTCGCAGCTGATCAGCCGCGTGACGATCGCCCGCGAGATCGACGCCGTGTACCCGGCGACGCTTCCGCAGCCGCCGTCGAGCCTGCCGCGCGTGAAGCCGCTGTGGGAGGGGGCCGTGCACCGCCCGTCCCGCAAAATGCCGGTTCCGGCCTCCTGAACGCCGTGTTCCGGTCACTTCGGAGGTGACACACCGGCCCCTTTTCCGTTGTCCGCCCGGAAACTTTGGCCTGAGGATCGCCGCGTGTGACACATCGGCTCAACTGCCGCTCTGTACACAGAATCTGGAGGACTTTCCCTTGAGAGCGATCCTCATCGGTGGGGGCCCCGTCAGCTGCCTCGTGGCACGGCAGCTGCGCAAACTTTCCATCGAAGTCGACATCTACGAACGCGGTCCCGATCCGCGTCTGCCGCGCACCGGGCGCGGCCATTCCTTCAACCTCACCCTGACCTTGCGCGGCCTGTCCACGCTCGATCCGGAACTGCGCGACGTCCTCTACGGCCACGGTGTCCCGTGCCCGCGGCGGGTCGTGCACCACGACGACGGGTCCCTGACGTCCCAGCCCTACGGGACCAAGGAACACCATCTCCTGTCCATCCCGCGCCACGTGCTCCACTGCACCCTGCTCACCGAGGCGGAGGAAGCCGGAGCCCGGGTCTTCTTCGACCACGAGGCGATCAAGGTCGACACCCGCAACGCCCGCGCCGTCTTCGTCGCGAAGGACAAGGGCGTCCGGGAGGCCGAGGGAGACCTGCTGCTCGGCGTGGACGGTGCCAACAGCATCGTCCGCCACGAGATGACCAAGGCCGGCGCCCGGCTGGAGGTCCAGCAGGAGTTCATCAAGCACGGCTACATCGAGCTCCACATGCCGCCCGGCGGCAAGGGCGAGCACGCGCTGCGCACGATGACCAGCGGCGACGACCGGCACGCCCTGCACCTGTGGCCGCGCGGCGAGTTCGTCCTCATCGCCCAGCCCAACCAGGACGGCTCGTACACCACGACGCTGTTCATGCCGCTGGATCCCGACGAGAACGGCCGTCCGGGCCTTCGCCAGCTCACCACCTCCGCGGCGGTGAAGGCGTTCTTCTACAAGTACTTCCCGGACGCGGTGAGTCTGCTCCCCGACCTGACGGACGACTTCTTCGCCGCTCCGCCGGCTTCCCTGAAGATCGTCCGGTGCAACCCGTTCCACTACGGCCGCACCGTGCTCCTCGGCGATGCCGCGCACACGATGGTCCCGTTCTACGGACAGGGCATCAACTGCAGCTTCGAGGACGTCGCGACCTTCATCGAGCTGTTCCAGCGAGCGCTCACCCGGCACGACCCGGCCGCCGCCGTCCAGCAGACGCTGGCCGACTTCACGGCCGCCCGCAAGGCGCCGGGCGACGCGATCATCGCGCTGTCCCGGGCCCACCTGGACGAGCTCAGCGCGCAGGCCGGACAGCAGCAGTACCACACACAGCGGCGCATCGAACGGGAGCTGCACGAGCGCTACCCGGACCACTTCGTCCCGCTCTACCAGCGCGTGGCCTTCACCACCATCCCGTACGACGTCTCCCTGGAGCTGTACGAACGCGACCAGCAGGCCCTCACGGACCTGCTGGAGCGCTTCGACCCGGAGACCGAGTCCGGGAAGATCCACCAGGCCTTCGGCGAGCGGATCGGGGGCAAGGGGAGGTCCGTCGCCGGCCACACCGACCCCGGCACCACGGCCGGCGCGGGCGGCGTCACCACCGCCACCGCCCCGGGCCGCGGGGGCAAGAAGTGACCGCGGGGCAGCAGGAGGAACTGGCGCTCAACCTCTCCCCGCAGGCCATGCGCGAACTGCTCGACGCCGTCTCCGAGCGGGTCCTCGGCTTCCACCAGGAACTGGCCGACGGCGCGCACCCCGCCAGCTACGTCAACGACTCCCTGCAGACGGAGGCGTACGAGGCGGGCCGCAAGATCTGCGCCGAACTGCGCGAGGACGAGGTCCCGCGACAGGGCGCGGAGGTCGGCGAGCTCCTCGACGAGCTGTTCGGCCCGGCCACCGCCAACGGCACCATGCACCCCCACCCGGGGTTCATGGCGCACGTCCCCTCCGGCGGCCTCTTCCAGGGCGCGGTCGGCGACTTCATCGCCCGCTCGATCAACCGCTTCGCCGGGGTGTGGATCGCCGCCCCCGGCTTCCAGCAGATCGAGCGCAACGTCATCCGCTGGTACGGCCGGATGCTCGGCTACGGGGAGGGCTCCTTCGGGTACCTCACCACGGGCGGCTCCATCGCCAACCTGATGGGCCTGCTCTGCGCCCGGCGGGCCGCCGAGGACCTCCCCGGGGAGCCGGTCGTCTACGTCTCCTCCGAGGGCCACTACTCGGTCGCCAAGGCGGCCGGCATCGCCGGCATCCCGGGCTCCCGGATCCGCTCGGTGGCCGCCCGCGAGGACTGCGCGATGGACCTCGGCGCCCTGCGGGCCGCCATCGCCGCCGACCGGGCCGCCGGGCTGGTTCCGGCCGCCGTCGTGGGCACCGCCGGAACCACCAATTCCGGTGCGGTGGACGACCTGGCGGCGATCGCCGGGATCTGCCGCGAGGAGGGCATCTGGTTCCACGCCGACGCCTGCTTCGGCGGCTTCTTCCGCATCACCGAGCGCGGCCGCGCCGCGCTGCGGGGCATCGAGGAGGCCGACTCGATCGCCGTCGACGCGCACAAGTCCCTCTTCCTCCCGCACGGCAGCTCGGCCCTGCTCGTCAAGGACCAGGAGAGCCTGCGCCGCACCTTCGAGATCCCCGGCGCCTCCTATCTGCCGGGCCTCGTCGAAGAGGACGAGATCGGGGACTTCTGCACCTACGGCCCCGAGCTGTCCCGGGAGATCCGCGGCCTCACCGCGTGGCTGCCGCTGAAGATGCACGGCGTCGACGCCTTCGAGGCCTGCATGGACGAAAAGCTCGACCTGATCGAGTACCTCGCGCGCGAACTCCCGCGCATCGACGGGCTGGAGGTGGTCGCGGACCACCCCCTGCACCTGCCCGTGCTCAACTTCAAGTTCACCGCCGAAGGCCTCGGCCAAGGCGAACTGGACCGGCTCAACGCCAAGCTGTGCGAGCTCGTGTGCTCCCACGGCAACGTCTATCTGACGACGACCGAACTGCCCCGGCACGGCATGGTCGTCCGGGTCTGCATCCTGCACCCCCGGACCGGCAGGGCCGTCGTGGACCAGCTGCTCAAGGACATCGCGTGGGCCGCCGGCCGGCTCCGCGCACCCGAGGAGATCTGACATGTCGGTCACCGACCACCCGGCATCCGCACACCAGGGCACGGGCGGCCCGCCGCCCACGCCCCCCGGCACCCCCGAGGAGATCGTCGCCCGTTTCAACGCGGACCCGTTCGGCAATCTGCTGGAACTGGAACAGGCTCACGGCACGCTGTTCCAGCTGCCGCTCGGCAACCTCGGCAACGAGGGGCTCGAACACATCCCGGCCAACGGCCAGTGGGCGTTCCTCACCCGCCCGCACCAGGTCAAGGCCATGTACGAGGCCCCCGAGGCGGTCGCCAGCGGCGCCCAGGCCAACAAGCTGTTCTTCGGCACCGACGAGTCCTCCGTCGGCTACATCGACGGAGCGTCCCACCGGTGCCGCCGCGGACGCCTGCACCCCGCCTTCGGCGGCAGCCAGGACTACTCGCCGCTGGTCCTGGGCACCCTGGACCGCGTCATCGGAGAGTGGCCCCGGGACACCCCGTTCCCCCTCTACGACGAGCTCCAGAACCTGACCTCCCAGGTCATCACCGACGTGGTCTGCGGCAACATGTCCCCCGGGGAGCAGGACGAGCTCCGGGCCATGCTGCTGCGCACGGAGAACGCCAAGTACACCCGCGCCGAGATCATCGACGCGGACGCCTCGCTGCGCGCCTTCATCGCCAAGCGCATCGACGGCTACATCGAGAGGGCGGACCGGCGCGGCAAGGACGACTTCCTCACCACCCTGCTGCGCCTGGGACAGGACAAGGACGAGGAACTCACCCACGACACCGTGCGCGACGAGGTGTTCAGCCTCCTCTACACGGGCTTCTCCACGACGGCGAACACCCTGTCCTGGGCCTTCCTGCGGCTGCTGGACGACGACCGGGTGCGCGAGCTCCTCACGGCCGAACTGCGTGAGATCCACCGGGACGGCCGCGAGATCACCCGCGACTCGCTCGCCGAGTCCCCGTACCTGGAGGCCGTGCTCAAGGAGGTGCTGCGCCTGCACCCGGTCACCCCGCTCAACGGGGTCCGGCTGCTCAAGCAGGACCTGGAGCTCGACGGGTACGTCATCCCGGCCGGCACCATCCTGGTGCACTGCGCCTATCTGCTCCAGCGCTCGCCGGAGGTGTGGAAGGACCCGCTGGAGTTCCGCCCCGAGCGGTTCCTCGGCGAGTCCCACGAAGCCTACGCCTGGGGCGCGTTCGGCGGAGGCAGCCGGATGTGCGTCGGCCGCGGCTTCTCGCTCGGCGAGATGAAGGCGATCCTCACCCGGGTCCTGACCGCCCACACCCTGGAGCGCCCGGAGGGCCTGGCGGCCCTGCCGCCCTCGCAGATGCAGGGGTTCTTCATGGCGCCCGACGACCACGCGGTCGTCGTCCTGCGCGGGGAGGGCTCCCGGTGAGCGCGGGCAGCGCCCTCGACGCGATCATCGAGGGCGTCCTCGCCGACCTGTCGGTACGCCGGCTCCGCACGCCGCTCGGCGACCTGAAGGCCCTGGCCGCCGGGGCCTGCCCGCCCGTCGACGCCGTGGCGGCCCTGCGCCGCCCGGAGGGCGTCCAGGTCATCGCGGAGGTCAAGCGGGCCAGCCCCTCCAAGGGCCCGCTCGCGGTCATCCCCGACCCGGCCGAACTGGCCGCGTCCTACGAGGCCGGCGGGGCGGCGGTGGTCAGCGTCCTCACCGAGGAGCGCCGGTTCCGCGGCTCGCTGGACGACCTGGACGCGGTCCGCGCCCGGGTCTCCGTCCCGGTCCTGCGCAAGGACTTCATCGTCACCCAGTACCAGCTGTGGGAGGCCCGGGCCCACCAGGCCGACCTCGCCCTGCTGATCGTGGCGGCGCTGTCCCAGGAGGACCTGGTCACGCTGATCAAGCTGGCCGAGGACATCGGTCTGACCCCGCTCGTCGAGGTCCACACCGAGCAGGAGGTGGCCCGCGCGGTCGCCGCCGGCGCCCGGATCATCGGGGTCAACGCCCGTGACCTGCGCACCCTCGAGGTGGACCGGCGGACCTTCGGCAAGCTCGCCGCGGCCATCCCCGACGACATCGTCCGGATCGCGGAGTCGGGCGTGCGCGACGCCGAGGACGTCGCCGCGTACGCGGCCGAAGGAGCGGACGCGGTACTGGTCGGCGAGGCGTTGGTGACCGGGGGCACGCCCCGCGCGACCGTCGCCGGCTTCCTCGCCGCCGGTGCCCGCCGGGGAGGGGACCGGCGATGACACGAGGGCGGGCCGTTCGCGTACCTCACGCGAACGGCCCGCCCGGGTCCCGGCGCCTTCCCGCCGGTTCAGCTCTCCGAGGGGGCGAGCTTGCTGGACAGCGCCACCCAGCGGCCGAGGACCGAAGCCGCCGCCCCCGAGTCGATGGCGGCCCGGGCCCGCTCCACTCCGGTGGCCAGCCGCTCGGCGACCGGCCGGGACGAGGCCTCCAGAGCGGCCAGACCGGCCGCCGCCGAGAGCACCACGGCGTCCTGTACGGGCCCGCGCGCCCCGGCGAACACGTCCCGGGCGACCTGGGCGTTGTGCCGGGCGTCACCGCCGCGCAGCGCGTCGGCGGGGGCGAGGGCGATCCCGATCTCCCGCGGGTCGAACCGCTCCTCGCGCACCTCGCCGCCCGCCACCGACCAGATCCGGGAGGTGGTCGAGACCGACAGTTCGTCCAGGCCGTCGTCGCCCCGGAACACCAGGGCCGAGGCCCCGCGGCGCGCGAGCACCCCTGCCACGAGCGGGGCCATGCGCGGGTCGGCCACCCCGATGGCGTGCGCCGTGACGTCGGCCGGGTTGGTCAGCGGTCCCAGCACGTTGAAGACCGTACGGACCCCCAGTTCGCGGCGCGGCCCGGAGGTGTGCCGCATCGCGGGGTGGAAGCGGGGCGCGAAGCAGAAGGTGATGCCGGCCTCCTCGGCCAGCGCCACCACGTCCGCCGGCTCCAGGTCCAGGCTGATGCCCAGCTCCCGCAGCACGTCGGCGGAGCCCGAGGCGGAGGAGGCGGAGCGGTTGCCGTGCTTGACGACCTTGGCACCCGCGCCCGCCGCGACGACCGCCGACATGGTGGAGACGTTCACGCTGTTCGAGCCGTCGCCACCCGTTCCGACGATGTCCACCGTCGGACCGGGGATGCGGATGCGGACCGCGTGCCGCCGCATGGCCCGGGTGAAGCCCTCGATCTCGCCGACGGTCTCGCCCTTGGCGCGCAGCCCGATCAGCAGTCCGGCGATGTGGACGGGGGCGACATCGCCCCGCATTACCTGATCCATCGCCCAGTCGGTCTCCTCCGGACTCAGGTCCTCGCCCGTGACCAAGGCGGTCAGCAGTTCCGGCCACTTTCGTTCCACGGAAAACCTCCCTAGTAATGAGGAAGCCAGTCTGGTGCGTATTTCGGAACGGCGCCCATACCAGTCGCCGGTTTTGGCCAGGTCCAGTTGTCCAGAGGGGGGAACTCGGGATGTGGAATTTTTCGAGAAATATTTCCAGGAATGCGGGTGAATCACTCACCGCGCAATTGCAGAACATCGTGAGGAGCGAGATCGCGCAGGGGGTGCTGCATCCGGGCACGCCCATGCCCTCCACCCGCCGGCTCGCCGCGGACCTCTCGGTCTCGCGCAGCGTGGTGGTGGAGGCCTACGGGCAGCTCGTCGCGGAGGGATACCTGGAGGCCGTACGGGGATCCGGCACCCGCGTGGCCCGCCACCTCGCCCCGGCCGGCGCCGCGCCGCCCCTCGATCCGCGCTCCGAGCCCGCGCTCCCCGTCTCCCCGCCCGCACCCTGGATCGACCTGCGCACCGGCGGAGCAGACAGCACCCCGCACTTCCCGCACCGTGAGTGGCTCGCCTCCTACCAGCGCGCGCTGTACGCCGTACATCCCGGACAGCTCGACTACCCGCCGCCGGCCGGGACGGCCCCGCTGCGCGAGGAACTGGCCCGGTACATGGGCCGCGTACGGGGCGTGCGCACGGCCCCCGAACAGGTCATGGTGGTCTCCGGCTTCGCCCACGGCCTGGGCCTGCTCTGCTCGGTCCTGCCGCGCCGGGGCGCACCCGACATGGCCCTCGAGGACCCCTGCCACCAGCGGCTGCGCGGGTTCGTCAAGGACGCCGGGATGCGGCCGCTGCCCATCCCCGTCGACCGCGAGGGCATCGACGTCGAGGCGCTCGCCCGGTCCGGTGCGCGGGCGGTGCTCGTCACGCCCACCCACCAGTTCCCGACCGGCGCGGTGCTCAGCGGACAGCGCAGGGAGGCACTGCTGCGGTGGGCGCACGACGTGGACGGCTGGATCGTCGAGGACGACCACGACGGCGACTTGTGGTTCGACCGCGCCCCCCGCCCACTGGCCCTCCAGCGCCGGGCCCCCGACCGGGTGGTGCACGCGGGGACGGTGAGCAAGACGCTCGTGCCCGGGCTGCGGCTGGGCTGGCTGGTGGCGCCGCCGGCGCTCTTCGCCGACCTCGAGCGGGTCCGCGCCCACCGGGACCTCGGCCACGACGTGCTGACCCAGCTGGCCTTCGCCGACCTGATGGCCAGCGGCGCCTTCGACCGGCACCTGCGATCCACCCGGGCCCGCTACCGCGGCCGGCGGGAGGCGCTCACCGACGCGCTCCAGCGCCATCTGCCGGAGGCCTCGCTGCTGGGCGCGGCCGCCGGACTCCACGTGTACGTGGGGCTGCCCCGGGCCGCCGACGAGGAGGCGCTGGTGGCCGCCGCCCGGCGGCGCGGGGTACGGGTGCGCGGCGGCCGGGAGTTCCACGCCGCACCGCACCGGTCCCGGCCCGCACTGGTCCTGGGCTACGGCGCGCACTCGCGGACCGGACTGCGCCGCGCGGCCGCCGAACTGGCCGCGGGCTACGCGGAGACGGCCCCGGCGGGGGCCGCGCCGAAGGCGGCCAGGACGTTGTCGAACACCGGGAGTCCCCGCGGGGTGCTGATGCTGTCGGGATGACGCGGCACGCCCCGCACCGGCGGGGTGGGCGGCGTCCCGGTCCCGCTCAGGCCAGCAGTTCCTTGCCGGTCAGCGCCCAGTAGGCCGCCGACATCTTCGCCATCGTCTCGTTCCACTCCGCGGCGGGGTCGGAGCCCTCGACGATGCCGGCGGAGCTCTGCGTCGAGTACACCGCGCCGTCGTGGACGATCGTGCGGATGCACAGGGCCAGTTCGTTCCATCCCCGGACGTCGAGCAGCCCCACCGCCCCCGCGTACAGCCCGCGCGGTTCGATCTCCAGCGTGCCGATCAGCTCCATGGCGCGCGGCCGGGGCACCCCGGTGACGGTGCCCGCCGGGAAGGCCGAGCACAGCGCCGACCACACGTCCGCGTCCGGCAGCAGCTTCCCGCTGACCGTCGAGATCATGTGGAAGACGTGCGAGAAGGCCTCCACCGACATCAGCTTCTCCACCGGCGGGTTCCCGGGCCCGGTCACCGCCGCGAGGTCCTCCCGCGCCAGGTCGACCAGCATCAGGTGCTCGGCCCGCTCCTTGGGGTCCTTCACCAGCTCGGCCACGCGCCGCTCGTCGGTCTGCGGATCGCCGCTGCGGTGCGCCGTACCGGCGATCGACCGCAGCGTCAGGGTGTCCCCGGACATCCTGAACAGCAGTTCGGGGCTGGCGCCGATGACGGTGCCCGTCGCATGCGGCAGCAGGTACATGTGCGGCGAGGGGTTGCGGGCCCGCAGCCGCCGGTAGACGTCCACGGGAGACAGCGAGGACCGTACGTCGATGCGGTGGCCGACCTGGATCTGGTTCACCTCACCGTCGGCGATGTGCGCCAGACACCGCCTCACCCGGTGCAGGAAGTCCTCCCGCTCCATGGAGTCCCGCACCTCGTACACCTCGGGGGCGGGTACCGGCTCGTCCGCGCCGACCAGCGGGCTCAGGTCCACCTCGGGCGCCGCGGGCCAGCCGTCCGCGGCGGCGTGCACCAGGACCGGCGGTTCCCCGTCGGCCGCGTAGTGCGCGGTGGTACGGAACAGCGTCAGCGTGATGTCGGCCTTCGCGGGGTCGGTGTCGGCGCGCAGGCGCTCCATGTGCCCGGCCGCGCCGTAGCCGATGACGGTGACGAAGCCGAAGGAGAAGCCCTCGCAGGGGCTCTCGCCCTCCAGCTCGAAGAGCCGCTGGGTGGCCCGCAGCAGCTCCCACACGCTCGGCGAAGGGCCGCGCCAGGCACCGCCCCCGTCGTCCTCCCGGAGCCCGGCGGCCGCCGCGGCGGCCCGCGCCAGGACGGTCAGGGACGCGAGCCCGTCGATCTCGACCCGGTTGGCGTACACGCGCAGCTGCAACAGCCGGCCCCAGCCCACCAGGGCGGCCATCCGCCCCGGTTCGGATCCGACCGGGTGCTCGAACAGGAAGACCTGGTCGGTGCCGAGCTGGGAGCCCAGCCGTGTGTAGAGATCCAGGGGTGCGTGCGACGCCGGAAGCGTCGTCGTCCGGATTCTTACATTCACTGTTGGCATCCAGTTTTCCTTACTCGCCTCGACCCGTAGCGGGACCTGTGCAGCAAATCATCAGGTCGGTAAATGTAGCCAGACCAATCGGGGATTCGGGATGCGGACCACTTCGAGAAACGCTTGACCAGTTTCAGCCAACACCTATTGAGTAGCGGCACGAGCACGTCACACAGTCCATTCGAGGCGGATATGATCACAAATTCATCTCACACGTCGGCAATCGATTCCTGGCGTTCCCGTCCGGCCGCGCAGCAGCCGGACTGGCCCGATCACGAAGAACTCGACCAGGTCGCCGCACATCTGAAGAACGCCCCGCCGCTGGTGTACGCCGCGGAATGCGACCGACTGCGCGACCAGCTCGGTGCGGTCGCCCGCGGCGAGGCCTTCCTGCTCCAGGGCGGCGACTGCGCCGAGACCTTCGCGGGCAACACGGCCCCGGCGGTCGAGGGCAAGCTGCGCACCCTGCTGCAGATGGCCGTCGTCCTCACCCACGGTTCGTCCCTGCCAGTGGTCAAGGTCGGCCGGCTCGCCGGTCAGTACGCCAAGCCCCGCTCCAGCGGCACCGAGGTCCGCGAAGGGGTGGCCCTGCCCTCCTACCGGGGCGACGCCGTCAACGGCCATGCCTTCACCGAGGCCGACCGCCGGCCCGACCCGCAGCGCCTGCGCACCATGTACGAGGCGTCCACCACGACGCTGAACCTCGTACGGGCCTTCATGACGGGCGGGGGCGCCGACCTCTCCCTGGTGCACCGCTGGAACCAGGGCTTCCTGGAGGGCACCCCGGCCGTCGGCCGCTACGAGCGGATCGCCGGCGAGATCGACCGCGCGCTCGCCTTCATGCGCGCCTGCGGTGTCGACCCCGGCGCCCTGCACGCCACCGAGATGTACGCGAGCCACGAGGGCCTGCTGCTGGACTACGAGGCGGCGCTGACCCGCGTCGAGCCGGAGACCGGCCTCGCGTACGCGACCAGCGGCCACCTCGTGTGGATCGGCGAGCGCACCCGCGACCTGGACGGCGCGCACGTCGAGTACTTCTCCCGCATCTCCAACCCCGTCGCCGTCAAGCTCGGCCCGACCGCGACCCCGGACACCGTGCTGGCCCTCTCGGAGCGGCTCAACCCCGACCAGATCCCGGGCCGGCTCACCTTCGTCGTGCGCATGGGCGCCGAGAAGGTCCGCGACCTGCTGCCCGACCTGGTCGGCAAGGTGGCCGCCGAGGGACTGGTCGTGCCCTGGGTCTGCGACCCCATGCACGGCAACACCTTCACGGCCTCCACCGGCCACAAGACCCGGCACTTCGACGACGTGCTGAACGAGGTCGCGGGCTTCTTCGAGGTCCACCGGTCCCTGGGCACCCACCCCGGCGGCCTGCACATGGAGCTGACCGGCGACGACGTCACCGAGTGCCTGGGCGGCGGCTACAACCTGGAGGCCGACGACCTGTGCCTCCGCTACGAGACGGCCTGCGACCCCCGCCTCAACCACAGCCAGTCCCTCGACGTCGCCTTCCTGGTGGCGGAGATGCTGCGCAACCACCGGCGCTGACCCACTACTCCCGAGAGGCACAGTCCGTGAAACGCGGCTTACTTCCGCTGTCCGTGACCGCCCTGGCCCTGACCCTGTCCCTGAGCACCGCCCCCGTCACCCAGGCCGCCCCGGCCGGCGGCGAGGACGCCTCCGCCCGGGGCTGGTCGGTCACCTGGGACGACTTCCGCAGGGGCTTCGACACCACCGGATCCGACGCCAAGTGGCAGCTGACGCCCACCGGCGACCTGCCCGCCGGCGACGGGACCCCCACCACCTCGGCGGCCGGCCTGCGCGTCGCCGCCTCCGGCACCAACCCGGCCACCGGGCAGCCGGCGTTCACCTACACCACCGAGCCGGAGCCGGCGGGCGCGGGCGCCTACGACCACCTCAAGTGGTACGCGATGGCCAACCACACCTCCACGGCCGGTTTCACCGGCTTCGACACCACCCCCGGCCAGGTCCTGAGCTGCGAGGCGGGCAACTACTCCGCGCGCACCTTCGGCACCGGGAACCACCCCTTCGGCGCCGACGTCTCCGATCCCCGGACCGACCTGCGGCTCGCCGCCGGCACCATGTCGATGTACGACCTGGAGTCGAGCCTGGTCTTCGACTTCTTCGTCACCGACCGCAAGATCTACGCCTTTTACGAGCGGCTGCCCACGCCCGGCGCCTCGTACGCGTCCTTCTCGTACGCGGTTCCCGTCGCCGACCGCACCCCCGACCAGAAGCACAAGCTGTCGGTGGCCTACGACCGCACCGGCGGCGCCGCCGTCTGGAAGATCGACGGCGCCCAGGTCTTCAAGGTGGACCGGCCGGGCCACCGGCTCGCCGACCGCACCCACATGGTCCTCGACCACGGCGGCCGGGAGGAGGACGTGATCCCGCGTCAGCTCTCCTGCGGACTCGGGCTGTTCAACCTGCTCGACGCCGAAGGCGGCAACGGCCGGGGCCTGGTGAAGGTCTCCTCCGAGCCCGCCTACGACCCGGACCGCGGCGCCCCGTACGAGCAGACGTACGTCGACCCCGCCTCGCTGCGGCAGAACCGCCTCTGGGGCCAGGGCGCCCGGATCGACGTGGGCCGCATCGGCGTCTCCTCGCTACCGCGCTGACCAGCGGCGCACGGAACTTGACGGACTGTGGTTCCCGCCCTGGCCCGTGCCCGTCGCATCGAGCAATGTCCTGTACCAGGGCCCCCCACCACGCAATCGCTTATAGGGAGTACCACGGCCATGACCAATGTCGCCGTCATCTACTACTCGTCCACTGGCAACGTTCACCAGCTGGCCGAGGCCGCGGCCACCGCCGCCGAGAAGGCCGGCGGTGAGGTGCGCCTGCGCCGCGTCGCCGAGATCGCCCCGGACTCCGTCATCGCGGCCACCCCGGACTGGGCGAAGCACGTCGAGCAGACCAAGGACATCCCGGTCGCCGCCCTCGAGGACATCGAGTGGGCGGACGTCGTCCTGATCGGCACGCCGACCCGCTTCGGCCTGCCCGCCTCGCAGATCAAGCAGTTCATCGACACCACCGGTGGCCTGTGGTTCCAGGGCAAGACCGTCAACAAGGTCTGCTCCTCCTTCACCTCCACGTCCTCGACGCACGGTGGCCAGGAGAGCACGATCCTCGCCCTGAACAACACCTTCTACCACTGGGGCGCCATCATCGTCCCGCCCGGCTTCGCGGACCCGGTCCAGTTCCTCCCGGGCAACGGCAACCCGTACGGCGCGAGCAGCGTCTCGGCGAACGCCGCGGCGAACGTGAACCCGGAGAACCTCTCCGCCGTCGAGTTCCAGGCGCGCCGCGCCGTGGAGATCGCGACCGCCCTGAAGACCGGCTGGGCCGCCGCCGCCGTCTGATCCGGCACCCGGCCAGGGACGTGCGGTGCAACGAAGGCACCCCCCAGCCGCACCGCACGTCCCGGGCGGCAACGAAGCGAAGAACAGCGAGAGGTGAGCGCGGTGCAGTTCGGCATCTTCTCCATCGGTGACGTGACACCCGATCCGCTGACCGGTCGGGCACCGACCGAGCACGAGCGGATCAAGGCCATGACGACCATCGCCGTCAAGGCGGAGGAAGCCGGCCTCGACGTCTTCGCGACGGGCGAGCACCACAATCCGCCCTTCGTCCCGTCCTCGCCGACCACGATGCTGGCGTGGATCGCGGCCCGCACCGAGCGGCTGATCCTCTCCACCTCCACCACGCTCATCACCACGAACGACCCGGTGAAGATCGCGGAGGATTACGCGATGCTCCAGCACCTGGCCGACGGCCGGGTGGACCTGATGATGGGACGCGGCAATACGCCCGCCGTCTACCCCTGGTTCGGCCAGGACCTCCGCAAGGGCCTGGAACTGGCGGTGGAGAACTACGCGCTCCTGCACCGGCTGTGGCGCGAGGAGAACGTCGACTGGAAGGGCCGTTTCCGCGCCCCTCTGGATGGCTTCACCTCGACCCCGCGCCCCCTGGACGGCGTGCCGCCGTTCGTCTGGCACGGCTCGATCCGCTCACCGGAGGTCGCCGAACAGGCCGCCTACTACGGCGACGGCTTCTTCGCGAACAACCTCTTCGCACCCATCGAGCACTTCGCCGGTCTGGTGGACCTCTACCGCGAGCGGTGGGCGCACCACGGGCACGGAACCCCCGAGCAGGCGATGGTCGGCCTGGGCGGGCAGGTCTTCCTGCGGCCGAAGTCCCAGGACGCGGTACGCGAGTTCCGCCCGTACTTCGACCGCGCCCCGGTCTACGGCGGCGGCCCCTCGCTGGAGCAGTTCACCGAGCGGACCCCCCTGACGGTGGGCAGCCCCGACGAGGCGATCGAGAAGACCCTGACCTTCCGCGATGCCTACGGGGACTACCAGCGCCAGCTGTTCGTCGTGGACCACGCGGGCCTCCCGCTGAAGACGGTCCTGGAACAGATCGACATCCTCGGCGAAGAGGTGGTCCCGGTCCTCCGCAAGGAGATGGCCTCTTCCCGCCCGCAGGCCGTCCCCCCGGGCCCCCGCCACCCGGCCACCCTCACCACCACCTCCTGAGCCGTCACTTCCTGAGCCACCCCCTCCGGCTCTGCCCTGCCCGCCCCTGCCGGGCAGGGCAGAGCTGTGTCTTCGGCCGCGGCCGAAGACGTACGAAGCGGTGGAGGCGTCCGGCTCGATGGCCGGCCGCAACGCCCGTACCCCGGACTCGTCGCGTCCGGGGTACGGGCGTTGAACGCCGGCGCGCTCTCAGCGCTCACCCCGCAGCGCCGCGACGCGGGCCAGGCTGGCCCGGGCGGTGGCGGCCACGTGGTCGGCGGTGAAGCCGTGGCGCGCGTACAGCGTGGTGTACGGGGCGCTGTCGCCGAACCGGTCGATTCCCACCGGGATCCCGGCGTCGCCGAGGAGCTGGTACCAGCCGAGCGCGGATCCGGCCTCGACGGAGACACGGGCCCGCAGGGCACTCGGCAGGACCTGCTCGCGGTACTCGGTGCTCTGCTCCCGGAACCATTCCAGGCAGGGCATCGACACGACCCGGGCCGCGATGCCCTCGCTCTGCAGGACGGCCCGGGCGTCCAGCGCGATGTGCACCTCGCTGCCGGTGGCGATCAGCACGACCTCGGGAGCCCCGCCCTCGGCCTCGGCCAGGACGTACCCGCCGCGTGCCGCGCCCTCGGCGGGTGCCAGACCGGAGGCTCCGGAGCGGTCGAGGACGGGCAGGTTCTGCCGGGACAGGCACAGGCCCGCCGGGCGGTCGTCGTTCTCCAGGATGGTGCGCCAGGCGACGACGGTCTCGTTGGCGTCGGCGGGCCGGACCACGTCGAGGCCGGGAATGGCGCGCAGCGACCAGAGGTGCTCGATCGGCTGGTGGGTGGGGCCGTCCTCGCCGAGACCGATGGAGTCGTGGGTCCAGACGTAGGTCACGGGCAGCTTCATCATCGCCGCGAGGCGGACGGCCGGCCGCATGTAGTCGGAGAAGACCAGGAAGGTGCCGCCGTAGGGGCGGGTCCCGCCGTGCAGGGCGATGCCGTTGAGGATGGCGCCCATGGCGTGCTCGCGGATCCCGAAGTGCAGGGTCCGCCCGTACCGGTGACCGGCATACGCCTCCGTCGACAACTCCTCCGGAATGAAGGACGGTTCGCCCTTCATCGTCGTCAGGTTCGACTCCGCGAGGTCCGCGGAACCGCCCCACAGCTCCGGCAGCGTCGCGGCCAGCGCACTCAGCACCTCGCCCGACGCCTTGCGGGTGGCCATCTGACCGCCCGCCTCGAAGACGGGCAGCGCGTCCGTCCACCCCGCGGGCAGTTCGCGCACGCTGATCCGGTCGAACTCGGCCGCCCGGGCGGGGGCGCCGGCGCGCCAGTCCGCGTACCGCTTCGCCCACGCCTTGACGTCGGTGCGGGCCCGCTCGCCGACCTGCCGGGCGTGCGCGAGCACCTCGTCCGGTACGTCGAAGGTGCGCCGGGGGTCCAGACCCATGGCCTCCTTGGTGGCCGCGGCCTCGGCGGCACCGAGCGCGGAGCCGTGGATCTTCCCGCTGTTCTGCTTGCCCGGCGACGGCCAGCCGATGATGGTGCGCAGTGCGACGAGCGAGGGCCGGCCGGTCTCCTCACGGGCGGCCGACAGGGCCTCGTGCAGGGCCGCCATGTCCTCCACGTACTCCCCGGTCACGGTCCAGTCGACCTGCTGGACGTGCCAGCCGTAGGCCCGGTAGCGCGCGGGCACGTCCTCGGAGACCGCGATCCGCGTGTCGTCCTCGATGGAGATGCGGTTGTCGTCCCAGAGCACGACGAGGTTGCCCAGCCGCTGGTGACCCGCGAGGGAGCCCGCCTCGTGGCTGATGCCCTCCTCCAGGTCGCCGTCGGAGGCGAACACCCAGACGGTGTGGTCGAAGGGGCTCTCGCCCGGTGCGGCCTGCGGATCGAACAGACCGCGCTCGCGGCGGGCCGCCATCGCCATTCCGACGGCATTGCCCAGGCCCTGGCCGAGCGGGCCGGTCGTGGTCTCCACGCCCGGGGTGTGCCCGTACTCGGGGTGCGCCGGGGTCAGACTGCCCTCCGTGCGCAGCGCCTTCAGGTCGTCGAGTTCCAGGCCGTAGCCGGAGAGGTAGAGCTGGGTGTAGAGCGTCAGGCTGGAGTGTCCGCAGGACAGTACGAAGCGGTCGCGGCCGGCCCAGTCGGGGTCGGCCGGGTTGTGCCGCATCAGCTGCTGGAACAGCAGGTAGGCGGCCGGCGCCAGGCTCATGGCGGTACCCGGATGGCCGTGGCCCGCGGCCTCCACGGCGTCGATCGCCAACGCGCGGGCGGTGTCGACGGCGCGCCGGTCCAGGTCGCTCCACTCGAAGGGACGGGGGGATTTCTGCTCTGGGCTGCTCGTCACTTGCTCGGGGCTCCTCTGCTCGGTAGGGATGGCCCTGCCGACGCACCCCTCGGCCGCGGCCATCGGCCAGCGGCCACCTTGCAAGGGACCGGGCCCCGCGGGGCAGTGGAGCACGGCCACTCCGTCAGGTCCCCGGGGCATCTGACGGAGTCCGCGGACCACCTTTGACCCGTGCCGCGGCGCCCGCCCCGGCTACCGGGCCGGCACGCCCCCGGCCGTCAGCCGGTGGCTTCGGGCGCCCCCTCCAGGACCAGCCGGATCTCCGTGACCTCGTAGCCGGCGCGGGTGAAGGCGGCGGCCATCGGGGCGTTCACGGTGTCCGTGGTGGCGGTGATGCGCTCGGCGCCCTCGGAGGCGTGGAAGCGGGTGATCTCGGCGAGGATCTCGTCGATCAGGCCCCGGCCGCGCTGTTCGGGGACCACGCCGAGGTAGCCCACGTTGCGGTGGTACGGGGTCGCGGAGGGGATCGCCATGCCGGCGAGGGTGCCGTCCGGGAGGTGCGCCAGGCGCCACCAGGAGCGCTCGCCCGGGCAGTCGGTGTAGAACTCGATGTCGTCGCGCGCCAGTTCCTCGGCGTCGATCGTGCGGAGCTCGTTCTGCGTGTGCAGGTCCAGGCTGCCCTGCGAGAGGCGGACGAAGGCGTCGAGGAACTCCTCGTCGGTGCCCTCGCGGAAGACCAGCCGGCCGGTGGGCTCGGTGGTGCCGGCAGCCGGGGTCCACTCGAAGCGCAGCCGCTCGATCTCGCGGACCAGGCCGGTGGCGGCGGCGGCCTTCTGCCGCCAGGCGACCGCGTCGGCCAGGCCGTCCGCGGAGGCGCGCCAGTCGCTCGGCAGCGAGATGTTGTAGTCGGGGAGCTTGCCGAAGGCCTCGTGCCCGGCGGCGAGCAGCCCGGCGGCGACGGCGGCCGGGTCGGCCACGGAGCCGCGTACCTGCAGGCAGTCCAGGACGGCGGGGCGCTCGCTGTCCGCGCGGCCCCACCACAGGGCGCGGGCCAGGATCTCGCCGTTCTCGTCCTCGGCGAACCAGGTCCACTCGGGGCGCATCCGGCCCGCGGCGAACTCTTCGCGGATCTTCTCGGGCGTGAGGGCGGGGACGGGGCCGTCGGCCGGGTAGGCGAGGGCGCGGTCCAGGTCGGCGGGGTCTGCCGTGGCAGCGCGGAAGTGCATGGGCCGATCATCACACCGGCCGGGGGTGTTCCCCAAGGCATTTCTGCACGTCAGAGCCGGTCTGGGGGCAGTCCGGGAGCGGCCCGGGAGGCGTCCGGGAGCGCTCCGGGGCCGGTTCGAGGCGAAATTCCGGCCTCCGGGTGGGTACCCGGAGGCCGGAACGCCGGGCCGTCAGGACCAGGTGATCAGACGGCGGGGGTGCTCCAGGACGGCGGCGATGTCCGCGAGGAAGCGGGAGCCGAGTTCGCCGTCGATGAGGCGGTGGTCGAAGGACAGCGCCAGGGTGGTGACGTGGCGGGCCTTGACCTTGCCCTTGTGGACCCACGGCTGGAGCTTGATCGCGCCGACCGCGAGGATCGCGGACTCGCCGGGGTTCAGGATGGGCGTGCCGGTGTCGACGCCGAAGACGCCGACGTTGGTGATGGTGATCGTGCCCTGCTGCATGTCGGCCGGGGAGGTCTTGCCCTCGCGGGCCGTGGCGACCAGTCCGGACAGTGCCTGCGACAGCTCGCCGAGCGTCTTGGCGTGGGCGTCCTTGATGTTCGGGACGATCAGCCCGCGCGGGGTGGCCGCCGCGATGCCCAGGTTGACGTAGTGCTTGAGCACGATCTCCTGGGCCGCCTCGTCCCAGGACGCGTTCACGTCCGGGTTGCGGCGGATCGCCACGAGGACGGCCTTGGCGATCAGGAGCAGCGGGTTGATCCGCAGACCGGCGAGGTCCGGGTCATCCTTGAGCTCCTGGACCAGCTTCATCGTGCGGGTCACGTCGAAGGTGATGAACTCGGTGACGTGCGGCGCGGTGAAGGCGGATCCGACCATGGCCTGGGCGGTGACCTTGCGGACGCCCTTGACCGGGATACGGGTCTCGCGGGCGGATCCGGGCACCTCGGCCGTGGCCTGTACCGGAGCCGCCTGTACCGGAGCCGCCTGGGCCGCCGGAGCCGGGGCCACCGGAACCGCCGGAGCCACGGCCTGCGGGGCGATCGCCGCCGCGGCCGCCGCGTGCACGTCCTCGCGGGTCACGACCCCGCCGTCGCCGGTCGGGATCACCGTCGCCAGGTCGATGCCGAGGTCCTTGGCGAGCTTGCGCACCGGCGGCTTCGCCAGTGCGCGGGCCGCGCTCGAACCGGCGACCGGGGTGGCCGTGCCGCTCGGGGGCTGCGCACCGGTCGTCCCCGGCTGGGCCGGGACCGCTACGGACTGCGTGGCGGCGGGAGCGGCCGGAGCCGGCTGCGCGATACCCGTGCCGTTCTGCGCAGCGACCGCCGGCTGCGGTGCCTTGCGCGGGCGGCGCTTCGTGGAAGCGGTGGAAACTCCGTACCCGACCAGGACGGGCTGGCGGGCCGTGGGGGCCGCGTCCCCGGCGCCGCCGGCGGCCTCCGAGTCCGCCGTCGCCGCCGGAACGGCAGCAGCGGCCGGAGCACCGGCGACAGCCGAAGCAGCCTCCCCCGCGTCACCGCCGGAGGCCGTCCGCACCGAAATGATCACCTGGCCGACGTCGACCGTGACGCCCTCCTCGAAGAGGAGCGCGTGCACGACCCCGTCGAAGGGGATCGGCAGCTCGACGGCCGCCTTCGCCGTCTCCACCTCGCAGACGACCTGGCCGTCGGTGACGGTGTCACCCGGCTGGACGTACCACTTGAGGATCTCGGCCTCGGTGAGGCCCTCGCCCACATCGGGCATCTTGAATTCGCGGATCGTCATCGCAGGGCTCTCCTCAGTACGCCAGCGAGCGGTCGACTGCGTCGAGCACCCTGTCCAGGCCCGGCAGGTACTCGTCCTCCAGGCGGGCCGGCGGGTACGGGGCGTGGTAGCCGCCCACGCGCAGCACGGGCGCCTCCAGGTGGTAGAAGCACCGCTCCGTGATGCGAGCGGCGATCTCCGAACCCACCCCGAGGAACACCGGCGCCTCGTGGACCACCACGAGCCGGCGGGTCTTCTCCACCGACGCCTGGATCCCGTCGAAGTCCACCGGGGACATCGAGCGCAGGTCCACGACCTCGACCGACTTGCCCTCCTCGGCGGCGGCCGCGGCGGCCTCCAGGCAGACCTTCACCATGGGCCCGTAGGCCGCCAGGGTGATGTCGGTGCCCGTGCGGGCCACCCGCGAGCCGTGCAGCGCGTCCGGGATGGCCTCGGTGTCGACCTCGCCCTTGTCCCAGTAGCGGCGCTTCGGCTCGAAGAAGATGACCGGGTCGTCGCTGAGGATGGCCTGCTGGAGCATCCAGTAGGCGTCGCTGGCGTTGGACGGCGAGACCACCTTGAGGCCCGGGACGTGCGCGAACAGCGTCTCCGGGGACTCCGAGTGGTGCTCGACCGCGCCGATGCCGCCCGCGTAGGGGATGCGGATGACGACCGGCATCTTGATGGTGCCGAGCGAACGCGCGTGCATCTTGGCGAGCTGCGTGACGATCTGGTCGTACGCCGGGAAGACGAACCCGTCGAACTGGATCTCCACGACCGGCCGGTACCCGCGCAGGGCCAGGCCGATGGCGGTGCCGACAATGCCGGACTCGGCGAGCGGGGTGTCGATGACCCGCTCCTCGCCGAAGTCCTTCTGCAGTCCGTCGGTGATGCGGAAGACGCCGCCGAGCTTGCCGACGTCCTCGCCCATGATCAGGACCTTGGGGTCCTCTTCCAGGGCCTTGCGCAGGGAGTCGTTGAGCGCCTTGGCAATGGTGAGCTTCTGTACGGCCATGACGGTCACTCCCCGCCTTCGAAGGACGCGAGGTAGGCGGCGAACTGCGCGCGCTCCTCGTCGACGAGCGCGTGCCCGTCCGCGTAGACGTTCTCGAAGATCGCCATCGTGTCGGGGTCGGGCATCGAGCGGACGACCTCGCGCACCCGCTTGCCGAGTGCCTCGCTCTCCACCTCCAGCTGCTCGAAGTACGCCTCGTCGGCGCCTCCGGTGGCCAGCAGGTGGGCCTTCAGGCGCAGGATCGGGTCCTTGGCCTCCCAGGCCGCCGTCTCCTCGTCGCGCCGGTACTTCGTCGGGTCGTCGGACGTGGTGTGCGCACCCATCCGGTACGTGAAGGCCTCCACCAGGGTGGGCCCCTCTCCCCGGCGGGCCCGCTCCAGTGCCCAGCGGGTCACCGCGAGGCAGGCCAGCACGTCGTTGCCGTCCACCCGGACGCCCGGGAAGCCGAAGCCCTGGGCACGCTGGTAGAGCGGCACGCGCATCTGGCGCTCGGTGGGCTCGGAGATGGCCCACTGGTTGTTCTGGCAGAAGAACACCACGGGCGAGTTGTAGACCGCCGAGAAGGTGAAGGCCTCCGCCACGTCGCCCTGGCTGGACGCGCCATCGCCGAAGTAGGCGATGACGGCCGAGTCGGCGCCGTCCTTGGCCACGCCCATCGCGTACCCGGTCGCGTGCAGCGTCTGGGAGCCGATGACGATCGTGTACAGGTGGAAGTTGTTGGTGGTCGGGTCCCAGCCACCGTGGTTCACACCGCGGAACATGCCGAGCAGGTTGGTCGGGTCGACCCCGCGGCACCAGGCCACGCCGTGCTCGCGGTACGTCGGGAAGACGTAGTCGTCGTCGCGCAGGGCCCGGCCGGAGCCGATCTGGGCGGCCTCCTGGCCGAGCAGCGAGGCCCACAGGCCCAGCTCTCCCTGGCGCTGGAGCGCGGTCGCCTCGCCGTCGAAGCGGCGGGTCATGACCATGTCGCGGTAAAGACCGCGCAGGTCGTCGGTGGTGATGTCGGCGACGAAGGGCGCGAATTCCGCGACGTCGGGATTTTCCGCGACGTCGACGCGCACCCCCTCGGGCGTCAGCAGCTGTACGAGCTGGGGCTCGGCGTCATGCGTCTTCGCGGTGGCAGCGGCAGGCTTGGCGGCGTTGGCCGCGCCGGCCGGCCGCTTGGTGCCGCTGCTGCGTCGCGGCTTGCGCGCGGCAGTGCTCTCCACGGTCACGATTGCTCCTCCGTCGGTCCGGCACCCGGGTTCTCCGGGGACCAGTGCGGCTCACCTGGATCTCTGCCCGCGCACGGGGTGGGTGCGCTCCGGGTCTGGGATTCAGGCGTGACAGGTGCCCCGGCGAGTGCCCTGCGCAATGCACGTTACCCAGTGCGTCGCATAACTGCGAAACCCCGTTTGACCTGCGATTTTGCTTGGATTTCCAAGTAAATCGGCGGAACCGGGAACAACCACTGGTCACAGCCTTGCAGGGGGCCGGAACAACGGCACGTTATCCCGCTCGTCACCGGCAGGGAAGGGGTGAGTGTGTGAAACTGAGTTCGTGCGCGAAAACGGAAAAATCAAGGTATTCCTCCTGGACGACCACGAAGTGGTACGTCGGGGAGTTCACGAGCTGTTGTCGATGGAATCGGACATCGAGGTCGTGGGTGAGGCCGGTACGGCCGCCGACGCCCTGGTCCGCATCCCCGCCACCCGCCCCGACGTGGCCGTGCTCGACGTCCGGCTGCCCGACGGCAGCGGCGTGGAGGTGTGCCGCGAGGTGCGCTCCCAGAACGAGGACATCAAGTGCCTGATGCTCACCTCGTTCGCCGACGACGAAGCGCTGTTCGACGCGATCATGGCCGGCGCCTCGGGCTACGTGCTCAAGGCCATCCGCGGGAACGAGCTGCTCAACGCGGTGCGTGACGTGGCGGCCGGCAAGTCCCTGCTGGACCCCGTCGCCACGGCGCGGGTGCTGGAGCGGCTGCGCGACGGCAAGAACGGCAAGGGCGACGACCGGCTCTCGAACCTCACCGAGCAGGAGCGCAAGATCCTCGACCTGATCGGCGAGGGCCTGACGAACCGCGTCATCGGCGAGCGGCTGCACCTGGCCGAGAAGACGATCAAGAACTACGTCTCCAGCCTGCTGTCCAAGCTCGGCATGGAGCGCCGGTCCCAGGCCGCCGCGTACGTGGCCCGGCTGCAGGCCGAGAAGGGGCGCTGAGCCCCCCTCCCCCGCATTCGCTACAGAGCGTTACGCCCCGTGGTCGCACGATTCCACGGGGCGCGCTGTTTCATTCGGGACCAACGTCCCCGATGTGCGGGGCTGGCTCCTCTTTTCCGGCACGGTGTCGGTACCGGACAGTGGATGACATGTCCCCAGAGGAACTCCACGCCATCGAACTGCTGCGCCGCGTGCCGTACGGCCGAGCCGCCACCAGCATGCGCGCGCTGCCCTTCCTCGCCGTCGCGCGCCACATCGTGGTGAACGGCAAGGTCCTCCTGAGAATGCACGCCGGTTTCGGCTACCACCACGCCTGCAACGGCAGCGTGGTCTCGTACGGAGCCGACAACTTCAATTCCGGCGAGTCCCAGCTGTGGTCGGTGCAGTTCACCGGCACCGCGAACCTCGTCGAACCCACCACCGCCGAACTGGAACTGTTCGGCCCCGGTCCGCACTTCGTGGACGGCGCGGTCTTCGACCCCGTCTACATGCGGATCGAGCCGCACCTCGTCACCGTCCACACCCTCGCGGGCAATCTGGACCGGCAGTACCAGCACGCGCTCTGAGCAGCACCCCTCGGGACTTTGGTCCCGAGAGGAACGGCCCGGCGGCCCACTCATCGAGAGGGGCCGCCGGGCCGTTCTTCGTGACTCAGGGCTACTCCCCGGCGTCCCCGTCCCCGCCGTCCACGGGCGGCTTCGACGGGGTCTCCACCGGAGTGGACTTCGACGAGCTCGGCGTGGGCGACGGAGTCGGCGTGGGCGTGGGGGTCGGCGTCGGGGTCGGCGTGGGCGTCGGCGACGGGGAGTACGACGGCGAGTACGAGTAGCTCGGCGTGGAGGACTTGCTGCGGCTCGGGCCCGGCGTGTACGAGTTCTCCGGCGCCGACTTGGACGTCGAGGTCTCCGGCGCCGGGCTCTCCGGCGTCGCACCGTCCGAGGAGGACGCGGAGCTCGCCGGCGGGGTCACGCTCGTGTCGGGGTCCTTCTTGCCGCCGCCGAAGTTGTCGACCGCGTACGCCACGCCGCCCGCGACCGCGAGGACGGCGAGCACCGCGAACAGCCACAGCTTCCAGTTGCCCCCGCGGGGGCGGTCGTCGTAGCCGCCGGGCCCGTTGTAGCCGCCGTTCCCGCCGTGGCCGTTGCCGCCCCCGCCGGGGAAGGCGGAGCCGTCGTCCGGGTTCAGCGGCGGCACCATCGCCTGCTGGAACTGCGAGGTCGAGGAGTGCGAACCGTACGGCGGCTGGCCCTGGCCGGGCGTCGCCATCGCCGTGGTCTGCGCCGGGCCGCGCCCGTGCGGCAGCGCCATGGTGACCGGGCCGGTGTTCCAGGTGCCGGTGTTGGCCCCCTGGTCGTGCAGCATCTGCAGGGCGTACTGGACCAGCCCGCGCATCTCCTCGGCACTCTGGAACCGGTCGTCCGGGTCCTTGGCGAGGGCGCGCATGACGAGCCCGTCGAGCTCCTGCGGGATCTGCCCGCCCTCCGGCAGCTGCGAGGGCGGGATCGGCGCGTCCTGCACGTGCTGGTAGACCACCGACAGCGGGGTCTCCCCGGTGAACGGGGGACGCAGCGACAGGAGTTCGTAGAGCAGGCAGCCCGTCGCGTACAGGTCGGAGCGGTGGTCCACGGCCTTGCCGAGGGCCTGTTCGGGCGAGAGGTACTGCGGCGTGCCCATGACCATGCCGGTCTGGGTCATCGTCGACTGCGCGCCGTGCAGGGCGCGGGCGATGCCGAAGTCCATCACCTTGACCGCGCCGGTGTCCGTGATGATCACGTTGGCGGGCTTGATGTCGCGGTGCACGATGCCGTGCTGGTGCGAGTACGCGAGCGCTTCGAGCACACCGGAGGTGATGATCAGCGCCTGGTCGGGGCCCGGGGCCTCGGCGCTGATCAGCAGGTCGCGGATGGTGCGGCCCTCGACGAGCTCCATGACGATGTAGGGGACGACGTTCGGGCCGACCCGGTCCTCGCCCGAGTCGTACACGGCGACCACGGCATGGTGGTTGAGGCCGGCGACCGACTGCGCCTCGCGCGTGAAGCGGGCCTTGGACACCGGGTCTTCGGCCAAGTCCGGGCGCAGCAGCTTGACGGCGACGGTCCGGCCCAGCCGGACGTCCTCCGCGGCGAAGACCTCCGCCATGCCGCCCCGGCCCAGACGGTGGGTCAGCCGGTAACGGCCGTCGCCCACCAGGCCGCCCGCGCCCCAGTGCTCAGGACCCTCTGCCATCCCGGCGCCGCTTCCCTCGGGTTCGGGTGCCATCAGTCCTCACCGTCGTCTGTCTCGGCCGCCGCTCAGCGGTACGTCCTCATCGTGTGCTCCGACGAACGCTACAGCCTCGCAACCGGTCACTGTTCGGACAAGGACCCGTCACCCGACGACACGGCCCGCCTGTGGACCCCCTGTGGCCTTGTGGTCACGGAACGGGAACCTGGCTTGACGTGTGCTTGCCCTCCGGCAGACTGAGGCCGACATGCGCTCAGCCAGAGGCGTAGGGACACATCCCGAGGGGAAGCAACAGTCATGAGCCAGGACGGCACTCAGGGCCAGTACGCAGGCGGCTCTCTGGCCGGTGGCCGTTACCAGCTAAGGGACTTGCTCGGCGAGGGAGGCATGGCCTCCGTTTATCTCGCGTACGACTCGGCACTCGACCGCCAGGTCGCCATCAAGACCCTGCACAGCGAGCTCGGGCGCGAGCAGTCCTTCCGCGAACGCTTCCGCCGCGAGGCGCAGGCTGTAGCGAAACTGTCGCACACCAACATCGTCTCGGTATTCGACACCGGTGAGGGCGTCGTCTCCTTCGCGAACCCCTCGATGGCGGACGGCGCGGTCATGCCGTACATCGTCATGGAGTACGTCGAGGGCCAGCCGCTCGGCTCCGTCCTGCACGGCGACATCGCGCAGTACGGGGCCATGCCGGCCGACAAGGCGCTGAAGGTGACGGCCGACGTGCTGGCCGCCCTGGAGAGCAGCCACGAGATGGGGCTGGTCCACCGCGACATCAAGCCGGGCAACGTCATGATGACGCGGCGCGGAGTGGTGAAGGTCATGGACTTCGGCATCGCGCGGGCCATGCAGTCGGGGGTCACCTCGATGACGCAGACCGGCATGGTCGTCGGCACCCCGCAGTACCTCTCCCCCGAGCAGGCGCTCGGACGGGCCGTGGACGCACGCTCCGACCTGTACTCGGTGGGCATCATGCTCTTCGAGCTGCTGACCGGGCGGGTCCCCTTCGTCTCCGATTCGGCCCTGGGCATGGCGTACGCGCACGTGCAGGAGGAGCCCGTCGCGCCCTCCTCCATCAACCGCGCGGTCACCCCGGCGATGGACGCCCTGGTGGCGCGGGCCCTGAAGAAGAACCCGAACGAGCGTTTCCCCACCGCCGCCGCCATGCTCGACGAGGTCGCGCGGGTGGCGAGCGCCGGGCACGCCGGGGCACCGGTCATCGTCCCGGGCTCGCACCCGACGAACAGCGGCGCGGGGCTCGGCTCGGCCGTGTTCCCGCCGGTGGACTCCGCCCTGCAGGCGCCGCCGCACTCGGTGCAGCAGCCGTACCAGGCTCCGCACACTCCGGTGCCGTCCGCGTACGCGCCGACGCCGGCGCCGGGGCCGCAGGCCGGGGCGTACGGGTACCCGCAGCAGCACCAGCAGCAGCCCTCGCACTTCCAGCAGCAGGCGCAGACCCCGGCCCCTTACTCCGCCTCGACCCCACCGCCGTACACGCTCTCGCCGCAGGGCGGTCAGGGCGGTCAGGGTCCCGCCGCGGGCACCCGGAAGAGGAACACCCCGGTCCTGGTGGGCGCCGTCGTGGTGGCGCTGCTGGCCATCGGCGGGCTGATCGCCGCGCTGGACCTCGGCGGGGACGACAAGGACAAGGCCGGGCCGCCGGCCCCGGGCTCCTCCACCTCGGCGTCCTCCTCGGCGTCCGGCCCAGCGAAGGCCGGGCACAAGGGGCCGGACCTCTCGCGGACGATCGAGGAGTCCAAGTGCACGGAGGCTCCGAAGCACCGCACCCAGACCGGCAAGCTCACGGCGCCGGACTTCCGGTACATGAACGAGGTCTCGGTGAAGGCGTGCATCCGGGCCGCCGGCTGGAAGTACGACCCGAAGCCCAAGGACGAAGCGGTGTACGGCGAGGGGACCGTCGTGGAGCAGTACCCCGCCGACGGCGAAGCCATCGACCCGAAGGAAGCCACCTTCACCCTGTACATCTCGACCGGCGACCCGGAGTGATCCGGGCTCGATCCTTGAGTGATCCGGGATTGATACGGGAGTGATCGGGCGCTGAGGGGTGCGCCACGGAGGAGTGAACGGAGTTCGCCCGCCGGGCGGCGGCTCTGATACATACGCGCAGGTCACACCCGACGCACCTCCGGGAGTCCTGTTGCACCACCCCGCGCGCAACCTCGTCCGCGTCCTCACCGCCACCGCCGCCGCGCTGGCGGTGGGCGCGCTCGCCGTCGCGCCCGCCTCGGCGGCCGGCGCCTCGTCCAGCTGCGACACCGCCGGCGCCTACGGCAGCGCCGACTGGACGTGGCTGAACGGCTCCACCCTCATCCACGTCAGGCTCACGTCCGTGGACACCGCGGACGACGCCCGCGTCGCGGGGGTCCAGCTCTACACGCTGGACCACCACGGCGGCTCGCACGACTGGCCCTGGCGCTTCAACAAGCGCGGGGCCGGCAAGAGCCAGACCTGGGAGACCACCCTCCAGGACAAGCGCGGGATCGACCGGGTCGGCGTACAGGCCGCGGCGTTCAACGACGCCGGCCACCGGAGCCTGTGCGGGTCCGGATCCGTGAAGAATCCGACCTTCTGAGCGGGCCGGCATCCCGAACGGCCCGTACGGGATGCCGGTTTTGTCCGGTTATGTAAATCTGAGTCCGTGACCTACGCCCGCGCGCTGCGCTGGACCGCCGGGGCAGCGTTGGCGACCGCCACGCTGCTGATCACGGCGCCCGCGCACGCTGCGGCCTCCGGGTCCGCCCCGGCCGCCGCTCCGGCCCTCGCCCCCGCGTTCACCCCGGCCCTCCCGTTCGCCTCCGCCCACGTCTTCGCCCCTGCGCCGGCCCGCGCCTCCACGGCCGTGGCCGCGGCCGTGGCCGACGCGGCCGTTACCGACACGGCCGACCGCGCCTTCGAGGATCTGGCCGGGAGTTCCGCCGGGGCCGGGCGGGAGCGGCCCGGGCGGCCGGTGGGCGAGCCCGCCAATCCCGAGACCGTGCTCGCCGCGCGCCCCGTTCCGGCGCACCCGCGCACCGAGCGGCTCGCGGCGGTTCCCGCACTCCCCTCCGAGCCCCCTGCGGTCCGGGTGATCGGCGCACTCGGCACCGAGCCGAACGAGCGTGCCGCCGACCTGGCCGCGCACATACTGCCGCTCGGAACGGGATTCGCCCTGATGGGGCTGGGTCTCGGGTTCATGGGAATGCGGCTGCGCCGGGGCACGTAGCCCCCGGGTCCCCCTTGCGGCGTAGGCCCCAGGATGGTTGCGGAGCGATACATACTCGGTATACATACTGAGTATGTCGATCCGCCACGGCCTTCTCGCCCTGCTGGAACGGGGCCCCCGGTACGGCTCCCAGCTGCGCACCGAATTCGAGTCCCGCACCGGTTCCACCTGGCCGCTCAACGTCGGGCAGGTGTACACCACGCTCGCCCGGCTGGAGCGCGACGGCCTCGTCGCCCCCGGCGGCGAGGACACCGCCGGGCACACTCTGTACGCCATCACCGAGACCGGGCGCCACGAACTGCGCGAGTGGTACGAGCGTCCCGTCGACCGGGCCAACCCGCCCCGGGACGAGCTCGCCATCAAGCTCGCCATGGCCGTGGGCGCGCCCGGCGTGGACATCCGCGCCGTCATCCAGGCCCAGCGGCACGCCACCGTCCAAGCCATGCAGGACTACACCCGGCTCAAGGCGCAGGCGCTCGCGGCCATCGAGAGCGGGCGCGGCAGCGAGCGCGACGACATCGCCTGGCTGCTGGTCCTGGAACAGCTGATCTTCCAGACCGAGGCCGAGGCCCGCTGGCTCGACCACTGCGAGTCCCGGCTCGTACGGCTGTCCGCGCGCGGGGAGCGCGCGCCCGCCGAGGCCGAACCGCCCGAGGGCCACCGCGCGGCCCCCGGGGCCACGACCGCCCCGACCACACCCATGACCGCACCCACGACCGACACCGACCGGTCTCTTTCCCGCACCGCCCGCACGCGGCGGGTCTGAAACCACCGCTCCACGCCCCAGGGGGGAACCCTTCATGCCCGACCAGCCCGTACTGCAGCTGGACCAGCTCGTCCGCACCCACGGCAGCGGCGCCACCGAGGTGCACGCCCTGCGCGGGATCAACCTCTCCGTGTACCCCGGCGAACTCGTCGCCGTCATGGGCCCCTCCGGGTCCGGCAAGTCCACGCTGCTGACCCTCGCCGGCGGACTCGACACCCCGAGCAGCGGCAAGGTGATCGTCGAAGGCACGGACATCACCACCGCGAGCCGCAAGCAGCTGGCCGCCCTGCGCCGCCGCAGCATCGGGTACGTCTTCCAGGACTACAACCTGATCCCGGCCCTCACCGCCGCCGAGAACGTCGCCCTGCCGCTCGAACTCGACGGGGTCTCCGCCCGCAAGGCCCGCGTCTCGGCGCTCGCCGCCCTCGAGGAGATGAACCTCGGGCAGCTCGCCGACCGCTTCCCCGACGAGATGTCCGGCGGCCAGCAGCAGCGCGTGGCCATCGCCCGCGCCCTGGTCGGCGACCGCCGCCTGGTCCTCGCCGACGAGCCGACCGGCGCCCTGGACTCCGAGACCGGTGAATCCGTACTCGCCCTGCTGCGCTCGCGCTGCGACGCCGGTGCGGCCGGGATCCTGGTCACCCACGAGCCGCGCTTCGCCGCGTGGGCCGACCGCGTGGTGTTCCTGCGCGACGGCAGCGTCGTCGACGAGACCCTGCGCAGCCAGGCCGACTCCCTGCTCTCCGGGCAGGCGGCCGCTCAGTGATCTCCTCGTACCACTCCTGGATCGCGGCGATCCGGATAGCCCGCCGTGACGCCTGGCGCTCCAAGGGCCGCAGTGCCCTCGTCCTGGCCATGATCGCCCTGCCGATCGTCGGCGTGAGCGCCGTCGACCTCACCATCCGCAGCTCGGAGCTCTCCACCGAGCAGCGGATCGACCGCGTACTCGGCGCCGCCGACGCCAAGCTGACCTCCTCCGGCGTGGACGCGCCGATCTACCAGAGCCCCGACGCGCAGAACTACGCCCCGGTCGGCGGCTACGACAAGTACGAACCGAGCACGGACGGCCGGGACAAGCCCGTCGCGCCCGAACTCCCGGCCGGAGCGCAGTCCGTCAAGGACAGCACTGCCTACGCCAAGGTCCGCAGCCGGTACGGGATCCTGGACGCCGAGCTCCGCGAGGTGGACCCGACGAGTCCGCTGATCAAGGGCCTGTGGACGCTGGAGCGCGGCCGGCTGCCGCAGGCTCCCGGCGAGGTCCTCGCCACCGGCGCCTTCCTGGAGGAGTCCGGGTACTTCCTCGGCTCCAGCGTGACCCCGCGCGAGTCGACCACCTCGTACAAGATCGTCGGCGTCTACGAGATGCCCGACGACCTGCACAACTCACAGCTCCTGGCCCTGCCGGGAACCCTGCTGGCCCCGCTCGACCGGGACCGGAGGGCCGCCGGCGGCACGGGGATGGACCCCCAGGACGAGTACCTGGTGAAGGTCGGCGGCGAAGGTTTCACGTGGAACATGGTCAAGGAGACCAACGCCAGGCTGCACCTCCTCGTCGAATCCCGCGTCGTGCTGCTCGACCCGCCGGCCGACTCCGAAGTGCCGCTCTACACCCAGCAGCCCAAGAACATGTGGCAGCCCGGCGTGACCCTCGGAGCCACCGAACTGGCCATCGCCTCCACCGTCGTCGGCCTCGCCATGCTGGAGATCTGCCTGCTGGCCGGACCCGCCTTCGCGGTCGGCGCCCGGCGCTCGCGCCGCCAGCTCGGCCTGGTCGGCGCCAACGGCGGTGACCGGCGGCACATCCGGGCCATCGTGCTCTCCGGCGGCCTCGTCATCGGCGCCGCGGCGGCCGTCATCGGCACCGTCATCGGCATCGCCCTCACCGTCGGGCTCCGCCCGGTGCTGGAGGACACGATCGGCAAGCGGTTCGGCAGCTTCGACGTCCGCCCGCTGGAACTCCTCGCCATCGGCCTGCTCGCGGTCCTGACCGGCCTGCTGGCCGCCATCGTCCCGGCCGTCAACGCCTCCCGGCAGACCGTGCTGGCCTCCCTCACCGGCCGCCGCGGCGTGCGCCGGGCCAACCGGGTGCTGCCCGTCCTCGGTCTGATCGCCATCGCGGGCGGGGCCGCCATCGCCCTGTTCGGCTCCGTCTCCAAGATGGGCGCCACCGTCGTCGCGGGCGGCAGCGCCATCGCCGAGCTGGGCGTCGTCGCCCTCACCCCCACCCTGGTCGGCCTGTTCGGCCGCGTCGGCCGGTGGCTGCCGCTGTCGCCCCGCCTCGCGCTGCGCGACGCCGTCCGCAACCGGGGGCGCACCGCCCCGGCCGTTGCCGCCGTCCTGGCCGCCGTCGCCGGCACCGTCGCCGTGGCCACGTTCGAGCACAGCAGGGAGATCCAGGCGCGGCACGAGTACGTCGCCCATCTCCCGTACGGCGCCGGTCTGATCGAGAGCAACGAGTTCACCGCGTACCGGGACATGCCCGCGGTGCGCGAGACCCTGTCGAGGGAACTCCCGGTGGCCGTAAGGGCCGACGTGGACCGCCTCGTCGTCGGCAAGCCGGGCTGCTCCCCGTACGGGGACGACCCGGAGTGCGGGATGGCCGAGATCATCATCCCGAAGGCGCAGCGCTGCCCCCTCTACTCGGCCGTGAACGGACCGGAATCGTTCTCCCTGGACGAACGGAAGAAGCTGCGCACCGACTGGCGGTGCCAGTACGACCGCTTCGGCGTCCAGTACCCCCTGGTCGTCGCCGACGACAAGCTGATGTCCGTCCTCGGGGTGGAGGATCCGGGCGCCGCTGCCGCGCTGAAGGCGGGCAAGGCCGTCTCCTTCAAGAAGCAGCACGTGCGCGACGGCAAGGTCACCGTGCGGCTGGTCAAGGGCCGGGGCGAGTCCGCCCCCGGCGCCGCGCCCGATGAGCCGCCGCCCGGCAAGGACAAGGTCTTCGCCGCGTACCAGGTGCCCGAATCGGCGAAGGGCTACGGCGTCGAGCTGGTGCTGCCGCCCGCGGCGGCCAAGAGCGCCGGCATCGCCACCGTCCCCTTCGGCTCGTACTTCACCCTCGACGGGGGCGCGAGCTCCGAGCAGCGTCAGCGCCTCGAGGGGGCCCTGGACAAGCAGGGCGTGGACACCAGCGTCCGGATCGAGAAGGGCTACGAGGGCGACGACAGCCTGGTCATGCTCGTCCTGACCGTGTTCGCGGGCCTGGTCACCATCGGCGCGGCCGGCATCGCGACCGGCCTCGCCCAGGCCGACGCCGAAGGCGACCTGAAGACCCTGGCGGCGGTCGGCGCACCGCCGCGGGTGCGGCGCACGCTCAGCGGCTTCCAGTGCGGGGTGGTCGCCCTGATGGGCGTGGTCCTCGGCTCGGCGGCCGGGATCCTGCCCGCGGTCGGGCTCCGCCTCACCGAGCGGCGGGCCGCGGCCGACCTGGTCCGCAACGGCATCGAGAACGGCTACGAGGCGGCCACCGAGGCCGTCCCGTACATCCCGATCGCGGTGCCCTGGACCACGCTGGGCGGGCTGCTGATCGTGGTCCCGGTGGGCGCGGCCCTGCTGGCGGCCCTGGTCACCCGGTCGAGCGGAGCGCTGGCCCGCCGCGAGGTCTGACGATTCCGGTGCCGGTTGGTGCCCCCGCACAGGGTGGATCACGCCCGTGCGGGGGCACACCGTGTGAATACGAAGGTGTGCGAGAGAATGACGGCATGGAGATGCCGAGGAGTGAACGGTCGCAGGACAGCCCCCCGCCCGGCCTGATCGTGGGGCAGGACGGGATGCCGGTCGGCGGCGCCGATGACGAGTCGCGCGAGGTCCCGGTGACGGAGATGGTCGAACAGCCCGCCAAGGTCATGCGGATCGGCAGCATGATCAAGCAACTCCTGGAAGAGGTACGCGCCGCACCTCTGGACGAGGCCAGCCGGGTCCGTCTCAAGGACATTCACGCAGCGTCGGTGAAGGAGCTGGAAGACGGCCTGGCTCCCGAGCTGGTGGAGGAACTGGAGCGGCTCTCCCTTCCCTTCACGGAGGAGGCGATCCCCTCCGAGGCGGAACTGCGGATCGCCCAGGCACAGTTGGTGGGCTGGCTGGAAGGCCTGTTCCACGGCATCCAGACGGCCCTGTTCGCGCAGCAGATGGCGGCGCGGGCCCAGCTGGAACAGATGCGCCGCGCCCTCCCGCCGGGCTCCTCCCACGAGGACGACGAGGACGGCCCCCACGGCGCCATCCGCTCGGGCCCGTACCTCTAACACCCGCCCCGCCCCACCCCTCCGGGGCCGCCCCACGGCGGCCCCGGAGCCATGTCCACCCCCACCACCGACCGCTTCCAGCCGTCCGCCCCCTCAGCCCCGCAACCCGGGGCGAACCCCCACTCCCAGCCCGCCCGGCACCTGAGCCCCGGGGCCCGGGGGCGGAGCCCCACGTACAGCCATCCGGCGCCTGAGCCCCGGGGCCCGGGGCGGAGCCCCACCTACAGCCGTCCGGCGCTTGAGGACCGGGGTCCGGGGCGGAGCCCCACCCACAGCCATCCGGCGCTTGAGGACCGGGGTCCGGGGCGGAGCCCCACCCACAGCCATCCGGCGCTTGAGGACCGGGGTCCGGGGCGGAGCCCCGAGGGGTCCGGGGCGGAGCCCCGAGGGGTCCGGGCGCAGCCCCGAGGGGTCCGGGCGCAGCCCCGAGGGGTCCGGGCGCAGCCCCGAGGGGTCCGGGCGCAGCCCCGAGGGGTCCGGGCGCAGCCCGGCACCCCTCCCCAGCCCGTCCGGCGCTTGAGGACCGGGTCAGGGCCGGCCCTGGGAACGGTGGAAGGGCGGGTAGGGGACTTCGCCCCGCGCAGCGGCACACCCCACGCCCACCCGCCCATCGGGCCACCCGCGCCCACCGGGCCACCGGGTAGGGACCCGGTAAACGCCGCAGCCCATCCGGCCCCAACCCCCCGCATACTCGGGGAATGACCTACGACGCCATCGTCCTGGCCGGCGGCGCCGCAAGCCGACTCGGCGGAGCCGACAAACCCGGCCTGCTCGTCGGCGGCCGCCCCCTCCTCGACCGCGTCCTGGACGCCTGCGCGGACGCCCGCACCACCGTCGTCGTAGCCGCCCGCAGGCAGACGCCCCGCCCCGTGCACTGGGCCCGGGAGGACCCCCCGGGCGGCGGCCCCCTCGCCGCACTGGACGCCGGGCTGCGGCACACCACCGCCCCGCTGGTCCTCGTGCTCTCCGCCGATCTGCCGTTCCTGGACCGGGACACGGTCCACTCCCTGCTCGGAGCCCTCGACGCGCCCGGGCAGCACGCCCGGGACGGAGCCCTGCTCCGGGACCCGGGCGGCCGCGACCAGCCCCTGGTCGCCGCGTACCGCGCCGAGCCCCTGCGCAGGGAAATCGCCCTGCTGGCCACCGAACACGGCTCGGTGAACGGCCTCCCCCTGCGCGCCCTCACCGCCGAGCTCGACCTCGCCCCGGTCACCGCGGCTGCGCCACTCGCCTCCTTCGACTGCGACACCTGGGACGATCTCGCCGCCGCCCGCGCCCGAATCAGAGAGCATGGAACCGTGCTGGAGCAATGGATCACCGCCGTCAAGAACGAGCTGGGCATCGACGTCGCCGTCGACACCAAGACCCTGCTCGACCTCGCCCGTGACGCCGCGCACGGCGTCGCCCGGCCCGCCGCCCCGCTGACGACCTTCCTCGTCGGCTACGCGGCGGCCCACGCCGAAGCCACCGGCGCCGACCCCGAGCAGGCCGTGGCCGAGGCCTCCCGCAAGGCCGCCGAACTGGCCCTGCGCTGGGCCGCGGAAGGCGAAGCCGCGGAAGCCGCCGGTCGCGAGGCCACCGGTCCCGAAGCGACCGGCTCCGGATGACCACCGACCCCGGCACCGACGCCGACGCCGACCGCGCCCTCGACCAGGCCCTCGCACTGGTCAGCCGCGCCCCCCGCCCCGACGCCGCCAACGGCGCCAACGGCACCGGCGGCGGCACCGGCGGCGCCCACCGCGCCGCGACCTGGCTCCGGGCCCGGGAGACCGCGACCCGCGCCGGTGCGGCCGTCCGCGGCCGCACCCACCGGGTCGCCCTGGCGGCCGCCCTCGGCGAAGTACTGGCCGCGCCGCTCGACGCCCTGGGCGACCTGCCGTCCTTCGACACCTCCGCGATGGACGGCTGGGCCGTCGCCGGGCCCGGCCCGTGGACCGTCCGCCCCGGCGAAGGCGCGCTGGCCGGGAGCGAGCGCCCCGCGCCCCTCGCGGACGGCGAGGCCGTACGGATCGCCACCGGCGCCCGGATCCCCGCGGACACCACCGCCGTGATCCGCAGCGAGCACTCCCGCGAGGCCGGCACCCTGCTGTACGCCGAGCGGCCCGTCGCCACCGGCCAGGACATCCGCCCGCGCGGCCAGGAGTGCCGCTCCGGCGACCTCCTGCTGCCGGCGGGCTCCCTGGTGACCCCTGCCGTCCTCGGTCTCGCCGCGGCCGCCGGGTACGACGAGCTGACCACCCGCCCCCGGCCGCGCGTGGAGATCCTGGTCCTCGGAGACGAGCTGCTCACCGAGGGACCCCCGCACGACGGCCTGATCCGCGACGCGCTCAGCCCCATGCTCGGCCCCTGGCTGACCCGGCTCGGCGCCGAGGTCATCGCCGTCCGGCGGCTCGGCGACGACCCGGCGGGCGCCGCGGCGCTGCTGGCGGCCGTCACCGACTCCACCGCCGACGTGGTCATCACCACCGGCGGCACCGCCTCCGGCCCCGTCGACCACGTCCACCCCGTGCTCGCCAAGGCCGGCGCCGAACTGCTCGTCGACGGTGTCGCGGTACGCCCCGGGCACCCGATGCTGCTGGCCCGCCTCGGCGACGGCCCCGACAGCCGCCACTGGGTGGGCCTGCCCGGCAACCCGCTGGCCGCCGTCTCCGGGCTGCTCACCCTCGCCGAACCGCTGCTGCGGGCCCTCGCCGGACGGCGTCCGCGCCCCCGGTACGTGGTGCCCGTGGAGGGCGACGTACCGGGCCACCCGCACGACACCCGGCTCGTACCGGTCCTGCTGACCGAGGACCACGCCGTACCGCTGCGCTACAACGGGCCGGCGATGCTGCGCGGCGTGGCCGCCGCGGACGCGCTGGCCGTCGTACCCCCGAACGGGGCCCGGTCCGGACAGGAATTGGAGATCCTCGATCTCCCGTGGGCCTCAGGGGGATGTTTCACGTGAAACTTCACGGATCCGACGCGATGGCACGCGGCGCCGACGAGAAACTCGTCTCGCGCCGCATCAAACTGCCCAAGCGCATCGTCGAAAAACCGCTCCGTCAGGTCACCCGGCGCCTGCTGATGGCACTGTTCGTGATGTCCCTGACGGTCCTGATCGTGTGGATCGACCGCGACGGCTACCACGACAACGCCAACGACAAGGTCGACTTCCTCGACTGCGTCTACTACGCGACCGTCACCCTGTCGACGACCGGCTACGGCGACATCGTCCCGTACAGCGACAGCGCGCGGCTGGTCAACGTCCTGCTGATCACCCCGCTGCGCGTGCTGTTCCTGATCATCCTGGTCGGCACCACCCTGGAAGTCCTCACCGAACGGACCAGGGAAGAGTGGCGGCTCAGCCGCTGGAGGAAGAACTTGCGCGAGCACACGGTCGTCGTCGGCTTCGGCACGAAGGGCCGCTCCGCCCTCCAGACCCTGCTGGCCACCGGCCTCAGCAAGGAGCAGGTCGTCATCGTCGACCCCAGCGCCAAGGTGATCGACATCGCCAACGCGGAGGGGTTCACCGGGGTCGTCGGCGATGCCACGCGCTCCGAAGTCCTGCTGCGCGCGGAGATCCAGAAGGCCCGTCAGATCGTCATCGCCACCCAGCGCGACGACACGGCGGTCCTGGTCACCCTGACCGCACGCCAGCTCAACCGCGGCGCGAAGATCGTGGCGGCCGTCCGGGAAGAGGAGAACGCACCGCTGCTGCGCCAGTCGGGCGCGGACGCGGTCATCACCAGCGCGAGTGCGGCGGGCCGGCTGCTCGGACTCTCGGTGCTCAGCCCGAGCGCGGGCACGGTGATGGAAGACCTCATCCAGCAGGGCAGCGGGCTCGATCTGATCGAGCGTCCGGTGAACCGCGCGGAGGTCGGCAAATCGGTCCGGGACACCGACGACCTGGTCGTCAGCGTCCTGCGCGGCCACCGCCTGCTCCCGTACGACGATCCGCACGCGAGCCCCCTCCAGCTGACGGACCGTGTGATCACCATCGTCCGCGCGGTCCCGCCGAGTTCGCCGCCGGTGGTCCTGGGCTCGGCCGAGTAGCCCTCCGTCCGGCGGGCCCGACCGGTAGCCTCCGGGCCATGTATGCGATCACCATCGAAGAGCCCGGCGGTCCCGAGTCCCTGGTGTGGGCCGAAGCACCCGACCCGGTGGCCGGCGACGGCGAGGTCATCGTCGAGGTGGCGGCGAGCGCCGTGAACCGCGCCGACGTCCTGCAGCGGCAGGGTTTCTACAACCCTCCGCCCGGCGCCTCGCCCCATCCCGGCCTGGAGTGCTCCGGGCGGATCTCCGAGGTCGGTCCCGGGGTGTCCGGCTGGTCGGTCGGCGACGAGGTGTGCGCGCTGCTCGCCGGCGGCGGGTACGCGCAGCGGGTGGCCGTCCCCGCGGGCCAACTGCTGCCGGTACCGGCGGGCGTGGACCTGGTGACGGCGGCGGCCCTGCCGGAGGTCGTCTCCACGGTCTGGTCGAACGTGTTCATGGTGGCCGGTCTGCGCCCGGGCGAGACCCTGCTGGTGCACGGCGGATCGAGCGGCATCGGGACGATGGCGATCCAGCTCGCGAAGGCCGTGGGCGCACGGGTCGCGGTCACGGCGGGCGGCAAGGAGAAGCTGGCGCGCTGCGCCGAGCTGGGCGCGGACATCCTGATCGACTACCGCGAGCAGGACTTCGTGGAGGAGCTCCGGGCGGCCACGGACGGCGCCGGGGCGGACGTGATCCTGGACATCATGGGCGCCAAGTACCTGACCCGGAACGTGGACGCCCTCGCCGTGAACGGCCGCCTCGCGATCATCGGGCTCCAGGGCGGCATCAAGGCGGAGCTCAACCTGGCCGCCCTGCTGGCGAAGCGGGCGGCGATCACCGCCACCACGCTCCGGGCGCGCCCCCTGGAGGAGAAGGCGGCGATCGTCGCGGCCGTACGGGAACACGTGTGGCCCCTGGTCGCGGCGGGCCGCGTCCACCCGGTGGTGCACGGCACCTTCCCGATGCGGGATGCCGCGGAGGCCCACCGCGTCCTGGAATCCAGCACCCACGTGGGCAAACTGCTCCTGACCACCTGACCCGCCCGGGGCTCCGCGCTCTTCCAGCCGTCCGGCGCCTGAGACCCGGAGCCCGGGGCGGAGCCCCACCCACAGCCGTCCGGCGCCTGAGGACCGGGGCCCGGGGCGGAGCCCCACCCACAGCCGTCCGGCGCCTGAGGACCGGGGTCCGGGGCGGAGCCCCGAGGGGTCCGGGCGCAGCCCGGCACCCCTCCCCAGCCCGTCCGGCGCCTGAGGACCGGGTCAGGGCCGGCCCTGGGAACGGTGGAAGGGCGGGTAGGGGACTTCGCCCCGCGCAGCGGCAAGGGTCACAGCGGGGACTCCGCCCCGTAGGGCCGAGCCACCCGCACCCGCCCCCGCGGAGCTACAGGCTGCGCAGCAGCACCGAGGGCGACTCGACGCAGTCGGCGACGTACCGCAGGAACCCACCCGCGGTCCCCCCATCGCACACCCGGTGATCGAACGTCAGCGACAGCTGAACGACCTGACGGACCGCCAACTCCCCCTGGTACACCCAGGGCTTCGGAATGATCCGCCCCACACCGAGCATCGCCGCCTCGGGGTGGTTGATGATCGGCGTGGAGCCGTCGACCCCGAACACCCCGTAGTTGTTCAGGGTGAAGGTGCCGCCGGTGAGATCGGCCGGGGCCAGCTTCCCCGCCCGGGCCAGCTCCGTGAGCCGGGCGAACTCGGCCGACAGCGACTCCGCGCTGCGCGCCTGCGCGTCCCGGACCACCGGGACCATCAGCCCCCGCTCGGTCTGCGCGGCGAAGCCCAGGTGCACGGCCGGGAGCCGGACGATCTCCTTCGCTGCCAGGTCCACCGTGGAGTTGAGCTCCGGGTGGCGGGCCAGTGCCGCGGTGCAGATCCGGGCGAGCAGTGCGAGGACCGAGATCTTGGGACCGCCCGCGGCGTTCATCGCCGCCCGGGCCGCCATCAGCTCGGTGGCGTCCGCGTCGACCCAGCAGGTGGCGTCCGGGATCTCGCGCCGGCTGCGCGACAGCTTGTCCGCGACCGCGCCCCGCACGCCCTTGAGCGGCACACGGTCGCCCTGGGCGGCCGGAGCCAGCGGAGCTGCCGGAGCCGCCACCGCAACGGCGGCCTCCTGCGGCGCACGCAGGGCCGCCAACGCCGCCTCGACGTCCGCCCGCATGATCAGCCCGTCCGGCCCCGACCCCGACAACCCGCGCAGGTCGACCCCGCCGTCCCGTGCCAGCTTGCGCACGAGCGGCGAGATCACCGGCACGGGCCCGCCCGGAACCGCCGGAACCGCCGGAGCCACCGGAGCCGCGGGAACCACCGGTACGGCCGGAGCCACCGGCGCCGACACCGCGGCGGTGACGGGTCGCACCCGTCGCCGACGCGCCGGGCGCGAGTGGTCCGAGCCGTACCCGATCAGGGGCCTGGGCGCGTTCGCGGAGTCCGCGGCCCCCTCGGAGGAGACGGCATCGGCCGCCACGCTCTCCGCCCCCACCGCCACCGTGATCAGCGGGGCGCCGACGGGCAGTTCGGTCCCCTCCTCGCCGAAGCGGGCGGTGACCACGCCCCCGTACGGACAGGGCACCTCCACCATCGCCTTGGCCGTCTCGACCTCGACGACGGGCTGGTCGATGGCGACGACGTCGCCGACCGCCACCAGCCAGCGGACGATCTCCGCCTCGGTGAGCCCTTCTCCCAGGTCCGGCAGCTTGAACTCCATGACCTGCGGCATCAGTTCTCCCACTGCAGACGGGCCACGGTGTCCAGGATCCGGTCCACGCCGGGCAGGTGGTGCTTCTCCAGCATCGGCGGCGGATACGGGATGTCGAAGCCGGTGACGCGCAGCACGGGCGCTTCCAGGTGGTGGAAGCACCGCTCCGTGACGCGGGCGGCGATCTCCGCGCCCGGCCCGCCGAAGCCGCCCGACTCGTGGACCACCACCGCGCGCCCGGTCCGGCGTACGGAGGCCACGACGGTCTCCTCGTCGAAGGGGACCAGCGAGCGCAGGTCCACGACTTCCAGGTCCCAGCCCTCCTGGCGGGCCGCCTCGGCCGCCTCCATGCACACCGGCAGGGACGGCCCGTAGGTGATCAGCGTCGCGCTGGTGCCGGTCCGGCGGACGAGCGCCTTGCCTATCCCGGGGACCGCCGCGGGCGCTTCGGGCGACCAGTCGGACTTGGACCAGTACAGCCGCTTCGGCTCCAGGAAGATCACCGGGTCGTCACTGGCTATCGAGGCGCGCAGCAGTCCGTACGCGTCCTCGACCGTCGCCGGGGTCACGACGGTGAGGCCGGGGGTGGCCACGTAGTACGCCTCGGAGGAGTCGCAGTGGTGCTCCACGCCGCCGATCCCGCCGCCGTACGGCACCCGGATCGTGATCGGGAGCGGCATCGCGCCCCGCGTGCGGTTGCGCATCTTGGCCACGTGCGAGATCAGCTGCTCGAAGGCCGGGTACGCGAACGCGTCGAACTGCATCTCCACGACCGGCCGCAGCCCGTACATGGCCATGCCGACGGCCGCGCCGAGGATCCCGGCCTCGGCGAGCGGGGTGTCCGTACAGCGGTCCTCGCCGAACTCCTTCGCGAGGCCGTCCGTGATGCGGAAGACCCCGCCGAGCGCCCCGACGTCCTCGCCCATGACGTGGACGGCCGGGTCCTCGGCCATCGCGTCGCGCATCGCCCGGTTCAGGGCCTGCGCCATGGTCGCCGGCTTCGTGGTCGCCGTCTTCACCGCCACCGTGGTCATGATCCGTCCCCCTCTTCCTGCTCTGCCGCGTCCAGCTCGGCACGGAGCATGGCCGCCTGTTCGCGCAGCCGGCCGGTCTGCTCCGCGTAGACGTGTTCGAAGAGGTCCATCGGGTCGAGCACGGGCTCCGCGTTCATCGCGTCGCGGAGCTCCGCCGCCATCGTCTCGGCCGCGTCCTTGGCGGCCGCGATGCCCGCCTCGTCCAGCAGGCCGCGCGCGGTGAGCTCGCGCTCCAGCAGCTCGATCGGGTCGTGCGCCTTCCAGGCCTCGACCTCGGCGTCGCCCCGGTAGCGGGTGGCGTCGTCGGCGTTGGTGTGGGCCTCGATGCGGTACGTGACGGCCTCGATCATGGTCGGTCCGCCGCCGGACCGGGCTCGCCGGACCGCCTCGGACAGCACCTCGTGCATGGCGGCGATGTCGTTGCCGTCGACGAGGCGGCCGGGCATCCCGTACCCCACGGCCTTGTGGGCCAGGGTCGGGGCGGCGGTCTGCTTGGCGAGCGGGACGGAGATCGCGAAGCCGTTGTTCTGCACGAGGAAGACGACCGGCGCCTGCCAGACGGCGGCGAAGTTCATGGCCTCGTGGAAATCGCCCTCGCTGGTGCCGCCGTCGCCGACCATGGCGAGGGCGACCACGTCGTCACCGCGCAGCCGGGCGGCGTGCGCCAGGCCGACCGCGTGCGGCAGCTGGGTGGCCAGCGGCGTCGAGAGGGGGGCTATCCGGCGCTCGCGCGGGTCGTACCCGGTGTGCCAGTCGCCGCGCAGCAGCGTGAGGGCCTGTACGGGATCCAGTCCGCGCGCCACGGCCGCGAGGGTGTCGCGGTAGCTCGGGAAGAGCCAGTCCTGCTCCTCCAGGACCATCGCGGCGGCGATCTCGCACGCCTCCTGGCCGACGGTGGAGGGATATACGGCCAGACGGCCCTGCCGGGTGAGGGCGGTGGCCTGGGCGTTGTAGCGGCGGCCGCGCACCAGCTCGGCGTAGCAGCGGCGCATCAGCTCGGGGTCGAGCCGGTCGGCGGCCGGGGTGCCCAGCACCCGGTACGGCTCGGGGTCCGGGAGCAGCGGGGCGGCATCCGTACGGGGCCTCCAGGCGGGCGGCGGGGTGGAGCGGTGGGACGCACCGGCACCGGGCAGCTCTTGGACCGTCATGGCGGCGTACACCTCCTCGTGGGAAGCGGGCAGGGAGGCCTCGGGTGTGAGGCCCCTCACCTACCGATTGTTCGGTTGCCCGGGCAATTTGGCTACAGGCGGCGCCAGGCTGTGGACAAAGTGGCGTCGACGCCCTGGTATGGGTGCAGGACGTCCAGGAGAGGCAGGCATCGGGCGATGACGGATGAACAAATGGCCGGAGCCGGTTCCGGAGCGGGTTCCGGAGCGGGGGGCGCACTCGGGGGCGCGCCCGTACCGCCGGTATCCCCCGGGCCGACGGCACCGCCCCGCCCGCTGGACCCGATCGACCGGTCGATCGTGCGGCTGCTCCAGGCGGACGGCCGCGCCTCGATACGCTCCGTCGCCGAGCAGGTCCACGTGTCCCGGGCCAATGCCTACGCCCGGATCAACCGGCTCATCGACGACGGGGTGATCCGGGGTTTCACTGCCCGCGTCAACCACGAACGGGCAGGTCAGGGCGCCTCCGCCTATATCACCCTGAAGATCGTCCAGAACTCCTGGCGCACGGTCCGCGAACAGCTCCGCGAGCTCCCCGGCGCCGCCCACATCGCCCTGGTCAGCGGCGATTTCGACGTCCTGCTCCTGGTCCACACCCCGGACAACCGCACCCTGCGCGAGCTGGTTCTGACCCGCCTCCAGTCCATCCCGGAGGTCCTCTCCACGCGCACCCTGCTGGTCTTCGAGGAAACGGATCTGCTGGCCCGCGACCAGAGCGCCGGCCCCACGATCACCGAGGAATGAAGTCCGCCGCCGGGGGGACCTCCAGCCCTTCCGGCAGGGTCCCTGCTCCTCGCGCATGACAACCGGAGGCCCCGGGCCGAGGGGTCAGCGGGCCGTGCGCAGGCCGTCCAGGGCCATGCTGACCACGGCGTCCGCGAGCTGGTCGGGGGTGGTGCCCGGGTGCGGGCGGTACCACTCGACCAGGGAGTTGACCATGCCGAAGAGCAGCCGGGTGGCGAGCCGGATGTCCACGTCGGCGCGCAGATCACCCTCGGCGGCGGCGGCCTTCAGCAGCTCCGCGACCTGGTGGTCGAACTCGCGGCGGCGCTCCAGGGCCCAGCGCTCGGTGCGGGTGTTTCCCCGGACCCGCAGCAGCAGGGTCACGTAGGGGAGCTCCGCGACGAGGACCTCGACCGTGCGGCGCGTGACGTACTCGACGCGCTCGACCGCGCGCCCCCGTATCGCCCCCGGCTCCGCCAGGACCGTGAAGAGCTCGTCCAGGGCCCGGCTGACGGCGCGCTGGAGCAGCTCCTCCTTGCCGGCGACGTGGTGGTAGATCGAGGACTTCGAGATGCCGGCGGCCTTGGAGAGGTGTTCCATCGAGGTGCCGTCGTAGCCGCGTTCGTTGAAGACCTGGACGGCGACGGACAGGAGCGTCTCCGGCGTGTACGTGTCCCGCTTGGCCGTGGTCATGCCGTGTCCCCCGCCTCGTCGTCGGCGCCCGCCTCGTCGTCGGCGCCCTCTTCGTCCTCGGGCCCGGCCGCGTAGCCCAGCTTGTACAGCGCCAGCGAGGGCGCGTAGCGGCCGCCGGGGCAGCGCTCGTCGAGGTGGTGCAGCAGGTCGTACGCCCAGTCGCGGCCGAGCCGGTCGTGCCACTCGGCGGGGCCCGCCGGGTAGTTGACCCCGAGCCGCATCGCCGTGTCGATGTCCTCGGCGCCCGCCACCCCGCGCGCGACGGCGTCGGCGGTGAGGTCGATCAGCATCGCGACGGTCCGGGCGACGATCATGCCCGGGACGTCGCCGATCACGGAGACCTTCTTGCCGAGCTTCTGGAACAGCCCGACGGCCTCGGCGAGCGTCCGCTCGCTGGTGTCCTCGCTGACGGAGAGCGCGATCCGGGTGGCACCTCGGTAGTCGAAGGCGAGGTCGAAGTAGACGACGTCGGCGAACTCGATCGCCGTCTTGCCGTCGGCGAGCACGAGCTGCCCCTCGCCGGGGAGCTGGATGTACGGGCCCCCGTGCTCGACGGCCGTGACCGCGATCCCGGCCTCCTCCAGGAGGTCGAGGAGGCCCGCCGCCGGTCCCAGGTCACCGACGACGGTCACCCCGGCGGGCGCGTCCTCGGGGCCGGCGGTGTGCGGGGCCGGGGCCTTCGCGTCCGGGCCGTAGGGGTACCAGCCGTGGCCGGACTTGCGGCCGAGGCGGCCCGACTGGACCAGCCGGCGCTGCGCGAGGGAAGGGGTGAACTTGGGGCTGCGGAAGAAGGACTCCCACACCGAGCGGGTGACGGCCTCGTTGACGTCCTGGCCGATCAGGTCGGTCAGCGCGAAGGGGCCCATCTTGAACCCGCCGCTCTCGCGGAGCACGGCGTCGATGGTCGCCGGGTCGGCGCCCTGCTCCTCGTACACCGCGAAGGCCTCGGCGTAGAAGGGCCGGGCGATCCGGTTGACGATGAAGCCCGGGGTGTCGGCACAGCGCACCGGCGTCTTCCCCCAGCCCAGGACGGAGGCGTACGCGCGGTCCGCGGCGGCGGGGTCCGTCGCGAACCCGGAGACCACCTCGACCAGCGGGAGCAGCGGGGCCGGGTTGAAGAAGTGCAGGCCCAGGAAGCGGCCCGGGTGCGCGAGTCCGGCGGCGAGCTCGGTGACCGAGAGGGAGGAGGTGTTCGTGGCCAGCAGGGCCTCCGGTGAAACCACCTCTTCGAGCGCCGCGAACAGGGCCCGCTTGACGGAGGCGTCCTCGACGACCGCCTCCACCACGAGGGCGGCTCCGGCCAGCTCCGCGAGCCCGGCCGCCGATGCGATCCGGCCGATCGCGTGCTCGGCCTCGGCACGGTCCAGCCGGCCCTTGGCGGCCATCCGTTCGACACGGTCCTGGACGAAGCCGACCGCGTCGGCGGCGAGCGTGGCGTTGATGTCGTAGATCAGCACGGGGTGACCTGCGAGAAGGGCGACTTGGGCGATGCCCTGCCCCATGGTGCCGGCGCCGACGACCGCCACTGTGCGGGACCGCTCGATTGCTGTCATGCCCAGATCCTCCCGCACCGACTTCTCCACAGGCCTGCCGGGCCCTCTTGTCCCGACCGATCGTTCGGTTACTCTAACTCCAGTCTGCTCTTGTTCATCCCTTCTTGCCTGCCCCGATCGCCTGATCCCGCCCGGCTCAAAGAGGAGTTGGTCCCTGATGGCCGCCGAGCTCACCGTCCCCCAGCTGTCCGCCAAGCACCGGCCCACCCTGGACCAGGCGCTGGCCACGATCCGCAGCCGCGCCTACTGGTCCCCGCACCCCGAGCACCCCAAGGCGTACGGGGAGACCGCGCCGGCCGACGGCCTCGCCGCCTTCGAGGCGCTGCGCGGCACCCGGCTCGACCTCGGACAGCCCGGCACCGACGGCTGGACGGGCGCGGAGACCTCGCCCTACGGCGTGGAGCTCGGCGTCGAGTACCCCCACGTGGACCCGGAGGTGCTGCTGCCCGCGATGCGGGCCGGCATGGGCGCCTGGCGCGATGCCGGACCCGAGGCGCGCGCCCTGGTCTGTATCGAGATCCTGGCCCGGATCTCGGCGCGGACGCACGAGTTCGCGCACGCGGTCATGCACACCAGCGGCCAGGCCTTCATGATGGCGTTCCAGGCGGGCGGCCCGCACGCACAGGACCGCGGCCTGGAGGCCATCGCCTACGCCTACGAGGAGCAGACCCGCGTCCCCGGTCAGGCCGACTGGTCGAAGCCGCAGGGCAAGAAGGACCCGCTGGAGCTCGGCAAGACCTTCACGGCCGTGCCGCGCGGCATCTCCCTGATGATCGGCTGCAACACCTTCCCCACCTGGAACGGGTACCCGGGCATCTTCGCCTCCCTGGCCACGGGCAACCCGGTGCTGGTCAAGCCGCACCCGCGCGCCGTGCTCCCGCTGGCGCTGACCGTCCAGGTGGCCCGCGAGGTCCTGGCCGACGCCGGCTTCGACCCGAACCTGGTCGCGCTGGCCGTGGAGCGTCCGGGCGAGGGCATCGCCAAGGAGCTCGCCGTCCGCCCCGAGATCAAGGTCATCGACTACACCGGGTCGACCGAGTTCGGCGACTGGCTGGAGACCAACGCCCGCCAGGCGCAGGTCTACACGGAGAAGGCCGGCGTCAACACCGTCGTCCTGGACTCCACCGACAACTACAAGGGCATGCTCTCCAACCTGGCCTTCTCCCTCTCCCTCTACAGCGGCCAGATGTGCACCACCCCGCAGAACCTGCTGATCCCGCGCGACGGCATCGAGACCGACGCCGGGCACAAGTCCTACGACGAGGTCGTCTCCGACCTCGCGGGCGCGGTCGGGGGCCTGCTCGGCGACGACGCGCGCGCCAACGCCCTGCTCGGCGCGCTGGTCAACCCGGACGTGAAGGCCCGCCTGGAGGCCGCGGCCGGGCTCGGCGAGGTCGCGCTGGCCTCGCGCGAGGTCACGAACCCGGAGTTCCCGGACGCCGTGGTGCGCACGCCGGTGATGGTGAAGCTGGACTCGGCCAAGCCGGACGACTCCGCCCCCTACCTCTCGGAGTGCTTCGGCCCGGTCTCCTTCGCGGTGGCGGTCGACTCCACGGCCGACGCCCTCGAGCTCCTGCGGCGCACCGTCCGCGAGAAGGGCGCCATGACGGTCGGGGCGTACACCACGTCCGCGGACACCGAGCGGGCCATCGAGGAGGTCTGCCTGGAGGAGTCGGCGCAGCTCTCGCTGAACCTGACGGGCGGGGTCTATGTGAACCAGACCGCGGCCTTCTCCGACTTCCACGGCTCCGGCGGCAACCCGGCGGCGAACGCCGCGCTGTGCGACGGGGCGTTCGTGTCGAACCGCTTCCGCGTGGTGGAGGTCCGCCGCCAGGGCTAGGCGTTCTCCCTGGGCCCGCCCCAGTGGAAGAGGGTCATGGCCACGCTGGTGGCCAGGTTGTAGCTCGAGACCTGCGGCCGCATCGGCAGGGACACCAGGTGATCGGCGCGGGCGCGCAGCTCGGGCGAGATGCCGTGGCGTTCGGAGCCGAAGGCGAGCAGGGCCTCGTCCGGGAGGGTGAGGGCGCGGATGTCCTCGCCCTCCGGGTCGAGGGCGTACAGCGGGCCGGGCGGCAGCGTGCCGAGCTCCACCCGGTCCACGGTCGTGGCGTAGTGCAGGCCCGCGCCGGCCCGGACCACGTTGGGGTGCCACGGGTCCAGATCCCCCCGGGTGAGCACCCCGGTGGCGCCGAAGCCGGCGGCGAGCCGGACGACGGCTCCGACGTTGCCCAGGTTGCGGGGGTTGTCGAGCACCACGATCGGGGCCGTCCTGGGCCGTGCGTCGAGCCGGGCCCGTCCCTCGGCCCGGCCGGGCCGGACCGCGAGGGCCGCCACCCCGGTGGGGTGCACCCGCGCCAGCAGCCCCTTGAGCGGAGCCCGCCGCACCAGCCGGACCACGTCCGCCTCCACGTCCTCGGCCAGCTCGTGCGCGAGGCCCCGTACGGCTTCCGGTTCGTCGGCGACGGCGATGCGCACGTCCGCCCCGAAGCGCAGGGCGTGCTTCAGCGCGTGGAACCCGTCGAGCAGAACCAGATCCTCCCGCCCGACAGCCTCCCGCCACTGCCGTTCGGTCTCGTCGGCGCTCCCGTGCTGCTCACTCATACCGCCGACCCTAAGGCCCCCACCCCAACGACCCCTCGGGCCCATCCCGCCCAGCCGGCATGTTCCGCCCCACGAGCCCCACCTCGCCCCGCGGGCCAAACCCAGCCCCGCAGGCGTTCGAGGACCGGGTCCGGGCAGAGCCCGGGGAACGGAGGAAGGGCGGGTAGGGGACAAGCCCCGCAGGGCCGGCCCTCAGCGCGGAACCGAGCTGGGGAGCGCGGGCTCGGGGTCCGCGTACGGCTCCGGCCCCGGCTCCGGCTCCCGGTCCGGAACGGTCCCCCGCGCAGCGACCCTCGCGCCGACCCAGACCAAGAACCCGGTCGGCAGAAACACCGCGTCAGCGGCGATCATCGCCAACGAGAAGAACGGCAGTCCCAGCAGCACCGCGATCCCCGCGTGCTCCAGCATCATCAACGCCAGCAGCACGTTCTTGATCCGCCGGTTGAACAGGGTGAACGGGAAGGCCACCTGGACCGCGACCGTCCCGTAGGACAGCAGCATGACCAGCGTGCCGCTGCTCGCGAGGAAGGCCGAGACCCCGGGCCACGGGGTGAAGTAGTCCAGGTTCAGCGGGTAGTACAGCGCCGTGCCGTCCTGCCACCGCGAGCCCTGGATCTTGTACCAGCCGGCCGTCGCGTAGATCAGGCAGACCTCCACCATGATCACCAGCATCCCGGCGTTGTGTAGCAGGTTCGCCAAGACGTCGAGGACGGCCCGCCCCTCCCCCTCAGGCTCGTAGCGGTCGACCATCCACCACAGCGCGGCGAGCACCCACAGGGCCGCGAAGATCACCAGCCAGCCGGTGCCGAACCCCCCGGTCACGGCCCCGTACGCGCACACCGCGCCGAGCACGCCCCACAGCACCGGCCCCGCCCGCCCCGCCGACACCGCGCCCAGGCGCCGGGCGCGGCGGGCGTCCAGCGACCAGACCTGCGCGCAACGGGTCAGGACGAGGTAGATCGCCATCAGGTGGATGACGTTGTCCCCGCCGTCGCCCATGAAGACGCTGCGGTTCTGCAGCGACAGCACGCCGACCATGAACACCACGGAGGTCGCCCGGGTGCGCCAGCCCAGCATCAGCAGGGCGGCCGCCAGCACGGCCACGGCGTAGACGATCTCGAACCAGAGCGCCGAGTCCGACCACATCAGCACCGTGAAGGCGCGGTTCGTGTCGATCAGCCGTTGCGCCAGCTCCCAGCTCCACGGCCCGTCGGGCCCGTACAGCTCGTGGCGGTGCGGGAACTCGCGCAGCAGGAAGAACAGCCAGGTGCCCGCGAAGCCGATGCGGACCACGGCGCTCTGGTACGGGCCCAGCGCCTGCCCGCTGACCCGGGCGAGCGCCCGGCCGGCCGAGGCCCTGAGCCTCCTCAGACCGTCCACCACGGCAGCTCCCGGTAGTAGGTCTGGGTGTCGGCCTTCTCGTCCGACCACTTGGGTGCGGAGACTTCCGTCGTCGCCCCGCGCAGCTGGATCCGTACGATCCGGCCCTCCGCCAAGTGCCCGCCCTTGCCCACGGACGTATCGGCCGGCGTGCGCGGGTCCAGCCGGTCCAGGGCGATCCGGCGCAGGTACTCCTCGGAGAGTGCGCCGCGCTCGCCGGTGGACTTGTTGTCATCGTCGTGGGAGGTGGTGAAGAAGTCCCAGGCCCGGCGGAGCTCGTTCTGCTCGGTGTGGCTCGGCAGCAGGCTGTGGCGGATGGCCGCGCCGTCCTCGGCGGACAGCCCGCGCCAGTTGCCCGTCACCAGTGTGCCGTCGTCCGTCCGCACTTCCGCGCGCACCTCCACGGCGATGTTCTGCTGGAGCGGGTTGGGGGCGAAGAGCTTCCAGTTCTGTTCGAACTCGGGGTAGATCCACCAGTCGATCACCCGTGCGTGCTGCTTGCTGACCGTGTTGGACGGGGCCACGTGCAGGAAGACGAGGGTCAGGTGCCAGCAGGCGGCCACCGCCACCGCGCCGAGCGCGAGGGCCGTGACGACCCGGTACGGCTTGGACAGGCCGGCGATTCCGGGCGCCCTGGACGGGGGTGGAGCCGCTCCTTCGAGGGGCTCGCGCTCGTTCGAATCCATCCCGCCCCGATCATCCGGTGCCCACAGGGTTGACCACAGAGGTTGACACCCTACGGGCCCTCGTCCCACCATTGAAGAGCATGAACCGAACGATCGGTCGGTCGGTCGGGACGAGGCGGGAAAAGACCTCTGACAGGGGGCCGTGATGGTGGCAGTGACCCCGGCAGCGACATCGGGGACGGAGGGGCGGGACGCGGGGCAGGGCGCGGGGATCGGCGTGACCGCCGACCTCGGCGCGCAGCTCGCGGCTGCCTTCGACGCGGCCGTGGCGGCCGACGAGCGGGTGGAACCGCGCGACTGGATGCCCGACGAATACCGCGCCTCACTGGTCCGCCAGATGGCCCAGCACGCCCACTCCGAGATCATCGGCATGCAGCCCGAGGCGAACTGGATCACCCGCGCGCCCTCCCTGCGCCGCAAGGCGATCCTGATGGCGAAGGTCCAGGACGAGGCCGGCCACGGCCTGTACCTGTACAGCGCCGCCGAGACCCTGGGCACCAGCCGCGACGAGCTCCTCGACAAGCTCCACGCCGGGAAGCAGAAGTACTCCTCGATCTTCAACTACCCCACGCTGACCTGGGCCGACGTCGGCGCGATCGGCTGGCTCGTGGACGGCGCGGCGATCACCAACCAGGTCCCGATCTGCCGCTGCTCCTACGGGCCGTACGCCCGGGCCATGGTCCGGATCTGCAAGGAGGAGTCCTTCCACCAGCGCCAGGGGTACGAGCTGCTCCTCGCCCTCTCCCGGGGCACCAAGGCCCAGCACGCGATGGCGCAGGACGCCGTCGACCGCTGGTGGTGGCCCTCGCTGATGATGTTCGGCCCGCCGGACGCGGAGTCGGGGCACTCTGCGCAGTCGATGGCCTGGCGGATCAAGCGCCACACCAATGACGATCTGCGCCAGCGCTTCGTGGACATCGCCGTGCCGCAGGCCGAGTCGCTGGGGCTGACCCTGCCCGACCCGGACCTGAAGTGGAACGAGGAGCGCGGGCACCACGACTTCGGAGCCATCGACTGGGCGGAGTTCTGGGAGGTCCTCAAGGGCAACGGCCCGTGCAACGAAGAGCGGATCGGACAGCGCCGCGCGGCGCACGAGGAAGGCGCCTGGGTGCGCGACGCGGCCGCGGCGTACGCGGAGAAGCAGGCGGCGGCCACGGCCGCCGCGGCGGCAATCGGAAGCGAGGCTCGGGTATGACGCAGAACTGGCCCCTGTGGGAGGTGTTCGTCCGCTCGCGGCGCGGCCTCTCGCACACGCACGCGGGCAGCCTGCACGCCCCCGACGCGGAGATGGCCCTGCGCAACGCCCGCGATCTCTACACCCGGCGGGGCGAGGGCATCTCCATCTGGGTGGTGCCCTCCACGGAGATCACCGCCTCCTCCCCGGACGAGCGGGACCCGTTCTTCGCCCCGTCCGCCGACAAGCCCTACCGGCACCCCACCTTCTACGAGATCCCCGAGGGGGTGCAGCACCTGTGACGAGCACCGAGACGAGCACCGCATCGGGGACGGCCGCCGTGGCGGCGGCCCTGGCCCTCGGCGACGACGCGCTGATCCTTTCGCACCGCCTCGCCGAATGGGCGGGCCACGCGCCCGTCCTGGAGGAGGAGGTCGCCCTCGCCAACATCGCCCTCGACCTGCTCGGCCAGGCCCGCGTCCTGCTGTCGACGGCCGGCGACGAGGACGAGCTGGCCTACCTCCGCGAGGAGCGGTCCTTCCGCAACCTCCAGCTGGTCGAGCAGCCGAACGGCGACTTCGCCCACACCATCGCGCGCCAGCTCTACTTCTCGTTCTACCAGCACGAGCTCTACGGGGAACTCGCCCTCGGCGAGGGCCCGTTCGCACCGCTCGCGGCCAAGGCGGTCAAGGAGACCGCCTACCACCGCGACCACGCCGAGCAGTGGACCCTGCGGCTCGGCGACGGCACCGACGAGAGCCGGCGCCGGATGCGGGCCGGTCTGGACGGGCTGTGGAAGTACACCGGGGAGATGTTCCGGCCGGTGGACGGGCTCGAAGAGATCGACTGGGCCGCCCTGGAAGGCCGTTGGCTGGCCGCGCTGGGCGGCGTACTGGAGCGGGCCGGACTGGAACTGCCCCAGGGGCCGCGGCACGGCGCCTGGGCCGCGGGAGCGGGCCGGCAGGGACTGCACACCGAGTCGTTCGGCCGCCTGCTGGCCGAGATGCAGCACCTGCACCGCAGCCACCCTGGGGCATCGTGGTGACCGGTACCGGTGCCGGTACGGGCACCGACAGGACCCGGCTGGAGGTGGAGCTGGCCGCGCTGGCCGGCTCCGTCCCCGACCCCGAACTGCCGGTGCTCACCCTCGCCGAGCTCGGCGTGATGCGCGGGGTGCGGATGCACGAGGACGGCCACGTGGAGGTCACCCTGACCCCCACCTACACCGGCTGCCCTGCCATCGACGCCATGTCCGCCGACATCGAGCGGGTCCTGACCGACCACGGCATACCGGAGGTCCGGGTGCGGACCGTGCTGGCCCCCGCCTGGTCCACCGACGACATCAGCGCCGAAGGCCGCCGCAAACTGGCCGAGTTCGGCATCGCCCCGCCGCGGCCGCACGCCGCCGGCGGACCGGTTCCGCTCACCCTGTCCGTCCGCTGCCCGAACTGCGGATCGACCGACACCGAGCTGCTCAGCCGGTTCTCCTCCACCGCATGCAAGGCGCTGCGCCGCTGCACCGCCTGCCGTGAACCGTTCGACCACTTCAAGGAGCTGTAGATGGCCGTGTCACCGCCGTCGCCCACGCCGGTGGCGCCTGCAGGCCCGGCGGCCGCCGCGTCGGCGCGCCCCGCGCGCCACGGCGCCTTCCACACCTTGACGGTGACGGCGGTCGACCGGCTCACCGAGGACTCCGTGGCCCTGACCCTGGCCGTCCCGCCGGAGCTGCGCGCCGAGTACCGGCACGCCCCCGGTCAGCACCTCACCCTGCGCCGCGGCGGTTCCGGTGCGGCGGCCGGCACGTCCGGCACGTCCGGCACGTCGGAGGTAAGGCGTACCTACTCGATCTGCTCCCCCGCCCCGGCCTCGGACGGGCCCGGCCCCGCCGCGTTGCGGGTCGGGGTGCGCCTGGTGGAGGGCGGGGAGTTCTCCTCCTTCGCCCACAAGGAGATCGCCGCCGGGGACGTCCTGGACGTGATGGTCCCGGCCGGCCGGTTCGTCCTGGACCCCGCGGCGGCTCCGGCCGCCGCGCACTACGCCGCGATCGTCGGCGGCAGCGGCATCACCCCGGTGCTGTCGATCGCCGCCACCCTCCTCGCCGCCCGCCCCGACGCCCGGTTCTGCCTGGTGCGCAGCGACCGCAGCGCGGCCTCGACGATGTTCCTGGAGGAGGTCGCCGACCTCAAGGACCGCTATCCCGACCGGTTCCAGCTCGTCACCGTGCTGTCCCGGGAGGAGCAGGAGGCCGGGCTGCCCTCGGGCCGGCTCGGCGAGGAGCGGCTGACCGAACTGCTCCCCGCGCTGCTGCCGGTCACGGAGGTGACGGGCTGGTTCCTGTGCGGACCGTACGGTCTGGTGACGGGAGCGGAGAAGGCGCTGAGCGCGCTCGGCGTGCTCCGCACCCGGGTCCACGAAGAGGTCTTCCACGTCGAGGACACCACCCCGCCCGCGCGCCCCGCTTCGGCCGAGACCACGCACGGCCGGGTCACCGCGCGGCTCGACGGCCGCTCGGGCACCTGGCCGGTGCGCGACGGCGAATCCCTGCTCGACGCGGTGCTCCGGGCCCGCGCGGACGCCCCGTACGCCTGCAAGGGCGGGGTGTGCGGCACCTGCCGGGCCTTCGTCGTCTCGGGCGAGGTGCGGATGGACCGGAACTTCGCGCTGGAGGAGCAGGAGACGGAGGCCGGGTTCGTGCTGGCCTGCCAGTCACACCCGGTGTCGGAGGACGTGGAGATCGACTTCGACCGCTGAGGAGGGTGACGGCGCGGCCCTGGCCGTCACCCCGACCGTCCTCTCCCGTCCCGCTGCCGTCCCGCTGCCGCCCCCCTGTCAAATCTCCAGGCTGTGCTTTTTTAGAAACGTGTTCTATCTTGACGCACCGTCAGGCAGAGCACGATTCGGGTACGCGGGAGGACAGGCAGTGGACTTCACCTTCACCGAGGAGCAGCAGGCCGCCGTCGAGGCGGCCAAGGCCGTGTTCGCGGACGTGGCCCCCGACGGCGTGCCCAGCCCGGCACTCACGCCGAGGGCGGTGGCCGAGGAGTTCGACCGCGAGCTGTGGGCCAAGCTCGCCGACTCCGACCTGCTGAGCCTGGTCCTCACCGAGGAGCACGGCGGCTCCGGACTCGACGCCATCGCCCTGTGCCTGGTCCTGCGCGAGGCCGCGAAGGTTCTGGCCCGGGTGCCGCTGCTGGAGCACTGCGCCACCGCCATGACCGTCCAGGCCCACGGCAGCCCCGAGCTGACCGGCGCCCTGCTGCCCGGCGCCGGGCAGGGCAGCGTCGTCCTCACCGTCGCCGCCCACGGCCGCAGCGGCCACGACCCGGCCGAACTGGCCGTCACCGCACGGCGGGACGGGGACACCTGGGTCCTGGAGGGGCTCCAGACGGCCGTCGCCTGGGCGCACAGCGCCGACTGGACCGCCGTACCGGCTCACACCGGGGAGGGTGAGGCGGTCCTCGCGTTCGTCCCCCGGGGCGCCGAGGGCCTGTCCCTCGCGGAGCAGTACTCCACCAGTGGGGAGCGGCTCGCCGAGCTCACCCTCGACGGCGTACGGGTCCCGGCCGCGCACCTCATCGAAGCGCCCGGCGTCTGGGACCACCTGCGCCAGCTCCTGGCCACCGGGACCTGCGCGCTCGCGCTCGGCCTCGGCGAGAACGTGCTCACCATGACCAGCCAGTACACGAGCAAGCGCGAGCAGTTCGGATTCCCGGTGGCCAGCTTCCAGGCCGTCGCCGTCCAGGCCGCCGACCGCTACATCGACCTGCGCGCCATGGAGGTCACCCTCTGGCAGGCCGCCTGGCGGCTCGACGCCTCCACGGGCGGAGCGGGCGGACCGCTGCCGAGCGCCGGTGACGTGGCCGTGGCCAAGATCTGGGCCTCGGAGGGCGTACGCCGCGTCGTGCAGACCGCACAGCACCTGCACGGCGGCTTCGGCGCCGACACCGACTACCCGCTGCACCGCTACCACGCCTGGGCCAAGCAGCTGGAGCTCCAGCTCGGCCCGGCCGCGGCCCACGAGGAGGCACTGGGCGACCTGCTGGCCGCCCACCCCCTCGCCTAGGCCGTCCCTTTCGGATCTTGCCGGTCAGGCAGTCGTCTCAGACGACGAAGCCCGGGGTGCCCGCGTCGGTGACGACCGGGCGGCCCGCGGCCTCCCAGTCCTGCATGCCGCCGGCCACGTTCACGGCGTCGATGTCCTGGCCCCGCAGGTACTGGGCCACCTGGGCGGAGCGTCCGCCGACCCGGCACATCACGTAGACCGGGCGCTCGTCCTCGATCTTCTCGGTCAGCTCACCGATGCGCGCCACGAACTCGCTCATCGGGATGTGCAGCGCGCCCTCGGCATGGCCGGCCGCCCATTCGTCGTTCTCGCGAACGTCGAGGACAAAGGCTTCGGAGGGCAGTGCGGAGGCGGCCACCGAGGGAAGCGGTCCGGAGTTCATGTCTGTCGCCTTCTCTCGTCACGGATAGCTGAGCCAACCTATCCGACCCGGCCCGCCGACCCGTCCGGCCGCCGGCGCCGACCGCCCCGGGGTCACTCGGCGGCGAGCGCCGCCAGCTCCGCCTCACGCTTCTCGACGTCGCCGAGCAGCTGCTCGGCGATCTCCTCCAGCAGCCGGTCCGGGTCTTCCGGGGCCATCCGCAGCATCGACCCGATCGCACTCTCCTCGAGCTCCCGGGCCACCACCGACAGCAGCTCCTTGCGGCGCGAGAGCCACTCCAGGCGCTCGTACAGTTCCTCGCTCTCGCTCAGCCGCGGTTCGGCCGGCGCCGGGCCCGCCGCCCACTCCTGCGCCAGCTCGCGCAGCGCCTGCTCCTCGCCGCGTCCGTAGGCCGCGTTGACCCGCACGATGAACGCATCGCGCCGCTCGCGCTCGGCCTCGTCCTGAGCCAGGTCGGGATGCGCCTGGCGGACCAGCTCGCGGTAGAGGCGGCGCACCTCCTCCGAGGGGCGCACCCGCTCCGGCGGGCGCACCGCACGGTCGGTGAGCATGGCGGAGGCGTCGTCGGGCATCCCGTCGGAGTCCAGCCAGTCGTGGAACAGCTCGTCCACCCCCGGCATCGGCATCACCAGCAAGCGGGCTTCGCGCGCACGGCGCAGGTCCTCCGGGTCCCCGGTCCTCGCCGCCTTCGCCTCGGCGATCAGGGCGTCGAGCTCGTCGAGCCGCGAGTACATCGGCCCGAGCTTCTGGTGGTGGAGGCGGGAGAAGTTCTCGACCTCCACCCGGAAGGTCTCCACCGCGATCTCGAACTCGATCAGCGCCTGCTCGGCGGCCCGCACGGCGCGCTCCAGGCGCGCCTCGGGCCGCTCGTCGGCAGCGGGGCCGGGGCCTTCGCCGGAGCCGGGCTCGGACGCTTCGGGAACTGTCTGCTCGCTCACCCGGCCAGCCTAAGGCCCCGGGGCCCGGGTGTTTCACGTGAAACATCCACCGGTTTCACGTGAAACATCCCGGCTGCGGACCCGGCCCCGGGCCCCGGCCGCTCAGACCCCGGACTCCGATGCGATCCGCCCCGACCGCACCGCCGCCACCAGCACCGCGTGGTCGGCCTCGCTCCGGTCGGCGTAGGCCACGGCAAAGCCGGCGATCGCCTCGTCCAGTTCGTCGCTCTTGCCGCAGTACCCGGACAGCAGCCGCGGATCCGCGCTGTGCGCGTGTGCCCGCGCCAGCAGGGCTCCGGTCATCCGCCCGTAGTCGTCGAACTGCTCGGCGGCCAGCGCCGCCGGGTCCACGCTGCCCTTGCGGTTGCGGAACTGGCGGACCTGGAAGGGCCGTCCCTCCACCGTCGTCCAGCCCAGCAGGATGTCGGAGACCACCTGCATCCGCTTCTGCCCGGCCACCACCCGGCGGCCCTCGTGCTCCTCCGGCGGGGCGACGAAGCCGAGCCCGGGCAGGTGCGGCAGCAGCACGGAGGGCCGGGCCTCCTTCACCTGGAGGACCAGCGCCTCACCCCGGTGGTCGAGCAGCAGCACCACGTACGAGCGGGTGCCGACGCTGCCCGTGCCCACCACCCGGAAGGCCACGTCGTGGATCGCGTACCTGGCCAGCAGCGGCAGCCGGTCGCCCTGCAGGGTCTCCAGGTACGGGCCCAGCGCGGCGGCCACGGCCGCCGCCTCCCCGTCGCCGACCCGGCGCAGCACGGGCAGCGCGTCCACGAAGGCCCGGCCCCCGTCGGGCGTGGGCTCGGTGGACTTGGCGGCGAACCGGGCGGAGGTGTTGTTGCGGGCCTTCTCCGAGACCCGTTCCAGGGTGCCCAGCAGGTCACGGGCGTCGGTGTGCGAGACCAGTTCCTCGTCCGCGATGGCGTTCCACGCGTCGAGGGCCGGCAGTTTGGCCAGCAGCCGCATGGTGCGCCGGTAGGCACCCACCGCGTCGTGCGCCGCCGCCCGGCAGGTGGCCTCGTCCGCACCGGCCACCCGGCCCGCCAGGACCAGCGAGGTCGCCAGCCGCTTGAGGTCCCACTCCCACGGGCCGAAGACCGTCTCGTCGAAGTCGTTGAGGTCGATGACCAGCCGGCCGCGCGCGTCTCCGTACAGACCAAAGTTGGCCGCGTGGGCGTCCCCGCAGATCTGTGCGCCGATCCCGGTCACGGGACCGCCGGAGAGGTCGTGGGCCATCAGCCCGGCCGCCCCGCGCAGGAAGGCGAAGGGGTTGGCGGCCATCCGGCCGACCCGTATCGGCGTGAGCTCGGCGACCCGTCCGACGTTGGACTCCTCCACCGCCCGCACCGCGTCCGGCCGGTCGGCCGGGGCCTCGAACCGTGCGTGCGCCTCCCGGGGCACCCGCGTCCGCAGCGCCTTGCCCGCCTCCCGGGGAGAGCCGGTGGGCGACCCCGCCGACGAACCCGAGCGTCGCGGAGCGAACCCCTCGACCACCGGGATCCGTACCTTCGACTCCGGTCCCACGCCCCGCTGCTGCGCTACCGCCGTCATGCGCCCTGCCCCCTGATCGCCATCGGATTTCGGCCCGACCGTACCTAGAGGCCGGCGTCCCTGGCCAGCAGGGCCGCCTGTACCCGGTTCTCGCATTCCAGTTTCGCCAGGATCCGGCTCACGTACGTCTTCACCGTGGCCTCGCTCATGTGCAGGCGCCGCCCCGCGTCAGCGTTCGACAGCCCCTCCCCCAGCAGTGCCAGTACCCCGCGCTCGCGCTCACTCAGTTCGGCCACCCGGCGGCGCGCTTCCGCGTCGCGGCCGGACGTCCGGCCGGTCGCGATCTGGTCCACCACGTGCCGGGTCGCCGCCGGGGACAGGTACGCGTCCCCCGACGCGGCCGCCCGTACGGCGCCGATGAGTTCGCCGGGCGCCGAGTCCTTCAGCAGGAACCCGGCGCCACCGCCGCTCAGCGCCCGCAGCACGTTCTCCTTCTCCCCGAAGGTGGTCAGGATCAGCGCCCGCACCTCGGGCGCCGCCCGCCCGATCTCGGCCAGCGCCGTCAGCCCGTCCATCACCGGCATCTGGATGTCCAGCAGCACCACGTCCGGACCGTGCGCCCGGGCCAGTTCCACCGCCTCCCGGCCGTTCGCCGCCTCGGCGACGACCTCGATGTCCGCCGCCGAGGTCAGGATCATCCTGACCCCGGCCCGGATCAGCGGTTCGTCGTCAGCGATCACCACGCGGATCACCTTGGCTGTCACCCGTGCTCCTACTGCTTGGCCTGGTACGCCTGCTTCTCGACGAGCTTGCCGTCCTTGAAGCAGAACCGGAAAACGCTGTCGCTGCCCAGCTCGCTGCCGTCCTCCGCGAGCAGGACCAGACAGGTGGCACCCTGCGGACGCGGAGGCCCCTTCCGGTCGAGCCCCTCGGTCAGGATGCTGTCCCCGCTGGGCAGCCGCGACCGTACCGTGCTCTCCGGCTCGCCCACCTGGATGCCGTCGTAGTCGTCCTGGCCGATCGTCGCGTCGCTCACCGAGCCGACGAGCAGCGCCACCGCGGCCCCGATCACGATCAGCAGCACCACGAGCGCCGCGACCGCGATCCCGCAGCCCATCGCAACTCCCCCGGACCGGCTGCTCCCGTTGAGCAGCTTCCGGTCGATCACGGCCCAGTCCACCGGCTCCGGGGCGCCGCTCCCCAACCGGGTCGGCAGCTGCTGCCCGAAGTCGTCCGCGACCCCGCCCGCGCCGGTCTCCTCGGCCCCGGCGAACGCGGCCCCGGCCGGTTCGGTCCCGTACGGAAGCACCCCGGCCACCCGGAACCCGCCGCCCTCCGCGACCCCCGCGTAGACCATGCCGCCGACCAGCCGGGCCCGTTCGCGCAGCCCGGTCAGTCCCTGGCCACCGGACACCACCTCACCGGCGCCCGGGCCGGTGGCCGGGCCGTTGGCGATCTCCACCACCAAGGAGTCGTCCTCGTACCGCAGTTCCACCGTGATGGGGGCGCCCGGCGCATGCTTGTAGGCGTTGGTCAGCGCCTCCTGCGCGATCCGGTACGCCGCGTGGTCGCAGGCCGCGACCAGCGGCCTGGGCTGCCCCGCGGTGGTGAGCCGTACGTCCGTCCCCGCGCTCCGCGCCGACTCCACGATCCCGGCGATGCCCGCCACCCCGCGTGCGGCGGGCTGCGCCTCCTCGACCGGCAGCGGCGCCTCCACCCCGTCCCGCAGGATGCCGACGACCTCGCGCAGTTCGTGCATGGCGGCGACCGAGGCCTGGCGCAGGACGCCCACCGCCTCGCGCTGCCGGTCGGTCAGGACCGGATCGACCTCCAGCGCACCGGTGTGCACCGAGATCAGCGCGAGCTGGTGGCCGAGGCTGTCGTGCATGTCCTGGGCGATGCGCTGGCGTTCGCGCAGCCGGGCCTGGCCCGCGACCATCGCCCGCTCGCGCAGCAGTTGGGCGTTGCGCTCCTGGAGGGCGCGCAGCAGCGTATTGCGCTGGGACCAGTAGCGGCTGGCCAGACCGGGCATGACCACCATGGCCAGGAACATCAGCGTGCCGAAGACGACGATCAGCACCGGCCGCCCCTGGGACCAGTCCTTGACCAGGGAGAGGCCGATCGCCGCGGCGAAAGCCGCGGTGAAGGCGCCGAGCGCCCGCCCGACGCCGACGATCCGCCGTCCCGCCGACCAGCCGAGCGGGATCGCCACGAGGAAGGCCCCGGGCAGGTAGGCGCCCACGGCCGAGCCGGCCACCAGCGTGAACACCGGAAGCCGCCGACGCAGCAGGGTCAGCACCACCACGGAGACGGCACTGGCCACCATCCGGGCCCCGGAGCCCTTGTCGAGCTCCTCGACTCCCAGCCCGAGCAGCGCCAGCACCCCGGCCAGCGCGAGATCCCCCGCCAGCATCCGCCGGGTCCAGGGCTCGGGCCCCTTCACCCAGTCCCATCCCGCACGCACCCTCGCCGTCACATCCACCCGGCCGACCCTAGACACCACCCCGCCACCGGGCTGCCCTCTTTAGTCGCGCCCCCCTCAACGAAAGTCTCCCGGCGCAGCGTGTGCGGCGGTCATCGCCCGGCCTCGACGACGGGGTCGGCGTCAGCGGCCTCGGCGGCATCCCCGCCGCCCCCTCGGCGCAGGAACCGTACGCTCCCCGGCCGCCGGCAGCAGCGCGGCGACCGCGCTGCGGAAGATCAGTACCAGCAGGACGAGCGGTGAATCCCCTAAGGCGGCAAACAATTTTCTCTCCCTGGCCGGTATCGCTCTCGCCCAGGCTTTCCCCATTGTTTCGACCCGCACCATTTCGGCTCAGAAATTTCCCGGATTCGGTCGTGATCCCGAATTCACCATTCGGATCCGGATCGCCGTTTTCCACCTCTTCCGGCGCATCCCCGGCCGGCACGCCCCCCGGCCGTGAAGGTCCGTGGGCGGCGCGCGCTCCAGGTCCGGGCGGCGCGTTCGGCACCCGTCCAGTCGTCCTCCGGGCCCGGCTCGGCCACGGCACGGCTCGCGGCGGACTGGGCGTCGCCGAGCCGTGCCGTGGACCGTGCGGCGGGGAGAGTCGACCTCGCCGAGCACCTCGCGGACGGCCGCGATCGACAGGCCGCCGACCTCCGGCATCGCCCGGATCAGCCGGAGCCGGTGCGCGTGCGACGCGGAGTCGCTCACCTGGTTCGGGCTCGTCCGCTCGCCGGACGGCAACAGCCCTTCACGGGTGTAGTACTTGACGGTCGCCACCGAAACTCCGGTGCTCCGCGCCAGCTCTCCGATACGCATTGCGTCGGAGTACTGCGCCCCCCTCCGCGCTTACCCCCTGCCACAACCCGGCCGGAGTCCGCCGCCCCGTGAATTGCCCGGCTTTTATCGGTCCGGAATGCGCACCCGCCGAGAGGAGAGTCCGGCCCCCCATTCCCACGACCTGCGGCCGCACCGCGCACCCGCACCGCCCGCCGCCCGCCGCCCGCCGGCGACCGACGACCGGGCACCGGCCACCGGCCACCGGCCACCGGCCACCGGCCACCGGCCACCCGAGACCCTCGTCACGCCCTGCCGTACCCCCGCACCCCCGGCCCGCGCCCCCGGACACAACGAAAGAGCCCCCGCTCCGGATCTCTCCGGAGCGGGGGCTCTCTCAACTGTGCGCGAGGGGGGATTTGAACCCCCACGTCCCGAAGGACACTGGCACCTGAAGCCAGCGCGTCTGCCGTTCCGCCACTCGCGCAAGTGGCTACCAGCGGTTCTTCCCTTGCGGGCCGTTCCCCTGGCGACATCGGAACATTAGCACGTCGGATGGGGTGGATTCACATCGCTTTTCGTGCTCTCCCGGCTCCCGCCGACGACCGCCCCTCCCGCACTCGGCCGCCGGTGCGGGACACTGTCCTCGGGGCGCCCCTACGATCGCTTGTGAGGACCAACACTCCTGCGCACGTGACCGATGGGGAACCACCCGAATCCGCCATGCGTGGATACGATCAGTAAGCAGTACAGGGCGACAACGACGGAGGAGGTGCCCCATGGGAGTCCTGAAGCGGTTCGAGCAGCGACTCGAAGGTCTGGTGAACGGCACCTTCGCCAAGGTGTTCAAGTCCGAGGTCCAGCCGGTGGAGATCGCGGGCGCCCTCCAGCGCGAGTGCGACAACAACGCCACCATCTGGAACCGCGAGCGGACCGTCGTCCCCAACGACTTCATCGTGGAGCTGAGCACGGGCGACTACGAGCGTCTGAGCCCCTACTCGGGCCAGCTCGGCGACGAGCTCGCGGGCCTCGTCCGCGACTACGCCAAGCAGCAGCGCTACAGCTTCATGGGCCCCATCAAGGTCCAGCTGGAGAAGGCCGACGACCTGGACACCGGGCTCTACCGGGTCCGCAGCCGCACGCTCGCCTCCAGCACCTCCCAGTCCCCCGGCCAGCAGGGTCCGGGCCAGGGGCAGGGCCACCAGGCTCCCCCGGCCCAGCCCGGAGGCTACGGATACCCTCCGACCTCCGCGCCGCCCATGCCCGCCGGACCGCCCCCGGGCGGTCCCGGTGCGCGGCGGCAGGGTCCCGGCGCACACGGAGGACCGGGCGGACCGGCTCCCGTAGCCACCGGTGGCGCCGTCCGGCGCCACTGGATCGAGATCAACGGCACCCGCCACCAGATCTCGCGCCCTACGCTCGTACTCGGCCGAAGCACCGAAGCCGACGTGCGGATCGACGACCCCGGCGTATCGCGCCGGCACTGTGAGATCCGGACCGGAACGCCCTCGACGATCCAGGATCTCGGGTCCACCAACGGCATCGTGGTGGACGGGCAGCACACCACCCGCGCTACGCTCCGCGACGGTTCGAGGATCGTCGTGGGTTCCACCACCATCATTTACCGGCAAGCCGAAGGGTGAAGCGGGGGCAATGTCAGAGCTGACCCTGACGGTCATGCGGTTGGGTTTCCTGGCCGTTCTGTGGCTGTTCGTCATCGTGGCCGTCCAGGTCATCCGCAGCGATCTCTTCGGTACGAGAGTCACGCAGCGCGGTTCCCGACGCGGCGGGGGCGCTTCCGGCGCCCCGACGCAGCAGGGCCGCCAGCCGGCGGCCCCACCGCAGCAGCGCCAGCGCCGCGGTGCGCCGACCAAACTCGTCGTCTCCGAGGGCACCCTCACGGGCACCACGGTGGCCCTCGCAGGCCAGACGATCACCTTGGGCCGCGCCCACGACTCCACGATCGTGCTGGACGACGACTACGCCTCCAGCAGGCATGCCAGGATCTATCCCGACCGTGACGGCCAGTGGATCGTCGAGGATCTCGGGTCCACCAACGGCACGTATCTCGACCGGACCCGGCTGACCACCCCGACGCCCATTCCGCCGGGCGCCCCGATCCGCATCGGCAAGACCGTCATCGAGCTGCGGAAGTAGTACGAGAATGAGCGAGCGGAGCGAGCGAGCCGCAGCGGTCCGTCCCACCGGGGACACGGACCCGAGCGCGCTCCAGGCCGGAGGGTGGGCAGTGTGGCTCGAGACCGGTTGTACCCCGAGGCGTCGACAGGGCAGGTGCGCATGAGTCTGTCCCTGCGGTTCGCCGCCGGATCGCACAAGGGCATGATCCGCGAGGGCAACGAGGACTCCGGCTACGCCGGGCCCCGTCTCCTCGCGATCGCCGACGGCATGGGCGGCCAGGCCGCCGGTGAAGTCGCCAGTTCCGAGGTGATCTCCGCCCTCGTGCAGCTCGACGACGACGTCCCGGGCTCCGACATGCTCACCGCGCTCAGCACCGCCGTGCAGCGCGCCAACGACCAGCTGCGCGTCATGGTCGAGGAAGACCCCCAGCTGGAGGGCATGGGCACCACGCTCACCGCCCTGCTGTGGACGGGCCAGCGCCTGGGCCTGGTCCACGTCGGCGACTCCCGCGCCTACCTGCTCCGCGACGGCGTCCTCACGCAGATCACCCAGGACCACACCTGGGTGCAGCGCCTCGTCGACGAGGGCCGGATCACCGAAGAGGAAGCCACCACCCACCCGCAGCGCTCCCTGCTGATGAGAGCCCTGGGCAGCGGTGACATCGTCGAGCCCGACCTCTCCATCCGCGAGGTCCGGGTCGGCGACCGCTACCTGATCTGCTCCGACGGGCTCTCCGGCGTGGTCTCCCACCAGACCCTGGAAGAGACCCTCGCCGACTACCACGGCCCCCGCGAGACCGTGGCCTCGCTCATCCAGCTCGCGCTGCGCGGCGGCGGCCCCGACAACATCACCTGCATCGTGGCCGACGTCCTCGACACCGACAGCGGCGACACCCTGGCCGCGCAGGTCAACGACACCCCGGTCGTCGTCGGCGCGGTCGCCGAGAACCAGCACCACCAGCTCTTCGACGGCGGCAACGCCATGCAGACCCCGGCCGGCCGCGCCTCCGGGCTCGGCCGCCAGAGCCCCCCGCCCGCCGGCGCCTTCGGCCCCCCCGGCAGCGGCGAGGCCCCGGGTTACGGCGGCTACGGCGCCCAGGGACAGGGCGGCGGAGCCGACGCGTACGGCAGCTTCGGCGACCCGGACCCGTACGACGGGGACTCCGGGTACGAGGACACGTACGACCACCCGCGCAGGCGCCGCGGCAAAGGGCGCAAGTGGACCGCGCGCACGCTGACGCTGCTCGTGGTCCTCGGTGTCATCGGCGGCGGCCTGTACGCGGGCTACCGCTGGACCCAGACGCAGTTCTACGTCGGGGTCAAGGACGAGCACGTCGCGCTCTTCCGCGGGATCAGCCAGAAGCTGGGGCCGCTGGAGCTCTCCAAGGTGGAGACCGACCGCCCCGACATCGAACTGAAGTACCTTCCGCCCTTCAAGCGCAAGCAGGTCGTGGACACGATCAGCGAAGGCAGCCTCGACGCCGCCCGGACGAAGATCGACGAACTGGGCACCCAGACCTCCGCGTGCAAGAAGGACGAGGAGCGGCGTGCCGCCGAGGCCAAGGGCAACCAAACACCCGGTCCCGTCCTGACTGCCGCCGAGCAGCAGGTCGTCGGCCTGTGCGAGAAGCAGTAGACATACGCGGGCACAGGGGGCCCGCCACACCATGAGCGTTGTCACCAACACGACCACCATCGGCGCCATCGAGGCGCCGAGCCGGCGGAACACCGAGCTCCTGCTGCTCGCCTTCGCCGTGGTCATCACGATCTTCGCCTACGCCAACGCAGGCCTGTCGATCGACGGCGAACTGCCCCCGGGCATGTTCACCTACGGGCTCGGCCTCGCCGTCCTGGCGGGCATCGCCCACTTCGTCGTACGGCGCTACGCCAAGTACTCCGACCCGTTGCTGCTGCCGATCGCCACGCTCCTCAACGGGCTGGGCCTCGTCCTGATCTGGCGCCTCGACCAGTCCGAGCGGCTGCAGAACCTCGCGAAGCGGCAGTTCGGGGCCTTCTCCGAGTCCTCGCCCCGGCAGATGATGTACACGGCGCTGGCCATCGCGCTGTTCGCCGTCGTGCTGCTGGTCCTCAAGGACCACCGCGTGCTCCAGCGGTTCACGTACATCTCGATGGCCGCCTCGCTCGTGCTGCTGATCCTGCCCGTGATCCCGGGTCTGGGGGCCGACGTCTTCGGCGCCAAGATCTGGATCAGCGTCGGCGGGTTCTCGATCCAGCCCGGCGAGTTCGCGAAGATCGTCATCGCCGTCTTCTTCGCCGGCTACCTCATGGTCAAGCGCGACGCCCTGGCCCTCGCCAGCCGCCGCTTCATGGGCCTCTACCTGCCGCGCGGCCGCGACCTCGGCCCGATCCTGATGATCTGGGCGATGAGCCTGCTCGTCCTGGTCTTCGAGAACGACCTCGGCACCTCGCTGCTCTTCTTCGGCATGTTCGTGATCATGCTGTACGTGGCCACCGAGCGGACGAGCTGGATCGTCATCGGCCTGCTCATGAGCGTCGGCGGAGCCACCGTGGTCGGCGCCACCGCCAGCCACGTCAAGGCCCGCGTCACCGCCTGGCTCGACCCCTTCGCCTGCTACCAGAAGTCCGGCGCCTGCGAGCAGGTCGGCCAGTCGATCATGAGCTTCGGCTCCGGCGGAGTCCTCGGCACCGGCTGGGGACAGGGCAACTCCGACCTCATCGGCTTCGCCGCCAACTCCGACTTCATCTTCTCCACCGTCGGCGAAGAGCTCGGACTCGCCGGGGTCATGGCCTTCCTCCTGCTCTACGGCCTGATCATCGAGCGGGGCGTGCGCACCGCCCTCGCCGCCCGCGACCCCTTCGGCAAGCTCTTCGCGATCGGCCTCTCCGGCGCCTTCGCGCTCCAGATCTTCGTGGTCGCCGGCGGAGTCATGGGCCTCATCCCCCTGACGGGCATGACCATGCCCTTCCTCGCGTCGGGCGGCTCGTCCGTCCTCGCGAACTGGATCCTCATCGCCATCCTCATCCGGATCAGCGACACCGCACGCCGCCCTGCCCCGGCCCCGGCTCCGTCCCCCGACTCCGAGATGACCCAGGTGGTCCGCCCGTCATGAACAAGCCCCTGCGCCGCATCTCGATCTTCTGCGGGCTGCTCGTCCTGGCACTGCTCGTGCGGACCAACTGGATCCAGTACGTCAAGGCCGAGGAGCTGAGCACCCGCAAGGAGAACCGGCGGGTCCAGATCGCCCAGTACGCCACCGAGCGCGGCAACATCATCGTCGAGGGCAAGCCGATCACCGGCTCCGCCGTCACCGACGGCAGCGACTACAAGTTCAAGCGGACCTACATGGACGGTCCGCTCTGGTCCCCCGTGACCGGCTACGCCTCGCAGGCCTTCGGTTCCACGCAGCTCGAGTCCCTCGAGGACGGCATCCTCACCGGCAACGACGACCGGCTGTTCTTCGACCGCACCATCGGCATGTTCACCGGCGAGAAGAAGCAGGGCGGCAACGTCGTCACGACGCTCAACGCCGCCGCGCAGAAGGCCGCGTTCGACAAGCTCGGCGACAAGAAGGGCGCCGTCGCGGCGATCGACCCGCGCACCGGCGCGATCCTCGCCCTGGTCAGCACCCCCTCGTACGACCCCACGTCCTTCGCGGGCAACTCGAAGGCCGACGAGAAGGCCTGGGTCGAGCTCAAGGACAGCGAGGACAAGAAGCTCGTCAACCGCGCCCTGCGCGAGACCTACCCGCCCGGCTCCACCTTCAAGGTGGTCACCGCCGCCGCCGCCCTCGAGCACGGCATCGTCACGGACATCAACGCGCCGACCGACACCGAGGACCCGTACATCCTCCCGGGCACCAAGACCGAGATGGTCAACCACGCCCCGAACTGCGGCAAGGCCACCCTCAACTACGCCCTGCAGGTCTCCTGCAACTCCGTCTTCGCCAACATGGGCGACAAGGTGGGGCGGGACAACATGGTGAAGACCGCCGAGAAGTTCGGCTTCAACAACGACAAGATCGACACCCCGGTCCGCGCCTTCGCCAGCGTCTACGACAAGACCATGGGCAAGGACGGCAACGCCCTCAGCTCCATCGGCCAGTTCAACACCGCGGCCACCCCGCTCCAGATGGCCATGGTCACCGCCGCCATCGCCAACAACGGCAAGCTGATGAAGCCGTACATGGTCGACCAGCTGCAGTCGCCCAACGTCGACGTCATCGAGAAGCACGAGCCGCAGGAAATGAGCCGGCCCCTCTCCCCGGAGAACGCGAAGAAGGTCCGGGACATGATGGTCAACGTCGTCGAGAACGGCACCGGCAGGACCGCCCGGATCAAGAACACCGTCGTCGGCGGCAAGACCGGCACCGCCCAGCACGGCGAGGGCAACAAGAAGCGCCCGTACGCCTGGTTCATCTCCTACGTCGAGAACCCGGACGGCAGCTCGCCGGTCGCGGTCGCCGTCGTGATCGAGGACAGCGGCGCGGACCGCGAGGACATCAGCGGCGCCGGCCTCGCCGCCCCGGTGGCCAAGGCGGTCATGGAAGCCGTACTCAAGAGCAACAAGGGGTAACCGGGTAACGGGCGGGGCGGAAGGCCACGCGAGAGCCGCAAGGGGCACACAGATGTGATCCGGGTCACTGTTCCCGCCCGGATCCGAGCGTACGGTACCGGTCCGGTATCAGCCTGTGGTCACGAACCGATCACCGACGATCGGCCGGTAGCCTTTGCGCGAACAGCACACCGCCGGACCACACACGGGTGCGGTCGGGACTGACGGAGAGGGCTGCACGTTATGGAAGAGCCGCGTCGCCTCGGCGGCCGGTACGAGCTGAGCCACGTGCTCGGCCGTGGTGGCATGGCCGAGGTCTACCTCGCCCACGACACCCGGCTCGGCCGTACCGTCGCCGTCAAGACCCTGCGCGCCGATCTCGCCCGCGACCCGTCCTTCCAGGCCAGGTTCCGCCGCGAGGCCCAGTCGGCCGCATCGCTCAACCACCCGGCGATCGTCGCCGTGTACGACACCGGCGAGGACTACGTCGACAACATCTCCATCCCGTACATCGTGATGGAGTACGTCGACGGCTCGACCCTGCGCGAGCTCCTGCACTCAGGCCGCAAGCTGCTGCCCGAGCGCACCCTGGAGATGTGCATCGGCATCCTCCAGGCGCTGGAGTACTCGCACCGCGCCGGCATCGTGCACCGCGACATCAAGCCCGCCAACGTCATGCTCACCCGCACCGGCCAGGTCAAGGTCATGGACTTCGGCATCGCCCGGGCCATGGGCGACTCCGGCATGACCATGACGCAGACCGCCGCCGTCATCGGCACCGCCCAGTACCTCTCCCCGGAGCAGGCCAGGGGCGAGCAGGTCGACGCGCGGTCCGACCTCTACTCGGCCGGCTGCCTGCTGTACGAGCTCCTCGCCGTCCGTCCGCCGTTCATCGGGGACTCCCCGGTCGCCGTCGCCTACCAGCACGTACGGGAAGAGCCCCAGCCCCCTTCGAACTTCGACTCCGAGATCACGCCCGAGATGGACGCGATCGTGTTGAAGGCGCTGGTCAAGGACGCCGACTACCGCTACCAGTCCGCCGACGAGATGCGCGCCGACATCGAGGCCTGCCTCGACGGCCAGCCCGTCGCGGCCACCGCCTCCATGGGCGCCGCCGGTTACGGCTACCCCGACCAGGGCCACGGCTACGGACACCAGGGCTACGACCAGCCCACCACCGCCCTGCGCACCGCCGACCCGAACCAGACCTCCATGCTCCCGCCGATGCCCCCGGGCGACGGCGGCTACGGCTACGGGGACCAGGGCGGCTACGACCAGGGCGGCCGCGGCCGGCGTCCGCAGAAGAAGAGCAAGGCCTCCACGATCCTGCTGGTCACCGCCGGCATCCTCGTCCTGGTCGGCGCGATCCTGATCGGGCGCTCCATCTTCGAGACCACCGCCGACAACCGGCCCGTGGTCCCCAAGTTCATCGGCGAAACCCTGGAGGCCGCCAAGGCCAACGGGGACAACGTCGGTCTCGTCGTCCAGCAGGACGGGGAGATGCCCTGCGACGCCGCCCCCAAGGGCAGCGTCTGCGAGCAGTCCCCGGCCGAGGGCCTCAAGGTCGACAAGAACTCCGTCGTCAAGGTGAAGGTCTCCACCGGCGCGCCCAAGGTCCTCGTCCCGAACGTGATGAGCCTGGCGATCGCCGACGCGGAGAAGGAGCTCCAGGGCAAGGGCTTCCAGATCGAGAAGAAGACGGTCGAGTCCGAGCGGCCCGCCGGCACCGTCATCGAGCAGAACCCGAAGAGCGGCGAGGCCGAGAAGGGCTCGACCATCGAGCTGACGGTGGCCAAGGAAATCTCCAAGGTGACCGTCCCGGACCTGACCGGCAAGAGCCAGGGCGACGCTTCGAAGGCCCTGCAGGCCCTCAAGCTGAAGCTCGGCAGCGTCACGGAGGTGGACGCGCCCCCGGGCACCGCCCCCAAGACGGTCGTCGGCCAGGACCCCGGCATCAACAGCCAGGTCGAGGTCGGCTCGACGGTCAACATCTCCGTAGCCAAGCCGGTCCAGCAGCTCCAGGTCCCGAACCTGGTCGGCAGGACCGTCAACCAGGCCAGGGAGCTGCTGGCCTCCAAGGGGCTGGTCTTCGGCTCCATCCTGTCGGGCTCCCAGGACGGCAAGGCGAGGATCCTGAGCACGGACCCGGCCGTCGGCAGCCCGGTGGCCCCCGGCCAGGTGATCAACGTGAACACGGTGCCCGACGGCCAGCAGAACGGCGGCAACGACGGCGGCGGCGGCTTCTTCGGAGGCCTGGGCGGCTGACCGCACAGGAACGAGCACCAACGGGTCCGGCCCCTCCACGAGGGGGGCCGGACCCTGGTCTTTCACCAGGCCTGTGTGGCCCTCTACGTCGCCACCTGCGCCTTCACGCGCGAGTCCTCGGCCCTTGCCGCCCAGGGCGGTGCCACGGCCGTGCACAGGGGCCTTCTGGAGGCTTGGAGTGCCGGTGTACGGCTCCTGGTCCTGCGCTGACTTCGACAGAGACAGGCTGTCCCTGTCGAAGTCAGCGCAGCTCCGCCGGGAGGGTCCGCTTCGCGTCGACCTTCTCCGTGCGGACCAGCTCGCCCCACACGATGTAGCGGTACTTCGAGGTGTACACGGGCGTGCAGGTCGTCAGGGTGATGTAGCGGCCCGGCGCCGTGCGGCCCGACTCCTTGGGGACCGGGCTGATCGCGTCCACGTTGTACTTCGAGGTCTGGCTCAGCTCGGCGAAGACCTTGTAGACGTACCAGGTGTCGCGGGTCTCGAAGACGACCGCGTCGCCGTTCTTCAGCTTGTCGATGTTGTGGAACTTGGCCCCGTGCCCGTCGCGGTGGGCCGCCAGCGCGAAGTTGCCCGCCGGGTCCCACGGCAGCGCCGACTTGACCGGCTCCGTGTAGTAACCGGCGACGCCGTCGTTCAGGACGTCCGAGCCGGTGCCCCGCTTGACCAGCACCTCGCCGTTCTTCATCGCCGGCACGTGCAGGAAGCCGACCCCGCCCTGGACGTCCAGCGCGCCCGGCGCCGCGGCCGCCGTCCGCGAGGGCGCCGCCCGGTCCCACTGTTCGCGCACCGCGTCCCCGCGCGCGGAGGCGTCCCGGTCCGCCAGGACGTTCGTCCACCACAGCGAGTACGCCACGAACAGCCCGAGCACCAGGCCCACGGTGATCAGGAGCTCGCCCAGCAGGCTCAGGAACCCCGCGACGGCGCTGCGGTGCGGGGGCGGTGCGGCACGTGACACTGCGGATCCTCTACGGGCTGGTCAGCTCGGGCGGAGCACCCTGGCTGCGGGGGCGTTCAGCGGTCATCCTGCCCCATACGACCAGCCGGTAGGTGCTGGTGAACTCCGGGGTGCAGGTGGTCAGCGTGATGTACCGGCCAGGAGATGTGAATCCCGATCCGGTCGGCACCGGCTTGATCACCGACACGTTCGACGGCGGGGTCTGCGCGAGCTGCGCGCTCGTCTCGTACGTGTAGTACGCGTCCCGCGTCTCCACCACGATCTTGTCCCCCGGCACCAGCCGGTTGATGTAGCGGAACGGTTCTCCGTGCGTGTTCCGGTGGCCCGCCAGCGCGAAATTGCCCTGGGGATCGCCCGGCATCCCGGTCGCGAGCGGCGCCTCGGAATAGTGGCCGACCATGCCCTTGTCGAGGACCTTCGCCTTGTTCGTGCCCTGCGCGACCGGCACCTTCACGTCCAGCTTCGGGATGTAGAGGATCGCGAAGCCCTGGCCCGGCTCGAACGCCGCCACGGGCGGGGCCGCCGCCCCGGCCGGATCGCGGTCCCAGGTCTGGAGCAGGGAACCGGCCGCGTTGTCGGCCGTCCGGCCCGCCAGGAAGTTCGTGTACCAGAGCTGGTAGCCGACGAAGAGCAGCATCACCAGGCCCAGCGTGATGAACAGCTCCCCCGCGAGCCTGCTGAGGACCACCACCGGCCCGCCCGAGGCCGGCCGCCTGCGCCGGCGGCCCCGGCCCCGCGCGCGCGTGCGCTTCGCGGCCTCCTGCGCTGCCCTGCGTCGCGCTGCCCGGCCCTCGGTGGGCGCGGACGGCGCGAGCGCCGTCACGCGACGGCCTTGCCCACCACCGGGGCGAGCCCCACCGAGCGCTCCACCGCGCCCGCGTCACCGCAGCGCACCAGCCAGTTCGCGAGCATCCGGTGGCCCCACTCGGTCAGCACGGACTCGGGGTGGAACTGCACGCCCTCGACGTCGTGCTCGCGGTGACGCAGACCCATGATGATCCCGTCCTCGGTCCGCGCCGTGACCTCCAGCGTGTCCGGAAGGGTCGGCGGCTCGGCCGCGAGGGAGTGGTACCGGGTCGCGGTGAAGGGCGAGGGAAGTCCCTCGAAGACGCCGAGACCCTCGTGGATCACCGGCGAGGTCTTGCCGTGCAGCAGTTCCGGAGCCCGGCCGACGACGCCTCCGTAGGCGACGGCCATCGACTGCATGCCGAGGCAGACACCGAAGACGGGTACGCCGGTGTCCGCGCAGTGGCGGACCATGTCCACGCAGACCCCGGCCTCTTCCGGCGTGCCCGGGCCCGGGGAGAGCAGTACGCCGTCGAAGCCGTCCTGGGCGTGGGCGAGCTCGACCTCGTCGTTGCGCAGCACCTCGCACTCGGCACCGAGCTGATAGAGGTACTGGACCAGGTTGAAGACAAAGCTGTCGTAATTGTCGACAACCAGAATGCGCGCGCTCACGGAGTCGCTCCCGATCCCTCGTCCACCGTCACATCGTTGAACGGAAGCAGCGGCTCGGCCCACGGGAAGACGTACTGGAACAGCACGAACACCACCGCGAGCACCAGCACGAGGGAGATCATCACGCGTACCCACGCGTTTCCCGGCAAGTGCCGCCAGATCCAGCCGTACATGCCGCCTGTGTCCTTTTCGTCCACGATCGTTCAACGCACCGCAGGGGCGGTACGTCCACAGCCTAAAGCCACCCGCCCGGCGCGGAGGGTCACCTTGCCAAACCCTCCGGTACACCCTGGGCGAGGGTCCGCATACCGGTCAGTTCGGCCCAGACCACGAGCCGGTGGCTGTGGCCCCATTCCGGGTCGCAGGTGGTCAGCGTCAGGTACTTGCCCGGCCCGGTGAAGGGCGAGCGGCTCGGCACCGGATCGACCACTCCGACCTCCGTGGGGAGCGTGCGCAGCGCCTGCGCGCGGACCGTGTACGTGTACCAGCCGGTGGCGTCCTTGAGGATCACCAGGTCGCCGGTGCGCAGCTTGGGGACGTCCTTGAAGGGGTCCCCGTACGTGCGCCGGTGGCCGGCCACCGCGAAGTTCCCGGTGCCGCCCGGCCGGGCCGTGCCGGCGTAGTGGCCCAGGCCCTTCTTCAGCAGCTCCGTGCCCGTGCCCTCCAGGACGGGCTTGTTCCAGTCGCGGCCGAAGCGCGGGACGTACATCTCGGCGAAGGCCCGGCCCGGCGGGTACGCGGCGCTCTCCTGGGCGGCCGGGGCCGCCGACGGCGCGGGGGCGGGCTGCGGGGCGGCCGCGGGCGCCGCGGACCAGCCGTCCCTCATGCGGGCCATCTCCCCGTCCATGGCCTGGTCGGCCTTGACCCCGGTCCACAGCAGGACGTAGACGACGAAGAGCACGATGAGCGAGCCCGCGGTCAGACACACCTCGCTGAACGTCCGTACCAGCAGGCGCGGCACGTCGACGTCACGGTCACGGGGTGGCGGGCTCCAGCGGCTTCGCATAGTGGAGGTCCACTGTGCCGGAGTAGCCCGGCAGTGTCAGCGCCTTGTGCTCGTCCACTTTCCAGCCGAGCCCGTACGCGTTCACGTACAGCTGGTAGTTCTGCAGCGCCGGGGAAGCCGCGAGGGCCTTCTTCAGCGCGCCGGGGTCGCCGACCGCCGACACCTTGTACGGGGGCGAGTAGACCCGGCCCTGGAGGATCAGGGTGTTGCCCACGCAGCGCACGGCGCTGGTGGAGATCAGGCGCTGGTCCATGACCTGGATGCCCTCGGCGCCGCCCTGCCAGAGCGCGTTGACCACGGCCTGGAGGTCCTGCTGGTGGATCACCAGGTCGTTGGGCTGCGGTTCGGGGACGTTGGGGATGCGGGCCGTGGCGTTCGGGGGCGCGTCGTTCAGGGTGACCGTGACGGCCTTGCCGGTGATCGCCTCGGTGCCGGAGGCGGCGCGCAGGGCGGCCAGCTTGGCCTCCTCGGCCCTGGTGCTCCCGTTGTCGCGGGCGGCGAGGGCGTCGACCTGGCCGCGTGCGGTGGCCGTGCTCTTCTCCAGCTCCAGATTGTTCTGGCTGCGCTCCTGGATCAGGTCGGACAGCTTGAGGAGCGAGGCGTCCGTCCGGATGTTCGTACCCTTGGAGGTGTTGAAGCTGGTGACGAAGATCAAGCCGGCCAGGGCGAAAACGGCGGCCGTGAGCAGCCGGACCGGTCTGGCACGGCGACGGGGACCCGCGGAGGAGTCGTCGGAATTGCTCAACGTACCCTTCTCCTTCAACGCCACAGGTCCACTACGCTAACGGACGCCCGGGGCAGGCAAGGTCCCCAGCCCATCGACAGGAGAGCCCCTCGTGCCGAAGTCACGTATCCGCAAGAAGGACGACTACACGCCGCCCCCCACGCGGACGCCGCAGTCGATCAAGCTGACGAACCGCAACTGGGTCGCCCCGGTCATGCTGGCGTTCTTCTTGGTCGGCCTGGCATGGATCGTCGTTTTTTATCTGTCCGAGACCCAGCTTCCGATCGAAGCCCTCGGAAATTGGAACATTGTGGTCGGATTCGGCTTCATTGCGGCAGGATTCGGCGTCTCCACGCAGTGGAAGTAGTCCGGCTCCGCAAGCTCTCCCCATGAGTTATCCACAGCGTCATCCACACCTGAGGAAAAGACAGAAGATCTGTGGATAACTCTGTGGAGAGTTGACGCCGGTGTGATCAGGTGAGTGCGGAAAGTTCGGCCGTCCGGATCGCGATCAGGGCTGTGGCCAGCAGGAACACCGCCAGGCAGGTGCCCCACTGGACGAATTTGCGATTCCGGGCGCCCATGTCCTTGGCAGGCCACAGGAAGCCCGCCGCGACCAGCACACCGGTGACCAGACCACCGATATGGGCCTGCCAGGACACGTTCAGCCCCGGCATGAAGGTCAGCACCAGCATGAACACCGCCATGGTGATCAGCGGGCGCATTTCGTACCGCATCCGCCGGAACAGCACCACCGTGGCGCCGAGCAGGCCGAAGACGGCGCCGGAGGCGCCGAGGGTCGCGACCATCGGCCCGGTCAGCAGATAGACCGCGACGCTGCCGCCCAGAGCGGACAGCAGGTACACGGCGAGATAGCGGGCCCGGCCGAGGGCTTGCTCCAGCGGTCCGCCGATGAACCACAGGCCGAGCATGTTGCTGAAGATGTGCCACCACTTGACGTGCAGGAACGGCGAGGTCAGCAGCCGGTAGTACTCGCCGGTGGAGACGCCGGCCTGGTCGCCGTACCAGCCCAGCATCACCAGATCGAAGTCCAGCCTGGGGACGGCCTTCACCAGGAGGAACACCGCCACGTTGATCCCGATCAGGATCTTCGTGACCAGGTGCGGATCGGCGGCGACGACCCCGCCCGCGATCGTGCGCGGGGCATTGGCGGCGGGCCCATGGCCCGTTCCCGAGCCCCCGCGGACGCATTCGGGGCACTGGAAGCCGACCGAGGCGCTGATCATGCACTCGGGGCAGATCGGCCGCTCACAGCGCGTACAGCTGATCCCGGTCTCGCGGTCCGGGTGCCGGTAGCAGCCCGGAATACGGTCGGTGTCCATCGGTCCCCTCGGTCGGCGGAGAACACGGCGGCGGGGACGGCGGGTCCGCCCGCGCCCGTCCGGTACGTATCGAGGACGGACGGGCGGGGCCGAAAGGTTCCCCTGCGGTCAGCAAGGTTCCCCTGCGGTCAGCGCTTCTCGATGACGACGGACTGGATGATCACGTCGTCGAGGGGGCGCTCGGTGCGCGGGTTGGTGGGACCGGCCGCGATGGCGTCGACGATCTTCTGGCTGGCCTTGTCGCCGATCTCGCCGAAGATGGTGTGCTTGCGCGTCAGCCAGGCGGTCGGGGCGACGGTGATGAAGAACTGCGAGCCGTTGGTCCCCGGGCCGGCGTTCGCCATCGCGAGCAGGTAGGGCTTGGTGAAGGCCAGGTCGGGGTGGAACTCGTCGGCGAACTGGTAGCCGGGGCCGCCGGTGCCGTTGCCCAGCGGGTCGCCGCCCTGGATCATGAACCCGCTGATGACGCGGTGGAAGACGGTGCCGTCGTAGAGCGGGTCCGTGGTCTTCTGGCCGTCCGTGGGACGCGTCCACTCGCGCTCACCGGTGGCGAGTTCGACGAAGTTCCGCACGGTCTTCGGAGCGAAGTTCGGCAGAAGCTCGATCTCGATGTCGCCGTGGTTGGTCTTCAGGGTGGCGTAGAGCTTCTCGGCCACGGATCTGCCTTTCCCTCGTCGTCACTGTCGGTTTCAGATCCTCCCACGGAGAGCTGCACCGGACGGAAATCGTGCACTCGTATGCCCTGTCGCGCATGCCGGTCGGCGGTATGGGAGGCATGATCCGACAAAGGGTGGAAAGGTGAACTGTGTCCGCCACCGAGGAGGAGGATCCCGTGACCCGCAAGGAAAGCGTGCGCCTGGCAGCATCAAGTGCCAGGGATACGGCGCGGCACGCAGCGGAAGTGGTGGCGCCGTACGCGGAATCCGCCAAGCACGCTGCGGTGCATTACGCCCACGAAGCAAATGAACGGCTCGCACCGAAGGTGTCTTACGCGGCCGGCGAGGCTGCCAAGCAAGCCCGCCAGACGTACGGCTGCCACGTACAGCCCCGGATCAAGGCGGCGCGTGCCCACGTGCCGCCGAATGTCGACCGGGCGGCGTCCAATGCCGTGAAGCAGACCCGCCTGGCGGCCCGGCACACGGTGGAGTACACGCAGCCGCGGCTGGAGAGCGCCCTCGCGGCGGCCCAGCCGGTGGCCGAGGAGGCCGCGTCCCGGTCGACGGCGGCGCTGGCGGCGCTGCGCGGCCAGGTGTCGGCCAAGGAAGTCCGCAAGCTCGTACGCAGCCACGAGCGGCGTGCGCGCTGCGGCCGGTGGTTCAAGGGCGCGGCGGTGGTCGGCGTCCTCGCCGGCGGGGCCTACGCCGCGTGGCGCTGGTGGGACCAGCAGTCGAACCCGGACTGGCTCGTCGAGCCGCCGGCCGCCACCGAGCTGTCGGCGCGGGAGGAGGCTCCGGCCTCCTTCGACGAGGAGCCGGCGGCGAAGGAACGCGACACCGGCACGGAGTTCGTCTCCAGCCTCGAAGAAGAGGCCGAGGCCGCGCAGGAGCGGATCGACGCGGAGGACGCGAAGCGCAAGCACCGCTGAGACGGCGTGGATGAGAACGTGTGAGACGAGAGTGGGGCCCGGATCCTGGAAGGGATCCGGGCCCCACTCTCGTGTTTCCCCCTCGCTAGCCGGGGAGGTTGAGCTTCATCCCCGAGTGGATCATGTCGGGGTTCGAGCCGATGACGCCCTTGTTCATCGCGTAGAGCTCGCGCCAGCGACCCTCGTTGCCGAGCTCACGGCGGGCGATCGCGGAGAGCGAGTCGCCCGGGCGGACGGTGTACGTGCGCTGCGCCTTGGGCGCGGGTTTCGGCATCGGCGCCGCGGGCACCGCCTTGTGCGCGGCGGACGTCGGCGTGGGTGTGTGCGGGGCCGGCCGCGCGACGGGGGGCGCCGCCGCGGCCTTGGGCGGGGCCGGGGCCGCCTTGGGGGGCGCCGCTGCCGCCATGCGCTCGGCGGCCGCCTTGGTCGCCGCCGCCGAGTCGGTGTACTTGGTCCCGGCGTCGGCGGGCATCGCGGACGGGGGCGCCGGGGCGTCCGCGGCCTGCTGTTGCACCTGCTCAGCCGCCTTTTGGGCGGCCTTCTCGGCTTGTTCCTTCTTCTTGTCGGACCTCATGAAGTCGAACAGTCCCATGTGCGTACGCCTCCGGCATGGTGGTGCCCCCCTGGGCTTGAGTGCCTTGTTCCACTCTCTGCCAGATGGCCCGGGACGGCCCTGTGACGGGGCCATTCGGGGGATGCCGGGCTGCCTACTGGCGGGCCCTGCGGGCCGGCCTCGGGCTCTCCGACGGGGTTCCCAGATCGCCCTTCACCAGCAGGTTCAGCACGCGAAGCACGGCCTCGCGGTCCGCGTCCGAGAGGGAGGCGAGGGCTTCGGCGTGCACCTCGTCGACGATGCGGCTGCTCTCCTGCGCCAGGGCCGCGCCCTTCTCGGTGACGACGATGACGCGGGCCCTGCGGTCGGTGCCGGACTGCCGCCGCTCGGCCAGGCCGGCCTTCTCCAGGGCGTCGACGGTGACGACCATCGTCGTCTTGTCCATGCCGCCGATCTCGGCGAGCTGGATCTGGGTCCGCTCCTCCCCCAGGGCGTGCACGAGCACGCAGTGCATCCGTGCCGTGAGCCCGATCCGGTCGAGGGCCACCGCCATCCGGGTGCGCAGGACGTGGCTGGTGTGGTCCAGGAGGAAGGAGAGGTCCGGCTCGTTCTGGGCGGGCGCCATGGCTGTCATGTCCGCCAGTCTAGCAATTCAGTCCTCAATAGATCGTCTGCAACGGAACTATCTGATACGGTCTTACCAAGTCAGCCCGCCGCTCACCGACTGGGGACACAGATGCCTGCCACTTCCGCTCCCGCAGCTCCCGCAGCTCCTCCCGCCACGCCCACCACCCACGCCGGGTCCACTTCCGCCCCGGCCGCACCGCGCGGGCTGCGCTCGCGGTGGACCGCCCTCGGGGTGCTGTCCACCGGCGTCCTGATGACGGTCCTCGACGGCAGCATCGTCACCGTCGCGATGCCGGCCATCCAGAAGGACCTCGGCTTCACCCCCGCCGGACTCAGCTGGGTCGTCAACGCCTACCTGATCGCCTTCGGCAGCCTGCTGCTCCTCGCCGGCCGGCTCGGCGACCTCGTCGGCCGCAAGCGGATGTTCCTCGCCGGGACCGGCGTCTTCACCGGAGCCTCCCTGCTCGCCGGGTTCGCCGGCTCGCCCGAGGTACTGATCGCCGCCCGGTTCCTGCAGGGCGTCGGCAGCGCCATGGCGGCGGCCGTCAGCCTGGGCATCCTGATCACGCTGTTCACCGAGCCCCGCGAGCGGGCCACGGCCATCGCCGTCTTCTCCTTCACCGGGGCTGCCGGAGCCTCCCTGGGACAGGTGCTCGGCGGGGTCCTGACCGATGCCCTCGACTGGCACTGGATCTTCTTCATCAACCTGCCCATAGGGCTCGCCGCCCTCGTACTGGCCCTGCCCGCGCTCCCCGCCGATCGAGGACTGGGGCTGCGCGCCGGCGCCGACGTCACCGGCGCCCTCCTGGTCACCGCGGGCCTGATGCTCGGGATCTTCACCGTCGTCGAGGTGGAGCGCTACGGCTGGGTCTCCGCGCACACCCTCGGCCTCGGCACGCTCTCGGTCGCCCTGCTCGCCGGATTCACCGCACGCCAGGCCAAGACCCGCACCCCGCTGGTACCGCTGCGGATCTTCCGCTCGCGGACCGTGGTCGGGGCCAACCTGGTCCAGATGCTGATGGTGGCCGCACTGTTCTCCTTCCAGGTCCTGGTCGCCCTGTACCTCCAGAACGTGCTGGGCTACGGAGCCGCCGAGACCGGCCTGGCGATGCTCCCCGCGGCCGTGGTCATCGGTGGGGTCTCCCTCTTCGCCTCGGCCCCGCTGAACGCCCGCTTCGGCGAACGGAGCGTCCTCCTCGCCGGGCTGTCCCTGCTCGTCGCCGCCCTCGGCCTGCTGACCCGGCTCCCGGTCCGCGCCGACTACGTCACCGACCTGCTCCCCGTGATGCTGCTGGCCGCCGGCTTCGGCCTGGCCCTGCCCGCCCTCACCGCGCTGGGCATGTCCGGCGCCGACGAGCAGGACGCGGGACTCGCCTCGGGCCTGTTCAACACCACCCAGCAGATCGGCATGGCCCTCGGCGTCGCCGTCCTCTCCACCCTGGCGGCCGCCCGCACCGACTCCCTGCTCTCCACCGGTCTCGACCGCGCCGCGGCGCTGACCTCCGGCTACCACCTGGCCTTCGGTATCGGAGCCGGCCTGATACTCACGGCGCTCGTAGTGGCCGCGACCCTGCTGCGGACCGGCCGGCGCCGGTGACTCCCGCCCGATGTTTCACGTGAAACATCGGGGCAGGACGGGGACGGGCCGACCGAGAAGGACCCTGGACACGGCTGTGGGCCGCTCCGCACACCGGAGCGGCCCACAGCCGTTTCACGAAGAGGCCGCTACTTCACGAAGAGGCCGTTGAGCGTGCCGTAGTCGACCGCGCCGTCGAGCGCCCCGTACGTCCCCTGCTCCAGCACCTCCACCGCCGCGGCGCGGGCCGCCGTGTACGCCGCCTGCGCCACCCCGGTCCCGACACTGACCCGGCGCACCCCGGCCTTCGCCAGCTCGGCGACGGACGGGCCGCCCGGCCCGGCCAGCACGTTGACCGGCAGCGGGCCCCGCGCGATCTCGCTCAGGGCGTCCAGGTCCAGCAGCCCCGGCACGAAGATCCCGTCGGCCCCGGCGGCGGCGTACGCCTCCACCCGTGCCAGGACGTCGGCGAGGCGGCCGGACTCCTCCCCGATCCCGAACAGGAAGACGTCGGTACGGGCGTTGATCACCAGCTCGGGCAGCCCGGCCCCGGTGGCCGCCGCGCGGGCGGCGCGGATCCGTTCCGCCTGCTCAGAGGCGGTGTGGAGGGTACCGTCGGACACTTTCGAGTCCTCCAGGTTGATCCCGACTGCGCCCACCGCCACCACCTCGCGCACGGTGGCCGCGACATCCTCGTAGCCGCCCTCGATGTCCACGGTGACCGGGACGTCCACGGCCGCCACGATCCGTGCGGCCGCCGCGAGCATCTCCGGCCCCGTCGCGTGCTGCCCGTCCCCGCGCCCGATCGACCAGGCGACGCCACCGCTGGTGGTGGCGATGGCCTGCGCACCGGCCGACTCGATCACCGCGGCGCTGCCCGCGTCCCAGGCATTGGGGAGAACGATCAGCGACGCACCCAGCTCGCGCAGCCGCAGGGCTTTCTCGGTGGTCCTGGCTTCCACGGTCATCCGAACTCTCCTCAGCCATAACGTCTTTAAGCGCTCGTCACATCGACCCCAAGGTAGAGGACGGCGCCCGGAAGGTCCCCTGGTCACCCGGCCGTTCCCTGTTACGCATCCAGGACAGGAATCCCACGTTCCGACCGATCGAGATCCGTAGATTTCTCATCAGCAGCCCCGCAGACCTGACCGGACGAAACCCCGACAGCGACACCGCGGCATGCGACTCTCCACCTCTTCCCGGACAATGCTTCAAGGAGTCGTTATGCGTACCGCCCTCCGTACCTCGATCGTCACCGCCGCCCTCGCCGGAGCGCTCCTGGCGCCCGCCGCGACGGCCATCGCCGCGCCCACCGCGCAGGCCGTGACCTCCGGCTCGGCGGTAACCACGGTGTCGGCCGTGTACGGGAACTCCTCCGGCAACGACCGCTACGACGGCGAGAAGGTCCTCGTCGCGAAGGGCACCCTGGCGGTGCTGCGCAACGGTGCCGAGGGCCCCGAGGTCTGGATCCGCGCCGTCGCCGCCGACTGGAAGCCGGGCGACGGCTGGGCCGGCCGCGTGCTGGCCAAGCTCGACCCCGCCCACAAGCGCGCCGTCGTCGAAGGCATCCAGTACGACCTCAAGAAGATCGGCTCCGGCCCGTACGAGGGCCGTTACGGGCTCACCGTCCGCGTGCTCGGCGAGGGCGCCTCCAACGGCTGGTACATCCTGCCGAAGGCCACACCGGCCACCAAGCCCGTCCCGAAGCCCACGACCAAGCCCACCGCCAAGCCCTCGGTGAAGCCCTCCGCCAAGCCCGCCGTGAAGCCCGCGTCCGCCACCAGGCCGCAGACCGTCGTGGTCCCCCGGGGCCCCATCGCCGCAGGCGCCGAGATCGCCGCGGAGGACACCGACACCACCACCGCGGCCACCGGCGCCGCCCTCGTCGCGATACTCGCCGGGCTCGGGACGGCCTTCGCCGTCCGTGCCCGCAAGGCCCGCGCCCGCGGCTGAGCCCACAGCCCGGCGCCCGTGGAGCCCCGGTCCCCCAAGCCCACCCGGGGAGCGTGCTCAGCGGGAGCGGAAGAAGCGCCGGACGTCTCCGACCAGCAACTCCGGTTCTTCCAGGGCGGCGAAGTGGCCGCCGCGGTCGAACTCGGTCCACTGCACGATGTTGTTCGTCTGTTCGGCGAGGTGCCGCAGCAGGACGAAGTTCTCGTGCGGGAAGTGGGCCAGGGCGGTGGGCGCCTTCGACGGCTCGGGCGGTGCGCCCCAGTATTCGGCGTGCGCGCGCTCGTAGTAGAGACGCGCCGAGGAGCCCGCCGTGGCCGTCAGCCAGTAGAGCATCACGTTCGTGAGGAGCAGGTCGCGGTCGACGGGAGAGCCCGTCCACTCGTGGAACTTCTCGGCGATCCAGGCGAGCTGGCCGACGGGCGAGTCGGTCAGGCCGTACGCGAGGGTCTGCGGGCGGGTGGACTGGATGTCCGCGTACCCCTGCCGGTCGCGGGCCCAATCCTTGAACCGCTCCCAGGACAGCCGGGTGCGCGCGGCCTGCTCCGGGGACAGGCCCACCAGGTCGGCCGGCTCCGGTTCCCGTGCCATGTAGGCGTTCGGAATCAGATTCAGGTGGACGCCGATCACCTCGGGCCGGGTGCGGCCGATCTCGCGGGAGATGGCCGCGCCCCAGTCGCCGCCCTGGACCCCGTACCGCTCGTATCCCAGCCGCCTCATCAGCTCGGCGAAGGCGGCGGCGACGCGCCGGAATTCCCATCCCGCCTCCCGGGTCGGGCCGGACAGGCCGAAGCCGGGGATGCTCGGCAGGACCAGGTGGAAGGCGTCGGCCGGGTCGCCGCCGTGGGCTGCCGGGTCGGTGAGCGGGCCGACGGCATCGGTGAACTCGACGATCGAGCCCGGCCATCCGTGGGTCATGAGCAGCGGGGTGGCGTCCGGCTCCGGAGACCGTATGTGCGCGAAGTGGACGTGCGCCCCGTCGATCTCGGTCGTGAACTGCGGCCATTCGTTCAGCTTGGCTTCGGCGGCGCGCCAGTCGTAGGTGTGCCGCCAGTACCGCACCAGTTCCTTCAGGTGCCCGCCCGGAACTCCGTACGCCCATCCCGAGCCGGGGATCTCGTCCGGCCACCGGGTGCGATCCAGGCGTTCGTGGAGATCGTCCAGATCGTCTTGGGGGATGTCGATCCGGAACGGGGTGACGTTCTCTTCGGAGATCACGCGACGCATCCTCACTTCGACCGCAGCTTCGGCTTCTGGCCGGGCGCACGGACGGCGAACGCCGCGACGTGGCCCGGGGGCACCAGCACATCTTCCAGGACCCAGCCCGGGGGGCCCGGCGCGGGCAGCGGCCCGGCGCCCACGTAATCGAGCGAGGGATCACGGGACAGGCCGGTGCCGAGTCCCTTGAGGTAGGACTCCTTGCGGACCCAGGCCCGGGCGAAGGCCGCCGGTTTGGCGTGATCCGGTGCGGCGGCCACTTCCGCGGTCTCGGCCGGGTGCAGGAGCGTGGAGGTTCCGACGGCGAGGTCCAGCGCCGGCACTTCCTCCACGTCCACGCCCACCGGTGTGCCGGCGATCCCGACCAGCACCAGATCGCCGCTGTGCGACAGCGAGAAGTGCGTGCCCGCGCCGTCCACCGCGGGGCGGCCGTGCGGGCCGCCGCAGGAGGGGCAGGGCTCCCGGACCAGACGGACGGCGCCGGGCCCGGTCCCCAGGCGTGCGCCGAGCAGCAGGCGCAGGGCCACGTGTGCGACGAGGAAGCAGCGGCGCGTCCTGCTCCCGGCGAAGCGGGCCGCCCGCCCGAGCTCGTCCTCGCCGAGAACGCCGGGAGCCAGCCTCGCGGCGGCCGTCCCGTGCCGCACCGCGTCCACGGTCCACAGGGACGGCAGCCCGGCCCGCGTGTCCGTGGCGATGCGGCTCCGGACGGCCTCGGGCGGCTCCCGGAAGCCGAACTCGGACGCCTTGGCCATGGCCGGCGCCATCACCATCGCCGGCGCCAGGGCGGTCGTCATGGTCAGCTGCTCCGTACCGGCACGACGGAGCGGACGAGGTCCGCGACTTCCGGCCAGTTGTGCTGGAGGTAGAAGTGGTCCCCGGTGAGGGTCTCCTGCCGGAACCGGCCCACGGTGTGCGGGGACCAGGCGCTCAGGTCGTCGAAGGTCGCCACCGGGTCCGCGTCGCCGCCCAGGGCGACGAGGGTGCAGCTCAGCGGTGCGTCACCGCGGTGCCGGTAGGTTTCGCTGGCCTGGTAGTCGCCGCGGATCAGCGGCAGGAGCAGTGACCGCATCTCCGGGTGCTCCAGCAGCTCGGCCGCCGTACCGCCGAGCCGGACGACCTGGTCCGCGAGCGCCGTGTCGTCCAGCAGGTACGACGTGGTGACACGGACCCGGGAGGGGGCGGGGCGGCCGGAGGCGATCAGTGCCTGCGGGCCTTCGTCGCCGAGCCGCTGGGCGACCTCGTAGGCGAGGATCGCGCCCATGCTGTGCCCGAAGAAGACGCGCGGCACATCGACGGGATGGCGGTGCAGCGCCTCGGCGGTGCGGTCGGCCAGCTGGTGCAGGTCGGTGATGACCGGTTCCTCGTGGCGGTCCTGGCGTCCCGGGTACTGCACGGCGACGACCTGTGCGTCCCCCTCGAGTTCGCGGGCCAGGGGACGGTAGACGCTTGCCGCGCCTCCCGAGTGGGGGAAGCACACGAGCTGGGGGGCACGCTCCGGCGTACTGCCGGACGGATTGAGGTACTTGAGCCAGGCGGCCGAGGGCGACGGTGACATCTCTGCTCCCCCTCAGACGAGCGTCTGCACGGGCAGCGCCTCGATGAGGGGGTGGTCGCGCTCGATCAGGCCCAGCTTCGACGCGCCGCCGGGCGAGCCGAGTTCGCCGAAGAACGCCGCGTTGGCCTCGCGGTAGCCCTGCCATTCCTCGGGGGTGTCGTCCTCGTAGAAGATGGCTTCGACCGGGCAGACCGGCTCACAGGCACCGCAGTCGACGCATTCGTCCGGCTGGATGTACAAGGACCGGCGGCCCTCGTAGATGCAGTCGACCGGGCATTCCTCGATGCAGGCCTTGTCCTTGATGTCCGCGCAGGGCTGGGCGATTACGTAGGTCACTCTGCTGTTCCTCAGATCAGGTCTATGCGGTAGCTCGTCCCCACGTCAGCGAGGGCCGAGTAGCAGTAGGCGGCACGTGCCGCCGAAACGAGCGGGAAGCGCCGCGATGTGGCGAGCAGGAGGGAGTGGCAGGCCGCCAGGACCTCCGGGCCCACGACCCTGCGGTCCGAGCAGCCGGCGTACAGCTGTCCGGCGGAGACCGTGTCCGCGGGGCTCAGGTCGACGATCTCCACGCCCCCGCCCTCCTGGAACTTCCGGAGCGGGACGCCCGTGCCGCCCTGGTGGGCCTGGGTGCACTCCTCGTCCCAGCAGTTGCGCATGGCGCAGGCGACGGCGAAGGCGACGGAGGGGGTGACCAGGCGCAGCCTGCCCGTCCGTACCGCGTCCCGCAGGGCCACGGCCTTCGGTGTGTGGCCGACGGCGATCCGGTACAGCGAGAGGGGGTCGACGACGGCGGTATCGGCGGTCCCCAAGAGTTCTTCCTGGACGGCCACTTCGGTTTCTCCTCGACGGTGATGCGATGTGAGATTCGGTGAAGTCCCCTGCCCTCGCACGGGATCGCCGTACCGGGGCCGTGGGTGCGCGGTTGCCGAACCGGGCGGTCGATCCGCCCGGCGTTGTTCAGAGTCCCCAGGAGAGCGGGTCGTTGCTGCCGCAGCCGACGCCGTCGGGGGTGTGTCCGGTCCGGTGGTGGGAACGCAAGGGCGTACGGGCGGCGGGGCGCTCGAACGTCTCCATCCGGTGCGTGCCGTCCGCGGACTGGCGGTTCTGCCCTGCCTCTTGGTCGTCGTCATGCACGGGGAATCTCCGCTCGAAGCGATGGGGGGGGGTGGCCTGTCGGAAGGCGACGCCGAGGAGCGGCGAACCGTCCGCCGGGTCCGGGAGGAAGGCCGACGCTCGGGGGCGCTCGGGAATGCCGGGCTGCGGGTCGAGCGAAATCTTGTAGGCACGGCGAGAAAGTTGTCAATGGGCCTCCGAGGGGCCCGTTGAGGCGGGTTCCCGTGCCGTTCGCCGCGAATTGCCAGGCCGTGGGCGGGGTGGGCAGTCGGCGCGAACGGACTCCGCGGACGGGCGGGTGGCATCTACTTGCCAGCCCTCTCACGGGTCAATCAGCCGACCGTAGAGTCCGGTCATGCTGCGACCGCAGGAGCCGGTCAGTCCGGTTCACCGGCCGTTTTCCGGCGCCTAGTGAAAGGATTCGGTCATCTCCACCCAAGAAACTCGTCGTACGTCCGGATGCCCGGTCGACTTGGGATCCGCCGATCTCATCGACCCGAATCTCTACAGCGACGGGAACACGCACGAAATCTGGCGCCGCATGCGCGAGGTGGACGGCCTCGGCTGGCACCAGGTGGACGAAGAGCGCGGATTCTGGTCGGTCGTGAAGTACGCCGATACGGACCTGGTCCTGCGCGACACCGATACTTTCACCTCCGAGCGGGGCACCCTGCTCGATCTTCTCGGCACGGATGATCCGGCCGGCGGCCAGCAGCTCGCCGTCACCGATCCGCCGCGGCACACCGAACGGCAGGCCCGGCTGAAGAAGGCCCTGGCCGTCAGGGCCGTGGACCGCCAGCGGGAGATGATCCGGCCCAAGGTCGTCGACCTGCTCGAACCGCTCGGCGACGGCGGTTCCTTCGACTTCGGCGCGGCCATGCTGGGGCTGCCCATGTCGGTCACCGGCACGATGATGGGCCTGCCGGAGGAGGACTGGGCCTGGCTCAGCCGCCTCACCACCGTGTGCATCGCCGCCGACGACCCGGAGTTCCAGGACGAGGGCGGCAAGGAGGCCACGCTCAAGTCGGCTCACCGGGAGCTCTTCGGGTACTTCCAGGACCTCATGCGCCACCGCAGGGAGAACCTCGGCGACGACCTGCTCAGCGTGCTGATCTCCACGCGCTTCGAGGGCCGTCTGATGTCCGCCAGCGAGATCGTGGCGAACTGCTACAGCCTGCTGCTCGGCGCCAACGTGACCACGCCGCACGCGCCGACCTTCGTGATGGCCGAATTCACGGAAACCGATGTGCTGGCCGACTGGGCGGCCCACCCCGAAGTGCACACCACGGCTTACGAGGAGGCGCTGCGCTGGGCCTCTCCGGTCAACCACATTCTCCGCTATGCCACGCGGGACACCGAGGTGCGGGGCACGAAGATATCCGCCGGAGACGCGGTCGTCGCCTGGCTGGGCGCAGCCAACCGTGACGAAGAGGTCTTCGAGAACAGCCACACCTTCGATATCCGCCGCAAGCCCAATAAGCACCTCGCCTTCGGAATCGGGCCGCACTACTGCGTGGGCCACAGCGTCGCCCGGGTCACCATCAGCATCCTCTTCGAGGAATTGCTGGGCCGTTACGAGGATTTCCGGCTGGCCGGCAAGCCCGAGCGGCTGATCTCGAATTTCGCGTCCGGTTACAAGCACGTGCCCATCACGGCACGACTCCGTAAGTAGGAATGCCACGTGTGGTACGAAGCAAATCCCGCGCAGAAGGGGCTGTGGGTCCTCGACCAGGTCGAGCAGCTCCGGCCCACCAGCCTCATCCCCACCGTCATGGAATTCACCGGGGACGTCGACCACGACCTGCTCGTCGCGGCGGTCCGGCGGGTGCTCGGCCGGCATCCGGCCCTGCGGTCCCTGTTCCGGCTCGACATCGAGCACCGCAGGATCGAATACCGCACCGACGGCGCGCCCGCCGAGGCCGGGTTCATCGACGCCGCGGCGGAAGGATGGTCGCGGGAGGAGCTGGAGCGGCTGGTCGAGCTCCTGTGCTACACGCCCTTCGACCTCGGAACCGAGGCGCCGGTCCGGGCGGAAGTGATCCGCCTCGAGCGGTCCACCCTGCTCGTCCTGACCGTGCACCACATCGTGTGCGACGGCTGGTCGCGCAGCCTCCTCATGGCCGAGATCGCCGCGGTCTACCGGGCATCGGCGGCCGGACTCGAGCCCGTGCTCAGTTCGCCGCCGCACCCCAGCGAGGTCGTCACGATGCTGGCGGCCGACGAGCTGGCCGACCGCCTGCCGGACGTCGTCGAGCGGCTGGCCGGGGCCCCCATCGCGGTGGACGTGCCGTTCCGGCGGGACACCGACGACACCTCCCTGGCCGGGGCCACCCTGGCCACGCGGTTCGACGAGGAGCTCACCGAGGCCCTGCTGGCGGCAGCCGGCGAGGAAGGCTGCACGCCGTTCATGGCCGGTGTCGCCCTGCTCGCCGGAACGCTCGCCAGGACCGGCGCCCAGCGGGACTTCCTCTTCGCCTTCGGCTGGCCCGGCCGGTCCGATCCGGCCGTCGCCGAGGCCATCGGCATGTTCATGAACACCGTCATGATCAGGGTCTCGCTCGACGACACCACCACCTGGCGCGAGCTCCTGCGCACCGCGCGGATCTCCGCGATGGAAGCGTTCATGGACGGCGACGTCCCCCTGGACGCCGTGACGGCCGCGCTCAAGCCGGAGCGCGATGCCATCTGGCCGCCCCTGTCGGCCGTCCTGGTCAACATGGCCGAGGTTCCGAAGGACATGGAGCTGGCGCCCGGAGTCGTGGGCCGGCTCCAGCCGCTGCCGTCGCTGCACATGAAGTACGACCTCGGTCTTTTCGTCTGCCTGAACGAGGAGTCCGGCCGTCGCCGGCTGGAACTCTCCGTCGACTACACGCAGGCCCTGTACGCGCGCGACTCCGTCGCCGGATTCCTTTCGGACCTGCGGCGCAGCGCTCTCTCCCTCTCCCACTCCCTGGAGGAAACCGTGTCCGACCCGTCCGCCACCGCCGTGGATGTCTCCACCCCCGAGGCGCGCATCGAGCTCGTGCGCTCCCTGTGGAAGGAGATCCTCAAGATCGACGAAGTGGCCGATGACGCCAGCTTCTTCGATGTGGGCGGCGACTCGCTGCTCCTCATCGTCCTCGTCGAGCGTCTGACCCAGACCTCCGGCCGCGCCCTCAAGACGATGGACATCTTCCGGGCCGGAACGGTACGCGGACACGCCGAGCTGCTCGCCGCCCCGGCCGCGGGCGCCGCGGCCGGCTCCGGCGGCAGCGCCCGTGACCGCCTGATCGGCGCGGTACGGGCCGGCGGCCAGGGCTGACCAGGGCTACGGCCCGCGACGCGCGGGCCGTAGCCACCTTCCTCACCGGAGAGTGAACCAATGACGCTTGATGATCTTGCTTCCGCCATTCTGGGCGTGGGTACGGACACTACGGGTTTCAGAACGCGGAGCTTCATCGAGCTCGGCGGGGACTCGCTCCGTGCCATGCGCCTGGAGGCCATGGCCAGGGAACAGCTCGGCCTGAAGATATCCGTGAAGTCCCTGCTCGGCGGCGAGCCGCTGGCAGCCGTCCTCGGCGGGGCCGAGGCCGCTCCCGCGGACGGCCCGGTGGCCGCCACGGCCCCCGCCCCCTCGGACGCCGACCCGAAGGGGCTCTCGCACACCCAGCGCGGCATGTGGCTCATCGAGAGCATCACCGGCGGCTCTCCGTACAACCTGGTCTTCACCGCCTTCACCGACGCGGGAGAGCTGGACCCCGGCCTGCTGCGCGCCGCGGTCGACGCGACCGTCGCGCGCAACGAGGGGCTGCGGACCGTCTTCGCCGAAGGCGACGACGGTGTGGTCCGCGAGGTCCTCGCCGACCACACGCCCGAGTTCACCGGCTTCGCGCACGACGGCGAAGCGGCCGCCTTCGAGGAGTACGTCCGCCGGACCACCGAGGTGGAGTCCCGCCGTCCGTTCGACCTGACGGCGGCCCCGGCCGCGCGGTTCCTGCACTTCACGCATCCGGCCGGACGCAGCGCCCTCGTACTGACGGCCCACCACATGGTGCTGGACGGCTGGTCGGTGGGTCTCGTGCTGAAGGAGATCTTCGCCCGCTACGAGGAACTCGCGGGCGGCGCGCCCACCGACTTCGGGCCCGGCGTTCCGCTGAGCGAGCTCATCCGCATCCAGGACTCCGAGCGGGCCGGGGGACTGTGGGACGAGCAGGCCCGGTTCTGGACGGGCCACCTGACCGGAGTCCCCACGGTCCTCGAACTGCCCGCCGACCGGCAGCGGCCCCCCGTCCAGGACGCCGCGGGCTCCCGTGCCCCGGTCGACCTCGGCGGCGGCGCGAGCGCCGCGGTCACCCGGCGCGCCCGCGAACTCGGCATCACCCCCTTCGCCCTGCTGCTCGGCGCCTTCGGCCTGACCCTGAGCCGGACGACCGGCTCGCGCAGCCTGCTCGTCGGCGTGCCCCTGCTGGGGCGCGGCGGCAAGCAGCTGGAGCGCCTGGTCGGGGTCGCGGGCAACCTCGTACCCGTCCGGATCGACATCGACGACGACGCGTCGGCGGCGGACTACCTCCGCTCGGTGCAGCGCTCCCTCACGCTGAGCATCGACGCCGGCCGGCTGCCGTTCGAGGAGCTCGTCGCCCGCCTCGGCCTGGAGCGGAGCATCGGCTGCCACCCGCTCGTCCAGGTGTGCTTCGGCATGCACGACCAGCTCGTGCCGCAGCGCCTGGCCGCGGGTCCGCTGGACCTGCGGATCGAGGAGGGCCACGGCGGCGGCGCACAGTTCGACCTCACCCTGCTCATCGGCCGCGCCGAGCCCTCGCTCGCCGGCCACGTGGAGTACGCGACCGCGGTGTGGAACGAGGCCGAAGCCGTCGGTTTCATCGCGGACTTCCGGGCCGCCGCCGAGCAGCTGGCAGCCGGTGGCGACCTCGTACTGGAAGACGTGCGCTGCCTGTCCGACGAGCGCCGGGCCGGGCTGGATTCGGTCAACGCCGTGCGCGAGGACTTCCCCGTCACGTCCCTGGACGAGATGTTCCGGGACACGGCGCGGCGCTTCCCCGACCTGGTCGCGGTCCGCGACGGATCGGTCGAGCTGACCTACGCGGAGCTGGCGCTGGCCGTCGCGGAGCAGGCCCGCCTGCTCCGCGAAGCCGGGGTCCGGCAGGGCGACACGGTGCTGATCGGTGTCGACCGGTCCGTCGCCGAGGCGGTCGCCGTCCTGGGCATCCTCACCGCAGGCGCCGCGTACGTAGGTGTGGACCTGAGCCTGCCCCCGGCGCACACCCGGCTGATCGTCGCGAAGGCCGCACCCGCCGCCGCGCTGGTCTCCCCCGCGGCGGCCGGGCACGAGGGGCTGCGCGGCGTCACGCTCGCCGCCACCTGGGACGCCTCGTGGTCGCCCGCGGCCGACGTGCCGGTCGAGCCCCTCGTGCCGGTCGAGCCGGTCGAGCTGCCCAAGACGGACCCGGCACGGCAGGCCTACGTGGCCTTCACGTCCGGATCCACGGGCGAACCGAAGGGCGTCGGCGTTCCGCACCGCGCCGTCATCCGGCTCGTCCACGAGGCCGGATACGTCCGGACCGGTCCGGGCGAGACCATGCTCCGGCTCTCGCCGCTGGCCTTCGACGCCTCCACCCTGGAGCTGTGGGGCGCACTTCTCACCGGCGCCACCCTGGAGGTGTACCCGGCGGACGCGCTGCCCTCCCCGTCCGAACTGGGCACGTTCCTGCTCGAACGCGAGGTGACGGTCGCCTGGCTGACCGCAGGCCTCTTCCGGCTGGTCGAGGAGTTCGCCCCCGCTTCCTTCGGCAAGCTGAAGCAGCTGCTGACGGGCGGCGACGTCGTCCCGCACGACCACGCCGCACGCGCCCTCGCCCGCCATCCCGGCCTGGTCATCACCAACGGCTACGGACCGACCGAGAACACCACCTTCACCACCACGCACACGGTGCGCCGGCCCGAGGACGTCTGCGGACCGCTGCCCATCGGCACGCCGGTCCCGGGCACCCGGGTGTACGTACTCGACGCGCGCGGGCGTCTGGTCCCGCCCGGTGCGGTGGGCGAGCTGTACACCGGCGGCGAAGGACTGGCCGACGGCTACGTGGGCGACGAGGCGGAGAGCGCCCGGAGCTTCGGCCACTTCTCGGCCGACGTCCAGGAGCGGCTGTACCGCACGGGTGACGTCGTACGCCTCGACACGCAGGGCCGCCTCGCCTACCTCGGCCGCGCCGACGACCAGGTCAAGCTCCGCGGCTACCGCATCGAACTGAGTGCGATCTCCGACGCGTTGAAGGCCCACCCGCAGGTCAAGGACTCGGTGGTCGTCGTCACCGGCGACAACAGCGCAGAGAAGCGGCTCGTCGCGGCCGTCGTCCTCGCCCCGCGCACCGGGCCGGACGCCGGGCTCGGCACGGGCGAACTGCGCGACCTGCTCTCCGGCACGCTGCCCTCCTACATGGTGCCGACGCTGTGGGCGCTCGTGGAGAACATCCCGCTGACGCCCAACGGCAAGGTCGACCGCAAGGCCCTCGCCGCGGTCGCCGGGCCGGCCGTCCGGTCGGCCCCGGCCGCCACGCCGGTCGAGCGGTCGGCGGCCGAGGACGTACTGGCACAGGTCACGGCCCTCTTCGCGGAGGCCATCGAGCGCACCGGCAGCCGCTCGGACGGCGAGGCGCGCGAGATCGCCGCCGACACCGACTTCTTCGCCTGCGGCGGCACGTCACTGGGCGCCGTACAGCTGATCCGGCTGGTCAAGGAACGGCTGGGCGTGACGCTGAAGCTGCGCGCGCTGCTGCTCTCCCCCACCCCGGCCGGCGTCGTACTCCTCGTAGCGAAGGCCGTGACCAAGTGAGCGCCCCGGCACGGGAGAAGGAGACGGCCCGCGGGGCCGCGGACGATGCGGTGGCCGTCATCGGGATGGCGTGCCGCTACCCCGGCGCCGCCGACGTACGGGAGTTCTGGGAGCTGCTGCGCGGCGGCGTCGAGGGGATCACCCACTTCGAGACCGCCGACCTCATCGCGAAGGGCGCGGACCCGGAGCTCGTACGGCGTCCGGAGTTCGTCGCGGCCAAGGGAGTCCTGGAAGGCTCCCGGATGTTCGACTGGACGTTCTTCCGGTACAACCGGGCCGACGCCTCGCACATCGATCCGCAGCAGCGGGTGTTCCTCGAATGCGCCTCTACCGCGATCGACGACGCGGGCATCGACCCGGGCCGCTTCTCCGGCCGGATCGGCGTGTACGCCGGTTCCGACCGGACGCTGCTGGACTCCGGGGACGATCTGAGCCCGCTGGTACGGGTCGTCAGCCGCGAGAAGGACTTCGTGGCCACCCGCGTGGCCTACAAGCTCGGCCTGCGCGGCCCCGCGGTCACCGTGCAGACGGCCTGCTCCACCTCGCTCACCGCCATCCACATGGCCGCCCAGGCGCTGCGCGGCGGCGAATGCGACGCGGCCCTCGCGGGCGGGGTGGCGGTGTCGCCGCCGGGAGAGTGGGGCTACCTCCACGAACAGGGCAGCATCCTGTCGCCCGACGGCCACTGCCGTCCCTTCGACGCGAAGGCCGCCGGCACCATCCCCAGCGAGGGCGTCGGGGTCGTCGTCCTCAAGCGCCTGGCGGACGCCCTGCGCGACGGCGACCGGATCGCCGCGGTCATCCGCGGTTCGGCGCTCAACAACGACGGCGGCGACAAGCTGGGCTTCACCGCCCCGTCCATCCCCGGCCAGACCGAGGTGATCCGGCGCGCGCACGAGGTCGCCGCCGTCACCCCCCGGGAGATCCACTACGTCGAGTGCCACGGCACGGCGACCCCGATGGGCGACCCCGTGGAGGTGGCCGCGCTGACGGACGCCTTCGAGGCGCGCGAAGGGGACCCCACGACGTGGCTGGGCGCGGTCAAGAGCAACATCGGCCACACCAGCGCGGCCGCGGGTGTCGCGGGCTTCATCAAGACGGTGCTGATGCTGGAGCACCGGGAACTCGTGCCGACCCTCCACTTCAGCAGCCCCAACCCCCTGCTCGACCTCGACTCCTCGCCGTTCCGGGTGTGCACCGAGACCCGGTCCTGGCCCGGGGACGGGACCCCCACGGCGGCAGTGAGCGCCTTCGGCGTCGGCGGCACCAACGCGCACGTCATCCTGCAGGCCGCCCCCGAACGGGAGCAGCCCGCCGCCGGGCCCAGGCCGCCCGTGCTCACCCTCTCGGCGGCGTCCGACGACGCCCTCGCCCGGCTCCGCCGGGACCTGGCCGCCCGCCTCGAGGCCGATGACGCCCCGGACCTGGCACAGACCGCCCGCGCGCTCGCTTCCCGGCGGGGCTTCGGCCACCGCCAGGCCTTCGTCGCGCGGGACCGGGCCCAGGCCGCGGAGCTGCTGCGCGAGGCGCCGCGGCCCGCCGCCGCCAGGTCCCTGTCGCAGGTGGCGTTCCTCTTCCCCGGGCACGGAGTGCTGCGGCACGCCGCCGGTGCGGCGGCCCACCGGCTGCTGCCGGAGTTCCGTGCCGCCTTCGACGAGATCGGCGGGTTCGTCCGCGACACCTACGGGGTGGACCTGTCGCCGATCGTGACCGAGGCGGGCGCACCGCGCGAGTGGTTCGACGACTGGGCGCACCAGCAGGTGGGCCTGTTCGCCATCGGCTACTCGCTCGGCCGTCAGCTGGGCGACTGGGGGATCAAGCCCGCCGCCCTGTTCGGCAACAGCGTCGGCGAGTACGCCGCCGCCGCCCTCGCCGGGGTGTGGTCCCCGACGGATGCCGCGGTCCTGGTCTACGAGCGGGCCCAGGGGCTGCGCGCCACCGAGCCCGGCCGGATGGTGGCCGTCAACGCCCCCCTGGACGAGGTGGCCCGCCGGGTTCCCCTGGACGGCAGGATCGCCGTTTCCATGATCAGCCGTGGTGGCGTGGTGCTGTCCGGTCCTGAGCGGGAGATGACGCGGCTACTGGAAGGCGACGCCCTCGCCGGCCTGGACCTGCGCCCGCTGAACGTGGACCGGGCCGCCCACTGCGACATCCAGGCCCCCGTCGCCGACCGGCTGACCGAGCTGATCGGCGCCACCCGCACCCACCTTCCCGACCTGCGCCTCGTCTCGAACGTGACCGGCGACTGGGCGGACCCCCAAGCCGTGTGCGATCCCGCGTACTGGGCCGCGCAGGTACGCCGGCCGGTGCTGCTCGACGACGGCATGAAGACCCTGCTCGGGTCGGACTGCGACACGTTCATCGAGCTCGGGCCGGGCAGCACCATGCTCGGCGCCCTGCGGTTCCGCGGGGAGTGGGACCCCTCCCACGCGAGCGTGCCGATGCTGGGCAGGCCCGAGGACGGGGAACGCGGGCTGCTGCGCGCGCTGGGAACCCTGTGGGAGCACGGCCTGGACCTCGTGGAGGAAACGCTGGCGGGCACCGGGGAGCGTCCCTTCCTGTGCTCCCTGCCGGGCCACCCCTTCGCCCTCCGGGACCCTCAGGCCGGCCAGGCGCCGCAGGCCGCGCGCGCGGAGCGCCGTACGCCCGCGGCCGACCGGTCGGTGCCCGTACGCGGGCAGGTGGAGCGGCTGTGGTGCCGGGCGCTGGGCGTGTCCTCGGCGTCCGCCGCGGACGACTTCTTCGCCCTCGGCGGTGAATCGCTGATGGTGCTGAACCTGATGACCCAGCTCCGCGAGAAGGCGGGAGTCGTCGTATCGGCTGCCGAGTTCCTGCGCGGGCCCACCTTCGGGCACCTGCTCGAACTGGCCGAGCAGCAGCGCGGCACCGCCGCTTCGGCGCCCGCCACGGGCGCCGTCGTCCTCAAGGAGGGCACCGGACGGCCCCTGTTCCTGGTGGCCGACGCCGCCGAGTCCTCCCTCAGCTACCGCGCCCTGGCCGCGAGCCTGGACACCGAGCGCCCGGTCCACGGGCTCGAACCGCAGGTGGCGAACTCGTCGCGGATGTCCGTCGAGGCCGCCGCGGCCCACCACCTCCAGGCGCTGCTGGCGGCCCAGCCCGAGGGCCCCTACACCCTCGGCGGCTGGTCCTTCGGCGCCGTCGTGGCCCACGAGATGGCCCTCCAACTGGCTGCCAGGGGCGAGCGGGTCGACATGCTCGTGTGCCTCGACGCCTACGTACCCGGCCGCGCGGGCCGGACCATCGGCTCCGACCCCGAGTTCGTGCTCGGGCACCTGGGCCTCATGGCGAGCGCGGTGCTGGGCATCGGCCGGGTCGGAGTGCAGGCCCGGCGCAACCCCGCCCTGCGCGGTCTCCTGATGGACAAGTTCCGGGTGCTCTCCCGGTACCGGCCGCGTCCGGCCGGCTGCCCGGCCGTGGTGCTCAAGGTCGGGGTGGACGCGCGCGGGGCGGAGCTCCTGCGCCGCGACATCAGCGGCCTGTACCCGGGCGGCCTGACGGTCCGGGGAGTGAGCGGGGACCACTGGTCGATGCTCCGCGCCCCTCACGTGGGGGAACTCGCCACCACGCTGCTCGACGCACTTCCGGCAGAGGTCCCCGCCGGGAAGGGAACGGACCATGACGGTCGATGACTCCGCCACCAGGCCGCAAACCCAGGAACCGCAAGCCGCGGAGCCGCCGGCCCGGGAACCCCAAACCCAGGAACCGCAAGCCGCGCCCGTCGAGAAGCGCTCGCTGCTGCGCAACGGCTCCTTCCAGGCCCTGTGGAGCAGCGAGGCCCTCGCCGGAGTCGGCGAGAACGCCGCCGGCATCGCCTATCCGCTGCTGATCCTCGCCAGCACGGGCTCGGCCGCCTACGCCGGGGCCGTCGGCTCCGCCCAGCTGCTGGCCAACGGCCTGGCGTCCTTCTGGGGCGGCATCCTCGCCGACAGGGTGGACCGCAAGCGGCTGCTCATCGTGACGAGCGTGGTCCGGGCGGTGCTGCTCGGGATGTTCGCCGCCCTGCTCTTCGCCGGGTCGATGAACGTGCCCCTCGCGTTCGTCATCGCCATCGTGTCGGGCTGCTGCCACGGCGTGTCCATGCCCGCGGGCATGGCCATGATCAAGCAGCTGGTGCGGCCGGACCAGCTGGCCCAGGCGACCGCCCAGAACCAGATCAGGTGGTTCGGCGCCATCACGGCCGGCCCGTCCATCGGCGGCGTGCTGTACGGAATGGCCCGCGCGCTTCCCTTCGTCGCCGGGTGCGTCTCCTTCGCGGCCTCCGCGGTCCTGATGCTGTTCGTCAGGAGCGTGCCCCGGCCGGAGACCCCCGGCGAGGGGAAGAAGGGCCTGTTCGAAGGGTTCCGGTACCTCACCAGGGACCCCGTCCTGCGCCCGTTGATGATCAGCATCACGCTGTCCAACCTGGCCTTCAACACGGTCGGCATGTCCCTCGCCGTCATCGCCACCGGCAAGGACCGCGGTGCGTCGGACTCGTTCATCGGCCTGACGCTGTCGGTGGCCGGCACCGGCGCGCTCGTCGGCGCGCTGCTGGCCGGCACCGTCATCAAGCGGGTCCGCCCGTCGGTGATCTTCATGGCGGGCTACTGGATCGGCCCGCTGGCGGCGGCCCTGCTGATGACGGTCCCCGGGGTCATCCCGCTCGGCATCGTCGTCGCCTGCGTGTACGTCCGCGGTCCCCTCATCAACGCGCTGTTCCTGACGTACGCGGCCAAGACCGTGCCCGATGAGCTCCAGGGCCGGGTCCTCGGAGCCATCGTCTTCACCTCCACGATCATCTCGCCGGTCGGCGTCCTCGCGATCGGAGCGATCTTCGACGCCTGGGGCCCGGTCTGGGTGTTCGCCACCGTCGGCGTGATCGCGACGCTGGCGGCGCTGCCGACCCTGACCCGGAGCATCCGGACGCTGGCCTCGCTCGAAGAGAACCCCTCGTGAACCACAGCAAAGGAAACGCCATGACCCAGGACGCCATCGACGTGCCGGTGACCGCCGCAGCGCACGAGCCGCTCCCGCCGGAGTTCTTCACGCACCCGCTGGAGGACCGCAACGCCCAGTACGCCGAGCTGCGTCAGACGTGCCCGGTCCGCGCCATCAACCACCCGCCCGGCGCCGAGGCCTACATCGTGTCCGACTACGAGATGGCGCTGAAGGCCTTCGGCGACCCGCGCATCTCGAAGTCGCTGGAGAACACCCCGAAGTGGTTCCGGGACCAGCTGTACGACAACAGCCCCGTGCAGTCCCGCAACATGCTCATCGCCGACGCCCCCGACCACTCCCGGCTCCGCAAGCTCGTCAGCAAGTCCTTCGTGCCGCGCCGCATGGAGAAGATGCGCCCCCGCATCCAGGAGATCGCCGACCAGCTCATCGACGCCCTTCCCGAGTCGGGCGAGGTCGACCTCATGGAGTTCGCCCGGGTGCTCCCGGTCATGGTGATCTTCGAATACCTCCGGGTGGACGTCGCGGACCGCGAGATGCTGTACGAGTGGTCGCACGTCCTCGGCGGCGCCCCGTACGCCGATGAGGAGGGCAACCAGCGCCTCAAGCAGGTCAGTTCGGCCTTCGAGCAGTACATCCTCGACCTGCTGGAGGCGCGCCGCTCCGACCTCGGTGACGACCTCGTGAGCCAGCTGCTCGTCGCGGCCGAGGAAGAGGACAAGTTCACCATCGACGAGATCGCCTCGACGATGTCGCTGGTGATCATCGCCGGGCAGCGGACCACCACCAACCTCATCGGCAACGGCCTCCACGCCCTGCTCACCCACAAGGACCAGTTCGACCTCCTCAAGGCCAGCCCGGAGCTTGTCGTGTCGGCCGTCGAGGAGTTCCTGAGGTTCGAATCGCCGAGCTACCGCGGCACCCTGCGCGTCGCGGCGCAGGACATGGAGATCGAAGGGGTCGAGATCGGCAAGGAGGCCTTCGTCCACCTGCTCATCGCCGCCGCCAACCGGGACCCGAAGATCTTCGACGAGCCCGACCGGCTGGACATCACCCGGGGATCGAACAAGCACCTCACCTTCGGCCACGGCGCGCACTACTGCCCCGGCGCCCCGCTCTCCCGCCTCGAAGGACACGTGGTCTTCCCGACCCTGCTGCGCCGCCTGTCCGGCATCACCCTGGCCGTCCCGGAAGAGGAGACCCAGTGGGTGTACGACAACTCGGTCAGCCGGGGCCTCGCCTCGCTGCCCGTGCGGTACGAGCGCCGGCTGCCCCGTGACACGGCGGCCGCGGCCGCCCCCGAGGCGTCGGGCTGCCCCGTGGCGCACGGGAGCGTGTGACCCCATGAAGATGCTCGTACTGGGCGGGACCGCCTTCCTGTCCCACGCCATCGCGGCGGAGGGGGTGCGCCGCGGCCACGACGTCGTCTGCGCGGCCCGCGGCACCTCGGGACGGGTGCCCGACGGCGCCACCCTCGTCAGGGTCGACCGGGACGCCCCCGACGGCCTGGAGCCGCTGGCCGGACAGCGGTTCGACGCCGTGGTGGACGTGGCGACCATGTCCTACCCGTGGGTGCGCGACGCGCTGACGGCCCTCGGAGCGCAAGCGTCCCACTGGACCTTCGTGTCCTCGATCAACGTGTACGCGGACGCGGTGACCACCGGTCAGGACGAGGACTCCGAGCTGCACGAGCCCGCCACGAGCGGGGCCGCCGCGGAGGAGCGCATCCAGCACCCCCACCTGTACGGCGGCATCAAGGTCGGATGCGAGAACGCCGTCCGCGAGGCCATGGGCGAGCGGGCCCTCATCGTGCGCTCCGGCCTGATCATCGGCCCCGGCGACGTCTCCGACCGGTTCGGCTACTGGCCCGCGAGGATCTCGCGGGGCGGCCGGGTCGTGGTCCCGGACGCCCTCGAGCAGCCCACGCAGCACATCGACGTACGCGACATGGCCACCTGGATCGTCGGAGCCGGCGAGCGGGGAACCGGCGGAACGTACAACGGCGTCGGGCCGGCCCGCCCCTTCGGCGAGCTGCTGGCCGCGGTCGTGAAGGCGGTCGGCACCCCGGACACCGCACTCGTACCGCTGTCCGCCGAGCTGCTGGAGGCGTCCGGGGTCCAGGTGTGGCGGGGCGAGAAGTCGCTGCCCCTGTGGGTTCCCCCGGAGGACTACGGGTTCATGGCGCACGACCACTCCCGGGCCCTCGCCGCGGGCCTGGTGCACCGGCCCTTCGAGGAGACGGTCGCCGACGTCCTCGCGTACGAGCGTGAACTGGGGCTCGACCGCGAGCGCAAGGCGGGACTCACCACGGCCGAGGAGCTGGCGCTGCTGGAAGCCGGGGCGCGGACGGAGACGACGGAGACGACGGAGAAGGGAGACCTCGTATGAGCACGGGTTCTTGGCAGCGGATCAGCGAGGGCGACCCGGAGAAGACGGTGCTCGCCGTCGACTTCGACTCCACCGCCCGCGCCGAGGCGGGTTTCCGCCGGTTCGCCCCGCTGCTGCCGCCGGGCCGGGACCTCTGGCTGACCTCCCAGCCGGACGCCGCCGAGACGGAGGTACTGGACGCCGAGGCCTACCTCGGGTGGTGGCGCGAGCTGCCCGGGAGCGCGCACGGCCACGTCGAGGCCGTCCTGGGCTACTGCGTGGGCGGCGTGTTCGCCGCCGCGCTGGCCGATCACATCGAGCGGCAGCAGGGCAGCCGGCCCGCGCTCCTGCTCTTCGATCCGGAGCCGGTCGACTCCCTCAGCCTCTACCGCGACTTCAAGAAGGCGGTCGACGCCATGTCGCTCCTGTCCGAGGAGGAGCGCGGCAGCCGGATCGCCGAAGCCCTGACCGTCTGCGAGATGGCGCGGGACGACTTCCGCTCCGGCGCGCTCGCGATCGTCAAGCTCTACGAGAGCGCCGCCGGACTCGCCTTCGACCGCCTGGGGCTGGACGAGGAGACGGCCGGGGACCTGATGGGGATGTTCCGCTCCTACGTGTCCTACCTGAACGGCGCCCAAGCGCTGGACCCCGCGGCGGGCTGGGCCAAGGCCCTCGCGCTGACCTCGGCGACGTCCAGTCCGGGCGCCCCGCTGGCGCTGCGGGAGCGGAGCTTCCCGCTCGGCACCGGGGAACTGCTGAACAACCAGGACGTGGCCGATGCCGTGCACGGCATCCTCAAGGAGCGCTCCGCATGAGCGTGCAGGAGATCGCAATGGAACAGGGCAACACCGCCGTACGGGACGGGGACCTCCCCCGCGAGGCGTCCGCGGGAGCGCTCCTCGACGCCCTCGGGGCCGACTGGCACGAGCTGGCGCTGGCCGCCGCCGCGGCCTACCAGCACCGGATGACCGCGGCCCGGGACATCGTCCTGGCCGTGGGCCCCCGCACGGTCCGGCTGTGGGTCGAACCCACGACGACCGTGGCCGACCTGACCGGCGAAGCGCGGGCGTACCTCGCGCGGAACGCCGGAAACACCGGGAACGCCGGGGACGCCGGGGACGCCGGAAACACCGGGAACGCCGGGGACGCTCCGCGGCCGGCGGACACGGACGCGCCGCCGGTCAGCGCCCGGGTGCTCTTCGCGGACGCCGCGGACACCGCGGCCGACAACGGGAACGGCGGGGACGGTGTGCCGGGCCACCCGGCCTGCGCTCTCGCCTTCGAGTTCGCCTTCGACCCGCGGACCGCCCGCCTGCGGGGCGGAGCCCGGGCCGCGCACGCCGGCGCGGGCTCGGACTCGGGCGCGGGCCGCACCGATCCGGAGGCGGCCGAACACGCCTGCCGCCTGGGCCACTTCACGCAGCGGCTGCTCGAAGCGGGAGCGACCGCCGAGATCGGCCGGATCGACCTGCTCACCCCGGCCGAGTACCGCCGCATCATGCACGAGTGGAACGACACGGCGCACGAGGTGCCGGACCTGACCCTCCCGGAACTGGTCCAGGCGAACGCGGCCGCGCACCCCGGGCGGCTCGCCGTCAGCCGCGACGGCGAGCGGCTGACCTACGCCGAACTGGACGCGCGGGCCAACCGGATCGCCCGGCTGCTGATCGCCTCGGGCGCGGGGGCCGGCGACATCGTGGCGATGGTGCTGCCGCGCTCCGTGGACTACGTCGTCACCTGCCTGGCCGTCACCAAGACGGGCGCCGCCTATCTGCCCGTGGACACGAGCTACCCGGTGGAGCGCATCAACCAGGTCCTCTCCGACGCCAACGCCTCCCACGTGGTGACCATCACCGGCCTGACCGGCTCGGTCCTGGTGGCCGCGGAGCAGCTCGTTCTGGACGACGAGGCCACCGTGGCCCGCCTGGACCGGAGCGACCCGACCAGCCCCACCGACGCCGACCGGCGCGCTCCGCTCACCCCCGACACCCCGGCCTACGTCCTTTACACCTCGGGCTCCACGGGACGCCCCAAGGGGGTGGTGGTCGCCCACCGGGCGATCACCAACCGGCTGCACCACATGCAGCACCAGATCCCGCTCGGCCCCGAAGACCGGCTCCTCCAGAAGACGCCGGCCGGGTTCGACGTCACCGTCCGCGAGGTCTTCTGGCCGCTGCTGGCGGGGGCCTCGATCGTCGTCGCCGACCCGGACGGGCACCGCGACCCGGCCTACCTGGCCGAGACGATCGCGGCCGAGAACATCACCATCGCCCACTTCGTCCCCTCGGGCCTGAAGGTCTTCCTCCAGGAGCCCGACGCGGCCAAGTGCGTCAGCCTGCGCCGTGTCGTCTGCGGCGGCGAGGCCCTGCCCGCGGAACTGCAGGCATGGTTCGCCTCCGTGCTGGAGGCCGACCTGTTCAACGTCTACGGCCCCACCGAGGCGGCGGTCGACGTCACCTCGATGCTGTGCCCGAGGAACCCGGAGCCCGGCCCGGTGCTGATCGGACGCCCCGTGTGGAACACCCGGCTGTACGTCCTCGACGAGCAGCGCCGCCAGCTCCCGCCCGGCGCGATCGGCGAGCTCTACCTCGCCGGTGTACAGCTGGCCGAGGGGTACCTGGGGCAGCCCGAGCTCACGGCCGACCGCTTCGTCGACGACCCGTACGGCGAACCCGGCGCACGCATGTACCGCTCGGGAGACGCGGCCCGCTGGCGCTCCGACGGCGTCATCGAGTTCTTCGGCCGGCTCGACCACCAGGTGAAGATCCGGGGCTTCCGGGTCGAGCTGGAGGAGATCGAATCGGTACTGCTGCGCGACGGGCAGCTCAGCCAGGCCGTGTGTCTCGTCCGCGAGGACACACCCGGAGACCAGCGGCTCGTGGCGTACCTCGTGTCCGCGACGGGGACCGCCCCGGACGTGGCGAAGCTGTCCGCCCAGGCCGAGGCGGCACTGCCCGACTACATGGTGCCCAGCGCGTTCGTCGTACTGGACGAGCTCCCGCTCACCCCGAACGAGAAGCTGGACCGCAAGGCCCTGCCCAAGCCGTCGGCTCCGGTGGCGCAGGCGGGCCGGGCGCCCGCCACGCCCGAGGAGCTCCTCGTGGCCGGGCTCTTCACCGAGCTGCTGGGCGTCGCCTCGGTCGGTGTCGAGCAGGAGTTCTTCGCCCTGGGCGGCAACTCCCTGCTCGCGAGCCGGCTGATCAACCAGCTCCACGAGCGCAGCGGCGTCCGGCTGCGCATCAAGAAGGTCTTCGAGGACTCGTCCGTACGGGCCATCGCGGGACTGATCAACCCGGCTCCCGCTCACGCACATTGACTTTCGGAAGGAGAGCCGGACCATGCGCACACTCAAAGTAGCCCTGCTCGGGTGCGGAGTGGTCGGCAGCGAGGTTGCCCGCTACCTGGACACCCACGCGGCCGAACTCACCGCACGCATCGGTGCACCCGTCGAGCTCGCCGGGGTCGCGGTGCGCCGGGACGGGCTGCCCCGCCCCGGCATACCCGAGCACCTCCTCACCACCGATGCCGACGGGCTGGTCACGCGGGGCGACATCGACGTCGTGGTCGAGGTCATCGGCGGCCTGGACCGGGCCCGCGACCTGATCACGACGGCGTTCGCCCACGGCGCCTCGGTGGTCAGCGCCAACAAGGCCCTGATCGCCGCCGAAGGCGCCGCCCTGCACACGGGCGCCGCGGCCCACGGCGTCGACCTCTACTACGAGGCCGCCGTCGCGGGCGCCATCCCCCTGCTGCGTCCGCTGCGCGAGTCGCTGGCCGGGGACCGGGTCAACCGCGTGCTCGGCATCGTCAACGGCACCACGAACTTCGTCCTCGACAAGATGGACTCCCTCGGCGCGGACTACCCGCAGGCGCTCAAGGAGGCGACGGCCCTCGGCTACGCGGAAGCCGACCCCACGGCCGATGTCGAGGGCCACGACGCGGCCGCCAAGGCCGCGATCCTGGCCGGGATCGCCTTCGACACCCGCGTCCGGGTGCAGGACGTGCACCGCGAGGGCATCACCGGGATCACCGCGGCCGACATCACCGCCGCCAAGGCCGCGGGCTGCGCGGTCAAACTCCTCGCCATCTGCGAGCGGGGCACCGACGGCGCGTCCGTGACGGTCCGCGTCCACCCGGCGATGATCCCGCTGGAGCACCCCCTGGCCGCCGTACGGGGCGCGTTCAACGCGGTGTTCGTGGAGGCGGACGCCGCCGGGCAGCTGATGTTCTACGGTCCGGGCGCGGGCGGTGCTCCCACCGCCAGCTCCGTCCTGGGTGACCTCGTCGCGGTCTGCCGCAACAAGCTGGCCGGGGTCACGGGCCCGGGCGCCACGACGTACGCCGAGCTCACCGTGCGACCCATGGGCGAGGTGGTCACCCGCTACCACGTCGGCCTCGACGTGGCCGACCGGCCGGCACTGCTCGCCGAGGTGGCCACCGTCCTCGCGGAACACGGCGTGTCGGTGGAGTCCTTCAACCAGCGCCGTCACGAGGGCGGTTGCTCGCTGGCCCTGTCCACCCACGAAGCCACCGACGCGGCGCTGTCCGCGGCGGTGGACACCCTGCGGGGCACGGCGGGCGTCCACGGCGTGACCAGCATCGTCCGCATCGAGGGGCGCTGAGCGGTTTGTCGCCGACCAGCCCGACACCGACCGGCCTGACATCGACCGGCCCGACATCGGCCGGCCCGACACCGACCGGCCCGACACCGACCGTGCCCGGCCCGACGGCCCCGGGCCGGACCTCCCCGGCAGGGACGGGCCGCGTCGCGGGCCGGCCGCCCCTGCCCGGCGCCCTGAGGCGGTTCTGCGCCGCGTCGGGCGTGTCCTCGCTCGGCGACGGCGCCTGTCTGACGGCCGCGCCGCTGCTGGCCGCGAGCCTGACCCGCGACCCGCTCCAGCTCTCCCTCGTCTCCGCGGCGGCCCTGCTCCCCTGGCTGTTCTCCGGCCTGGTGGGCGGGGCGCTCGTCGACCGGTGGGACCGCCGTCGCACCCTGTGGACGACCGACGCGGTGCGCGCCGTACTGGTGCTGACGGGGGTCGCCCTGGCCGCGACCGGCTGGATCGGGATCGGCCCGCTGGCCGCGCTGGCGTTCCTGCTGAGCGCCGGCCGGATCCTGTTCGACACCGCCGCCGCGGCGTACCTTCCGGAACTCGTGCGCGGGGAACCGGAATTGCCGAGGCGGGCCCGGGTGCGCCTGCGCGCGACGACGGACGTCACCGAGGGCGTCGCCGGACCGCTCGCGGGCGCGGCCCTGTTCACTCTGGGGCGCACCGTGCCGCTGGTCGCCGCCGCCCTGTCGTTCCTCTTCAGCGCGCTGGTGATCCGCTCCCTGCCCCCGGGCGCGCCTGCGCCCCGCGGTACGGGGAGCTCGGCCCTGAAGGATGCGCGGGCGGGCGCCCTGTACCTCGTACGCGATCCCCTGCTGCTCGGTCTGGCCCTGCGGTCGGCACTCTGCAATCTCGCCTTCGCCGCCGGCACCGCCGTCTTCGTCCTCTTCGCCCAGGAGGAACTCGGCCTCGGGCCGGTCGGTATCGGTGTGCTGCTCGCCGTCGAGGCCGCCGGGTGCTTCTTCGGCAGCCTGGTCTCGGGCCGGCTGACGGAGCGGGTCGGCACCGGTGGCGCGCTGGCACTGACGGCCGTCCTGCTCGCTTTCGCCCAGCTGGGCCTGGGACTCGCCGCCGGCCCGTTCGCGGCGGCGTGCGCCGTGCTCCTGCGGGCCGCGGCACTGGGTGCGACGACCGTACTGGCTCCCTCGGTACGCGAATCGGTACTGCCGGCCGAGCTCCTCGGCCCGGTCACCGCCGCGAGCCGGATCGCGGCCCTGGGCGCGGCCCCGCTGGGCGCGCTCCTCGGAGGCGGGCTGGCGGTCATGGGCGGCCTGCGCGCTCCCTACCTGATCGGTGCGGTCTTCCTGGCCGCCGGCGCGCTGGTCAGCCTCACGATGACGACAGGCCCTAGAGCAGCAGGTCGCGCTGCGCCGCCCGGTACCCGGCCTGGAAACGGCTGCGCGCGTCGAGCGAATCCATGAGCCCGGAGACCACCCGCCGGTAGGTCCGCAGCGCCATGCCCATCTCGCGGGCGGCCGCCTCGTCCTTGGTACCGAGCGTCAGCTGGCGCAGCACCTCGCGGGAGAGCGGGTGGAGGTCCCCGTCGGTTGCGGGCTCGTCCTCCCGTCCGGCGGGCGCGGGAGCCGTCAGGGACCGCACCAGCATCGAGGTGAAAGGGAGCTCACGGCCGATGAGGGCCCCGTTGCCATAGTCCTCCCGGTTCCGCGCCAGGACGACGATCGAGCGGTCGATGATCGCCATCCGCGGGGCGGCGTCCACCATCGAGTGGATCTGGATGCCGTCCTTCGCGAGCGCGGCGAGCGACCGCGCGTTCAGCGCCTGCGCGTCCCGTGCGGTCGGTGGGACATACATCTGCACGCTGACACCGGGGTCGCCGGTGATGCTGTGCGCCGCTGTGACGTCCACCTGCTGTCCGTCGAACGAACAGGAGCCGGGCACGGCCAGGAGCACTTCCGAACGCGCGCCCTGGATCGCATGGCGAATCTGCGTCGCACCGGCGAAGTTCATCTGCATGTCTCAGGCCTCCGGTTTGATTCCCGCTCGAGAGCCTAGGGAGACTTGCCTATCTTGTCAATTACTTGCCAACTCCTTGCCAGAAGATCAGCGGACATGATTGAGTAGCGGCATGCCACAGGGCGGGAAGCGGCCAAAAGGCACGGCGGTGGCAACCAGGAGACCAAGGGGAAAGCTGTGAAGCTGCACGTAAAGATCGTTTCCGCGCTGGTCGGCATACTCACCGTTGCCGCACTGGGAACCGGAGCTCAGGCTTCCGTTCCCAGCAGTGCCGACACGGTCGTCGCGGCATCCGCGGGCACCGTGACCCCCGCCCAGATGAACGAAATCGGCTGGCCGTAGCGCACGGAGGCCCTCGAGGGGCCGGCGGAATTGACAAGGTCAAGGAAAATGTCATCATTGGCACTGCTTAGACGTTGAATTGACAAAATTGCGGAATGAAGGGCAGCCTGGTGCGTATGCCAGGTCGTGGACATCGAGTCCCCGAGCAGCCGGTCTTCGGTCGCCGGCTGCGTGAGCTGCGGGTCGCCCGCGGTCTCTCGCAGGCCGAGCTGGTGGGTGCCGAACTCTCGGCCGCGTATCTCTCGCGGCTCGAGTCCGGAGCACGCCCTCCCACGGAACGCGTGCTGGCGCTGCTCTGCGCCCGGCTGGACGTCTCGCCGTCGGAGTTCCTGGCCCCGGTGAGCAGCCCGCTGGCACAGGCACTGGCCACGGTCGCCACTGTCGGCGAGTCTCCGCAGGCGGCCACCCTCCTGGAAGACGCCCTCCTGCGGGACGGCGAGGGCGATGCGGTCCTGCGCTGGCACGTGCAGTGGCTGCTCGCACGCTCCTACCAGGCCCAGGGCCGCGAGGCCGACGAGTTGCGGGTGCTGCGCGCCCTCGTGGCACTGAGCGACGAGATCGATCTTCCCGACCTCCAGGCCCGCTCGCAGGTGCGGCTCGCCCGCAGGCTCCGGGCGTCGGGCCAGCTGAACGAGGCGCGCACCGCCGCGGGCCACGCCCTCACCTGGGCGACCGAGTACAAGCTGCCCTTCCGCGACGTCGCCGAGGCGACCCTCACCATGATCTCGATCGACGCGGAGACCGGTCAGCTCGGCGACGCCCGCACACGGGCCGACCAGCTGATCCACGCCCTGTCCGAGGACTTCGCGGGCCCTCTCACCGACCAGATCCCGACGCGCCTCCAGGTGGAAGTGCTGTGGACCGCGGCCGGCGTGGCCGTCCGCCAGGGCGACCGCACGGGCACGGCCGAGCTGCTCCGGGCCGCGCTCGAGCGGATGCCCAGCAACGACGACCCGGTGCTGTGGATGCGCCTGCGCCTCGCCGCCGCCTCGATGTACCTGCAGATGGATCCGCGCGACACCGTCTGCGCGCGGCGCACCCTGGACGAGGCCGCCTCCGCCGCGGCCCTGGTCGGCATGCCGCTGCACCAGCTGGAAGTACTGCTCCTGCAGTGCCAACTGGCCTTCCACGAGGGCCGTTTCGCCGACGCCCGGGAGCTGAGCGACCGACTGGGCCCGCAGCCCGAGGGGATGAGCCGCCGGGACCACGTGGCACTGGAGATCCTGCGCAACCAGCTGGCCATCGTCGACGGCGACCGCGCCGCCGCACAGGCCGCCATGGAGCGCATCGCCAAGGAGGCCCGCGAGTCCGGCAACGTCGAACTCTCCGCCGAAGCCTGGCGCGCCCTCGCCGAATCCCTGTCCGCAGCCAACGGCACCACCCCCGGCTAGCCGGTCCCCCGGGGCAACAAAAAAGGTCCCCTGACCTGCGTTTTCGCAGGTCAGGGGACCTTTGTGCACTGTGGAGCCTAGGAGATTCGAACTCCTGACATCTGCCTTGCAAAGGCAGCGCTCTACCAACTGAGCTAAGGCCCCGAATGTGGACGTGCCGATCCCCCGCGAGCGAGTGACCGTTCCGTAGGACAGAGTACCGGGTGTACCCCCTCATCCCGCAAAATGATAGGGACTCCCGCCCCGCGACCACGCTCCGTAAGATGCACGCGAGGTTCGCACCAGCGAAGGGGAGTAGTAAGAGTGGACGCAGTACAGCAAGAGGCGACCGCCAGAGCCAGGGAACTCCAGCGGAGTTGGTACGGGGAGCCGCTCGGCGCGCTCTTCCGCCGGCTCATAGATGACCTCGGTTTGAACCAGGCCCGCCTCGCTGCCGTCCTCGGGCTGTCGGCACCGATGCTGTCCCAGCTGATGAGCGGCCAGCGGGCCAAGATCGGCAACCCCGCCGTGGTCCAGCGGGTCCAGGCGCTCCAGGATCTCGCCGGCCAGGTGGCCGACGGGAGTGTCAGCGCGGGCGAGGCCACCGACCGGATGGACGAGATCAAGAAGACCCAGGGAGGTTCCGTCCTCAGCAACAGCACCAGCCAGGCAGCCACCGGTTCCGGCGCACCCACCGTCAAGCGCGTCGTACGCGAGATCCAGTCGCTGCTGCGCTCGGTCTCCGCGGCCGGCGACATCATCGACGCGGCGGACACCCTCGCCCCGACCCACCCGGAACTGGCAGAGTTCCTCCGGGTGTACGGAGCGGGCCGCACCTCCGACGCCGTCGCGCACTACGAAGCGCACCAGAACTGACACGCGACGCACGCGACGGACACAGCTGACGACGGGGGACGGGCGCAGCAATGGGTGAGATCTTCGCCGGCCGGTACGAACTGATCGACCCGATCGGACGTGGCGGCGCCGGCGCCGTATGGCGTGCCTGGGACCACCGGCGCCGCCGCTACGTCGCAGCGAAGGTCCTCCTGCAGAGCGATGCCCACACCCTGCTGCGATTCGTCCGCGAGCAGGCGCTGCGGATCGATCACCCGCACGTACTGGCCCCGGCCAGCTGGGCGGCGGACGACGACAAGGTCCTCTTCACCATGGACCTCGTCGCCGGCGGTTCCCTCGCCCATGTGATCGGGGACTACGGGGCCCTGCCGCCCCGGTTCGTCTGCACACTGCTCGACCAGCTCCTGTCGGGGCTGGCGGCGGTGCACGCGGAGGGTGTCATCCACCGTGACGTCAAACCGGCCAACATCCTGATGGAGGCCACCGGAACCGGGCGGCCGCACCTGCGGCTGTCCGACTTCGGCATCGCCATGCGCAAGGGCGAGCCCCGGCTGACCGAGACCGCCTACCTGGTCGGTACGCCCGGCTATCTCGCGCCCGAACAACTCCTCGGCTCCGAGCCGGACTTCACCGCCGACCTGTTCGCCGTCGGACTGGTCGGCCTCTACCTTCTCCAGGGCACCAAGCCCGACTACCAGGCCCTCGTGGAGCAGTTCTTCACCCACGGCACCCCCGATGCCCCCGAGGGCGTTCCCGCGCCGCTGTGGGACGTCCTGGCGGCGCTGCTCCAGCCGGACCCCCGGAGCAGGTTCCAGACGGCCACCGGGGCGCGCAGGGCCCTCGCCGAGGCCGTGGAACTCCTGCCCCCGCCCGGCCCGGACGCGGATCCGGCCGGGGTGGTCGAGGTGTTCGACCAACTGGGCCCGGTGCCCGCCGGTTTCACGCCCCGCACGCTCCGGGAACCGGGGTACGAGACCCCTCCGACGGCCCCGCCCACCGTGCCCGCGCAGCCCGCCGGTACCCCCGCACCCGTCACCGCTCCCCCCGGGGTCTTCGGGCCCTCGGAGACGGGCAGCTTCCACCTCCCGCCGCCCCTCCTCGCCACCGCACCGGCACCGCAGACACCGCAGGCTCCGACGCCGCAGGCTCCGACACCGACAACGCCGGTGCCGACGACGGCCCCGTACCAGCACCAGGCCCAGCACCAGGCCCAGCAGCCCACGCCTCCCGCCGCGCCCGCCGTGCCCCGTACGACCGGGCTCGCGCCCCCGCCCGCGAAGGTCACCGCCGGGATCGTGCTCGCCGCCGTACTGTGCTTCGCCGTCGGCATCTGGGCCCTGACCCGGATCTAGGCCTGTCCCAGGGCCTGTCCTAGTGCCTGTCCCAGGGCCTGTCCCAGGGCCTGTCCTAGTGCCTGTCCTAGTGCCTGTCCTGGGGCGCCCGGCGCCGGGCCAGCAGGATCCAGCCGCCCAGGACGAGCAGCAGCAGCGTCCCCGTGCCGAAGCCGGCGCCCGCGACGACCCGCATCACCGACCGGTTCGCGGCGGCGGCATCGGCCTCCACGGCCGTGGTGCCCTCCTTGGCCGCCGTACGGTCCTCGGTCCCCACCCCGAACCCGGCGGCCCCGAGGTCCTCCGCGTAGGCCGGGGCCTTGCCCGGCGTGCCGATGATCTGCGTACGCAGGGTCAGCGGGACGGGCACCGCGTCCTGGATGAACTCCCCGACCTTCCCCGCCATGGTCACCGCGACGTAGTACCAGCCGGCCACCCGGACCGCCCCGACCTTCCGGTCGGAGGCGAAGCGGTTCTCGTAGGCCACCGGCGCCGTCCGCGGCAGGGTGAGCCCCGCCTGCTTCCCGTCGTAGGAAGTGTCCTCGGCGTCGATCAGCGACCGGTACGGGCTGTACAGCGACACGGAGAGCCCCGGCGATGCGTACCCGGAGTCCATCGTCGGCTTGCCCGCGGAGAGTTCTGCGGCGAGGCCCAACTGCTGTCCCCAGTCGAGGGGCACCCGGTAGAAGCGGGTCTGCCCCGGCCGCAGCGCGTCGCTCCAGACCCCGGTGTCCAGGGCCCGCGCGTCGTTGAAGCCGGTCCCGCCGGAGCGGGCCGCCGCGTCGCTGCCCGGCAGGGTCGGGGAGGCGGAGGGCCAGACGCTCGGAGCGGAGGTGGGCCCGGCGGCGGCGCCGCCGAGTTTCGGCTCGCGCTGGACCCGCAGCTCCAGGGGCCAGTCCGCCGTGTCTCCGCCCTTGCCCATCTCGCGCGTGACCTTGACGTAGTAGGTGCCGACCCCCTGGCACTCGGCGTCCTCCTTCAGGATCCGGGCCCCCACGGCGCTGAGGGGGGCGGGATCGTAGCCGAAGGACGCCCGCCCCGGGCTGCCCAGGCAGCCGTGGTTCTCGATGTCGAGGACGTTCACTTCCAGGCCGTCGCTGTAGCTGACCTTGGCGCCGCCCGGGGGCTGGAGCACGGCGGAGACGTACACGGTCGAACTGTCGTCGAGGTAGAGCCGGTAGTACCGCTCCCCCGGCGCCATCGAGTCCTTGTAGACCGAGCCGGCCTTCAACTCCGGTGCGCCCGCCGTGGAGGGCTTGCCCGTGACCGCTCGCGCCCCGTCCGCGCCCCGGTAGGCGGGCACCGGCTGCGGGGCCGTGTCCGCGTCCGCGGCCCCCGGCAGGGCCGCGACCAGGCCGAGGGCGGCCAGCGCCGCCGCAGCGGCCGTCCGTACCCGACGTACCCCACCCATCACACGCACCCACCCCGAGTTTGCCAACGCAAGCAAGTTCTTTGCATATCGCAATATTTCGTCACAGAGCAGCACAAAGCCCCGACCGCAGCGGCAGTCGGGGCTCTGGGATCAACCTCGGGTCTCACACACCGGAACCAGAAGGCACGGAGTCGGTTGCCTCCGTCCACAGGTCCTGCTCCGCACGGTCCGCCTGGATCTGGCGGTACACGAGGAGCCCGCCGATGGCGGCCAGTGCGACCAGGAGCAGCTTCTTCACCGCGCGACCTCGTCTTTCGTTGACGTAGGGGACTTCTGGCGCCCAACAATACACACCGACCGATACCGATCGGTGACCTCCCACTGCACCAACTGGCCCAACGACAAAGACCCCCAGGCCATGGGCCTGGGGGTCTTCGACACTGTGGGGCTAACAGGATTTGAACCTGTGGCCTCATCCTTATCAGGGATGCGCTCTAACCAACTGAGCTATAGCCCCATCCGCGCTGCGCGCTGACTTCTGAAGGTTAGCGCACAGACCCGGTGACTCCAAAATCGATAGTGGCGACCCGTCTGCGCAGGTCATCCACCCCGTTCTCGGAGGCCTACTCGTCCTCGGCGAGCGTCAGCTCCACACCGCCGACGAAGCCCGCCGACAGGTTGTAGATGAACGCGCCCAGGGTCGCCAGCGCCGTCATGAGCACCACGTCGATGACCGAGATCACCGACGTGAAGATCAGAACGCGCGGCAGCGACAGGAAGCTCTGGAGGTCGAAGCCGTTGCTCTCGTTCGAGCCGGTCGCCTCGCTGATCGTCCCGCCGACGCTGGAGAAGATGCCCATGGCGTCCATGACCATCCACAGCACCACCGACGCCACGATCGTGCAGACGCCCAGCGCGATCGACAGCAGGAAGCTGACCTTCATCACCGACCAGGGGTCGGCCTTGGCCACCCTGAGCCGCGCCTTGCGCGTCCTGGGTGCCATGCGGGCCCCCGTGCGCGGCTTGCGCTGCGCACCGGGATCGCCCGCCCCCCGCGGCGCCCCGGGCCCCTGGGGCGCCGAGTACGCCTGCGGCGGCTGGTACGGCGGCTGAGGGCCGGCCTGCGCCTGAGGCGACTGAGGCGGCTGCGGCCCTCGGGTGTCCGTCACGGTTCCCCCCTGGGAGTCCGCGGCGGGGCCACGGGCACCGTTCGCTCCAGTGTTGGCCGGTCCGGCGCCCGTGGCTCCGCTCACGCTTACTCCTCGTGCTCCCCAGCCGAGGGCTCCGTGCCCTCGGCGGCCTCCACGGCCTGTCCTTCGACAGCCGTGTCGGTCCCGATCTCGTTCTCGCTGTCGTCGGCCTCGTCAGTTTCCTGACCGGCCTCCGCGTTGCGGGCGATGCCGACGACGGCATCGCGCTTGCCCAGGTTGATCAGCTGGACGCCCATGGTGTCACGGCCGGTCTCCCGTACTTCGTTGACGCGCGTACGAATCACACCACCGCTGAGCGTGATGGCGAGGATTTCGTCCGTTTCGTCGACCACGAGCGCCCCGACGAGCGAGCCGCGGTCCTCCACGATCTTCGCGGCCTTGATGCCCAGTCCACCACGGCCCTGGACGCGATACTCCTCCACCGGCGTCCGCTTGGCATAGCCGCCGTCGGTCGCGGTGAAGACGAACGTACCGGGCCGGACCACGCTCATGGAGAGCAGTTCGTCCCCTCCTCGGAAACTCATGCCCTTCACGCCCGAAGTGGCGCGGCCCATCGGGCGCAGCGCGTCGTCCGTCGCCGTGAAGCGGATCGACTGCGCCTTCTTGCTGATGAGCAGCAGGTCGTCCTCGGCGGACACCAGCTCGGCGCCGATCAGCTCGTCGTCGCTGCCGTCCTCGGTCTCCCGGAGGTTGATCGCGATGACGCCGCCCGAACGGGGCGAGTCGTAGTCCTTGAGCGCCGTCTTCTTCACCAGGCCGCCCTTGGTGGCCAGGATCAGGTACGGGGTGGCCTCGTAGTCGCGGATCGCCAGGATCTGGGCGATCTTCTCGTCCGGCTGGAAGGCCAGCAGGTTCGCCACGTGCTGCCCGCGGGCGTCACGGCCGGCGTCCGGGAGCTCGTAGGCCTTGGAGCGGTAGACCCGGCCCTTGTTCGTGAAGAACAGCAGCCAGTGGTGCGTGGTGGACACGAAGAAGTGGTCGACGAGGTCGTCCTGCTTCAGCTTCGTGCCGCGCACGCCCTTGCCGCCGCGCTTCTGCGAGCGGTAGTCCTCGGTCTTGGTGCGCTTGACGTACCCGCCGTGGGTGATCGTGACGACGATGTCCTCTTCGGCGATCAGGTCCTCCATCGACATGTCGCCGTCGAAGGGCACCAGCTTGGAACGCCGGTCGTCGCCGAACTTCTCGACGATGGCCGCCAGTTCCTCGCTGACGATCTGACGCTGGCGCTCCTCGGAGGCCAGGATCGCGTTGTACTCGTTGATCTTGGCCTGGAGCTCGTCGTGCTCGGCGACGATCTTCTGCCGCTCCAGGGCCGCGAGGCGGCGGAGCTGCATCTCGAGGATCGCGTTCGCCTGGATCTCGTCGATCGACAGCAGGCCCATCAGGCCCTCGCGGGCGATCTCGACCGTGTTGCTGCGCCGGATCAGCGCGATGACCTCGTCGATCGCGTCCAGTGCCTTGAGCAGACCGCGCAGGATGTGGGCGCGCTCCTCCGCCTTGCGCAGGCGGAACTTCGTGCGCCGGACGATGACCTCGATCTGGTGGGTCACCCAGTGGCGGATGAAGGCGTCGATCGACAGCGTGCGCGGCACGCCGTCCACCAGCGCCAGCATGTTCGCGCCGAAGTTCGTCTGCAGGTCGGTGTGCTTGTAGAGGTTGTTCAGCACGACCTTGGCGACGGCGTCGCGCTTGAGGACGATCACCAGGCGCTGGCCGGTCCGGGACGAGGTCTCGTCGCGGACGTCGGCGATGCCGCCGACCTTGCCGTCCTTCACCAGGTCGGCGATCTTCTGCGCCAGGTTGTCGGGGTTGGTCTGGTACGGAAGCTCCGTGACCACCAGGCACTGGCGGTTCTGGATCTCCTCGACCTCGACCACCGCGCGCATCGTGATGGAGCCGCGACCGGTCCGGTACGCCTCCTCGATGCCCTTGCGGCCCACGACCAGGGCGCCCGACGGGAAGTCCGGGCCCTTGATCCGCTCGATGAGCGCGTCCTGGAGCTCCTCGTGCGAGGCCTCCGGGTGCTCCAGCGCCCACTGGGCACCGGCCGCGACCTCGCGCAGGTTGTGCGGCGGGATGTTGGTGGCCATGCCCACCGCGATGCCGGCGGAGCCGTTGATCAGCAGGTTCGGGAACCGTGCCGGCAGGACGGTCGGCTCCTGGTTGCGGCCGTCGTAGTTGTCCTTGAAGTCGACGGTCTCCTCGTCGATGTCCCGGAGCATCTCCATGGCCAGCGGCATGAGCTTGCACTCGGTGTAGCGCATCGCGGCCGCCGGGTCGTTGCCCGGGGAGCCGAAGTTGCCGTTGGAGTCCACGAGCGGCATGCGCAGCGACCACGGCTGGGCCAGGCGGACCAGGGCGTCGTAGATCGAGGAGTCGCCGTGCGGGTGGTACGTGCCCATGACGTCACCGACGACGCGGGCGCACTTGTAGAAGCCCTTCTCGGGCCGGTAACCGCCGTCGTACATCGCGTACAGCACACGACGGTGGACCGGCTTGAGGCCGTCCCGTACGTCGGGCAGCGCGCGGGAGACGATGACGGACATCGCGTAGTCGAGATAGGAGCGCTGCATCTCGGTTTCGAGCCCGACGGGCTCGATGCGCATGACGGGCTGCTCCTGCGCGGAGTCCGCGGCGGTGGGGGTGATTTCGTCGGCCATTGCTGGTCAGAAGTCCTTTCGGGCGGTCAGCTGAGCCGACTCAGATGTCGAGGAAGCGAACGTCCTTGGCGTTGCGCTGGATGAAGGAGCGCCGGGCTTCGACGTCCTCACCCATCAGCACCGAGAACAGGTCGTCGGCCTGCGCGGCGTCGTCCAGGGTGACCTGGCCGAGCACGCGGTGGTCCACGTCCATCGTGGTGATGCGCAGTTCCTCGGCGTTCATCTCGCCCAGACCCTTGAAGCGCTGGATCGAGTCTTCCTTGATCCGCTTGCCCTGCCCCTTGCCGAGCTCGACGAGGGCGTCGCGCTCGCGGTCGGAGTACGCGTACTCGAAGTCGTCCCGGCCCCACTTGATCTTGTAGAGCGGCGGGCGCGAGAGGTAGACGTGCCCGGCCTCGACCAGCGGCCGCATGAAGCGGAACAGGAAGGTCAGCAGCAGGGTGTTGATGTGCTGGCCGTCGACGTCGGCGTCCGCCATCAAGATGATCTTGTGATAGCGGAGCTTCTCGATGTCGAAGTCCTCGTGCACACCGGTGCCGAAGGCGCTGATCAGCGCCTGGACCTCGGTGTTCTGGAGGATCTTGTCGATGCGGGCCTTCTCGACGTTCAGGATCTTGCCGCGGATCGGCAGGATGGCCTGGTACATCGGGTTGCGGCCGGACTTGGCCGAGCCGCCGGCCGAGTCGCCCTCGACGATGAAGATCTCGCACTTGGTCGGGTCGTTGGACTGGCAGTCCGACAGCTTGCCCGGCAGCGAGGCGCTCTCCAGCAGACCCTTGCGACGGGTGAGGTCACGGGCCTTGCGGGCCGCGACGCGTGCCGTGGCCGCCTGGATCGACTTGCGGATGATGTCCGCGGCCTCGTTCGGGTTCCGGTCGAACCAGTCGTTGAGGTGCTCGTGCACGACCTTCTGCACGAAGGTCTTCGCCTCCGTGTTGCCCAGCTTGGTCTTCGTCTGGCCCTCGAACTGCGGCTCGCCCAGCTTCACCGAGATGATCGCCGTCAGACCCTCGCGGATGTCCTCGCCGGCGAGGTTGTCGTCCTTCTCGCGGAGGAACTTCTTCTCCCGCGCGTAGCGGTTGACCAGGCCGGTCATCGCCGCGCGGAAGCCCTCTTCGTGGGTGCCGCCCTCGTGCGTGTGGATCGTGTTCGCGAAGGAGTAGACCCCCTCGGTGTACTGCGAGTTCCACTGCATCGCGATCTCGACCGAGAGCATGCGCTCCTTGTCCTCGGCCTCGACGTCGATGACGGTCGGATGGATCAGCTCGCCCTTGCGCGCGTTCAGGTACTTCACGAAGTCGACGATGCCGCCCTCGTAGTGGTACTTGACCGTGCGCGCCTGCTGGTCGTCGGTCTCCTCGGCGGTGTCCGCGCCCATCGTGGCCTTCGCCGACTCGCGCTCGTCCGTCAGCGAGAGCGTCAGGCCCTTGTTGAGGAAGGCCATCTCCTGGAAGCGGCGCGAGAGCGTCTCGAAGGAGTACTCGGTGGTCTCGAAGATGTCGCCGTCGGCCCAGAAGGTGACCGAGGTGCCCGTCTCGGACGTCTCCTCGTTCTTCAGCAGGGGCGCCGTCGGGACACCGAGCTTGTAGTCCTGGGTCCAGCGGAAACCGTCGGTCTTGACCTCGACCGCGACCTTGGTGGACAGGGCGTTCACGACGGAGACGCCGACGCCGTGCAGACCGCCGGAGACGGCGTAGCCGCCACCACCGAACTTTCCGCCCGCGTGCAGGACCGTCAGCACGACCTCGACGGCCGGCTTCCCCTCGGACGGCACGATGCCGACCGGGATACCGCGGCCGTTGTCGACCACGCGCACGCCGCCGTCGGCGAGGATCGTCACGTCGATGGTGTCCGCGTGCCCGGCCAGGGCCTCGTCGACCGAGTTGTCGACGACCTCGTACACGAGGTGGTGGAGCCCGCGCTCACCGGTCGAGCCGATGTACATGCCGGGCCGCTTGCGGACCGCGTCCAAGCCCTCGAGGACCTGGATGGCACTGGCGTCGTACGAGGACGTGACCTCGCCGTTCTGGCCGACTGTGGACTGGTTGTCGTTGGGGTTGCCGGAATCGGCCACGAAGCGCCCTTTCTGGCACAGCACAGGCCGTACTCCGGGCCGGCATGCATGCAAGCGGGAGCGGCTGCGTCGATCTGCGTTGTCAGCGGTGGTCAGCTTTACTCGACTGAATCCCGCGCGTGCGCGGGATTCTCGTTCAGTCTACCGGTATCACCCCCATGAATGGGCGTTTGCCGGTACCTGAGTCCGCATGTGCCGCCCGGAAACTCCTCTCTCCGACTCCCCATATCCGGGGAGGGGCTCAAAGAGGCTCACACGGGCATTGAGCGCTTCGGGCTGTCAACCTCTCGCTACCGTGAGGGACACCACCCGCACAGCCGTCCGTACGGTCGTCCATCGGCCCCCTACTCACCCGTACGGGTGAGCGCTCGGGCGGGCCGCACGGGTGTACGTACACCCGGGGCGCGGGCCGTGGTGCGGACCGCGGCACGACCGGCACACGCACGTGCGGGCACACCGGTTCAACCCTCCGCGCTCAGGCGCGCGGAGCCGGGTCACACGGTGCAGGGCCCCGCACAGGGCCCGCGGGCTCACCCGTAGGTGTCCCCCGGGCCGGTGCTCCCCGGGGCCCGCCAGGGGCCGTACCGCTTCGGCCCGCCGCCCGGGCCGTGGACCTTGATCAGCCGGACGGTGCCCTGCCCCAGGTCCGCGTTGAGCCGGGCCACCAGCTGCGGGGCCAGCAGCTTCAGCTGCGCCGCCCACGCCGAGGAATCGCAGCGCACGACCAGCTCGCGGTCCTCGTACCGGTCCGGCACGCAGTGCGTGGCGATGTCCTGGCCGACGATCTCCGGCCAGCGCTCCATCACGCCCGCCACCGCCATCGGCATCTCCCAGCCGCGCTCCGTGCGCAGCCGGTCCAGTGCCGCCATCAGCGGCATCGGGTCCCTGCCGTCGGCGCGGGCGCCCGAGCGCAGGCCCGGCCGGTAGCCGCCCTTCTTGTTCTGCGCCGCGTTGCCCCGGGCTCGCGCCGCCTCGCGCGCCGCCGCCAGGGCCTGGCGTGCCAGGTCCACGCCCGAGGGCTCGGGCGTCTTGCGCGGCGGGTCCTGCGAGGCCGGTTCCTGCTCCTTGCCGCTCACAGCCGGGTCACCTCCCCGCCGGCCACCGCGAACCGGGTCCCGACCAGCACCCCGGGCACGTCGTCGTCGACCGCCGCCGTCACCAGCACCTGCTCGCCGGGCGCCACCAGCTCCGCCAGCCGCTCCCGGCGCCGCGCGTCCAGCTCCGCGAACACGTCGTCGAGGATCAGCACCGGCTCGCTGCCCTCCGCGCGCAGCAGCTCGTAGGAGGCCAGCCGCAGGGCCAGCGCGTACGACCAGGACTCGCCGTGGCTGGCGTACCCCTTGGCCGGCAGCTCCCCGAGGCGCAGCACCACGTCGTCGCGGTGCGGGCCGACCAGGGTCACCCCGCGCTCGATCTCGCCCTTGCGCACCTCGGCCAGGGCGCCGAGCAGGACCTCGTACAGCGCCTCGCGGGTGCGCGCCTCGCCGCTGTCCACCTGCTCGCCCGCGGAGGACTTGTAGGCCGCGCCGAGCGGTCCGCCGCCCGGCGCGAGCTGCTCGTACGCCTTGTCCGCCAGCGGCAGCAGGGTCGCGATCAGGTCGAGCCGGTGGGCCAGCAGCTCCGCGCCCGTGCGCGCCAGGTGCTGGTCCCACACGTCGAGGGTGGACAGGTCCATGGAGCGGCCGCCGTGCCTGCGGGCCATCGCCGCGGACTTCAGGAGGGTGTTGCGCTGCTTGAGCACCCGCTCGTAGTCCGAGCGGACGGCCGCCATGCGCGGCGAGCGGGCCGTGACGAGCTCGTCGAGGAAGCGGCGCCGCTCCCCGGGGTCGCCCTTGACCAGGGCCAGGTCCTCGGGGGCGAACAGCACGGTGCGCACGATGCCCAGCACGTCCCGCGGCCTGACCTGCGAGGACCTGTTGATCCGGGCCCGGTTGGCGCGGCCCGGGTTCAGCTCCAGCTCCACGAGCTGCTGCCGCTCGCCCTGGGTGACCGCGGCCCGGATGACGGCGCGCTCGGCGCCCATCCGCACGAGCGGGGCGTCCGCGGAGACACGGTGGCTGCCGAGGGTCGCGAGGTAGCCGATCGCCTCGACGAGATTGGTCTTGCCCTGCCCGTTGGGGCCCACGAAAGCGGTGACGCCCGGGTCGAGGGGAACCTCGGCCCGGGCGTACGAGCGGAAGTCGGCCAACGAGAGATGCGAAACGTGCATGTGGCGCCGACCTCCCCCGGCTTCCTGCTGCTCTGCCGTGCTCCGCTCCACAGGCTGTGGACCTAACAGGTCGTGGATCCGCGGACCTGTGGAGCGGTTGTGGATTACTTCTTCTCGACCGCGTGGCCGCCGAACTGGTTGCGCAGCGCGGCGATCATCTTCATCTGGGGGGAGTCGTCCTGGCGGGACGCGAACCGTGCGAAGAGCGAGGCCGTGATCGCGGGCAGCGGCACGGCGTTGTCGATCGCGGCCTCGACCGTCCAGCGGCCCTCTCCGGAGTCCTGCGCGAAGCCGCGCAGCTGCTGCAGGTGCTCGTCCTCGTCCAGCGCGTTCACGGCCAGGTCCAGCAGCCAGGAACGGATGACCGTGCCCTCCTGCCAGGACCGGAACACCTCGCGGACGTCGGTGACCGAGTCGACCTTCTCCAGGAGCTCCCAGCCCTCGGCGTAGGCCTGCATCATGGCGTACTCGATGCCGTTGTGGACCATCTTCGCGAAGTGGCCGGCGCCGATCTTGCCGGCGTGCACCGCGCCGAACTCGCCCTCGGGCTTGAGGGCGTCGAAGACCGGCTGAACGGCCGCGACGTGCTCCTTGTCGCCGCCGTACATCAGCGCGTAGCCGTTCTCCAGGCCCCAGACGCCGCCCGAGACTCCGCAGTCCACGAAGCCGATGCCCTTGGCGGCCAGCTCGGCGCCGTGCTTCTCGTCGTCGGTCCAGCGGGAGTTGCCGCCGTCGACGACGATGTCGCCGGGCGAGAGCAGGCCGGCGAGCTCGTCCACGGTGGACTGGGTCGCCGCGCCGGCCGGGACCATGACCCACACCACGCGGGGGGCCTGCAGGCTGTCCACAAGTTCCGACAGGCTGTGGACATCGGCGAGGTCCGGGTTGCGGTCGTATCCGATGACGGTGTGGCCGGCGCGGCGGATGCGCTCGCGCATGTTGCCGCCCATCTTGCCGAGACCGACGAGACCAAGCTCCATCAGGTGGTTCCTTAAGCGTTGTGGCCGTCTGTGCCGGGGTGCTCCCCTGCCCGGGGACATCCCCCCGTGCCGAGCCTACGCCGGGCCGTGCCGCCCGGCGCCACGGGCACTCCGGGTGTCGGCGCCCAGGCGCGCCGCGGGCCGCGCACGAGGCGCCGTACGCCCTCCGTACGGCGCCCCACGAGCCTGCTGCAGGGCCGCTACGGGGCTCCGCGGGCGGGAGGCGGAACGCCCTCGGGCCCGGTCCGCGGGAAGCGGGGCCGGGCCCGAGGGGCTGCCGCGTCGTTTCCGGGATCAGCCGGAGAGGCGGACCGGCATGATCAGGTACTTGTACGCCTCGTCGGCCTCGGCGTCGACCGCCGGGCGGCCGCTGAGCAGCGCCGGCTTGGTGGACGTGGTGAAGCTGAGCTGCGCGGCCGGCGAGTCGATCGCGCTCAGGCCGTCCAGCAGGAAGGTCGGGTTGAAGGCGATCGAGATGTCGTCGCCCTCCAGCTTCGCGTCGACGCGCTCCACAGCCTGTGCGTCGTCGGAGGAACCGGCCTCCAGGATCAGCACGCCCTGCTCGAAGCTGAGGCGGACCGGGGTGTTGCGCTCGGCGACGAGGGCCACGCGCTTGACGGCCTCGACGAACGGGGCCGTCTCGATCACGGCGACCGAGTTGAACTCCGTCGGGAAGAGCGTGCGGTACTTCGGCAGGTCGCCCTCGAGGAGGCGGGTGGTGGTGCGCCGGCCGGCGCCCTCGAAGCCGATGAGGCCCTCGCCCTGGCCGGAGCCCGACAGCGCGATGGTGACCGTGTCGCCGCTGGTCAGCGACTTGGCGGTGTCCAGGAGGGTCTTGGCGGGCACCAGGGCCACGGCCGAGGCCTCGGGGTCCTCGGGCTTCCACAGGAACTCGCGGACCGCGAAGCGGTAGCGGTCGGTGGAGGCCAGGGTGACCTTGTCGCCCTCGATCTCGATGCGGACACCGGTCAGCACGGGCAGCGTGTCGTCGCGGCCCGCGGCGATGGCCACCTGGGCGGCGGCGGAGGCGAAGACCTCGCCGGGCACGGTGCCGGTCGCGGTGGGCATCGTCGGCAGTGCCGGGTACTCCTCCACAGGCAGGGTGTGGAGTGTGAACCGCGAGGAGCCGCAGACCACGGTCGCCCGTACACCGTCTGTGGAAATCTCCACCGGGCGGTTGGGGAGGGCGCGGCAGATGTCGGCGAGCAGCCGGCCGGAGACCAGGACGGTGCCGTCCTCCTCGACGTCGGCCTCGACGGAGACCCGGGCCGAGACCTCGTAGTCGAAGCCGGAGAGGGACAGCTTGCCCTCCTCGGCCTTCAGCAGCAGGCCCGCGAGAACGGGCACCGGCGGCCGGGCCGGGAGGCTACGGGCAGCCCAGGCCACCGCCTCCGCGAGTACGTCGCGCTCCACCCGGATCTTCACCGGAAACCGCCTCCTGCTGTTGCTCGCTCGTCTGCCGGCCTTCGTCGTCGGCTCGTCGATGCCTCGACCGATGCCGGGGACCAGTCTGACGTACGGCGCCGACAGTCGTTGCTGTCGGCGGTCAAGTCGGGAGCGAGGTGTCGGGGAGGGCGATCCACCGAGTTGTGCACAGGACCTGCTTGAAAACCGAAACCGGGCTAACTCTCTATGGGGGTAGTAGTAGGGCCTGTGGAAACGGTGGATAACAGTGTTTTTGCAGGTCAGACCGCGTTTTTTATCCCCACACCCTGTGGGCGACACCGGTGGACAACCAGGTGCCTCTGTGGAGAACGAAAACTTCTGCACAGGCCATCCCCAGATGACCCTCACTACTCCACAGGTGCGTCCCCAGGTTTTCCCGAGTACTCCACAACCCAAACGTCGACTTCGGTGTGACCGCTTTCACTCGGGGCGGTGATGGAGGGTTCCAGGTTGCCGAACAGTGGACAACGGTGTGGGGAAGTCGTCTGATCCTGTGCACAGGACCCGGGAAGCTGTGGACCGCCGGTGGACAACGCGGTGGACAGACCTGTGGACGAATATTTCGTCCACAGCCTGTGGATAGTCGTTGCGCACAATTCCACAGGGGTCTGACCAGCCCTGATGGTGCCTCACACCAGGGCCCTGTGGACAGTCTTGTGGGTTGTGGAGCCCGTCCCCAGGGTGTGGACGGAAGAAAGTCGCCCAATCTGTGGATGAGTTGCCTCCAAGGGGGCGTATTCGAACAACCCAGGGGCGCACGCACGAAGAAGGGCGCCCCCGAAGTGACCCGGGAGCGCCCTCTAAAAGCGTTTTGAAGGGCTCGGCGGCGCCCGTACGGCACGTCCACAGAGCCGGCGTCAGCCGTTCTTGATGCGGTTGGTGAGCTCGGTCACCTGGTTGTAGATGGAGCGGCGCTCCGCCATCAGAGCGCGGATCTTGCGGTCCGCGTGCATGACGGTGGTGTGGTCGCGGCCGCCGAACTGCGCCCCGATCTTCGGCAGGGAGAGGTCGGTGAGCTCCCGGCACAGGTACATGGAGATCTGCCGGGCGGTGACCAGCACGCGGCTGCGTGAGGAGCCGCACAGGTCGTCCACGGTCAGCCCGAAGTAGTCGGCGGTGGCCGCCATGATGTCGGTGGCGGTGATCTCGGGGGAGCTGTCCTCGCCGCCGGGGATCAGGTTCTTCAGGACGTCCTCGGTCAGACCCAGGTCGACCGGCTGCCGGTTCAGGCTCGCGAAGGCCGTGACCCGGATCAGCGCCCCCTCCAGCTCGCGGATGTTGCGCGAGATGCGGGAGGCGATGAACTCCAGCACCTCCGGCGGGGCGTTGAGCTGCTCCTGGACGGCCTTCTTGCGCAGGATCGCGATGCGGGTCTCCAGCTCGGGCGGCTGGACGTCGGTGATCAGGCCCCACTCGAAGCGGTTGCGGAGCCGGTCCTCCAGGGTGGCGAGCTGCTTGGGCGGCCGGTCGGAGGAGAGCACGATCTGCTTGTTGGCGTTGTGGAGCGTATTGAAGGTGTGGAAGAACTCCTCCTGCGTCGACTCCTTGCTCGCGAGGAACTGGATGTCGTCGACGAGCAGGATGTCCATCTCGCGGTAGCGCTTGCGGAACGCGTCGCCCTTGCCGTCGCGGATCGAGTTGATGAACTCGTTGGTGAACTCCTCGGAGCTCACGTACCGCACCCGGGTGCCGGGGTAGAGGCTCCGCGCGTAGTGCCCGATGGCGTGCAGCAGGTGCGTCTTGCCGAGGCCCGACTCCCCGTAGATGAAGAGGGGGTTGTACGCCTTCGCCGGCGCCTCGGCGACGGCCACCGCGGCGGCGTGCGCGAAGCGGTTGGAGGCGCCGATGACGAAGGTGTCGAAGAGGTACTTGGGGTTCAGCCGGGCGGTCGGCTCCAGCGGTCCCGAGGTGGAACCGCCGGACGGCGCCGAGGGCGCGGGCCGGCTGGGCGCCGGGCGCGGGGAGGACTGCTGCTCGTACTGCTGCTGCTCGTACTGGCGGGCGGAGCGCTGCTGCTGGCCCTCGTACTGCTGCTGCTCGTACTGCTGCTGTTCGTAGGAGCCCTGGTCGTAGGAGGAGGGCTCGGACTGCTGCATGTAGCCCGGCTGCGGGGAGGCGTACGGATCGCGCTCGGGGAAGCCGCCGAGGCGGGGCTGCTGCCAGCCGTAGTCGTCCTGCTGGCCGCCGCGGGGCCAGGCGCCGGGCTCGGAGCGCGGCTGCTGGTAGTCCGGGTAGGCGGGGCGGGCGCTGGGGAGCTGGTCGTCGGCGGGGCCGTTTTGGCCGCCGGGGCCCGTGTGACCCATGGGTCCGGTGTGCCCGCCGGGGCGCTGACCGCCGTACGGTTCGTAGCCGTCGCGGGAGGAGGACCCGGACGGGGCCGGGGGCGAGGGCTCGCCGGCGGAGTCGTCGACGGTGATGGCGATCCGGATGGGGCGGCCGCACTCACGGCTGAGGGCGTCGCTGATGAGGGGGGCGAGCCGGCCCTCGAGGACGCGCTTGCCGTACTCGTTGGGGACGGCAAGCAGCGCGGTGTCCGCGACCAGGGCCAGGGGCTGACAGCGCTCGACCCACTGCTTGTCCTTGGGCTCGATGCTGTTCTGTCCCTCCCCGAGGAGCTTTTCGAGCACCCTTGGCCACACTGCGGCAAGATCGGCAGGTACGTCAGCCACAGAGCACGCTCTCTCAGAGGGGGTCCCACGAATGTGTGGTTCTTTGGGACGGTCGGGACAAAAAATCCAGGGTCAGGCAACGGTAGTCAGGCCAGCGGGTACGGTTCAAGTCGTTGTCCACAGCCTGTGCACAGTGTGGGGCACCGTCGACTCGGTTTGACCGGATGGCGTAGCCGCGCGTACCGTAACGAGGTCGAGTTGTCGATGGCTGCTGCCGCCTGCCTACCGATGGGCGAAGATCACTGGTTGTGATCGTTTTGCGGTGCCACTCGGGCGAACACGCGAGTTTTCTCCTCGTGGGCGCACGGTGACAGCCAGGCGATGTCCCGCCTAAACGATTTATTCTCTGGAGCCCTCGAGTGAGCAAGCGCACCTTCCAGCCGAACAACCGCCGTCGTGCCAAGACCCACGGCTTCCGTCTCCGGATGCGTACCCGTGCCGGCCGCGCCATCCTCGCGAACCGTCGTGGCAAGGGCCGCGCCGAACTCTCCGCGTAACTGACGGGCGGATCGTGACGTCGTGCTGTCTCCCGAACATCGGCTGAGGCGGCGCGAGGACTTCGCGAGCGCGGTACGTCGAGGTCGTCGGGCTGGTCGCCCGCTCCTCGTCGTCCACCTACGTACAAGCGGTGCAACGGACCCGCACGCGCCGGGGGAAATCGATCCCTCGACGCGTGCGGGTTTCGTCGTCAGCAAGGCTGTCGGCATCGCCGTGGTACGCAACCGGGTCAAGCGCCGTTTGCGCCATCTCGTCCGCGAGCGGCTGTCTCAGCTGCCCGAAGGTAGCCTGATGGTGGTACGGGCTCTGCCCGGAGCGGGTGATGCCGGTCTCGACGAGCTGGCCCGGGACCTTGATGCCGCATTGCTGCGGCTCTTGGGAGGCGTGGCTCGATGAAGTACCCGCTGCTCGCATTGATCAAGCTGTACCAGTGGACGATCAGTCCGCTGCTCGGGCCGGTGTGCCGCTACTACCCCTCGTGTTCGCACTACGGGTACACGGCCATCGACCGGCATGGTGCGGTGAAGGGGACGGCTCTGACCGCCTGGCGGATCCTGCGGTGCAATCCGTGGTCCCCGGGTGGCGTGGACCACGTCCCACCCCGGAAACGCCCGCGTTGGCACGAGCAGCTGCGCAGTGCGTTGCGTAGATCTCGCAATGCTCAAGGAGCCTGATTAGTGGACACGATTGCCAGTCTGTTCAGCTTTATTACCACGCCTGTCTCGTGGATCATCGTCCAGTTCCACAAGGTGTACGGCGCCATGTTCGGCGCGGACAGTGGCTGGGCCTGGGGCCTGTCCATCGTCTCCCTGGTGATCTTGATCCGCATCTGCCTGATCCCGCTCTTCGTGAAGCAGATCAAGGCGACGCGGGGCATGCAGGCGATCCAGCCGAAGATGAAGGCGATCCAGGAGCGCTACAAGAACGACAAGCAGCGCCAGTCCGAAGAGATGATGAAGCTGTACAAGGAGACGGGTACCAACCCGCTCTCCTCGTGCCTTCCCATCCTGGCGCAGTCCCCGTTCTTCTTCGCGCTCTACCACGTGCTCGCCAGCATCGCCAACGGCACGCCGATCGGTCAGATCGACGGCCCGCTGCTGGAGAGCGCGCGTAACGCGCACATTTTCGGTGCCCCGCTGGCTTCCAAGTTCATGGACAGCCCCGAGAAGGTCGCCGCTCTGGGCGCCTCGATCACCGACGTGCGGATCGTCACCGCGATCATGATCGTGATGATGTCGCTGTCGCAGTTCTACACGCAGCGCCAGCTGATGCAGAAGAACGTCGACCTCTCGGTCAAGACGCCGTTCATGCAGCAGCAGAAGATGCTGATGTACGTCTTCCCCCTGATCTTCGCCTTCATGGGCATCAACTTCCCCGTCGGCGTCCTCGTCTACTGGCTGACCACGAACCTGTGGACCATGGGCCAGCAGATGTTCGTGATCAACCGGAACCCCACCCCGGGCAGCCTGGCCCAGGACCAGTACCTGACGCGTCTGCTCAAGCAGATCGGTTCGCACGGCGAGCTCAAGGGCCGGGGCAAGAGGAAGATCGTCGCGGCGATCGTGGCCAAGGGCCCGGACCGCAACGACAACGAGCGCAAGTTCATCACCGGCCTGAGCAAGCAGGGCCTGGCCGCGCAGGCGGACGGCTCCGTGACGAAGAGCGTCGAGGCGACCGTCGACGCGGACGCGGCCGGCGGTGGCGGTGCCCAGAAGCGGCAGCAGCCCAAGCGGCAGTCGAAGTCACAGCGTCAGACGCCCCCCAGCAAGCCCTCTCCCAAGAAGTAAGAAGGAGTCCCTCCCGTGACGGAAGGCACCACCACCGCCGCCGCTGAGAGTGGCGACACCCTGACCCGCCTCGAGCAGGAGGGTGAGATCGCGGCCGACTACCTTGAGGGTCTGCTGGACATCGCCGACCTGGACGGCGACATCGACATGGACGTCGAGGCGGACCGCGCCTCTGTCTCCATCGTCAGCGAATCCGCGCGCGACCTGCAGAAGCTCGTGGGCCGTGACGGCGAGGTGCTGGAAGCTCTGCAGGAGCTGACCCGTCTCGCCGTGCACCGCGAGACCGGGGACCGCAGCCGGCTGATGCTCGACATCGGCGGCTTCCGGGCGAAGAAGCGCGAGGAGCTGACGGCCCTCGGCTCCAAGGCCGCCGACGACGTCAAGTCGTCCGGTGAGCCCCTGAAGCTGGACCCGATGACCCCCTTCGAGCGGAAGGTCGTCCACGACGCCGTGGCGGCCGCCGGTCTGCGGAGCGAGTCCGAGGGCGAGGAGCCGCAGCGCTTCGTCGTCGTACTTCCGGCCTGACCGGAAGCTTGAGTGTCCGGCCCCGTCTGTCTCGCAGGCGGGGCCGATCTTTGTCAGCCTGGCAGTGACGGCAGTGACGACGTGGGTTCACAACCATGCGGTACGGAAGGACGGTCCCCGTGACGGAGGCAGCTGAGCTTCCCCCGATGCCCGAAGAAGCGCCCCAGGCACCTGAAGAGGCGCGTGCGGTGTTCGGTGAGCATTTCCCGGAAGCTGTGCGGTACGCGGAGCTGCTGGCGGACGCGGGTGTCAAGCGGGGCCTGATCGGGCCGCGCGAGGTGCCGCGGCTCTGGGAGAGGCACCTGCTGAACTGTGCCGTGCTCTCGGAAGTGGTGCCCGAGGGCGTCACCGTGTGCGACGTGGGTTCGGGCGCCGGACTCCCCGGCATTCCGCTGGCCCTGGTGCGCAGGGACCTGAAGATCACGTTGCTGGAGCCGCTGCTGCGCCGCACGAACTTCCTCCAGGAAGTCGTTGAGCTGCTGGGGCTCGACCATGTGACGGTGGTGCGCGGGCGGGCCGAGGAAGTCCTCGGCAAGCTCCAGCCGGTGCACGTGGTGACGGCGCGCGCGGTGGCTCCGCTGGACCGGCTCGCAGGATGGGGCGTGCCCCTGCTGCGCCCGTACGGCGAGATGCTGGCGCTGAAGGGCGACACCGCAGAGGAGGAGCTGGTGGCGGCGAAGGCCGCGCTGACCAAGCTCGGTGTGGTGAAGACCTCGGTGCTGCACGTCGGCGAGGGGGTCGTGGACCCGCTCTCCACCGTGGTGCGGGTCGAGGTCGGGGAAAGCCCCGGCGGGGTCCGGTTCGCGGCGAAGCGGGCCAAGGCCGCCCGGGTGAGCCGTACGCGCCGGCGCCGCTGAGCCTCTGCCAGGCCGTGTTCACAGCCGTATCGCAGGGGTGTTGAGCCCTATAGGTATGGATTTCGGAGTGTCGTAGCGGCCGGATGACTCCGTCCGGGCATCGTGTTTCACGTGAAACGTCGCTCTCTGCTGCACGGAATCATCAGCCGCGGTCGTGCGGCTACGTCCCCCCGTCTCCGCAAGGGCGAAGGGGGGACGGAGTTGTCCACATCGGTGGATTCATCCACAGGAGTACGGGCCCCGCTGGTTCGCGACCCCGGTGACATGGCAGGCTCTGTTCATCGCGAGCCTGATGCCGAGGAGAGTGACACCGTGCGGTCAGACGCCAACCTTGCGGGGCCGATGGCCGATCCGGTCCCCGGTCCCCGCTCTGAATTCCCGGGCGACGATGTTTCACGTGAAACATCGGCCCCGCCCCTAGTGGACAACGAAGACACGCCCATCGGCCGTGCCGCCCAGATCGCGGTCGAGGCCCTGGGACGCGCGGGTGAGGGCCTGCCGAGGCCCCCGAAGACCCGGATCATGGTGGTGGCCAATCAGAAGGGCGGCGTGGGCAAGACCACGTCGACCGTGAACCTGGCCGCCTCCCTGGCCCTGCACGGTGCGCGGGTCCTGGTGGTCGACCTCGACCCGCAGGGCAACGCCTCGACGGCGCTGGGCATCGACCACCACGCGGACGTGCCGTCCATCTACGACGTGCTCGTGGACAGCCGCCCGCTGATGGAGGTCGTTCAGCCGGTGGCCGACGTGGAGGGGCTGTTCTGCGCTCCGGCCACGATCGACCTGGCGGGTGCGGAGATCGAGCTGGTGTCCCTCGTGGCACGGGAGAGCCGTCTGCAGCGGGCCATCCAGGCGTACGAGCAGCCGCTCGACTACATCCTGATCGACTGCCCGCCCTCGCTGGGCCTGCTGACGGTGAACGCCCTGGTCGCGGGTGCGGAGGTGCTGATCCCGATCCAGTGCGAGTACTACGCGCTGGAGGGGCTCGGTCAGCTGCTGCGCAACGTGGACCTGGTGCGGGCGCACCTGAACCCGACGCTGCACGTGTCCACGATCCTGTTGACGATGTACGACGGCAGGACCCGGCTGGCCTCGCAGGTGGCGGAGGAGGTGCGCACCCACTTCGGCAAGGAGGTGCTGCGCACGAGCATCCCGCGGTCGGTCCGCATCTCCGAGGCTCCGAGCTACGGGCAGACGGTGCTGACCTATGACCCGGGTTCCAGCGGTTCCCTCTCCTACCTGGAGGCGGCGCGGGAGATCGCGCTGCGCGGGGCCGGATTCCAGTACGACCCCCAGCACCCCCATCAGGGTGCGGGCACGAACAACACGCACAGCATGGCGGAGGGGATCCAGTGAGTGAGCGACGTAGGGGTCTTGGGCGGGGGCTCGGCGCGCTGATTCCCGCGGCTCCGCAGGAGAAGGTGCCGCCGGTGATCGGCGCCGGGTCGACGTCTCCGTCGGCGATGCCGGTACTGCCCTCGGAGCGGGGCATCGCGGCGGCGAAGCTGGCTTCGCTGGCACAGGCCGATGTTTCACGTGAAACATCGGTGGTGGCCGCGTCCGTGAGCGAGCCGGAGCCGGTGGCCGCTCCGGCCACCGGTGAGGTGGCGGGAGCCACTTTCGCCGAGCTTCCGATGGACTCGATCACGCCGAACCCTCGGCAGCCGCGCGAGGTGTTCGACGAGGACGCGCTGGCCGAGCTGGTCACCTCCATTCAGGAGGTGGGCCTGCTCCAGCCGGTGGTGGTGCGCCAGTCGGGCCCGGGCCGCTATGAGCTGATCATGGGCGAGCGGCGCTGGCGGGCGTGCCGGGAGGCCGGCCTGGACCGGATCCCGGCGATCATCCGGGCCACGGACGACGAGAAGCTGCTGCTGGACGCGCTCCTGGAGAACCTGCACCGGGCGCAGCTGAACCCGTTGGAGGAGGCGGCCGCGTACGACCAGCTGCTCCAGGACTTCAACTGCACGCACGACCAGCTGGCGGACCGGATCGGTCGTTCCCGTCCGCAGGTCTCGAACACGCTGCGCCTACTGAAGCTCTCCCCGCCCGTACAGCGACGGGTGGCGGCAGGCGTCCTGTCGGCGGGGCACGCGCGGGCCCTGCTGTCGGTGGACAACTCCGAGGAGCAGGACCGGCTGGCGCACCGGATCGTGGCCGAGGGTCTCTCGGTGCGTGCGGTCGAGGAGATCGTGGCGCTGATGGGTTCGGAGTCGCCGAGTTCGGTGAAGTCGAAGGGGCCGCGGGCGGGTGCCCGGGTCGCCCCGGCGCTCAGTGAGCTGGCGACGCGGTTGTCGGACCGGTTCGAGACGCGGGTGAAGGTGGATCTCGGCCAGAAGAAGGGCAAGATCACCGTCGAATTCGCGTCGATGGAGGACCTGGAGCGGATTCTGGGGACCCTGGCGCCGGGCGAGGGCCGGGTGCTGGACCAGGGTGCTGCCGGGGAGTAACCCACAGCCTGGGGGCGGGTCGTGCCGGTGTGAGCCGGTACGGCCCGCCCCCTTTGCCTTGTCGCGGTTTCGGGTGATTCGAGCTGTGGATACCATGCGGTCATGGGTCGTCGGCTGGTACCGCTCACGCTGGACAACCTCCAGGACCTGCCCCGGCGTTGCCGGTCCTGTGTCTTCTGGGAGCTGGATCCCGTCAGCGGCGAGGCCGCCGTGAAGGCGGGCAACCCGGCTGAGGAGAAGGAGGCGTGGATCTCCGCCGTCCTCCTTGAGTGGGGCTCGTGCGGCCGGGTGGTCTACGTGGACGAGGTCCCCGTGGGATTCGTTCTGTACGCGCCGCCGGCCTACGTGCCGCGTGCGACGGCGTTCCCGACCAGCCCGGTGTCCCCGGACGCCGTACAGCTCATCACCTCGTGGATCATGCCGGGGTACCAGGGCCAGGGGCTGGGGCGGGTGATGGTCCAGACGGTGGCGAAGGACTTGCTGCGCAGGGGGTTCCGGGCCATCGAGGCGTTCGGCGATGCCCGTTGGGACGGTCCGGCCTGCCTGCTGCCGGCGGACCATCTGCTGGCGGTGGGCTTCAAGACGGTACGCCCGCATCCGACGCGTCCCCGGCTGCGGCTGGAGCTGCGCTCCACGCTGTCGTGGAAGGAAGACGTGGAACTGGCCCTGGACCGGTTGCTGGGCGCGGCCCGGAAGGAACCGGTGCTGCGTCCGCTGTGAGGCGGGAACAGCCTGATCCCCCAGCGTCCTGACATGCGAACGGGGCCGCCCCTGGCAGGGGGCGGCCCCGTGTCACACGATCGCGTCCGACCCGGGACGCGGGGGGGTCAGGCCTTGATCGTGACGAACCCGTCGAGGTCGCGCAGGATGGCGGCCTTCGGCTTGGCGCCGACGATGGTCTTGACGACCTCGCCGCGCTGGTAGACGTTCAGCGTCGGAATGGACATGACGCCGTACTTGGCCGCCGTTTCCGGGTTCTCGTCGATGTTGAGCTTGACGATCTCGATCTCGTCACCGTATTCGGCGGCGATGGCCTCGAGGGACGGAGCGATCTGGCGGCACGGACCGCACCAGGCGGCCCAGAAGTCCACCAGGACGGGCTTGTCGCTCTTGAGGACGTCGTCATCGAAGCTTGCGTCGGTGACGGTCTTGAGGGTGCCGGCCACAGCGGCCTCCTTCTTTTCCTGCGGGGAGTGGGGTGTGGTGCTGCTTGAGGGTGTCAGACCGCCGCGTGCGCCTTCTCGGCGTCCGCGAGGGCGGCGAGGAAGCGCTCGGCGTCGAGGGCCGCGGAGCAACCCGTGCCCGCGGCGGTGATGGCCTGACGGTAGGTGTGGTCGACGACGTCGCCCGCGCCGAACACACCGGTGAGGTTGGTGCGGGTCGAGGGGGCGTCGACCTTGAGGTAGCCCTCCGCGTCGAGCTCGAGCTGGTCCTTGAACAGCTCGGTGCGCGGGTCGTGGCCGACGGCGATGAAGAGGCCGGTCACGGGCAGTTCGGAGGTCTCACCCGTCTTGGTGTTGCGCAGGGTGAGGCCGGTGAGCTTCTGCTCGCCGTGGATCTCCGCGACCTCGCTGTCCCAGGCGAACTTGATCTTCGGGTCGGCGAAGGCGCGGTCCTGCATGGCCTTGGAGGCGCGCAGGGAGTCGCGGCGGTGGACGATCGTGACGGACTTGGCGAACCGGGAGAGGAAGGTGGCCTCCTCGATCGCGGTGTCACCGCCGCCGACCACGGCGATGTCGTGGTCCTTGAAGAAGAAGCCGTCGCAGGTCGCGCACCAGGAGACGCCGCGGCCGGAGAGGGCGTCCTCGTTGGGAAGTCCGAGCTTGCGGTGCTGGGAACCGGTGGTCACGATCACGGCCTTGGCGCGGTGCACGGTGCCGGCGGTGTCGGTGACCGTCTTGATCTCACCGGTGAGGTCCACGGCCACGACGTCGTCCGGAATCAGCTCGGCGCCGAAGCGCTCGGCCTGGCCACGCATGTTGTCCATCAGGTCCGGCCCCATGATGCCGTCCTGGAAGCCGGGGAAGTTCTCGACCTCGGTGGTGTTCATCAGCGCGCCACCGGCGGTCACGGCACCTTCGAAGACCAGGGGCTTGAGCGAAGCGCGTGCGGTGTACAGGGCGGCCGTGTAACCGGCCGGCCCGGAGCCGATGATGATCACGTTTCGTACGTCGCTCACGGGTTGATTCCTCGTCTCTGCGGACTGCCTGCTGCCTACCGGGGGGCCGGTGTGGACTCTCACCCCACCCAACGGATCCTACGGCGCCTGCATTCCCGAGTTGTCCCCCCGAGCTTTCCGGCCGGTCAGCTCCTCGGATACGTACGAGTGAGCAGGGGCTTTCCGGGGACGGCCGAGGGGTCGGTGACACATGCGGAGCCGACGAGATAGGCGTCCACGGCGGCGGGGTCGCCGGGATGGGGCAGGACGATGAGGAAGACGTCCTTCCCCTCGTAGGTGCCGGGCTCGAAGCCCAGGGGGGTCTCGGTGCGGCCGGTGGCTTCCTGTACGCAGGCGGGTGCCCGGAGCGCCCCGCCTTCGGCCGGGGCGAGGCTCGGTTCGGCCGGAGGGCTGTTCTCCACCCCGAAGGTGTTGTTCCGCTCCCCCGCGGCCTTGTCTCCCGGGCCGCCGGCCGCGAGGAGCTCGCGCACCGTGCCGGGTAGCCCCTGCGCGGTGTACTCGGGCGTGCCGGACCCGGACCGGGCGGCGGATGCGTCGCTCCGCGCGGACATGTCCTGGGCGGGGTGGTCGCCGGACATCAGGCCGGCCACCAGGATGCCGGCGGCGCACGCCGCCAGCAGCCCACCCGCGAGAGCGATCCGGTGGCGTGCGCGGCGCCGTCCGGGGCCGGTTGGGCCGGCCGGGTGACCGGCGGGACGCAGGGCGCCGGTTTCCCCGAGCGGTCCGGGGGTCGTTTCACGTGAAACACCGGCACCGGGGACGCCTTCGGCCGCCCGGTCCGGGCGGCCGGGACCGGACGCCTTGTGCGGGGTGGTGGCGTCGAGGAGCGCTTCGGCGGCGAGGGCCGCGTCGATCCGGCCGGAGATGTCGACGGGCATCCGGGCCGGCCCGGGCAGCGTGCCGAGCAGGGCCCGGATCTCCTCCAGGGAGGCACGGACGTCAGCGCACAGGGGGCAGTCGCCGAGATGTCTGCGGACCTCCGCCGTGCGGGACGGGGAGAGGAGGCCTTCCGCCAGCTCGGAGATCTCCGAGACGTCGGGGTGCCCGATCGTGCCGGTCGTGCCGGTTGCGGGGTTCACGCTCGTCCACCTCCGCCCTTCACTGCGTTGGGATCCGGGGCCGGATCCCCGCGGTCTGCCGCCGGTGGGACGGTTGTCCCCGGTGTCCGGTTCCTTCCCCGCTCGGTATCGGTGTTATCCCCTGTATGCGTGCGCAGATGAGTGAGGAGCGGGACGAGTTTCGCCCTGCCGCGGGCGCAGCGGCTCTTCACGGTGCCGACGGGGACGTCGAGGATGCGGGCCGCCTCGGCGACGGGGTAGCCCTGCATGTCGACGAGGACCAGAGCGGCCCGCTGATCTGCCGGGAGGGTGCTCAGGGCCGCCAGCAGCTGCCGGTGGAGGTCCTGGCGCTCCGCGGGCGCCTCGGCGGACTCGTGGGGCTCCAGAAGGCGCTCCAGGCGGTCCGTGTCGTCGAGGGGGGACGTTCTGCGGGAGGCGGCCTTGCGGGCCCGGTCCAGACAGGCGTTCACGGTGATGCGGTGCAGCCAGGTCGTGACGGCCGATTCGCCGCGGAAGGTGTGTGCGGCCCGGTAGGCGGATACGAGGGCGTCCTGCACGGCGTCGGCGGCTTCCTCCCGGTCGCCGAGGGTGCGCAGGGCCACGGCCCACAGCCGGTCGCGGTGTCGGCGTACGAGCTCACCGAAGGCATCCGGGTCGCCGGCGGCGTGCAGCGACAGGAGTTCCTGGTCGCTGCGGCCCCCGGGTGTGGCTTCGTCCAATGCCGGCCCCCTCCCCTGCCGTCCGTCAGCCCGTGAACTTCACGTCCGTGATGGCTTGCTTGTACCCCGCCCCGCTGTACGTGTCTGCGCCCGCTTGCGGCATCGCCGTGATCCAGACGACGACGTAGCGCGTGGTGACCGGGGCGTCGGTGGTTGCCTTGAGCGTGCTGTCCGACGTGGTGCCGGTCGCGATCTTCTTCATGGAGCCGACCGGGGTCGACGAGGACATGGAATCGGCCGCGTAGAGCGTGACGGTCGTGTGGTTGCCGGCGTACTTCAACGCTATCGAAGCGCCGTTGACCGCTTGCTCGGAGCCGAGATCGTAGACGATGCCGACTCCGGCCTTGTAGTCCGCGGTCATCGTGGGGCCGTCGCGGAAGCTCTTGGTGCGCCAGTAGGTGGTGGCGTCACCGTCGAAGGTGTTCCCCACGTTGCCGGCGTCCTGGGCCAGGCCGTCGGGGTAGTACTCCTGGGCTCCCTTGATGGAGAGGAGCGTGGGCTCCTTCTTCTCCGGGGTGTCGTCGGCCTTCTCGTGCGTGGTCTGGCTGCCGCTGGTGCTGCCCTGGTTGTTCCGGTTGAGCAGGGTGTCGGCGAGCTGCCAGCTGCCCAGTCCGAGGGCGGCGATCAGCAGGGCCGCGACGCCCCACTTGAGGACGCGGCCGGTCCGGCTCTGCAGGGGCGGCGGCGGGGGCACGACGGTGACCTGCGTGGTGGGCATGCCGGGGCCCTGGGGCCTGCCGTAGCTGCCCTGCTGGTAGGTGGTGTGCTGGTACTCCGGAGGCGCTGTGAAGGTGGGCTCCGGCGGCCGGATGCGGGGCATCGCGGCCACGGCCTTGGAGAGCTCTTCCGGGGTGGTGCAGGCGGGTTCCTGCCGCGAGGCGGTGGCCCCGTCGTTGGCGAGGGCACGCATCGCCAGCTCGCCCAGACCGCGGTGCACGCCCGCGCGGACCTGGTCGGGGGCGATCAGGCCGACGCCCTTGGGCAGGCCGGTGAGCCCGTAGGCGTCGCTCTCGTACGGCCACCGCTGGGTCAGCGCGGCGTACAGGAGAGCGCCGATGGCCTCGGTGTCCGAGCGCTGCGGGGTCTCGCTGGTGATGCCGCGCAGGGCGGCGTTCACGGCGAGGCCGCGGATCCGGTACTGGCCCGTGGAGGTGCGCAGTATTGCGCTGGGAGTCAGCCGCAGGTGCGCCAGGCCCTCGCGGTGCGCGGCGGCCATGGCCTGGGAGACCTGGCTGACGAGCTGGTAGGCCTCGTGCGGCTCCATGGGGCCCGCGGCGAGGACGGCGGTGAGCTCCGTGGCGTCGGGGAGCCACTCGTGGACGACGTAGACGAGGTCGTTCTCCTCCACGGCGTCGAGGACCTGGACGAACCGGGGGTCGCCGAGCAGGGCCGAGGAGCGGGCGGCGGCCAGGACGGCGCGGGCCCGCGCGTGATCCGCGGGCAGCAAGTGGACGCCCACGGCCCGGCGCAGTTTCTCGTCCATCGCACGCCAGCTGCTGAATCCGTCCAGACGGGTGACGCACTCTTCGAGCCGGTAGCGCCGGGCCAGTTTGTGGCCGCTGTGCAGCTCGGGCGCGGCAGCGGGTGCCGGGTTCCTGCGATCGCCGTCCTTCTCGGGCATGCTTCCGTCCGCGGCTTGTCCGTTCTGGATGTCCACCCCGTCGGCCGTGGCCTGGGCCGTCTCCGCGGCCAGCGGCTCGTCGCCACTGTTGTCGGCCACGTCGACGGCAGCCGTGCTACGTTCCGCCACCGTCGTCCCCGCCTCCCCATCCGTTGCGCACTGTCGGCCAGTCTGCGAAGCCAAGCCAATTGTGCCCACAGTCCACCGATCTGCACGACACGCCAGGGAGCAGGATGGTTGTACGCATCAGCGCCCCAGGCGCCCGCGGACCATCCCGACCATGGCGTTGAGTTCTTCGATGCGCATCCGCTTGGCCGCGACGAGGAACACCGCCGCCAGGGAGATGCCACCGGCCACCAGGGCGGTGAAGGAACCGAGGGCTCCGCTGCCGATGAAGTGCAGGACGGCGTAGGCGACGGCGCCGGCCACCGCCGCGGCGGGAACGCAGGCGCCGATGAGCCGGGTGTAGGTGCGCATCACGTGCGCCCCGTCGAGGTCGCCGCCCAGGCGGGTGCGCAGCCGGCGCCAGGCGACACCGACGCCCACGGCGTAGCCGAGGCCGTAGGCGGCGGCCATGCCGACGACGGCCCAGCGGGCGGGGAGCACGAAGAAGGCGACGGCGGACATGCCCGCGTTGACGGCGGCCACGATGACCGTGTTGTAGAAGGGCGTCCGGGTGTCCTCGTAGGCGTAGAAGCCGCGCAGGACCACGTACTGGACGGAGTACGGGATCAGTCCGAGGCCGAAGGCCATCAGGATGAAACCGATGTTCTGGGCGCTCTCCGTGCCGGAACCGGCGTAGAGCAGGCCGGCCATCGGGACGCCCAGGGCGAGGAACGCGAAGGCGCAGGGCACGATCGCCACGGCGGAGGTGCGCAGTCCGTAGGAGATGTCGTCGCGGACGGCGGCGGCGTCGCCGTCGTGGGCGGACCGGGAGATGCGCGGCAGGACGGCGGTCATGACGGAGACGGTGATGATGGCCTGCGGCATCTGCCAGAGAAGCAGGGCGTAGTTGTAGCCGGTGATGCCGGTACCGCCGTGGCCCTGCTTGTCGGCCACCTCGCCCGCCCAGGTGGCGAGCTGGGTGACGACGATGAGGCCGAGCTGGTTGGCGAGGACGAAGAAGAAGGTCCACTTGGCCAGGCCGGCGGCCTTGCCGAGGCCGTGGCCCTTCCAGTCGAACCGGAGGCGCGGCTTGAAGCCGGCGTCGCGCAGGTACGGAAGCATCGCCAGGGACTGGACGACGAGGCCGAGCAGGGTGCCCAGGCCCAGCAGCCGGACGCCCTCGGGGGTGATGCCCGCCTCGGTGACGCCCGTGGTGGTGAAGCCGCCGAAGGCCCAGATGAAGGCGCCGAAGGTGGCGATGACGACGATGTTGTTGAGGACCGGGGTCCACATCATCGCGCCGAATCGGCCGCGGGCGTTGAGGATCTGACCGAGGACCACGTGCACGCCCATGAAGAACATGGTGGGCAGGCAGTAGTGGGCGAAGGCGACGGCGACGTCCAGCCGCTGCGGGTCGTCGGCGATCTTCTGCGACATCATGCCGATGAACAGCGGGGCCGCGAGTACACAGACCACGGTGACGGCGCCCAGCAGGACCATCACGAGGGTCAGCAGCCGGTTGGCGTACGCCTCTCCCCCGTCCTCGTCGTTCTTCATCGCGCGCACCAACTGCGGGATGAAGACGGCGTTGAGGGCGCCGCCACCGACCAGGACGTAGATCATCGTCGGCAGGGTGTTGGCGACCTGGTAGCTGTCGTTGAGGGTGGCGACGCCGATCGCTCCGGCGATCACCAGGGTCCGCAGGAAGCCGGTGATGCGGGAGACGATGGTGCCGGCGGCCATCAGGGCGCTGGACTTGAGCAGGCTGGAGGCGCGTCCGGTGGGCTTGCTCGGTGCCGGGGCGGCCACAGGCGCGTCCTCGGCAGGGGTGCGGGGCGCCGCGTCCTGGTCCCGGTAGAGGTGCGCGAAGGCGTCGGGCCGCGGGTCCTGGTCGGCGGCCTTGGTCACGAGGGAGTCCACGCCGACGAACTGGGTGGTCGTGGCGTGGTCTCCGTAGGGCAGGTGCCGTGACGGGCCGTCCGGTTCGGGCGGCGGGGTCTGGGCCCATACCCGGGGGTCCGGCGCGTACGAAGGGGTCGGCGGGGCCGCGTAGAGCGGACCGGGCTCCTGGAAGGTGCCGGGCGGCGGCGGAGGGTGCGAGGCCCGGTCGTACAGGACCTCTGCCACCGGGTCTTGGGCGGAGAGGTCCTGCGCCCGGTACGGATCGTAGGCGTAGGCGTCCTGGACATAGGGGTCGTGGTCCGGCGCTGGTGCGGGCGCGGGAACCTGTCCCGGCACCGGGGCGCCGGGGGCAGTGCCCTGGGAGGGCGCGGGCCCGCCAGTGCCCTGCGCACGGTCACCTTCGTACGGCGCGTTCATCGAAACCCCACCTCATCGTCCCCAGGCCGACCGGCCACGGCGTCGCTCAACGGTCCACTGTCTCACCCGTGCCGGACGGGTCCGCGCTTTGCGGTCCGGTGTCCGGGGACTCGTCACTCTGCTGCGTGCTCTCCTCGGCGGCGGCGCGTGCCGCGACGCGCTTGCGGCTGGCGTACATCTTGATGCCGGCCAGGACGAGGAGGAGGACACCGCCCGCGATGACGAGCATGACGGTCGGGGTCACCTCGGTGGCTTCGACGGTGAACTTGCGGGCCTTGCCGTAGGGCACGCCGTCGGTGGTGAAGAGCTGGGCCGTCACCTCGACGGGGCCGCTCGCGGTGGCGTTGGCGGGGAACTTCACGGTCTGGCTGTGCCCGCCCTGGACCGCGACTTCTTGCTGGGACTCCCCGCTGTCGCCGAACATCAGGCGGGTCGGGTTGGCGGACCGCACCCGGAGGACCAGGTTGTGGGTGTCCTGGACGAGGCTGTTCTGGACGGTGACGGGGATGGTCGCGCTGTGTCCGGAGAGCGTGGCGTCCGACTTGGGGATGATCTTGACCTTCTCGGTCAGCCGGATCAGGTACTGCTGCACCTGGTCGCGGTAGTCCCACGCTTCCGTGGGGCGGCCGCGCCAGGAGGCGGACATCTCGCGGTTGGTGGTGTTGCCGAAGGGGATCTCGACGCGGTCGGGCGCGGTCAGGATCACCTTGAAGTGGTCGAGAGTGGTCTCGGTGGTGCGGATCTTCTCGAAGGCCGAGACCGGCAGTTCCTGCTTGCTCAGCGCCTCGGGGTACTGGCCTGCTCCCGGGACCTGGGTCGCGGCGCGGGGGTCCGGAGTCGCGGCGGCCGCCGTCTCCAGGTCCGTGGCCTGGCTCCAGCGGCTCGCCTGCAGACCCCGTATGGCGGCGGCCATCGTCTGCACCTGGCTGACGCTGGGCATCCGCTGCGGCGCGACGACGAAGCTGCGCTGGCTGTCGGTCTCCTGCAGGTTCAGGGCCAGGGTCTGGGCGAGGAACTGCTGCACCGCGAGGGTGGAGTTCTCGGCGCGGAGCATGTCGCCCTGGAAGGCGGTGGAGAGATCGGCATCGGCGACGACCGCCGTGGTGCCCGCGCCGATGGGCCGGGCCGCCGACGGCGTGTAGCCGAGGGCGCCGGTCTCCTGGAGGCTGTCGCTGCGGGTGAGGACGTTGTGGGCACCGGCCGACGTCGCGACGTTGACGATCGACGGGTCGATCGCCCCGTCCACGGGCCAGGAGAAGTCGGTGCTCGCCGGGACGTGCAGGACCGTCTCGACGGCCTGCTTCGCCTTGTCGGTGGCGGGCCGCAGCTGTCCCAGGGTGCCGGACACGTCCTTGCCGCGGTGGGCGAGCGAGGCGATGTCCGGATCGGCGAAGGGCAGTGCGACGACCTTCTTGCCCTGGACGGCGGCTTCCAGCGAGCTCAGCCACTGCTCGGCGATGGCCTTCTTCGTGCCCTGGACGGTCCGGCCGTCGGGGGTGCGGATCCGGTAGCCCTTGGTCATGGCGTCGACGGTGTAGAGCAGATCCGGGTCGATGACCCAGGTGATGGGAAGGTCCTTGCCGAGGGTGACCATCTGTCCCAGGCGGCCGTCCGGCTTCAGCTCGTCGGCGAGGTTGTCGTCGAGGAAGACGGGGGTCTGCAGCTCGTCCGAGCCGGTCTCCGAGGTCAAGTGCGTGGTCGAGATCAACGGCCACACGTAGGCGAGCTGGGACCGCTTGGCGGCGGCGTCCGGCTGCCAGGGCAGGAAGGTCCGCTTGATGCCCAGGACCTGCTCGTACTGGCGGCTCTCGGTCTCCCCGGACAGGGAGACGCCGAGCTGGTAGACGCCGTCCTCGTCCAGGTCCAGTTTGTTCACCGGAACCTTGAGGGTGAACGGCTGGCTGATCTTCGAGGGCAGTGAATCGATCTTCACCGCGAACTCGGCGCCGACCTCCGCCGGGTCCGTGCCCGCCCGGAATGCGCCGCGCTCCGCGACCTCGTCGATGGAGCTGCGGTCCCCCAGCGCCGGACCGACCCGCAGGCCCACGTGCGCGTCGGTGATCTTCTCGGAGCCGTTGTTGGTCACGGTGCCCGAGATGGTGAGGGTGTCGCCCTTGACCGGGGTGCTCGGCGCCATGGCGTCGAGCTGGACGTCGACCGCGGCGGCAGCCGTCTCGGCGGCCTGGGCTTCGGGGGCGTGCGAGTAGACCAGGCCGGCGAGCACCGGCGTCCCGGCGAGCAGGACGACCGCGCGCCGCAGCCAGCGTCGCCGGGCAGGAGCGAGGGGTGCCCCCTGGATGTCTGCCGCCTCGGCCAACGCGCTCGCCCGTCCCTCGGAGTGTCAGTGGTCGTCGTTTGTGCGTCCACGCATGGTAACGAGGCCCGCTGTGCGCGAGTGCCGCGCCTTGCTCCACATGATCGGGTCCGCCCCGGAGGGGCCGGGGGCCGGGGTGGCCGCAAAACACGGGAGCTCCGGGCGGGCCGGGCACGTACCCTTTTCTGTTGTGCCGAACGCCAACGAAGACAACCCCAGTGTCCTGAATCACGGGCAGGCCCGCGCGGTGAGTGAACTGCTGCGGATCGCCCCTGTCGCCGACGAGCTCGGCCGCCGTTTCCAGGAGGCGGGTTTCCGGCTCGCCCTGGTCGGCGGGTCCGTCCGCGACGCGCTGCTCGGGCGCCTCGGCAACGATCTCGACTTCACCACCGACGCCCGCCCCGAGGACGTTCTCAAGATCGTCAGGCCGTGGGCCGACTCGGTCTGGGACGTCGGCATCGCCTTCGGCACGGTCGGTGCGCAGAAGGACGCCCGCGTCGGAGACGCTGATCGAACCTTCCAGATCGAGGTGACGACCTACCGCTCGGAGTCCTACGACCGGACCTCGCGCAAGCCCGAGGTCTCCTACGGCGACTCCATCGAGGAAGACCTCGTCCGTCGGGACTTCACGGTGAACGCGATGGCCGTCGCGCTCCCCGAGCAGGAGTTCGTCGACCCGCACGGCGGTCTGGAAGACCTCAGGGCGGGCGTGCTGCGCACCCCGGGCACGGCCGAGGACTCCTTCTCCGACGACCCGCTGCGGATGCTGCGGGCGGCGCGGTTCGCCGCCCAGCTCGACTTCGAGGTCGCCCCGGACGTGGTGGCGGCGATGACGGAGATGTCCGGCCGCATCGAAATCGTCTCGGCCGAGCGGATCCAGGGCGAGCTGAACAAGCTCCTGCTGTCCGCGCACCCGCGCAAGGGCCTGGGCCTTCTCGTGGACACGGGGCTGGCCGAGCACGTGCTGCCGGAGCTGCCGGCGCTGCGCCTGGAGAGCGATGAGCACCACCGGCACAAGGACGTCTACGACCACTCGCTGATCGTGCTGGAGCAGGCGATCGCACTGGAAGAGGACGGCCCGGACCTGGTGCTGCGGCTCGCGGCCCTGCTGCACGACATCGGCAAGCCCCGGACCCGCCGGTTCGAGAGCGACGGACGGGTCTCCTTCCACCACCACGAGATGGTGGGCGCGAAGATGACCAAGAAGCGCATGACCGCGCTCAAGTACTCCAACGACATGGTCAAGGACGTGTCCCGGCTGGTGGAGCTGCACCTGCGCTTCCACGGCTACGGGGACGGGGAGTGGACCGACTCGGCGGTGCGGCGCTATGTCCGCGACGCCGGTCCGCTGCTGGACCGCCTGCACAAGCTGACCCGCTCCGACTGCACCACGCGCAACAAGCGCAAGGCGAACGCGCTCTCCCGCACGTACGACGGGCTGGAGGAGCGCATCGCCCAGCTGCAGGAGAGGGAGGAGCTGGATGCGATCCGCCCCGACCTCGACGGCAACGAGATCATGCGGGTCCTCGACGTGGGTCCCGGCCCGGCGATCGGCAAGGCCTATGCGTTCCTGCTGGAGCTGCGGCTGGAAAACGGTCCCATGGGCCACGACGCGGCGGTCGCAGCCCTCAAGGAGTGGTGGGCCGCTCAGGGCTGAGGCCCTGCGGGCGCGAGTGCCCTAGGGCCCGGGCCCGCCGATGTTTCACGTGAAACATCGGGGCGGAGATCCGGTCGTGCTGCGGTCAGGGCGATGTTTCACGTGAAACATCGCCCTGACGCATGAGGAGCGCCGCGGTAGCGGCATAGAGCATCGCCACCCCGATGATCAAAGTGACGGAGTGCCCGTCGAGGGGGAGCACGAGAGCGGCCACCCCGGCGGCGCCGACGAAGGCGGCGTTGAAGAGCACGTCGTAGAGGGAGAAGACGCGGCCGCGAAAGGCGTCGTCCACCTGGGACTGCACGACGGTGTCGGTGGAGATCTTGGCGCCCTGGGTGGCCAGGCCCAGCACGAAGGCGGCTGCCAGCATCGGGCCGGGTGCGAAGAACAGGCCGAGCGCCGGTACCAGCACCGCGGCGCTCGCGGCGCAGAGGGTGATGGAGCCGAGGGGGCCCAGCCGGCCCACCAGCCAGGGAGTGATGACGGCGGCCGCGAAGAACCCGGCCCCGGAAACGCCGACCGTGACCCCGAGCAGGGCCAGCCCGTCGGCCTCGTTGTCCGACCAGGCGTAGCGGCAGAGCATGAGCAGCGTGACGAACAGGGCCCCGTAGCAGAACCGCATGACGGTCATGGCGGTGAGCGCCCGGGCCGCCTCGCGCCGGGAAGCAAGGTGTCGCAGGCCCTCGACCAGGCCCCGCACGGTGAGGGCGATCCCCTGGCGGACCGTCGGGTTGATCCGGCCGGGAGGGTGGTCGGGTCCGAGGAGGTTCAGGGCCAGACGCAGGGAGACCAGGGCCGCGCACAGGTAGAGGCCGGCTCCCAGGAGGACGACCAGGGCGTCTGAGTCGTCGGCCAAGACGCGGACGAGGAAGGCCAGGCCCCCGCCGGCGACGGCGGCGAGCGTTCCCGCGGTGGGTGAGAGGGCGTTCGCGGTGACCAGCTGGGCGGGCGCGACGACCCGCGGCAGGGAAGCCGCGAGCCCGGCCAGCACGAAGCGGTTGACCGCGGTCACGGACAGGGCCGAGGCGTAGAAGAGCCAGTCGGGGACGTGCGCGACGATCAGCATGCCGGTGACGCAGGCGAGGAAGGCCCGCAGCAGGTTCCCGTAGAGGAACACCTGGCGGCGGCGCCAGCGGTCCAGCAGGACTCCCGCGAAGGGTCCGATCACCGAATAGGGCAGCAGGAGCACCGCCATGGCCGAGGCGATGGCCGCCGGCGAGGCCTGCTTCTCCGGGGAGAAGACGACGTAGGCGGCCAGTGCGACCTGGTAGACCCCGTCGGCGGCCTGGGAGAGCAGCCGTACGGCGAGCAGGTTGCGGAAGTCCCGCAGACGCAGGAGTACGCGCAGATCACGTACGACAGCCATGAGGGAAAGGGTCACATACGCGGAGGGTCCCCGGGCACATTGCCCGGGGACCCTCCGTGGAAGAACAGCCGAAGTCCAGGCGTCCGCGAGGACGCCGCGGTTTCGACTAGCGCTCGACCTCGCCCTTGATGAACTTCTCGACGTTCGCGTAAGCCTCGTCGTCGAAGTACTGCACCGGCGGGGACTTCATGAAGTAGCTCGAAGCCGACAGGATCGGGCCACCGATGCCCCGGTCCTTGGCGATCTTCGCCGCGCGCAGCGCGTCGATGATGACACCGGCGGAGTTCGGGGAGTCCCACACCTCGAGCTTGTACTCGAGGTTCAGCGGAACGTCGCCGAAGGCACGGCCTTCGAGGCGGACGTAGGCCCACTTGCGGTCGTCGAGCCACGCGACGTAGTCGGACGGGCCGATGTGGACGTTCTTCTCGCCGAGCTCGCGGTCGGGGATCTGCGAGGTGACGGCCTGAGTCTTGGAGATCTTCTTCGACTCGAGGCGGTCGCGCTCCAGCATGTTCTTGAAGTCCATGTTGCCGCCGACGTTGAGCTGCATGGTGCGCTCAAGACGGACACCGCGGTCCTCGAACAGCTTCGCCATCACGCGGTGCGTGATGGTGGCGCCGACCTGCGACTTGATGTCGTCGCCGACGATCGGGACACCGGCCTCGGTGAACTTGTCGGCCCACTCCTTGGTGCCGGCGATGAAGACCGGGAGGGCGTTGACGAAGGCGACCTTGGCGTCGATGGCGCACTGGGCGTAGAACTTCGCCGCAGCCTCGGAACCGACCGGCAGGTAGCAGATCAGGACGTCGACCTGGCGGTCCAGAAGGGTCTGGACGATGTCGACCGGGGTCTCGGCCGACTCCTCGATCGTCTCGCGGTAGTACTTGCCCAGACCGTCCAGGGTGTGGCCGCGCTGAACGGTCACGCCCGCACTCGGGACGTCACAGATCTTGATGGTGTTGTTCTCGCTGGCGCCGATGGCGTCCGAAAGGTCGAGGCCGACCTTCTTCGCGTCGACGTCGAACGCGGCGACGAACTCGATGTCGCTCACGTGGTAGTCGCCGAACTGGACGTGCATCAGACCGGGGACCTTGGCCGCCGGGTCGGCGTCCTTGTAGTACTCGACGCCCTGCACCAGCGAGGCGGCGCAGTTGCCTACGCCGACGATGGCTACGCGAACCGAACCCATTCCGGTTGCTCCCTGTTTGTTCTCGGACGAGGCCTGCGAGATGCAGACCTCACTTTGCAGTTTCGTCGGACGGACCGGGTCGTCTCTGATCCCGTCCCGCCCGCTCACTCTCGATGAGCTCGTTCAGCCAGCGCACTTCGCGCTCCACGGATTCCATGCCGTGGCGTTGCAGCTCGAGCGTGTAGTCGTCGAGCCGCTCGCGTGTGCGAGCCAGCGAGGCGCTCATCTTCTCCAGGCGCTCCTCAAGGCGGCTGCGACGGCCCTCCAGTACCCGCATGCGCACTTCTCGTTCGGTCTGGCCGAAGAAGGCGAAGCGGGCGGCGAAGGACTCGTCCTCCCAGGCATCGGGGCCCGTGTGGGAGAGGAGCTCCTCGAAGTGCTCCTTACCTGCTGCCGTCAACCGGTAGACGATCTTGGCGCGGCGCCCTGCGAGTGAAGCGGCGAGAGCGTCCTCCGGGGCATTGCCCGGTTCTTCGATCAACCAGCCGTTGGTGACGAGCGTCTTGAGGCAGGGGTAGAGCGTCCCGTAACTGAACGCTCTGAACACCCCCAGCGAGGTGTTGAGCCGCTTGCGCAGCTCGTAACCGTGCATGGGGGATTCGCGAAGCAGGCCGAGAACAGCGAACTCGAGGATGCCTGAGCGCCTGCTCATCCGCTTGCCCTTCCCCTGCCTCGGAGTCTTTATGTCGAGCTGATGTATCGACTCGATACATCCAGACGATAGAGCGGGTAGCCCTCAGCTACAAGTGGTGACACGGTGACCGGCGTCACATCACCGATTTGCACGAGGCAAGTTGCCTGATTTGGGGTGAACTTCGGCACTGATTGGCTTTTGGGCGTGCGTAGTCTGTGCGCCATGACACCGGGGGGACCGGAACTCACCTGCCGCTTCCAGGCCACTCGCCTGCCCGAGGAGTAGTCGTTCGATGAGCGAGCACCGCCGCAAACCGCAACAGCCCCAGAGCGGTGGCCGCGCCGCCGCCCGTAGGGCTGCCCAGCAGCGCCCGTCCAGGGGCGCCGGGCGTGACGTCCCCACCGCGTCCCCCAGCGGGTCGTATTCCCAGCAGCCGGGGCACGGCAGCCGTTCGGATGCCCGGAGATCCGCCGGCCGCGGCTCGGCGGGCCGGGGTCGGGGCGCCGGCCGACCCAAGCGGTTCATCAACTACCCGCGCGGCGAAAAGGTCGGCTGGAAGCGCTTCGTCCCTTCGTGGAAGCTCGTCAGCGGCACGATTCTGGGCTTCTGCGCGATGATCACGGTGGGCGCCGGAATCGGCATCGCCATGGTGAACAAGCCCGATGTGAACAAGACGGCCGAGGCGCAGAACAACGTCTTCTACTGGGCCGACAACAGTCAGATGGTCGCGACCGGCGGCTCCGTGAACCGCCAGATCGTCCTCATCGACAAGATCCCCCTTTCGATGCAGAACGCCGTGATCGCCGCGGAGAACGAGTCCTTCGATTCGGACAAGGGCGTCGACCCGATGGGCATCGCCCGCGCCGTGTGGAACATGGCCAAGGGCGGATCCACCCAGGGTGGCTCCACGATCACCCAGCAGTACGTGAAGAACCAGTACCTGGACTCGGATCAGACGCTCAAGCGAAAGGTCACCGAGCTCTTCATCTCGATAAAGCTGGGTGTCAGCGAGCGGAAGAGCACGATCCTCGCCGGCTATCTCAATACCGCCTACTACGGCCGTGACGCCTACGGGATCCAGGCGGCCGCGCGCGCCTACTTCGGCAAGGACTGCGAGAAGCTGACGCCCTCCGAGAGCGCCTTCCTCGCCGCCGTGCTCAAGGGCCCCAACCTCTACAACCCCGACGGCGGCATCGGCTCCGCGGCCACGCCCGAAGCGAACGCCAAGCGGGCCGAGGAGCGCTGGGCCTGGGTGCTCGACCGCGAGGTCAAGGTCGGGCGCATGCAGCAGGCCGAGCGGGACAAGTACAAGGAATTCCCCGCACTGATCGAACCGGCCCAGGCCGCCGGCATGTCCGGCCAGATCGGTTATCTGGTCGAGACGGCCAAGCTGTACATGCTGAAGACCAACGGCATCAAGGTCGAGGACCTGGCCAAGGGCGGCTACCGGATCCACACCACCTTCGACAAGAAGAAGGTGGACGCGCTGGTCAAGGCCGTCGAGGGAACCCGCGACGGGATGCTCGACGAGAAGAAGCGGCCCGATACGGACACCTTCGTCCAGTTCGGCGCGGCCTCGGTGGACGTGAAGACCGGCGCCCTCGTGGCCCTGTACGGCGGTCCCGGCATCGACAAGAAGCACTTCAACAACAACGCCAATACCTCGGGCGTCCAGGTCGGCTCGACCTGGAAGCCGTTCGTGCTGGCGGCAGCCATGCAGTACGGCACCCAGAACTCGGACGGCGAGGGGATCTCGGCCAAGAGCAAGTACCAGGCGAACGACCTCACGGTGATCAACAACCGTGCGGGCGAGCCGCTGCGCGACGGCGCGGGCAAGCCGTTCCGGCAGAAGAACGAGAGCCCGACCGCCTACGGCTACGTGACCCTGAACGAGGCGATGGAGAAGTCCATCAACGTGCCCTTCGCCCAGCTCGTCTTCGACGTCGGACACAGCAAGGTGAAGGCCGTCGCGGAGGCGACCGGCATCCTGAAGGAGTCCTTCGACCCCAACGACAACGCCTCCTTCGCACTGGGCACCTCGACCCCCAGCGCCATCCGCATGGCCGACTCCTACGCCACCTTCGCCGCCTCCGGCATCCACCACGATCCGTACTCGGTGAAGAGCGTCCAGAAGAACGGCAAGGACGTCCCCGGCTTCGCCGCTCCCAAGGGGCAGCGGGCCATGGACGACTCCGTCGCGGACAACGTCACCAAGGTCCTGCAGAACGTCGTCGAGAACGGCACCGGCACGAAGGCCAAGAAGCTCGGCCGGCCCGCCGCGGGCAAGACCGGTACCACCGACAAGAACATGTCGGCCTGGTTCGTCGGCTACACCCCCGAGCTGTCCACCTCCGTGGCCCTCTTCCGCTCCGACCCGAGCGCCAAGAAGAAGGAACTGATCTCGATGCGGGGCGTGGCGGGCATTCCCTCCCTCCACGGTGGTGACATCCCGGCCGAGATCTGGACCAAGTACATGAAGGAGGCGCTGAACGGCGTCCCGGAGTCGGACTTCCCGGAGCCCGACGAGCTCGGAGTCGTCGCGAACGCCTCGGGCGCCCCCTCGCCCTCGCCGTCGCCCTCCCCGTCCCCCTCACCGTCGCCGTCTCCGTCGAACTCGCCGTCCCCGTCCCCCAGCCCGAGCCCTTCGCGCAGCCACGGCAAGCCGACCTGCAGGCCCTGGGCCATTTGCGAGCCCAGCCCCAGCGCCAGTTCGTCCCGGTCGCCCTCGCCCTCGCCCAGCAAGTCGCGGGACAGGCCGAGCGGCGGTACCGGAGAGTTCCCGATAGGGGGCTCCACGGGGGGCTGACCCGACGCCCCCACGACCCGGCCGGAGAGGGCCGTCGCACCCGGTGCGGCGGCCCTCTCCCCCGTGTCATGGGCGGGGGCGGCGCCGTACGGCAGGATGTGCGCATGACGAAGGTGCACGAGGACAGCCCCGTACTGCCCACCCAGCAGGACGAGGTGGCCGCCGCGGGAAGCGAGTTCATCGGCGGCCCGCTGGGCCGCTACGCCCGGCTGGGCGGACACTGGCTGACCCCGGTGCGGGTCGTCGTGCTCGTGGCCCTGGGGATGTTCGCGCTCGGCATGGTGCAGAAGCTGCCCTGCTACGACTGGGCGTGGTTCCGCGGGGCCGGCTCCCAGTACACCCACGCCTGCTACTCGGACATCCCGCACCTCTACGTCGCACGCGGCTTCGCCGAGGGCCTCACCCCGTACTTCGACCGGCTCACCGGCGACATGCAGTTCCTGGAGTACCCGGTGCTCACCGGGCTCTTCATGGAGATCGCCTCCTGGATGACCCCCGGCAGCGGCTCCATGCAGCACCGGGAGCAGATGTACTGGATGGTCAACGCGGGCATGCTGATGGTCTGCGCCGCCGTGATCGCGGTGTGCGTGGCCCGCACCCACCGCAGGCGGCCGTGGGACGCGCTGCTCTTCGCCCTCGCTCCCGCCTTCGCGCTCACCGCGACCATCAACTGGGACCTGCTGGCCATCGCCCTGACCGCCGCCGCGATGCTCATGTGGTCGCGGGGCGGAGCGCGGTCCTTCGGTGTCCTGATCGGCCTGGCAACGGCGGCCAAGCTCTACCCCGTCCTGCTGCTCGGTGCCGTGTTCGTGCTCTGCTGGCGGGCCGGGAAGTGGCGTGCGTTCGGCGAGGCGCTGGGCGGCGCCCTGGTCGCCTGGCTCGTGGTGAACCTGCCCGTGATGCTCTTCGCCTGGGAGGGCTGGCAGAAGTTCTACACCTTCAGCCAGGAGCGGCCCATCGACTTCGGATCCGTGTGGCTGCTGATCTCCCAGCGTTCGGGGAACCCCATCGAAGGCGCCAACACCTATGCGACGGGCCTGACGCTGCTGCTGTGCGCGGGCATCGGACTGCTCACGCTGACCGCGCCCCGCCGCCCCCGCTTCGCGCAGCTGGCCTTCCTGCTGGTGGCGGCCTTCATCCTGGTCAACAAGGTCTACTCGCCCCAGTACGTGCTCTGGCTCATCCCGCTGGCGGCGCTGGCCCGGCCGCGCTGGCGGGACTTCCTGATCTGGCAGGCCGGCGAGGTCGTCTACTTCCTGGGCATCTGGTTCTACCTCGCCTACACGACCAGCGGGGACAAGCACCAGGGCCTGCCCCTGGAGGGCTATCAGCTGGCCATCGCGGCCCACCTGCTGTGCACGCTCTACCTGTGCGCTGTGGTCGTACGCGACATCCTGCTGCCCGATCGGGACGTGGTGCGGCGCGACGGCTCGGACGACCCCTCCGGGGGCGTCCTGGACGGTGCCGAGGACGTCTTCACGCTCCCGCTCGCGCCGAAGGCGCCGCAGGAAGCGGCGCCTTCGGAGGGACAGCGAGTGGAGTGGGGCGTACGCCCCGGGGAGTGACTCAGGCGTCGAGCACCCGGTCGAACTGCGTGGTGGTGTGGCGCAGGTGCGCCACCAGCTCGTCGCCGACCTTCGGCTCGGGAGAGTCCGACGGCACGAACAGGATGGACACCTGCATGTGCGGCGGCTCGGCGAACCAGCGCTGCTTGCCCGCCCACACGAAGGGCGACAGGTTCCGGTTGACGGTGGCGAGACCGGCGCGGGCGACTCCCTTGGCGCGCGGCATCACCCCGTGCAGGGCCTTGGGGGCCTCCAGGCCGACTCCGTGGGAGGTGCCGCCGGCGACGACGACCAGCCAGCCGTCGGAGGCGGCCTTCTGCTGCCGGTAGCCGAACCGGTCGCCCTTGGAGACACGGGTCACGTCGAGCACCGCGCCGCGGTACTCGGTCGCCTCGTGGTCGCCCAGCCACAGCCGGGTACCGATGCGGGCCCGGAAGCGGGTCTGCGGGAACTGCTGCTGCAGCCGCGCCAGGTCGGAGGCCTTCAGGTGGCTGACGAACATCGTGTGCAGGGGCAGCCGGGCCGCGCGCAGCCGGTCCATCCAGGCGATGACCTCCTCGACGGCGTCTGAGCCGTCGGGGCGGTCCAGCGGCAGGTGCAGGGCGAAGCCCTCCAGCCGGACGTCCTCGATCGCCGTGTGCAGCTGGCCGAGGTCCTGCTCGGAGATCCCGTGCCGGCGCATCGAGCTCATGCACTCGATCACCACACGGGCACCGACCAGGCCGCGCACCCCGTCCAGCGAGGAAACCGAGCGGATGACCCGGTCCGGCAGCGGCACAGGCTCCTCGCCGCGCCGGAACGGGGTGAGGACGAGCAGGTCACCGCCGAACCAGTCCTTGATGCTGGCGGCCTCGTACGTCGTCCCGACGGCGAGGACGTCGGCACCCATCCGGGTGGCCTCCTCGCAGAGCCGCTCGTGACCGAAGCCGTAGCCGTTGCCCTTGCAGACGGGGATCATCCCGGGGAACTGGTCCTGGATCTGCTTCTGGTGCGCACGCCAGCGCGCGGTGTCGACGTAGAGCGTGAGCGCCATGCCCGTCCGGAGCCTCTCTCGATGAGCTGCGTGGTGCAGCGGTGCGGTGTGTGTGGATGGAGCGGGTCAGCGACGCGACATGTAGATGTCGAGCGCCTTGTGCAGCAGCTTGTTGAGCGGGAAGTCCCACTCGCCGACGTACTCGACGGCCTCACCGCCCGTGCCGACCTTGAACTGGATCAGGCCGAACAGGTGGTCGTTCTCGTCCAGGGTGTCACTGATGCCGCGCAGGTCGTAGACGCTTGCGCCGAGCGCGTAGGAGTCGCGCAGCATCCGCCACTGCATCGCGTTCGAGGGACGGACCTCGCGCTTGTGGTTGGCAGAGGCGCCGTACGAGTACCAGACGTGCTGGCCGACGGTGAGCATCGTGGCGGCGGCCAGCGGCTCCCCCTCGTGCGTGGCGATGTACAGCCGCATCCGGTTGGGGTCCTCGGAGTTGAGGGCCGTCCACTGGCGCTGGAAGTAGCTGAGCGGGCGCGGGCGGAACTTGTCGCGCTCGGCCGTGACCTCGTACAGCTTCTGCCAGGTCGGCAGGTCCTCGTAGCCGCCCTGGACGACCTCGACGCCGGCCTTCTCGGCCTTCTTGATGTTGCGGCGCCACAGCTGGTTGAAGCCCTTGAGGACGTCGTCCAGCGAGCGGTTGGCCAGCGGCACCTGGAAGACGTACCGGGGCTGGACGTCGCCGAAGCCGGCGCCGCCGTCCTCGGCCTGCTGCCAGCCCATCCGGCGCAGCTTGTCGGAGACTTCGAAGGCGCGGGGCTCGATGACGGAGGCCTCCACGTCGCGCAGGCGCTTGACCTCCGGGTCCTGGATACCGGCCTTGATGGCGGTCGAGTTCCAGCGGCGGATGACGACGGGCGGGCCCATCTTCACGGTGAAGGCGCCCTGCTGCTTGAGGTGCGCCAGCATCGGCTGGAGCCACTCCTCGAGGTTGGGGGCGTACCAGTTGATGACCGGGCCCTCGGGGAGGTACGCGAGGTACCGCTTCACCTTGGGCAGCTGTCGGTACAACACGAGTGCGGCGCCGACGAGTTCGCCGGACTGGTCGAACCATCCGAGGTTCTCGGAGCGCCACTCGTTCTTCACGTCGGCCCACGCCGGGACCTGGCAGTGGCTAGCCGAGGGCAGGCTCTGGAGGTAGCCCAGGTGCTGCTCTCGGCTGATGGTCCTCAGGGACAGGCTCATGCGGGGCGTCTCCTCGGCGGCTTCGCTGGCTATGGCGCGAAGCCTACTGCGACGTGGGCGCCACCCATCTGGGGGACGGGCCGGGCCCGGGCCGGTGGGAGGCCGGCGCCCCGTCGCGGAGGCACCCGGTCAGCCCAGCCAGCCGCCGAAGAGACCGCCGTGCGCCATGCCGAGGAAGAAGCCGATGGCCGAGGCTCCGAGCCCGATGATCAGCGCTGTGCGCTCGCGTGTCGTGGCGGAGATGAACTGGCCGTAGAGCCCGGTGACGATCCCGATCAGCCCGGTCCACGAGCTGAGCAGGTGCAGATGGTGGAAGAAGCCCGTGACGAACGCCACGGCGCCGAGGACCAGGGTGACGGCCACCAGGGTGTCCTGGAGCGGATGGGGCTTGCCGTCGGTCGCGAAGAGCGAGATGGAGGACTGAGGACGCATTGCCTGTGCCATCGGAAGGCACCTCCTGGCTGCAGCAGAGCGGTGCTGCGGGCTTCCTCCGGCAGGAGCCGGGGGCATAGCACCGAGCACACCCGATGCATACAGATTGTCGCCTCCTGGTGCCGGATTTCAACCGGAAGGAGTCGAGGAGGTAGTCTGTACAGCTGCGCGGTGTCTGCTCTGCAGATGCCGTGCGCACGCATCACGACCCTCCTGCCACGGAACGACCGTGGCCGCTGAGTCCAAAGGAGGTGGGTTCCACATGCGTCACTACGAAGTGATGGTCATCCTCGACCCCGATCTCGAGGAGCGCGCTGTCTCCCCGCTGATCGAGAACTTCCTTTCTGTCGTCCGTGAGGGCAACGGAAAGGTCGAGAAGGTCGACACCTGGGGCCGTCGTCGTCTCGCTTACGAGATCAAGAAGAAGCCCGAGGGCATCTACTCGGTCATCGACCTCCAGGCCGAGCCTGCGGTCGTCAAGGAGCTTGACCGACAGCTGAACCTGAACGAGTCGGTTCTCCGGACCAAGGTCCTTCGCCCCGAGACCCACTGAACTTCGGTTCAGCGGTAATCGGGACCGAGTAGCACAGCAGCCCAGCAGCAATCCCCGCCGAGAGGTTCATCCATGGCAGGCGAGACCGTCATCACGGTCGTCGGCAATCTCGTCGACGACCCCGAGCTGCGCTTCACCCCCTCGGGTGCGGCGGTCGCGAAGTTCCGTGTCGCGTCCACTCCCCGCACTTTCGACAAGCAGACCAATGAGTGGAAGGACGGCGAAAGCCTGTTCCTGACCTGCTCGGTCTGGCGTCAGGCGGCGGAAAACGTCGCCGAGTCCCTTCAGCGGGGCATGCGCGTCATCGTGCAGGGCCGGCTGAAGCAGCGGTCCTACGAGGACCGTGAGGGTGTCAAGCGCACGGTCTACGAGCTGGACGTCGAGGAAGTCGGCCCCAGCCTGAAGAACGCCACGTCCAAGGTCACCAAGACCACTGGTCGCGGCGCTCAGGGTGGATACGGCGGCGGTGGCGGCGGTCAGCAGCAGGGCGGCGGCGGTGGCAACTGGGGCGGAGCCCCCAGTGGCGGCGCCCCCCAGGGCGGCGGAGCTCCCTCCGACGACCCCTGGGCGTCCAGTGCGCCGGCCGGCGGCCAGCAGCAGGGCGGCGGCGGTGGCGGTTGGGGCGGAAGCTCCGGCGGCTCCGGCGGTGGCTACTCGGACGAGCCGCCCTTCTAGGGCAGCTCGCACCCCCACTTCTTGATTTCACAGGAGAGACACAATGGCGAAGCCGCCTGTGCGCAAGCCTAAGAAGAAGGTCTGCGCGTTCTGCAAGGACAAGACCGCGTACGTGGACTACAAGGACACGAACATGCTGCGGAAGTTCATTTCCGACCGTGGCAAGATCCGTGCCCGCCGCGTCACCGGCAACTGCACGCAGCACCAGCGTGACGTCGCCACGGCTGTGAAGAACAGCCGTGAGATGGCACTGCTGCCCTACACGTCCACCGCGCGATAAGGAAAGGGTGACCGAATAATGAAGATCATCCTGACCCACGAGGTCTCTGGCCTCGGCACCGCCGGCGACGTCGTCGACGTCAAGGACGGCTACGCTCGCAACTACCTGGTCCCGCGTGGTTTCGCGATCCGCTGGACCAAGGGTGGCGAGAAGGACGTGGCGCAGATCCGCCGCGCCCGCAAGATCCACGAGATCGCGACGATCGAGCAGGCCAACGAGTTCAAGGCCAAGCTCGAGAACGTCAAGGTCCGTCTGGCCACCCGCGCGGGTGACGCCGGTCGTCTCTTCGGTTCCGTCACGCCCTCCGACATCGCCACGGCGATCGAGGCGTCCGGTGGCCCGAAGGTCGACAAGCGCCGCGTGGAGCTGGGCTCCCCGATCAAGACCCTCGGCTCGTACCAGGTCTCCGTGCGTCTGCACGCTGACGTGGCCGCGACCGTCGGCATCGAGGTCGTCGCCGCCTAAGGGCTGCGCATGAAGGGCCGCACCCCTCCGGGGGTGCGGCCCTTCTTCGTGTTTCACGTGAAACACCGGGCACGGTCGGCCCCTGTTTCACGTGAAACATTGCTCCAGGGCGACCTCGGACCACCTCGGGGCGGCTCGGTCTACCGGGTGGCTCCGGCGACCAGCCAGCGGCCCGAGCGGGCGCGCAGCTGGAGGGTGACCATCCGGACCAGCATCATCAGGGTCATGGCGCACCAGAGGGCCGTCAGCCCGCCGCCCAGGGACGGTACGAGCAGGGCGGCCGGGGCGAAGACGGCGAGGGTCAGCAGCATGGCCCAGGCCAGGTAGCGGCCGTCGCCCGCGCCCATCAGAACGCCGTCGAGGATGAAGACGATGCCGGAGACGGGCTGCGAGACGGCCACCACGAGCAGGGCCGGCAGCAGGGCGTCCTCGACGGCGGGATCGCTCGTGAAGAGCGGGATGAACACCGGGCGGGCCGCGATCACGAGGAGGCCCAGGACGATGCCGGAGACGATCCCCCACTGCACCATGCGGCGGCAGGCGGCCTTGGCCCCCTCGGTGTCGCCCGCGCCGAGGTAGCGGCCGATGATGGCCTGCCCGGCGATCGCGATCGCGTCGAGGGCGAAGGCGAGCAGGCTCCACAGGGAGAGCAGGATCTGGTGGGCGGCGATATCGGCGTCGCCGAGGCGTGCGGCCACGGCGGTCGCGATCAGCAGGACGGCCCGCAGGGACAGGGTGCGGACCAGCAGGGGCGCACCGGCTTGTGCGCAGGCCCGGATGCCCTCGGCGTCGGGCCTCAGGGAGGCGCCGTGCCTGCGGGCGCCCCGGACGACCACGACCAGGTAGGCGGCGGCCATGGCGCACTGGGCGATCACGGTGCCCCAGGCGGAGCCCGCGATGCCGAGGCCGGCCCCGTAGACGAGGGCGACGTTCAGGGCTCCGTTGAGGGCGAAGCCGCCGATCGCGACGTAGAGCGGGGTCCGGGTGTCCTGGAGGCCGCGGATGACGCCGGTGGCGGCGAGCACCACGAGCATCGCGGGGATGCCGAGGGCGGAGATCCGCAGGTAGGTGATCGCGTACGGGGCGACGGTGTCGGAGGCCCCGAAGAAGGAGATCAGGGTGGGCGCCGTGGGCAGGACGACGGCGACGACGACCGCGCCGAGGAGCAGGGCGAGCCAGATGCCGTCCATGCCCTGACGGATGGCGGCCTGGAGGTCACCCGCGCCGACGCGGCGGGCCACGGCCGCGGTGGTGGCGTAGGCGAGGAAGACGAAGATGCTCACGGCCGTGGTGAGCAGCGCGGCCGCGATGCCGAGACCGGCCAGCTGGGGTGTGCCGAGGTGGCCCACGATGGCGCTGTCGGCCATCACGAAAAGGGGTTCGGCGACGAGGGCTCCGAAGGCGGGGACGGCGAGCGCGAGGATCTCGCGGTCGTGCCGTCTCGGGGCAGCCTTCGGTGCGGTGGGGGCCTGTCTCATGTGCTCAATCTAATCTTCCACAGGTAACAGACACAAGGTCCTTTGGATCCTTACCGATGCGTCGATTCGAGCGTTCGCCCCACCTCGTTGGAGGCGATCTTGAGACAGTGGCGAAGAATTTTCTCCCCCACAGCCTGCGGAAGGCGAAATTGCAGGTCAGGTGGGGTAAGTGGGTAGGCCAGGTGATTTTGTCCACAGCGCCGTCCCCCGGTCCGTGCACAGCTTCCGGGGAGTTACCCACAGCATTGGTGCCGTCATCCACACCTCATCCACACAGCCTGTGGATAACAAGATTGGCTGACGTCGCTCCCGGCCCTACCGTGGTGCGTTGTCCGACTCGCCGAGAGCCGATTCGGGTGCCCCAAATGTCAGAGCCGTGTCGTAGAAAGAGTGACACGGCAAGGTCCGCGTTGCGGACGGGAGGAGGCGGCCCGGTGAGTATGTCCGAGCCCATGGACGACCCCTGGGCCGACAGCGGTCCAGGTGACCGTCTGCCCGCCCGTACGCGCCGCAACGGCGAAGGCCGTGGCCGCGGGGACGAAGAGAGCGACCGAGGCCGCGAGGGCGGCTCCTGGGACGGCGGTGGAGGCGGCTTCGAGCGGGTCCCGCCCCAGGACCTCGACGCCGAGCAGTCCGTCCTCGGCGGCATGCTGCTGTCCAAGGACGCCATCGCCGACGTGGTCGAGGTACTGAAGGGCCACGACTTCTACCGTCCGTCGCACGAGACGATCTACCAGGCCATCCTCGACCTGTACGCCAAGGGAGAGCCGGCCGACCCGATCACCGTCAGCGCCGAGCTGACCCGGCGCGGTGAGATCAGCAAGGTCGGCGGGGCCCCCTACCTGCACACCCTCGTCCAGTCGGTCCCCACGGCGGCGAACGCCGAGTACTACGCGGAGATCGTCCACGAGCGGGCGGTCCTGCGCCGGCTGGTCGCCGCCGGTACGAAGATCACGCAGATGGGTTACGCCGCCGACGGGGACGTCGACGAGATCGTCAACAGCGCCCAGGCTGAGATCTACGCCGTCACCGAGCAGCGGACCTCGGAGGACTACCTGCCGCTCGGGGACATCATGGAGGGCGCCCTCGACGAGATCGAGGCGATCGGTTCGCGCAGCGGCCAGATGTCGGGTGTCCCGACCGGCTTCACGGACCTGGACTCGCTGACCAACGGTCTGCACCCGGGCCAGATGATCGTCATCGCGGCTCGTCCCGCCATGGGAAAGTCCACCCTCGCGCTGGACTTCGCCCGTGCCTGTTCCATCAAGGCGAATCTGCCCAGCGTCATCTTCTCCCTCGAAATGGGGCGCAACGAGATCGCGATGCGCCTGCTCTCGGCGGAGGCCCGGGTGGCCCTGCACCACATGCGCTCCGGCACGATGACGGACGACGACTGGACCCGGCTGGCCCGCCGGATGCCGGACGTTTCCGCCGCCCCGCTCTACATCGACGATTCCCCGAACCTGTCGATGATGGAGATCCGCGCGAAGTGCCGCCGCCTCAAGCAGCGCAACGACCTGTCGCTCGTCGTCATCGACTACCTCCAGCTGATGCAGTCGGGCGGCTCGCGCCGGCCGGAGAGCCGCCAGCAGGAGGTCTCGGACATGTCCCGAAACCTCAAGCTCCTGGCGAAGGAGCTGGAGGTCCCGGTGATCGCGCTGTCCCAGCTGAACCGTGGTCCCGAACAGCGCACCGACAAGAAGCCGATGGTCTCCGACCTGCGTGAGTCCGGCTCGATCGAGCAGGACGCCGACATGGTGATCCTGCTGCACCGCGAGGACGCGTACGAGAAGGAGTCCCCCCGCGCGGGTGAGGCGGACCTGATCGTGGCGAAGCACCGTAACGGTCCTACGGCCACCATCACCGTGGCCTTCCAGGGCCACTATTCGCGGTTCGTGGACATGGCCAACACGTAGCATCCGCACCATGGATGCCGCATTGGAAGATCATGTCCTGCTGCCCGCGACCCGGCGTGCGCTGAACCACCGGATCGCGGTCGCGCAGCGCGAAGGCCGGACGCCGTCCCTGGTGGGGGCCGTGGTGCGGGGCGGCGAGGTGGTCTGGGAGGGGTCCCGGACCATGGTCGAGGGCCACGGCCCCGACGGAAACGTGCAGTACCGGATCGGGTCGATCACCAAGACGTTCACCGCCGTGCTGGTGATGCGGCTGCGGGACGAGGGCCTGCTGGAACTGGGCGACCCGATCGAGAAGTTCCTTCCGGGTACGGGAGTCGGCGAGGTGACGGTGGGGCAACTGCTGTCCCATACCTCCGGACTGGCGGCGGAGACGCCCGGCGAGTGGTGGGAGCGCACGGCGGGCACGCTGCGGCCGGAGCTTTCGGACGTCCTGGGCGAGCGCCCCTTCCGATTCGAGCCCGGTCGGCGCCACCACTACTCCAACCCGGGTTACACGCTGCTCGGTTCACTCGTCGAGGCCGTCCGCGCGAGGCCGTGGGAGGAGGCGCTGCGCGCCGAGGTGCTGGAGCCGCTGGGGCTGGAGCGCACGACGGCGCAGCCTGTGGCCCCGCACGCCGGCGGCTGGGCGGTGCACCCGTGGGCGGACGTGATGATGCCGGAACCCCTGGAGGACCTCGGGCTCATGGCCCCGGCCGGCCAGCTGTGGTCCACCACCGGGGATCTGGCGAAGTTCGCCGCCTTCCTCGGACGGGGCGACGCACGCGTGCTGAGCGCCGAGTCCGTACGGGAGATGCGGGTCTCGGCCACTCCCCCGGAGCCGGGCATCGCCGAACTCGGATACGGGCTCGGGGTACAGCTGACGCTGAGCGGCGGGCGCCGGCTCGCGGGCCACACCGGCTCGCTGCCGGGCTTCCTCGCCGGGCTGTGGCTGAGCGAGGCGGACGACGTGGCAGCGGTGGTCCTGGCCAACTGCACGTCGGGGCTGGCGGTCTCGACGCTGGCGGCCGAACTGGTGGGCATCGTCGCCGATGCCGAGCCGCGGATCCCCGAGCCGTGGCGGCCGCTGCGGGAGGCCGATCCCGTGGCGCTGGAGCTGTGCGGCCCTTGGTACTGGGGCACGTCGGCCCAAGCCGTACGGCTGACCTACGACGGATTCCTGGAGCTGGGCCCGGTGGGTGCGACCGGCCGGGCCGCCCGCTTCCGGCCGGAGCCGGACGGCAGCTGGACCGGGCTGGGCGGCTACTACGCCGGTGAGTCGCTGCGGGCCGTACGGCGGCCGGACGGATCGGTGAGCCACCTCGACCTCGCCTCGTTCGTGTTCACCCGGGAGCCCTACGACCCGAAGTCCCCGGTGCCCGGCGGGGTCGACCCGCAGGGCTGGCGGGGCATCGGCTAGCGGATGCCCCTCATCCCGCCGTGAGTTCGCGCTCCAGGGGGGTGCGGAAGCGCGGGGTGACGCGGGCCTCCCCCAACCAGGCGGCGAGCCGGACGGCCTCGGCGGCGACGGCCTTCTCGGCTGCGCCGCCGGGTTCGCCCAGCAGCCGGTGGACGATCTCGCCGTCGCCGCGCTGGGCCCAGCCGCCGACGATCTCTCCGTTCCACCACACGGTGGGGCCGATGTTGCCGGAGTGGTCGAAGAGGGGTGGCCGGTGGGCGGGGTCGAGATGGAAGCCCCGGTCCACCCAGCCCATCGCGCTCGGGTCCAGGGCGGGCAGCAGAGCGGCCCAGGGCTCCTGCTCGGGTTCGGGCCCGGTGTCCCCGGGGCAGACGAGTGCGGTGGCGCCGTCCTCGAGCCGGACCTTCTCGGGGCCGACGGCGGCGAGGGCCTTGCGGACCTCGGTGAGGGTCCAGCCCGTCCACCACTTGAGGTCGGCCTCGGTGGCGGGACCGTAGGAGTGGAGCCAGCGCCGGGCGATCTCGGCGCGGGCCTCGGCCGCGGGCACGACGGGCCAGGGATCGGTGTGGACCCAGCGGTACTGGCTGGAGGTCCACGATCCCCGGGGCCGGTCCCTGCGGATCCGGCCGTCGGCGGCCAGTAGCCGGATGACACGGGTGGCGACACCGGTCTCGGTCTCGTACTTCTTGCCCCGGCCGTAGACGAACTTTCGGCGCAGGGCGGGGACGGCCGCGGAGAGCTGGCTGCCGGTGGAGGGGCCGTGGGAGTCGAGCGCGTCCAGCACGTTGCTCTCCACCTGGGCCAGCCAGTCCGCGTCGAGGCCCTGACCGTCCTCGTCGAGGTGCTTGAGGAAGGTGCGGCGCTCCTTCACGGCGATGCCGCGGGCGGTGGAGGCGTCGACGTAGGGGGCGAGCTCTGTGGAGACGGCGAAGAGCGTGTTGCGCATGCTGAGGAGCCGCACGAGGGTCACGTCCTCGTACAGGGCCCGCTCGATCGCGGTGGGCCCGCCTGCGCTCAGCCTGGCGCGGGCCGAGAGGAAGACGGTCGCGGCATCGGTGGCGTGCAGGGCCACGACGCAGTCTGCGGCCTCGGGCACGGTGGCGGCGTGTGCCGACGGGGCCAGGCGGTGCCTGCGGCCGAGGCGCCGGCGACGGTCCGCGGTGGTGACGAGGGGAAGGCTGCTCACCCTCCCGATCGTAGGCCGGGCCGCCGACAGCGGCCCGGCCCACGCCCGGCGTCTCAGAGCTGGAGTTTGAACCCGACGTGAGAGGCGGTGAAGCCGAGCCGTTCGTAGAAGCGGTGGGCGTCGACGCGGGTCACGTCCGAGGTGAGCTGCACGAGTTGGCAGTTCTCGGCACGGGACTGGTCGATCGCCCATTCGATGAACCGCGAGCCCAGCCCGCTGCCGCGCTCGTCGGCGTGGACCCGTACGCCCTCGATGATCGAACGGGTGCTCCCCTTGCGGGAGAGTCCGGGGACGATGGTCAGCTGGAGGGTGCCGACGACGCGGCCCGCACGGACGGCCACGACCACGTGCTGGTGGGGGTCTTCGGTCAGTCGTTTGAGGGCCGCCGCATAGGGGGTGAGATCGTCCGGGGACTCCCGGGTGGCGCCGAGCGGGTCGTCCGCGAGCATCGCGACGATCGCGGGCAGGTCCTCCTCGGTGGCGGGGCGGATGAGCAGGCCGGAGCTGATGCCGGTCATGGTCTGGTGCTCCTTGCTCAGCCGGCCGCCACGGTGAGCGGGGCCCACCGACGGGTCCAGTCACCGGGCAGGCCGGGGATGTCCCGGGTCATGACGGTGTTGAAGGCCACGGAGCCGAGACCGCGGTCCTTGAGCCAGCCGAGCAGCTCTTCGTGACGGACGTCGACATCCGTGCGCAGGGGCCGGTCGGTGGCTGCCGCGAGGGCGGTGACCAGTGCCCTGGCCGCGCCGGTGTCCCGGGCCACCAGCGGCCCGATGACATGGGTCTCCATGTTCGGCCAGATCGCTCCGTAGCCGATCAGTTCGCCGGAGGGGTCCTCGGCGACGAGCAGCCGGTCCGTGAAGGCCGGCAGCCGGGTGAGCAGGTGCGTGCGGTCGGTGCCGAAGACCTCGGTGTCCAGCCGGAGGATCCGCGAGATGTCCTCGGCACCTGCGGGCCGTACGCGGACGGCGTCCTGCACCGGACCGGTGGCGTCCGGGCTGAAGGAGCCCCGCAGCATCTCGGCGCGCCCGGTGGTCTCGAAGCCGAGCTCCTCGTAGAGGGGGCGGCCGTACGGGGTGGAGTGCAGGGTGAGCGGCACGCCCTTGAGAACCTCGTCGCAGACGTATGTCATCAGGCGCCGGCCCAGACCCTGTCGGGCATAGCGTTCGGCGACCAGGACCATGCCGATGGCGGCGAGTTCGGGATCGGCCAGCGGCGGTCCGTACCGGGTGACCACGCAGGCCGTGGCCAGTCCCCGTCCGTCGGGGGCGTCGATGCCGTAGCCGTGTCCGGCGGCGAGCAGGAGACCCCACTTGTGGTCCTCGCGGGGCCAGCCGCGGTCTTCGGAGAGATCGGCGCAGTGCCGGAGATCGTCCAGGGTCAGTGCGCGGATCGGGAGGGAGGTGAGGTGTGGTGGTGTCACGGACCCAGACTGGTTCATCGATGCTGATCCGGTCCAGGGGATTTGGGGTGGATGTTTCACGTGAAACATCCACGCGAGGTCCGGTGGGCGGCGCCACTGTTTCACGTGAAACGAACGTACTAGCCTCGACGCTTATGACCCTCCTCCACCTGTTCGACCTCGACGGGACGCTGATGTACGGCTCGGCCTCGCCGGTCGAGATCTCGCGGCAGCTCGGGCTGTCCGACGAGATCGCCGAGCTGGAGCGGGCCTTTGCCGCACGGGAGCTCCAGCCGCACCAGTTCGCGCTGGCGGCGCAGAATCTCTGGGCGGACCTCACTCCGGCACACGTACGGGCGGCGTTCGACGGGGCGCCCTGGCTGTCGGGGATCCGGGAGGTCTGGCAGGAGATCCGGGGGCGCGGGGACTACTGCGCCGTGATCTCGCTGTCCCCGTCGTTCTTCGTGGAGCTCCTGCTGGAGTGGGGCGCGCACGCCGCGCACGGCTCGGTCTTCCCGGAGGTGCCCTTCACCCGGCCGGTGGACTTGGCCGGGATCCTGACACCGGAGGGGAAGGTGACGGTCGCCGACCAGTTGTGCGCCCGGTTCGGCGTGACCCGGGCCGACTGTGTCGCCTACGGGGACTCCAGCACCGACGTGGAACTCTTCGCGGCGGTCCCGCTCTCGGTCGCCGTGAACGCCCGGCCCTACCTCGTGGAGCGGGCGACGCACGTCTACGAGGGCCGGGACCTGCGCGAGGCATACCAGCTGACAGGGGTGGCGCGCATGGGAGTTGAGGCATCTTAAGGGGAAAGTGGGTTCGAAACGCGGAATTCCCGCATTTCCCCGCAGGCTCTGGGGCGGACTGGCACGCTGTGAAACCCGGAACCACGGATTCGAAGGCCGTGGCGTGTGCAGACCTACCGAGATGCTCGAAGCGAGGCACCGCATGGACGCTCCGCCCACCAGATCGGCAAGACGGGGGTCATCCCGGATACCGTCCGGGGACGGGGCGCCCGAGCCCTCCCCCGAGCCCTCCCCCGATGCGGTGCTCATCCGCCGGACCCTCGCGGAGATCGCACCCGTCGCCGACAGGGTGACCTCATATTTCTACGCCGTCGTCTTCACGGGACACCCGGAGCTCCGGGGGCTGTTCCCCGCCGCGATGGACGTGCAGCGAGACCGGCTGCTGAAGGCGCTGCTGACGGCCGCCGAGCACATGGACAACCCTGAGGTGCTCACCGCGTACCTGCGCCGGCTGGGTACCGGGCACCGCAAGTACGGAACCCGGGCCGAGCACTATCCGCCGGTGGGAGAGGCACTGATCGCGGCGCTGGCCAAGTACGCGCAGGACACCTGGGGGCCGGAGACCGAGGCCGCCTGGGTCCGGGCGTACACCGCGATCTCGCAGATCATGATCGACGCGGCGGCCGAGGACGAGCCGAAGGCGCCGCCGTGGTGGCACGCGGAGGTGGTCTCGCACGATCTGCGGACTTCCGACATCGCGGTGCTCACCGTCCGGCCCGACCAGCCCTACCCCTTCCTGGCGGGCCAGTACACGAGCCTGGAGACCCCGTGGTGGCCGCGCGTCTGGCGGCACTACTCCTTCGCCTCGGCGCCGCGCGCGGACGGACTGCTGTCCTTCCACGTCAAGGCCGTTCCGGCGGGATGGGTCTCCAACGCGCTCGTCCGGCACGCCCGCCCCGGTGACGTGCTGCGGCTCGGGCCGCCGACGGGATCGATGGTGGTGGACCACAGCACCGACAACGGCATGCTGTGCCTGGGCGGCGGCACGGGCATCGCCCCCATCAAGGCGCTGATCGAGGACGTGGCCGAGCACGGAGAGCGGCGCCCGGTGGAGGTGTTCTTCGGGGCGCGCAGCGACGACGACCTGTACGACAAGGACACGCTGCTGGGGCTTCAGCGCTCGCACCCCTGGCTGTCGGTGCGCCCGGTGGTCTGTGACGAAGGACTGGCCGGACAACTGCCCCAGGCCGTCGGCACCCACGGGCCCTGGAGTTCGTACGACGCGTTCGTCTCGGGGCCGGCCGCGATGATCCGCAGCGGAGTGGACGCCCTGAAGAGGATCGGGATCCCCGGTGAGCGGATCCGGCACGACGAGGTGGAGGAACTGGCGGGCGTCGCCGGGTGATTCGGCGGCGCCCGCGTGCGGTGGGTCAGCCCAGGTCGGGGGCGTGCATCGCGCGCACGCCCTCGATGTTGCCGTCGAGGTAGTGGCGCAGGGACAGCGGGACGAGATGCACCGCGGCGATGCCGACGCGGCTGAAGGGCACGCGGACGATCTCGTACTCGCCCGCCGGCTCGTCGATCTCGGGGCCGTGCCGCTGGCTGGGGTCCATGGATTCGAGATGGCAGACGAAGAAGTGCTGCACCTTGACGCCGGTCACTCCGCCGTCGGCGATGTGCTCGACGGTATCGACGAAGCAGGGCACGACATCGGTGATCTTCGCGCCGAGTTCCTCGTGGAGCTCTCGGTGGAGGGCGTCGACGACCGTCAGGTCCGAGGGCTCCACGCCCCCGCCGGGGGTGAGCCAGTACGGGTCGACGCCGGGTTTGGTCCGCTTGATGAGGATCAGGTCGTCACCGTCGAGCAGGATCGCGCGGGCGGTGCGTTTGACCACTGGACGTTCGGTCATGGGAGAAGAGTGGCCCAGACTTCCGCTTCTGAAACGCGTGCCGGTGAAACGCGCCGTGCGGGGAACCGGGCGGTCCGAGCCGCGGGACAGCGTGCTCGGACCGCCTTCGGGCCGGTGCTCAGCCCGCCGCGGCCGCCAGGTCGAGTGCTCGCAGCACGTCCGTGACCAGGTCCTCGGTGTCCTCGGCCCCCGCTGAGAAGCGGATGAAGCCCTCCGGAACGTTGTCGCCGCCCCACCGTCGGCGGCGCTCCGCGGTGGACCGCACCCCGCCGAAACTGGTGGCGTCCTCGACGAGCCGCAGGGCGGCCATGAACCGTTCCGCGTGCGCGCGGTCGGGCAGGGTGAAGGAGACCACGGAGCCGAAGCCCCGCATCTGCCGCGCGGCCGTCTTGTGGGACGGATCGGCCGGCAGGCCCGGGTAGCGCAGCCCGGTGACGTCGCCACGGTCGGCGAGGGCCTCCGCGACGGCGAGCGCGTTGGCCCACTGGCGCTGGGCGCGCAGCTGGATGGTGGCCAGGGACCGGTGGGCGAGCCAGGCCTCCATGGGGCCGGGGATGGCGCCGACCACCTTGCGCCAGCGGCGGATGCCCGCGGCGAGCTCGGCGTCGCGGCAGACGACGTACCCGAGCAGCAGGTCGCCGTGGCCGGTCAGCCCCTTGGTGCCGCTGGCCACCGAGAAGTCGGCACCCAGTTCGAGGGGGCGTTGGCCGAGCGGGGTCGCGAGGGTGTTGTCGACGGCGACGAGGGTTCCGCCGGCGTGCGCCGCGTCCACGAGGCGCCGTACGTCGCAGACGTCGAGTCCCGGGTTGGACGGGGTCTCCAGCCACAAAAGCCGGGCCCCGTCCAGGACCTCGAGCTGGGCGTCCTCGCCGGTGGGGGCGGTGCGCACGTGGACCCCGTAGGCCTCCAGCTGCTCCCGTACGAGGGGCAGCACCTGGTAGCCGTCGTCGGGCAGGACGACGGTGTCGCCGGCGCGTGCCTGGGAGAGCAGGACGGCGGCCACGGCGGCCATCCCGGAGGCGAAGACAACCGTGTCCACCCCATCCATGCCGGGGGCCTCCAGCTCCCCGATGGCCCGCTCCAGCAGGGTCCAGGTGGGGTTGGTGTCGCGGCCGTAGGCATAGGGGCCCTCGACGTCGCCGGGAAGGTGGAAGTGGGCGGCGAAGACGGGGCCGGGCAGCGGCGGCTCGTTCTTGACGGGCTCCGGCAGACCGGCGCGGACGGCGACGGTGCCGTCGCCGAGCCGCTCGGGCGCCGGAGGCACGGGGGCGGGGGCGTTCACGGGGTGTGCTCCTTCACGGCTTCTCTTACGGCGGCCAGCAGGCCGGGGCTGGCCGCCTCGACCAGGTGCAGGCACTCCTCGAATCCGGCGAGGGGGCCGTAGTAGGGGTCCGGTACGTCGGTCTGCGTGGCCGGGGCCGCCGGGTCGTAGGACCGCAGCAGCCGGACCTTGGCGGCGTCCTCCGGGGTGGGGGCGAGCGCCCTGAGGTCGCGCAGGTGCCCGGCGTCGAGCGCGATGACGAGGTCGAGGCCGGCGAACCAGGAGGCCCGGAACTGCCGGGCCCGGTGGCCCGGCTCGTACCCGGCGGCCTCCAGGACGGCTGCGGTGCGCGGGTCGGCCCCGTCCCCCTCGTGCCAGCCGCCGGTGCCGGCGCTGTCGATCTCGACCAAGTCCGAGAGCCCGGCGTCGGCCACGTGGGAGCGGAAGACCGACTCGGCCATGGGCGAGCGGCAGATGTTGCCGGTGCAGACGAAGCACACGCGGTACATGGGCGTCCGGCTTCAGTTCTTGTCGGGCAGGACCATGTTCGCGGCCCAGGAGACGATGGAGACGATCAGGGCGCCGACGATCGCCGACCAGAAGAAGTTCTCCACGTGGAAGCTGAGGTCGAACTGCTTCGCCAGCCATGAGGTCAGCAGCAGCATCGCCGCGTTCACCACGATGGTGAAGAGGCCGAGGGTGAGGACGAACAGGGGCAGCGAGAGCAGCTTCACCACGGGCTTGACGATGAGGTTGACCAGGCCGAAGATCAGCGCGACCAGGATCAGGGAGAGCGCTTGGTGGCCCTTGCTGCTGCCGTCCTCCAGCGTGATGCCCGAGACGAGCCAGATGGCGACGGCCAGGGCTGCCGCGTTGGCGAGGGTCTTGACTACGAAATTCGTCATGTGTCTGATCGTTGCAGAGAAGGTCCCGGTGGAACATCAGCTGATCTGCGGATGCTTGCCGGACGAGAGAGCACAAGGGGTACAAAGAAGATGAAGGCCTTCCGGCTGGACGAGCTCGAGGCCGAGCGGGCCGCGAACAAGGGTGCCTACCTGCAGTTCCTGCGCGAGCGGAACATGTCGGTCGGGCTGTACGCGCTGGACGCCGGGCAGAGCGATCCCCAACAGCCGCACGGCCAGGACGAGGTGTACTTCGTCGTCAGCGGCAGGGCCTCGATCACCGTCGGGGAGGAGACGACGACGGTCGCCAACGGGAGCGTGGTCTACGTGCCGGCCGGGGTGCCGCACAAGTTCCACCACATCACCGAGAACCTGAAGGTAATGGTCGTCTTCTCTCCGCCGGAAGGGTGAACGGGCCCGGGGGCTGAGGGTCCGGGGCCCCGTTCCCCTAGGGGTCGGGTCAGGGGACTACGGGGGCTCGCGGGCCCCCGCCGGCGGCCGTGGCCTCCTAGCATCGAGAGCAGGAGTTACCGGCTAGACGGACTAGGAAGAAGAGGTCGAGGACATGGAAGGCATCCGAGGGATATTCGAGGGCATGCCCTGGTGGGTCAAGTGGGTCGCCGTTCCACTGCTGGTGCTGTTCGTCTTCGGTGGTGTGATCACCAGCATCATCGGTGCAGTGATCGGCTTCCTGTTCAAGGCGCTGCTCCTCGTGGCCCTCGTCGGAGGCCTGATCTTCGTCGTCAGGAAGTTCAAGGGCAACGAGACGAAGTCCTCCGCCGGAGAGTGGTAGAACTGGCACAACCAGGGTCACAGTGGGATTAACCCAGCTGAGGGAACGTGAAGCGCTAAACCGCTCTCAGCCCGGGAATCGGCGGATAGAGTGGCAATCTGTGCCGTTCCCTGGGCACCGAACGCCGGTACTGCCGCTCTGACCTGCGGTTCTTTGTTACAGCCACCGAGCACGACCCCCAGGAGTCACGGCACACGCGGGGGCGGCCCCCGCAGGGCGGGCCCCCCCAAGGCTCGCCGCCACGCCTGGGGGTGAGCTTTGTCTTCGGTTCACAATGCCGGTGTGCCGACTCTGATCGGTTCGGTGCAGCGCGCACTGAGGCTGCTCGAAGCGGTGGGTTCCCATAGCGAGGGAGCCCCGGCGAAACAACTGGCGCGCGAGGCCGGGCTCCCGCTTCCCACCGCGTACCACCTGCTGCGCACCCTGACGCACGAGGGCTATCTGCGACGGGAGAGCGGGGTCTTCGTCCTGGGGGACGCAGCGGGCCGTCTGGCCGGTGGCGGGCTTCAGCAGAAACGTCGCAGCATGATCCTCGACTCCCTCGCGCACTTCCGCGACGCGGTCGGGGCCCCCGTCTACTTCGCCGTCTACCGCGAGGGTGAAATCGAGGTCGTGGGTGTTTCGGACACCCCGGCGAACCCGGCCTGTGAAGAGTGGGCCGATTTCCGCGAGACCGGCCACGCGCACGCCATCGGGCAGTGCCTGCTCGGCCAGCTCGACGAGAAGGCGCGCAAGGAGTACTACGACCGTCACCCGGTCGAGGCCGTCACCCCCTACACCGTGCGGGATCAACGGGCTCTGGAGCAGCGGATCGGCTCCATGGAGCGGATGCAGCCGGTGACCGAGCGGCAGGAGTACGCCCTGGGAACGGTGTGCGCGGCCATCCCCATCACGGCCGGCGACACCGCCGCGACCATGGCGATTTCTCTCCCTCTGCACCAGGAACACCGATTGCTGTATGCGGTCGATCGGCTACGGAGTGAAGTAGGCGCGCTGTTGAGCACCCTCTCGTTCTCTATCAGTATCTGAAAACTCACTCCTTGTGATCTGCAAGCGCTTCCACCACTCTTGTCAAGAGGGCCTTGGGGGATCATTCCTGGCCACTTCCACTACAGCGGGGTAGGCAATGCGCGAGTCGGTACAGGCAGAGGTCATGATGAGTTTCCTCGTTTCCGAGGAGCTCTCGTTCCGGATCCCGGTGGAACTCCGGTACGACGCTCGTGACCCCTACGCAGTCCGCCTGACCTTCCACCTTCCCGGAGATGCGCCCGTCACCTGGGCGTTCGGCCGGGAGCTCCTTCTGGACGGCATCAACAAGCCGTGCGGTGACGGCGATGTCCACATCGCCCCGACCGATCCGGAGGAGCTGTCCGATGTCCACATCCGGCTGCAAGTAGGCGCAGACCGGGCACTCTTCCGTGCGAGCGCGGCGCCACTCGTGGCATTCCTCGACCGCACCGACCGGATCGTCCCGCTCGGCCAGGAGCGCAACCTCGGGGACTTCGAGGAGAACCTCGACGAGGCGCTCGACAAGATCCTCGCGGAGTCGCAGCAGAACGAGCAGAACGCGGGCTGACCGAAGCCCGGCCGGACACCTGCTGACCAGGGTGGCCCGGCACGCATCACCGCATCACCGCACGACCTGATTCATTTGCATCACTTGCATCACCGGATTCACGCACCAGGGCTCAGCGTGCCGACGCGCTGAGCGCTCCACCTTGCCGTTCTTCACGACCGGCCGTGCGCGCGAACTGACCGGTCGCGCCCGCCGGTCCGCCTTTCAGCGCTTGCGCCGCCGACCCCGGCCGCCGCGGAGCGGCCCCGAGGCCGCTGTGGCCGCCGGGGATTCCGCGCGGTCCGCGGACACCACCAGCGCGGCCAGCGCCGTGGTCACGGGTACCGAGGCGACCAGTCCGATCGAGCCCACGAGGGTCCGTACGATCTCCTCCGCGACCAGCTCGCTGTTGGCCACCGAACCCATACTGCTGTTCGCGATCGAGAACAGGAGGAGCAGGGGCAGCGCCGCACCCGCGTAGGCCAGTACCAGGGTGTTCACCACCGATGCGATGTGGTCGCGCCCGATGCGGATGCCCGCCCGGTAGAGCCCGCGCGGGCCCATCGACGGGTCCGCCTGGTGGAGTTCCCAGACCGCCGAGGTCTGAGTGACGGTCACGTCGTCGAGCACGCCGAGCGATCCGATGATGACACCCGCAAGCAGCAAACCGCTCATGTCGATGTTCGGGTAGAGCCCGTGGATCAGCCCGGTGTTGTCGTCCGTGTTGCCACTGAGGACGGCCCAGTCGATGAACAGCGAGCCCAGCAGGCCGATCAGCAGCAGCGAGACGAGGGTGCCGAGGACCGCGACCGAGGTGCGGGCCGTCAGTCCGTGGCACATGTAGAGCGCGATCAGCATGATCGCGCTGGCCCCGACCACGGCGACGACCAGCGGATTCGACCCCTGCAGGATCGCGGGGAGGATGAAGAAGGTCAGCACCGCGAAGCTGACGGCGAGTGCGATGAGTGCGAACAGCCCTCGCATCCGCCCGACGAGGACCACCGCGAGGGCGAAGATGCCCGCGAGCACGGCCATCGGCAGCTTGCGGTTCACGTCGATCACGGAGTACTGGAGATCCTGCGGTGCGTCCGGGGCGTACGCGACCACCACGCCCTGGCCGTCCGTCAACTGTCGTGGTGCGCCCGGCTGGACGATCTCGACGAACTCGCGGCCCTTGTCGGGGCCGCTGCCGACCCTGATGGTGGCCTTCTTGCACTCGCCGGTCTGAGCGGCGAGTGCCTCGCGCCCCTCGGGGGTCGAGGTGTCGCCGGTGGCCGGCACCTGCGCGGCGTTCACGGATTTGCAGTCGACGTGCTGGAGCGCGACGACCGTGCCCTGCTGGGTCTGCCGGTCGAACCCGACCCCGGTGCGCTCGTGGGCCGGGGCCCCACCGGGCCAGAGCACCGCCATGCCGATCACGACCGCGGCGGCGAAGGGGATCAGAACGGCCGCGATCACCTTGCGCAGGTGCTTCGAGACGGGGGCCGCCGGGCCATGGCTGTGCGAATGGCCGTGGGAGTGCCCGGGAGACCGGTCGGGCGAGTGACCGGGGTCCGCGTGCGCATGGCCTGAGTGGCCGGCGTGACCAGCGGGATCCGTGGGCTCGGTGGGGGGCTGCGGCGAGGACGTCACTGACTGATCATCGCAACAGATGAGGGGGCCCACTGTTCAGCACGCCACACATGACGCTAGCGTGGGGGCTACTTTGCACAACGCGGGAGCTCGGAGCACCGGGCTGAGAGGGCGCTGATCACCGTTCGCATTCGAATATGCGTACGGGAGGAGGCTGCGTCGACCGCCGAACCTGTTACCGGGTAATGCCGGCGTAGGGAGATTAGGTCTCATGACCATTCAGGACGCACGCACGCCTGCCGTCAGCCAGGACGCCGATGGCCAGACCGAGCGCCAGCCTGGCTGGCACAAGGGATACGTGGCGGGCTCCCGCCCCGACATCCGGGTGCCGGTCCGCCAGGTCCACCTCACCAACGGCAAGGACGTGACGCTCTACGACACGTCCGGGCCGTACACCGACCCGCAGATCGAGACCGACGTGCGCCGCGGCCTGCCGCCGCTGCGCGAGAACTGGATCATCAGCCGCGGGGACACCGAGGAGTACGCGGGCCGCCCCGTGCGCCCCGAGGACGACGGCATCAAGCACACCTCGCCGCGCGGTGGCCTCAAGAACCTCGACGCGGTCTTCCCGGGTCGTCCGCGCCAGCCCCGCCGTGGCCGTGGCGGCGCCGCGGTCACCCAGCTCGCGTACGCCCGCCGGGGCGAGATCACCCCGGAGATGGAGTACGTCGCGATCCGTGAGAACGTCTCCCCCGAGGTCGTCCGCGAGGAGATCGCCGCAGGTCGCGCGGTCATGCCGGTCAACGTGAACCACCCCGAGATCGAGCCGATGATCATCGGCAAGCGGTTCCTGGTGAAGGTCAACGCCAACATCGGCAACTCCGCCGTCACCTCCTCGATCGAAGAGGAGGTGGACAAGATGACCTGGGCGACCAAGTGGGGCGCCGACACGGTCATGGACCTCTCGACGGGCCGCAACATCCACACCACCCGCGAGTGGGTGCTGCGCAACTCCCCCGTGCCGATCGGCACCGTGCCGCTGTACCAGGCGCTGGAAAAGGTCGATGGCCGAGCCGAGGACCTGACCTGGGAGATCTACAAGGACACGGTCATCGAGCAGGCCGAGCAGGGCGTCGACTACATGACGGTCCACGCCGGCGTGCTGCTGTCGTACGTGCCGCTGACCGCGCGCCGCAAGACCGGCATCGTCTCGCGCGGCGGTTCGATCATGGCCGCCTGGTGCCTGGCGCACCACAAGGAGAACTTCCTCTACACGAACTTCGAGGAGCTCTGCGAGATCCTCGCGGCGTACGACGTGACGTACTCCCTGGGTGACGGCCTGCGCCCCGGTTCCATCGCGGACGCCAACGACGCGGCGCAGTTCGCGGAGCTGAAGACGCTGGGCGAGCTGAACACGATCGCCAAGCGGTACAACGTGCAGACGATGATCGAGGGCCCCGGGCACGTCCCGATGCACAAGATCAAGGAGAACATCGACCTTCAGCAGGAGATCTGCGAGGAGGCGCCGTTCTACACGCTCGGCCCGCTGACCACCGATGTCGCGCCCGCGTACGACCACATCACCTCGGGCATCGGCGCCGCGATGATCGCCTGGTGGGGTACCGCGATGCTCTGCTACGTCACGCCCAAGGAGCACCTGGGCCTGCCGAACCGCGACGACGTGAAGACCGGTGTCATCACGTACAAGATCGCGGCCCACGCGGCGGACCTGGCCAAGGGTCACCCGGGTGCCCAGGAATGGGACGACGCCCTGTCGGACGCGCGGTTCGAGTTCCGCTGGGAGGACCAGTTCAACCTGGCCCTCGACCCGGACACGGCCCGTGAGTTCCACGACGAGACCCTCCCGGCCGAGCCGGCCAAGACCGCGCACTTCTGCTCCATGTGCGGTCCGAAGTTCTGCTCGATGAAGATCTCCCAGGACATCCGCCGCCAGCACGGTGGCGACCTGGGCGCCGAGGAGATCGAGGCGGGCATGGCGGAGAAGTCCGCCGAGTTCGCGGCCGCGGGCAACCGCGTGTACCTGCCCCTGGCCGACTGACGCCGGACAGATCGGTACATCGCCGCTCGGCGACCCGTGACCCGGGGGGAGTCACGGGCCGCCGTGTCAGGCGGGCGAGCGCTGCGATGTTTCACGTGAAACAGGGATCGATGTTTCACGTGAAACATGGCTCGCGGCGAAGCCGCGGTTGGCTTCGGTCTGGCGGCGATAGGACTCGGGCAGGTCGGGCAGGGCGAGCAGACGGTCGCAGGCCCGTAGTGAGGTGTTCATGTCTCCCACCCAGTACGCGGTGATGGAGTGCTCGAAGAGCAGCCCCCACCGGTAGACCCAGGGCTGGACGAAGAGAAGGTCCTCGGGGACCGGCCGGTCCAGCACCGCCCCGGTGATCGCGTGCGCGGTGTGGTGGCGGCCCAGGAGGCGCAGCCTGGAGGCGAGTTCGTAGCAGGCTTCCAGTCGGGCCGGCCGGGATTCCCAGGCGCGGGTCAGGGCGTCCAGCGCGGCGGGGTGGTCTCCCGACTCCCCGTTCAGGATGCCGACCTGGAGCAGGGCGTAGTAGATCTCCTCCTCCCATCCACCCATGGCCGCACGAAGCTCGTAGAGCCGGACGGCCTCCGCCGTGTCGCCCATGTCGCGCATCGTCTGGGCGAGGTAGAAGACGGTGCGGGGGTTCGACGGGTCCCGCTGGAGCTCGGCGCCGAGTAGACGGGCGTCCCGTTCGAACTTGTCGTGCCGGGAGCCGCCGTCGGCGTAGTCCTCGATCACCAGCGCATCCAGGTTTTCCTGGATCCCGGGTCGCTGGTCGTTCTCGTCGGGGCGGTCGCAGGTGAGGTACTCGTGGGTGACCCCCTCGTACCGCCAGGGGAAGTCACCGCGGACCAGGCGCTTGATCCGGTACTCCAGCGCGCCCTCGTGGCGCAGCATGTACGAATCCGCGGTGAGCGGGGGCAGTGGGCCGTTGCGGCGCAGGACGAGGTCGGCGTCGAGGAGCAGCAGATAGTCGGCCTTGCCACGGGCATGGCCGATGTTGAGGCTCCGGTTGTGCCCGAAGTTCGTCCAGGGCTCCTCGTGGAGCTCTCCCGGGATTCCGTTCAGGGCCGCGCGGATGAGGTCCTGGGTGCCGTCGGTGGAACCGGTGTCGGAGATGACCCAGGTGTCGATGAGGTCCCGTACGGAATCGAGGCAGCGCTCGATGACAGCGGCCTCGTTCTTCACGATCATGCAGAGGCAAATGGTCGGCTTCACGGCCGCTGACCCTAGGGACGGCCCTCGGCCGGGCGGGTGAGGCACGCCGGGGCGTCGGAGCGCGAACCCGACTGGCCGCGCGGCGGACCGCCAAGTGGCCGTGTCCACTGCGCCGTTCCGCTGACCTCCGGGCGCGCCGGTCCGTGTCGCCGAGACGGACTCTTCAGGATGGCCCGCGGAGTCCGGTCGTATTTCCGGACTTCGCAGATCCGATCCATCTGGTGTGTGCGAGGAGCGGTAGATGAGTTCTGAGAAGAAGGCCCGCAACTACCTGGGGCCCCTGCCCCGACGGACCGCCTGGCTCACGGGAGGCACGCTCGCCTCGGTGGCGCTGGTGCTCGCGGGTATGGCGTCCCCGGCGGTGGGCCTGGTCTCGGCTCCGGTCAACGGGGACCCCTGCAAGTCGGGCCACAACAGACCGGACACCCGGACTCAGGAGGCGGCGCTCGAGGCAGGACAGCTCGTACACGGTGACGACAAGTGCAAGGTGGGTCCGACGGGTCCGAGGGGTCCGCGTGGCCCCAAGGGCAACACGGGGCCGACGGGCGCGCGGGGCGCGACCGGAGCCACCGGCCCGACGGGTCCGCGGGGCTACACCGGCCCGACCGGTCCGACGGGTGCGGCGGGCACCAATGGTCTGACGGGTCCGACGGGCCCGACGGGTGCGGCGGGCACCAATGGTCTGACCGGTCCGACCGGTCCGACGGGTGCGGCGGGCACCGACGGTCTGACGGGTCCGACCGGTCCGACGGGTCCGCGGGGAGCCAGCGGCGTGTGTTACGACGTCGACGCCCACCGGCCTTCGGCTGCCCGCGAGGTCAAGGCCGTGCTCTCGGCCGGCGTCACCTACGCCGGCATCCGCGACCTGCAGCCCACGGTGACCGCCTGGCGCTGGTACGACCTGACCACCACAGGGGACACCTACCCCGAGGACGCCTGTGCGGTGTCGATCTCGGAGCAGGCCAACATCGTCAACGTCGAGGTGCTGACGACGGGTGGCCTCGTCTACGAGACTTCCTGTGACATCGACACCGGCACCCCGGACGCACTCGTCTGCACCGGAGTGTGGGCGGCCGCCAGCCCTCAGCCCACCCCGGGTGCGAACGGGCTGGCCCGGTTCGCTCACAAGGCTCTGAGCAGGGAAGACCGCAACATCAACCCCATGGTGGTCAAGTAGCGGGTGGTCTACTCCGGCTCGGGTTCCGGGCCGCCGAAGTCCGGGCTGGTGAAGTCCGGAGACGAGTAGCCGGGACGGGGCCCCTGCGCCGGGGCCCCCGGACTGGTGAAATCGGGCCGGGTGTATCCCAGGTTGGGGATGCGCCCGGCTCCTGGCTTTCTGGGGGCCGGGAAGCCGGCCCCCGCGCTGGGATCGGCCAGCGCGTCCCGGAGGAACGGCACGATGCCCCGCTCCAGCAGGGCGTTGCGCCAGGCCTCACGGGCCCGTGCCACCTCGTCGGGTACCGTCTCCGTCTCGTCGGCCGCCACCTCCGTGGAACTGTTGCGGACGGCCGTCACGAGCAGCCCGATCACGGCGAAGAGCAGTGCGGCGGCGGTGAGTCCGCCGAAGAGCCAGCCGGCCGTCAGCATCGTGTCGGCGAAGGCCGGCTCGGGGTCGATCATCTTCAGGATGTAGCCCACCAGCAGGAAGATCAGCATGGCGGTGCCGGCCAGGACCGGTGCGAGGACCGCGACCACGGCGCTGACGCCCGCGCCACCGCCCTGACCGTCGTCCTCCTCCCCCGTCGTTCCGGGGGTGGACAGGATCTCGTCCTGCCGTTCCTTGCGGACCTTCACGTAGTGGTCGTACTCGGCCGCGGCCGCGGCCGTCAGCAGTGAGGTGGCCCCCATGGCCATGGTGCGCAGCTGTTCGGCGTTCAGCCGTTCGCCGAGGGCGGCGAGTTCGGGCCGTGCGTTCGCCGTGCGCAGCGCCTCGTCGAGGAGCCGATCGAACTCCGGTCGGTCTTCGGTGAGCAGGTGCGGAGCGCTGGTCATGTGCATCCCCCGATGCTCCGTGGGGACCGGTTTGCCCGCGTAGAACGGGGCACCGGCACAAACGGAGGAGAGCCTGCTACGGATAGAGCGATGGTAGAGCGCCCACGCCGTACGTCGACAGGGGCTTTCCGGAAATACCCAGCTCCGGAAGGCCTCAGTCGTTCAGCGGGAGTTGCACGACGAGCAGTTTCCCCGCCATCGTCACGCCACCGTCCATGGCGATGGCCAGGCCTTCCGCGTAGACGTGGGGGCCGACGACGGCCTCGGGACCGTGCGCCCCATCGCCGTCCTCGGTGCCCACCTCGCCCAGCAGGTACGGGATGGGGCTGTGGCCGTGCACGACGCGACTGCCGCCGTAGGTGCCGATGAGCTCGCGTACGGCCTGGGGGCCGGTCTCCTCGTCGCGGAAGGCGAAGCGCTTGGTGAACTTGCGGAACAGGTCCCAGGTGATGTCGGCGTCGTTGCGGTTGAGCAGCTCGTGGATGGTGTCGTTGACGTCCTCGACCGAGTCGCCGTAGTCGAGGTAGGCGGTGGTGTCGGAGTGGAGGAGGAGGTGGTCCTCCACCAGGACCGCCGCGTCCAGCCGGGACATCCACTGGAGATGGACGTCCTGCAGCCGGTCCATGTCGGTGCGCTGGCCGCCGTTGAGGAGCCAGGCGGCCTGGAAGGTGGCGGTGCCGGCGCCGGAGACGACGGGGGTGTCCCCGAACCGCTTGGCGCCGATGAGCAGCAGCTCGTGGTTGCCCATGAGGGCCTTGCAGTAGCCGCCCGCGGCGGCGGCTTCGGCGGAGAGCCGCATGACGAGGTCGATGACCCCGATGCCGTCGGGGCCGCGGTCGGTGAAGTCGCCGAGGAACCAGAGCCGGGCGTTTCCGGCGGACCAGTTGCGGTCGGCGTCGATGAGTCCCTGGAACTGCAGTTCGGCGACGAGTTCGTCGATGTAGCCGTGGACGTCGCCGACGACGTAGAGCGGGCCGGGGCCGTCGCCCGGGCTCTCCTGGGGGACGTACTGGATCTGGACGGTGTCGCCGGGGCCACCGAGGGCGCCGCGTCCGATGACGGGGAGGTCGCGCTGCGTCGGGGTGTACCCCTCGGGGTCGCTGTCCTCGGAGACGTGGCCCATCGGACGGCCGGGCCCGGCGAGGGTGCCGGCGGCGCCGTACGGGGCTTCGTGGCCGTACCCGTGCTGCGCGGGGACGGGGGCCGGGACAGCGTCGTAGTACGCGGGGTACTCGCCGTAGACGGGGGCATCCGCCCCGAGCCCCGTGGGGCCGCCCGATCCGGCCGTTGTTGCCCCCTGGGGGACGGTATGCGAGGCGGGTTCGGCGACCGGCAACCGGAAGTCCCGCTCGGTGTCCGTCCGCACCGCGGGTCCCTGACCGGCCCCCTGAGTCATCGACCCCTCCACCACCGTCGCGCTGCCGTACACCTGCGGACCCACCCGCCTCGGGGGCGGAGGGTCCGTGATGTCGTGCGCCCATCATAGGAATGCAGCTCGCGCTCTGTGACGCACCAGGGGTGGTGAATCCTGGGCGGAGCTGGCCCTTCCTACCGGTTTCTCCCGATATCGGTGTTGCTGAAATCCCAGGCGGGGCCTCAGGCCCCGCCGTTGGGCCTGCGTGGTGGTCAGTCCTGTGCCGGGGATCGGGGCGGGCTGACGGTCGTACGGGGCTGCCTGCGCTGGGACGAGGTACGGATGATCAGCTCGGTCGGGATGACCTGCTCGACGGGTCCGCCCGTGTCGACGCCCTCGATGGCGTCGATGAGCAGCTGGACGACGGCGGTGCCGATGCGGCGCGGTTTGAGGGACAGGGTGGTGATGGGCGGTTCGGTGTTGGCGTACACGGTGGATTCGCTGCAGCACACGAGCAGCAGATCCTCGGGAACGCGCAGGCCGTAGCGCCGGGCGGCGGCGAGCAGGTCGGTCCCGTTGGGGTCGAACAGACCGTAGACGGCGTCGGGCCGGTCGGGCCGGGCGAGCAGCCGGTCGGCGGCGACGGCGCCGGCGCACGGATCGTGGGCGGGATAGGACTCGTAGACGGGGTCCTGGCCCACGCGCTCGCACCAGCGCAGGTAGGCCGTGGTGGAGAGCCGGGTGTAGGTGTCGGTGGTGGTGCCGGTCAGCAGCCCGATGCGGCGGGCTCCGGCGGCGGCGAGGTGGTCGAGGAGGCCCAGTACGGCTGCCTCGTGGTCGTTGTCGACCCAGGCGGTGACGGGGAGTGAGCCGGCAGGGCGTCCGTCGGAGACGACGGGGAGGCCCTGGCGGACCAGTTCGGTGACGACGGGATCGTGGTCGGAGGGGTCGATGACGACGGTGCCGTCGAGGGCCACGTTGGACCAGACGTCGTGTCGGGAGGTGGCGGGGAGGATGACGAGGGCGTAGCCGCGAGCGAGCGCGGCGGAGGTGGCGGCCCGTGCCATCTCGGCGAAGTACGCGAATTCGGTGAAGGTGAAAGGTTCATCCCCGTACGTCGTCACGGTCAGGCCGATGAGGCCCGACTTGCCGGTACGGAGGGTGCGGGCCGCCGCGGAAGGGCGGTAGCCCAGCCGGTCTGCAACCTCGCGAACGTGGCGGCGGGTGGCGTCCGGCAGCCGTCCCTTCCCGTTGAGGGCGTCGGAGACGGTCGTGATCGAGACGCCCGCCGCGGCGGCCACGTCCCTGATGCCGGCCCGGCCTTGTCGGCCGGCGGCCCGCCGGGTGGTCTCGGTCCGGCTCACCTGATGCTTCCCTGCTGCTGTCATGGCGAGCCGATAGTAGGGCTCGGTGGGCAGGGCGGTCCGGATGCATATGCACGCGTTGACAGGCACGATTCTGCATGGTTCGCCACCCCCAATGACCTTGGAAATAGAGGTGCTTGGTGGTGATGAGTGTCTGGTGTCCTTGTCGACGGGACCGTGCATGCCAAAACGGTGCGCTCTCGGGCTCTACTCAACTCACCTGTACGAGGGACGCGCGCCACGGCGCAGGCCACCGGCGCACGCATATATGCGTGCGCTCTCCCGCATTCCAGGCGCCTGCCGTTCTCGGATGGACGGAATCCTCATAAGGTGAGGAGTATTGAGTCGACGGCGACGTCGTACGGGACGGTCGAGGAGGACCTGCGGTGAGCGAGAAGAGCCCGAAGCTGCGCGCCGAGCTGGACGGCATCCCCACCTACAAGCCCGGAAAGCCCGCGGCAGCGGGCGGTCCGGTGGCTTTCAAGCTGTCCTCGAACGAGAACCCGTACCCGCCCCTGCCTGGGGTGCTGGAGAGCGTGGTCGCGGCGGCCGGCCACTTCAACCGGTACCCGGACATGGCGTGCACCGGCCTGGTGAACGAGCTCGCGGAGCGGTTCGGGGTCCCGGTCGAGCACATCGCCACCGGCACCGGCTCGGTCGGGGTCGCCCAGTCGCTGATCCAGTCGACGGCGGGTCCGGGCGACGAGGTCATCTACGCCTGGCGGTCTTTCGAGGCTTATCCGATCATCGTTCAGATCTCGGGTGCGACCTCGGTCCAGGTCCCGCTGGCCGAGGGCGACGTTCACGACCTGGACGCGATGTTCGAGGCGATCACCGAGCGGACCCGTCTGATCTTCGTCTGCAACCCCAACAACCCCACCGGTACCGCGGTGCGCCGTGCCGAGCTGGAGCGGTTCCTGGACCGGGTGCCCTCCGACGTCCTCGTCGTCCTGGACGAGGCGTACAAGGAGTTCGTGCGCGACGTCGAGGTCCCGGACGGCATCGAGCTCTACCGCGGCCGCCCCAATGTCGCCGTGCTGCGTACGTTCTCCAAGGCCTACGGGCTCGCCGGCCTGCGCGTCGGCTTCGCGGTGGCACACGAGCCGGTGGCCGCGGCGCTGCGCAAGACCGCGGTGCCCTTCGGTGTCAGTCAGCTCGCCCAGGACGCGGCGGTCGCCTCGCTGCGGGCGGAGGACGAGCTGATGGGCCGCGTCGGGTCGCTGGTGAGCGAGCGCAACCGGGTCTACGGGACGCTGCTGGCCCAGGGCTGGACGGTGGTGCCCGAGACGCAGGCCAACTTCGTGTGGATGCGGCTCGGGGAGCGGACCGCCGACTTCGCGGCGGCCTGCGAGAAGGCCGGCGTGGTGGTCCGACCCTTCGCGGGCGAGGGCCTGCGGGTCACGATCGGCGAGCCCGAGGCGAACGACCTCTTCCTGCACACGGCGGAGGCGTTCTTCAAGGAGCTCTAGAGCTCCCGGGGGCTGGTCAGGCCAGTTCCACGCGGATGGGGTCGCCGTCGCGGACGGTGGCCAGCAGGCGGGGGTCGCCGTCGAACGAGCCGAGGACGTTGCACGGGCTCGCCAGGCGGCTCTCGCCCCCGCGGGAGATCGGGGTCGGGCCGTAGGGCAGTGCGAGTGCGTCGCCCTCGGTCCAGAACGCGACCGTGCCGGGCTCGACGACCTGCTGGGCGTCGTGCTCCAGCGCCACGGAGACGCCCGTGTCGAAGTAGACCTCCTCGCCCCAGGTGTTGGCAGAGGCGGAAATGGGGAGCGCGTCGGCGAGCGCCTTGGCGGTCGGGGTCTCGTCGAGCGTTGCGGTGAGCTGGCCGGCGGGCCAGAGGAATCGAATCTTCATGGGTCGCATTCAACAATCTGTTGAATTTCTTCGCTAGGGGGACCCCCCTGAAGGATGCCGACAGCAGTGCGACATAATGCTTGTGAATGTGAACGCGTTCACAAGCGTGTCCTGCTTGCTCCCGTATTGAGTGGGATACAAGAGGCAAACTGCGGCTGTGACCACGGCGAAACGAAGGAGACGACGACGTGGACCTAGCTTTGGCGCCAGAGACCCTGGCGCGATGGCAGTTCGGTATTACCACCGTCTATCACTTCCTCTTCGTTCCCTTGACGATCTCGCTGGCCGCGCTCGTCGCGATCTTGCAGACCGCCTGGGTGCGTTCGGAAAAGGAGAAGTACCTCAGGGCCACCAAGTTCTGGGGCAAGCTCTTCCTGATCAACATCGCGATGGGTGTCGTCACGGGCATCGTCCAGGAGTTCCAGTTCGGCATGAACTGGTCCGACTACTCGCGGTTCGTCGGTGACATCTTCGGAGCCCCGCTGGCCTTCGAGGCGCTCATCGCCTTCTTCTTCGAGTCCACCTTCATCGGCCTGTGGATCTTCGGCTGGGACAAGCTGCCGAAGAAGATCCACCTGGCCTGCATCTGGATGGTCTCGATCGGCACCATCCTGTCCGCGTACTTCATCCTCGCGGCGAACTCCTGGATGCAGCACCCGGTCGGCTACCGGATGAATCCCGAACGCGGCCGGGCCGAGCTCACCGACTTCTGGCTGGTGCTCACGCAGAACACCGCGCTGACCCAGTTCTTCCACACCATGACGGCGGCCTTCCTGGTCGGCGGCGCGTTCATGGTCGGCATCGCGGCCTTCCACCTCGCCCGCAAGAAGCACATCCCCGTCATGCGGACCTCGCTGCGACTCGGCCTGGTCGTCATGATCATCGCCGGTCTGGGAACCGCCATCAGCGGAGACCTCCTCGGCAAGGTCATGTTCAAGCAGCAGCCGATGAAGATGGCCGCCGCCGAGGCGCTCTGGGACGGCGAGGCACCGGCACCCTTCTCCGTCTTCGCCTACGGCGACGTGGAAAAGGGCCACAACACGGTCGCCATAGAGATCCCCGGCCTGCTGTCCTTCCTGGCCAACGACGACTTCACCTCGTTCGTCCCGGGCATCAACGACGTCAACAAGGCCGAGCAGGAGAAGTTCGGGCCCGGTGACTACCGGCCCAACATCCCCGTCGCCTACTGGGGATTCCGCTGGATGATCGGCTTCGGCATGGCGTCGCTCGGCGTCGGCATGCTGGGGCTCTGGCTGACCCGCAAGAAGTTCATGCTCCCGCCGGGGCTGCGCACCGGTGAAGAAGAGGTCCCGCACCTGGTCCTCTTCAAGAAGGCGCTGAGCCCGAAGTTCACGAACTGGTACTGGATCATCGCGCTCTGGACCATGGGCTTCCCGCTGATCGCCAACTCCTGGGGCTGGATCTTCACCGAGATGGGCCGCCAGCCCTGGGTCGTCTACGGGGTCCTGCGCACCAGGGACGCGGTCTCGCCGCACGTCTCCCAGGGCGAGGTGCTCACCTCGATGATCGGCTTCACACTGCTCTACGCCGCGCTCGCCGTGATCGAGGTCAAGCTCCTCGTGAAGTACGTCAAGGCAGGCCCGCCCGAGCTCACCGAGGCCGACCTCAACCCGCCGACCAAGATCGGCGGGGACGACAAGAACCCCGACCGGCCGATGGCCTTCTCGTACTGAGGCTGAGGAGACCACACCATGCAACTCCACGACGTCTGGTTCGTGCTCATCGCCGTTCTGTGGATCGGCTACTTCTTCCTGGAGGGCTTCGACTTCGGAGTCGGCGTCCTGACCAAGCTGCTGGCCCGCAACCGCACGGAGAAGCGGGTCCTGATCAACACGATCGGGCCCGTGTGGGACGGCAACGAGGTCTGGCTGCTCACGGCCGGCGGCGCGACCTTCGCCGCCTTCCCGGAGTGGTACGCCACCCTCTTCTCCGGCTTCTACCTGCCGCTCCTGATCATCCTGATCTGCCTCATCATCCGCGGGGTCGCCTTCGAGTACCGGCACAAGCGGCCAGAGGACAAGTGGCAGACCAACTGGGAACACGCGATTTTCTGGACCTCGCTGATCCCCGCGTTCCTGTGGGGAGTGGCCTTCGCCAACATCGTGCGCGGAGTGAAGATCGACCAGGACATGGAGTACGTCGGAAACTTCTTCGACCTGCTCAACGTCTACTCGATCCTCGGCGGCCTGGTCACCCTGACCCTGTTCACCTTCCACGGCGCGGTGTTCACCTCGCTCAAGACGGTCGGTGACATCCGCGACCGCTCGCGCAAGCTGGCCACGCGGCTCGGAGCGGTGACCGCCGTCCTGGCGCTCGTCTTCCTGATCTGGACCCAGGTCTCGCGCGGTGACGGGTGGAGCCTGATCGCCATGACCGTGGCGGTACTGGCCCTGGTCGGTGCCCTCGGCTTCAACCTCGCGGGCCGGGAGGGCTGGTCCTTCGGCCTGTCGGGGGTCACCATCGCGGCGGCCGTCGCGATGCTCTTCCTGACGCTGTTCCCGAACGTCATGCCGTCCTCGCTGGACGACGCCTGGAACCTCACGGTCACCAACGCCTCGTCCAGCCCGTACACCCTGAAGATCATGACCTGGTGCGCGGCGGTGGCGACTCCGGTCGTCGTGCTCTACCAGGCGTGGACCTACTGGGTGTTCCGCAAGCGCATCGGCACGCAGCACATCGTCGACGTGCACTGAGTCCGGCCCCGCGCACCTTGCCTGCTCCGCTCCGCCTGCTCCTGCCTGGGGGATGTTTCACGTGAAACCGATCGACCCGCGTCTGCTTCGGTACGCCCGGTCCACCCGCCTCTTCCTGGGGGCGGTAGTGGCCCTCGGGCTCGCCGGGGCGGGGCTGGTCGTCGGCCAGGCGATGCTGATCGCCGAGATCGTGGTCGGCGCCTTCGAGGACGGACTGGACGGCGGCGCCCTGCAGACGCCCCTGCTGCTGCTCGCGGCGGTGGCGCTCGGCCGGGGTCTGGTCGCCTGGCTGACCGAGCTGGCCGCGCACCGGGCGAGCGCGGCGGTCAAGTCGGAACTGCGCGGCCGGCTGCTGGAGCGGGCGGCGGACCTCGGACCCGGCTGGCTGAGCGGACAGCGGACGGGCTCCCTGGTGGCCCTGGCCACCAGGGGCGTGGACGCCCTCGACGACTACTTCTCGAAGTATCTGCCCCAGCTGGGGCTCGCGATCGTCGTCCCCGTGGCGGTGCTCGCGCGGATCGTCACCGAGGACTGGGTGTCGGCGGCGATCATCGTGGTCACGCTCCCGCTGATCCCCCTGTTCATGATCCTGATCGGCATGGCCACCCAGTCCCGGATGGACCGCCAGTGGCGGCTGCTTTCCCGGCTCTCAGGGCACTTCCTGGACGTGGTGGAGGGCCTGCCGACCTTGAAGGTCTTCGGTCGCGCGAAGGCGCAGGCGGAGTCCATCCGCAAGATCACCGATGACTACCGGCAGGCGACGATGCGGACCCTGCGCATCGCGTTCCTGTCCTCCTTCGCACTCGAACTGCTGGCGACCCTGTCGGTGGCGCTGGTCGCTGTGACCATCGGCATGAGGCTCGTCCACGGGGAGCTGGACCTCTACACCGGGCTGGTCATCCTCGTCCTGGCGCCCGAGGCGTACCTGCCGCTGCGTCAGGTCGGAGCGCAGTACCACGCGGCGGCGGAGGGACTGGCCGCCGCGGAAGAGATCTTCGAGGTGCTGGAGACCCCGGTCACCGCATCGCGGGGGACGGCCTCCGTTCCGGTCTCGGAACTGCGGATCGAGCTCGACGGGGTGGCCGTCCGGTACGAGGGCCGGGGCGAGGACTCCCCCGGACCCGTCTCGCTGACCGTGGAGCCGGGCGAATGCGTGGCCCTCACCGGGCCGAGCGGCGCGGGCAAGTCCACGCTGCTGCAGGTGCTCTTGGGCTTCGTGACGCCGACTGCCGGCCGGGTCCGGGTCGGGGACGCGGACCTGGCCGGGCTGGCGCCCGAGCAGTGGCGGGAGCGGATCGCGTGGGTGCCGCAGCGGCCGCACCTGTTTGCCGGGACGATCGCGGAGAACGTACGGCTTGCGCGGCCCGGCGCCACCGATGCCGAGGTGACCGCCGCTCTGGTGGACGCGGGGGCCTGGGAGTTCGTACGGGCTCTGCCGCGGGGGGCGGAAACGCTCCTCGGCGAGGGCGGGGTCGGTCTGTCCGCGGGGCAGCGCCAGCGTCTCGCGCTGGCGCGGGCGTTCCTGGCGGACCGGCCGGTGCTCCTGCTCGACGAGCCGACGGCGGCCCTGGACGGCGAGACCGAGGCGGCCGTGGTCGAGGCGGTACGCCGCCTCGCGGTCGGGCGTACCGTCCTGCTCGTGGTGCACCGACCGGCGCTGCTGGCGCTGGCCGACCGGGTCGTGAGGGTCGGGGCCGGCCCTGCCCGTCTCTCCACCGCCCGTCTCTCCACCGCCTGTCCCTCCACCGCCGAGCCCTCCCCCGCCGTGCTGCATCCCGCCGTGCGGGCGGGACAGGCCGCGCCGGGAACGGAGCCGCGCGATCCCGGCGAATGGATCCTCGGGGACGCCCCGGAGCGGACGGGCGGTACGGGCGCCGGTGCCGATTCGGGCGGCGGCGATGCCGGCGGCGATCCGCTCAAGCGGGTGCGGGGGGTGGCCAAGGCCTGGCAGGGACGTTTCAGGCTCGGGCTGTTCCTCGGGGCGCTGGCCGTCGGGTGCAGCGTCGGGCTGATGGCCGTCTCCGGATGGCTGATCTCGCGCGCCTCCGAACAGCCGCCGGTGCTGTACCTGATGGTGGCCGTCACCGCGACGCGGGCCTTCGGCATGGGACGGGCCGTCTTCCGCTACGCGGAGCGGCTGGTGTCCCACGACGCGGTCCTGCGGATGCTGGCAGACCTTCGCGTCGCGGTGTTCCAGCGGCTGGAGCGCATCGCGCCCGCCGGACTGCGCACCCAGCGGCGCGGGGATCTGCTGACCCGGCTGGTGGCCGACGCCGACGCCCTGCAGGACTACTGGCTGCGCTGGCTGCTGCCCGTCGGTACCGCGGCGCTCGTCGGCACCGGCTCGGTGGCGTTCACCGCCTGGCTGCTGCCCGGGGCCGGGGCGGTGCTCGCTGTCGGGCTGCTGGCCGCCGGTGTCGGAGTACCGCTCGTCAGCGCGGTCTGCGCACGCCGGACGGAGCGCAGGCTCGCGCCCGCCCGGGGCGAGCTCGCCACCCGTGTGGCGGATCTGCTCACCGGAACCGCGGAGCTCACCGTCGCCGGAGCGCTCGGCGGGCGCAAGGCCGCCACGAAGGACAGCGACCGCACACTGACCGGGATCGCGGCCCGCGCGGCTGCCGTCACCGGGCTCGGGAGCGGGCTGTCGGCCTTGGTGAGCGGGCTGACCGTGGTGTGCTCGGCCGCCGTCGGGGCGAACGCCGTCGCCGGGGGCCGGCTGTCCGGGGTGGCCATGGCGGTGGTCGTCCTGACCCCGCTGGCCGCCTTCGAGGCCGTCAGCGGGCTTCCGCAGGCCGTCCAGTACCGCCAGCGGGTCCGGCGCAGCGCGGAGCGGGTCTACGAAGTCATCGACACGCCCGCTCCCGTCACCGAGCCGGAGCGGCCCGAAGCCCTGCCCGACTCGCCCTTCCCGCTGCGGCTGACGGGGCTCGCCGCCCGCCACCCCGGGCAGGAGAAGGACGCGCTGAGCGGGCTCGACCTGACCCTGGAGGCGGGCCGCCGGATCGCTGTTGTCGGGCCCTCGGGAGCCGGCAAGACCACGCTGGCACAGGTCCTGCTGCGCTTCCTGGACCAGCACGAAGGCTCGTACACCCTGGGCGGGACCGAAGCTCGCGCCCTCGACGGGGACGATGTGCGCCGGGTCGTGGGCCTGTGCGCGCAGGACGCGCACATCTTCGACAGCTCGGTACGGGAGAACCTGCGCCTGGCGGCGCCCGGGGCGAGCGAGGCGCGGCTGCGTGAGGCCCTCGGCGCGGCACGGCTGCTGGAGTGGGCCGAGGGGCTCCCGGACGGGCTGGACACGCTGGTCGGCGAGCACGGAGAACGGATCTCCGGAGGGCAGCGCCAGCGTCTCGCCCTGGCGCGGGCGTTGCTCGCGGACTTCCCGGTCCTCGTCCTGGACGAGCCGGCCGAGCACCTCGACCTGGCCACCGCCGACGCGCTGACCGCGGACCTTCTCGCCGCGACCGAGGGCCGCACCACCGTGCTGATCACGCACCGGCTGGCCGGCCTGGAAGAGGTCGACGAGGTGCTGATCCTGGACGGCGGCGCCGTGGTCCAGCGCGGTGCGTACGCGGAGCTGGCGGCGGCCCCCGGTCCGCTGCGCCGGCTGTTGGAGCGGGAGCGGGAGGCGGGCCTGACCGGCGGCTCCGGGCAGGCTCGACTTTCCTCGCTAAAGGGGACTAACTAGGCTCAAGGGCATGTCAGCGCAGGAGTCGCAGGAATCGCCCGAGTACCCGCCGGAATCGGCAGACCCGATGGAGGCTGCGACCGCCGCCACCCGCAGCCTCCAGGGGCTGTCCACCGAGCTCACGGCCCGGGTGCCGCAGCTGCTGGAGGCCATGCGGTCGGTCGGCACCGGCCTCGAACTGCACTCCACGCTGGACCGGATCTGCGAGACCGCCGCCGAGCTCGCGGACGCACGCTACGCGGCCATCGGCGTGGTCGACACCGAGGGCCGCGGGCTTTCGGACTTCGTCACCTTCGGCATCAGCGACGCGGTGGCGAAGAAGATCGGGCACCGCCCGGACGGGAAGCGCGGCCTGCTCGGCGCGCTGATCTCGCACCCCGACACGGTGCAGCTCGCCGACCTGACCAAGGACCCGCGCTCGGCGGGCTTCCCCGCCCATCACCCGCCGATGAAGACGTTCCTCGGCGTTCCGATCCGGGTCCAGGGAGAGATCTTCGGGAACCTCTACCTGGCGGAGAAGAACGGCGGCGGCGCGTTCAACGACTACGACGTCCACATGGTCCGGGTGCTGGCGACCGAGGCGGGCATCGCCATCGGCAACGCCCGGCTCTACGAGGCCGCCACCCAGCGCGAGCGCTGGATCGACGGCTCGGTCGCCGTCACCACGGCCCTGCTGTCCGGCGGGGACGCGGACGACGCGCTGGCGGTCGTGGCCGAACAGGCACGCCGACTCGCCGATTCGGCCGCCGGGATCGTGATGCTGCCGGCCGAGGAGGGCGGGATGGAGATCGTCGCGGTCTCCGCGGAGAACCCGGCGACCTCCCTCGGCGTCGTCATCCCTGCCGAAAGCCCGGTGGTGGCCCGGCTGCTGGAGGGCGAGCCGGTCTTCGTGGACGACGCCGCCTCGGACCCGCGCATGATCAGCCGCCTGACCAGCCAGTACGGGGCCTGCATGATGCTTCCGCTGCAGAGCGGAGGCCGGGTGCTGGGGGCTCTCGTCACGCCGCGGGCGCGGGGGAAGCGCCCGTTCACCGAGGCGGAGCGGACCCTGGCCACGCAGTTCGCCTCGCAGGCGGCCCTGGCGCTGATGATGGCGGAGGCGCAGCGGGACCGGGAGCGCCTCGCGGTGTTCGAGGACCGCGACCGGATCGCCCGCGACCTGCACGACCTGGTCATCCAGCGGCTCTTCGCCACCGGGATGATGCTGGAGGGCGCCCAGCGCCGCTCCATCGTCCCGGAGGTCCGCGAGGGTGTCGGCAAGGCCGTGGACGAGCTCGACGTGACGATCCAGGAGATCCGCACCGCGATCTTCGCTCTCCAGCAGGGACCGGCAGAGGCCCCCTCGGGGCTGCGCACCCGGGTGCTGCGGGAGATCAACATGGCTGCCGTGCCGCTGGGCTTCAAGCCCGCACACCGCTTCCTCGGACCGATCGACGCGGTGGTCGGCGAACTCGTCGGCAAGAACCTGATCGCGGCCCTGCGCGAGGCGTTGTCGAACGCGTTCCGGCACTCGGAGGCGTCCCGGATCGAGGTGGTGCTGGACTCGACCGTCAGCCTGGCCGACGGGCGGCCCGGGGTCCGGCTGGAGGTGGCCGACGACGGGGTGGGCATCCCGGAGGGCGGGCGGCGCAGCGGGCTGCGGAACCTGCGCCGGCGGGCCGAATCGCTCGGCGGGTCCAGCTCGTACGGCCCCGGCCTCGGTGAGGAGGGCGGCGGGACCACCCTGGTGTGGGAGGCCCCGCTGTAGTCACGCCTCGGCTCGCGGCTACGCCTCGGTGTGGGCGGTCCGTTCGGCCAGGATGCGCTCGATCACCAGGGCGACGCCGTCCTCGTTGTTGGCGACCGTACGGCCCGACGCGGCCGCGATCACATCCGGATGGGCATTGCCCATCGCGTACGAGGTGCCGGCCCAGCCGAGCATCTCCACGTCGTTCGGCATATCGCCGAAGGCGACCACCTCGGCCGGGGAGATGCCGCGCTCCTCGCAGCACAGCGCCAGGGTGCTCGCCTTGGAGACCCCCGGGCCGCTGATCTCCAGCAGGGAGGTAGGGCTGGAGCGGGTGATCGAGGCGTACGCGCCGGCGACGGAGCGGGCCAGGGCCAGGAACTCGTCCGGAGCCAGCTCGGAGTGGTGCGCGAGCACCTTGAGCACGGGCGCCGAATCGTCGTCCGTGGCCTGATGGAGCAGTTCTTCGGCGGTGGCGACATTGGCGCCCGGGTCCTGGAAGAACGGCGGGTACTGCGGTTCGTAGTTGATGCCGGTGGTCAGCTCGACGGCGAAGGAGGTGCCGGGGGCGGCGCTCCGCAAGGCCTCCACCACTTTGAGTGCCGTGATCCGGGGCAGCGGCCTGACCTGGACGAACTCCCGGCCCGCGGGCCGGTGGTCGGAGGCGGTCCGGTCAGGGGCGTGCCGGTCGATGGCATGCAGGTCGACGACGGCGGCGCCGTTCGCGCAGATGGCCAGGCCGTGGCCCTGGACGTGGTCGCTGACCACACCCATCCAGCGGGCCGGTCGTCCGGTCACGAAGAACACCGCGATGCCGGCCTCCTCGGCGGCGGCGAGGGCGGCGACGGTGCGCTCCGAGACGGATTTGTCGTCGCGCAGCAGGGTGCCGTCGAGGTCGGTGGCGATGAGCCGGGTCGCGGGGGTTGGCCCGTCCGGGCGCTGGGGAGCCGAGGTCACGGCTCCATCTTCGCCCATGCCAAGGGTCGGCGATGTTTCACGTGAAACATCACGTCCCTGGCTCGGGCCGCTGTTTCACGTGAAACATGGCGACATGGTTGTCAGTGGGCGGTGGAAGGATCTCCTCGCCGGTTCGACTGCCGTTATGGCGCTGCCGGCTCGGTGCAGGTTCCGACGACGTCATACGGGGGCGACGTGCTCATCCCTTCAGCCCGCACGGCGGACTGCGACGCCTGTGGCGGCTCGCATGCCAGGTGGGTCGCGAGCCTGGCGATGGCCCTGTGCACGGTGTGCGAACGGGCGGGCACCTCCCAACCGGAGCGCGAGCCGGTGCTGGTGGGTGAGGTCCTGGCCGGTGTGGCCGACGCCCTGGCCCGCGCCGGCCGCGCCGCTGCTTCGGCCCGCCCCTACTCCGCGGTGCTGCTGGCCCTGGGGGGCAGCAAGGTCCAGAGCGGGACATGAGGGCTCCGGGCCGCTCACGACGTGGACCCGCGTGCGCGCCGCCCCAGCATCCGGCGGTGCGTGCTTCGGCGCGGATCCAATCGGCCGTGTCGGCGGGATGCCGACGACCGGCTCCAGAGCGGACGTAGGCTCGGGGACATGAGTCTGCGCCTGAGTACCGTGATCCTGCCCGTCGAACGCTGGCACGAGGGAGGTCGGGCCACGTGGCAGCGGGCCGAGGAACTGGGGTTCCACGCGGCCTACACCTACGACCACCTCTCCTGGCGGACCTTCCGGAACGGGCCGTGGTTCGGCGCTCTGCCGACGCTCACGGCCGCCGCGACCGCTACGGAGCGGCTGCGCCTCGGCACGCTCGTCACCTCGCCGAACTTCCGCCACCCGGTGACGCTCGCCAAGGAACTGATCTCCCTCGACGACATCTCCGGCGGACGGATCACGCTCGGCATCGGCGCCGGCGGCAACGGCTTCGACGCCACCGTGCTCGGCCAGGAGCAGCCGTGGACCCCGAAGGAGCGCGCCGACCGGTTCGGGGAGTTCCTGCCGCTGCTCGACCGGCTGCTCACCGAGGACTCCGTCTCGCAGCGGGGCACCTTCTACTCGGCGGAGGAGGCCTTCAACATCCCCGGGTGCGTCCAGCGGCCCCGGCTGCCCTTCGCCGTCGCCGCGACCGGCCCGCGCGGCCTGAAGCTCGCCGCGCGGTACGGGCAGGCCTGGGTGACCACCGGCGACCCGAAGATCTTCGACGAGGGAACCCCGGAGCAGTCGGTACAGGCCCTGCGCGGGCAGGTCGAGAAGCTCGGCAAGGCGTGTGCGGAGACCGGCCGGGAGGTGGCCGAGCTGGACAAGGTCCTGCTCACGGGCTTCACCCCGGACCGCGGGCGGCCGCTGGAGTCCGTGGCGGCCTTCGTCGACTTCGCCGGCCGCCACCAAGAGCTCGGCTTCACCGAACTCGTGATCCACTGGCCGATCCCCGACTCCGACTTCGCAGCCGACCAGGGCGTCTTCGAGCAGATCGCCACCGAGGCGCTCGCACAGCTGGGCTGAGACGGGATGAGCTGAATGGCTCCCGCTGCCGCCGCCTGCTGTCCGCTGCCGTCGCCCCGGGTTCGGAGTGACGGCAGCGCCCCGCCTCAGGACGAGGTGCGCAGCAGGTGTTCCGTGGTCCGCTCGGCACTCTCCAGGAGCCACTCCGGGGCCACGCCCCCGGGCAGCGCGCGCACCTCGGTCGCCAGTGCCGAGACCCGGGCGGCGCCGGCTTCGGCCCGGCCCAGCTCGTGCTCGGTCCAGGCGGCGTTGTTCACGCACTGGAACCGGGCCTGGAGATGCTCCGGGCCGAGCTCCGCGTAGAGGGCAGCGGCCCGCTCCCACAGCAGGATCTCCTCCAGCCGCAGCGCCTCGAGCTCCGCCTCGCCCAGCGGCTCCGCGGGCCCTGAACCCCCGCTCTCCTCCCGCTCTTCCGCTCCCCCACCCTCCTCGTGCGCCTCCTCGTCGGCGCGGACCCGGCGGTCGAGGACCTGGGCGAGCTGGTTCCAGGTCTCGGCCAGTTCGGCTCGCGCCTCGGGGTCCTGCGGAGCCTGTTCCAGCGCGGCCGTCAGTACCTCGGCCGCCTCGCCCATCCTGGCCCGGGCCCGCGCCACCCCCGCATCGGTGACCTCTTCGCGCAGCCCCAGCCAGGCCAGCGACCGCAGGATCCGTACCTCGGCGACCGGCGCGTCCTTCGACCGCCGGCGCAGTTCGAGGGCCCGCTCGTACGCGGCGACCGCCTCCGGCACCAGCTGAGCCCCGGAGAGCTGATCGGCGGCGGCCTGGGCGAAGTTCGCCTGCGGACGCGGGTCCTCCCAGCCCTCGGCGAGCTCCGCCGCCAACAGGTACTGCTCGGCCGCGCCCCGGGGATCGTGCAGCTCGCGCAGCAGGTCTCCCAGGAACTCCCGTGCGGAAACGGCCTGGCCCTCGCCGTGCTCCAGCAGGTCCGGCAGCGTCGACTGCAGCACCTCGGCCGCCTCGACGGTGTGGCCCTCACGAGCGTGGCACCGGGCGAGCAGCAGCCGGGCCTGTGCTCCGCCGTCGGCGGTGAGCCCCGCCTGGTCGAACCAGTGCGCCGCCTCCAGGGCGTGCCGCGCGGCCTCCGCGTCGGCCTCGCCGCGCCCCAGCAGGATGTCGGCGAGGGTGAGCCGTACGACGCCCTGCGCCTCGGCGTCGGTCACCTCCGCGGCGTGAGCCAGACCGGCGCGGGCCGACTCCTCGGCCTCCGCCGTTCGGTCCAGGGACATCAGCACGCCGGCCCGCAGCACGAGCGGGTCCACGGCGAGCCACGGCCGGGCCGCCGCCACCGAGCGGTCGGCGGAGCCGGCGAGCAGCGCCACGGCTCGTTCGGGGTCGCCCTGCGAGAGGGCGAGCCGGCCCAGCATCTCCTCGGCCTCCGCCACCAGGTCGGGCAGGTGTGCGGCGTAGGCATCGGCGAAGGCGGCCAGGTCGTGCGCCAGTTCGCCGTGGCCCTGTCCCTGGCCCGGCCCGTGCCCGTCCCCGTGCCCGTGCCCGTGCCCGTCCCCGTGTTCGGGGTCCTCCGTGGCTTCGACCGAGCGGAGGTACGACTCCACCCGGATCCCGGTCAGTTCCGCGAGGGCGATCCGCCGGATCCGCAGCGGCTCGTCCGCTTCCAGCTCCTCGGCGGCACGCAGGGCGACGGCCAGCAGTGCGCGCAGCTCTCCCGCAGCGGTGCCCGACTGCGCGGCCACGGTGGCCAGCCGCAGCTCGGCCAGGGCGGCCCGCTCCGCGAGCCCCAGCTCCCGGTAGCGCTCGCGTACGCCGGCCAGCAGTTCCGCGGCGTCGCCGGCCCCGGCCCGGGCCGCCGCCAGGGCCCGGTGGTCCGCCACATCGGCGGCGACCAGCGGATCGGACCCGGCCGCCGCCTCGGGGCGCAGGGCCACCTGTTCCCAGAGGGCGTCCGAGCCGGGATGCCCGAGCTCGCGCGCCTCCCGGGCCCGTTCCACGAGTTCCGCGAAGCCCCCGGCCGGGGCCGCCGCCCCGGGTACCGGGGCGGGGCCCGGCTGCGGGAGCGCCGCGAGCGCGGAGCTGCGTACGCCCAGGGGAAGGACCGCGGTCAGCGGGGGCGCGGCGATCCGCGCGAGGAACCGCTCCGAAACCCGGTTGGAGCCGTTGCGCGCGTCGAAGCGCCGGGCGATGTCGAGCGAGCCCGAGCGCAGCACCTCGTACAGCTCGGACACGGTGCGCGGGCTGCCCTCGTAGGGGACGGCGGGGCTCTGGCCGTGGCCCAGCTCCGTCAGGCGGCGCAGCAGGACGAGGATTCCGCCGTGGAAGGCCAGCCGGTCGGAGAGGTTGGCGAGCGGGGCCACGTGCGCCGCGTGCTCGGCAAGGATCTCCAGGCCGCGGGACTCGTTCCCGGTGAGCGCGCAGAACTCGATGTGCCGGCCCACCGAGGGCAGCAGGCTCTCCTTGTCCCGGGCCAGCCGGTATCCGCGCAGATGGGCCGAGCGTGCCTCGTCGAACCGGCCGAGCCGCACCAGTGGCAGCAGCGAGGCGGCCAGGACCCGGTGGGGCTCCTCGGCGCAGGTCTGCTCGCCGGACAGCACGGGCTGCCAGACCCCCAGGGCCTCGGCGTCGTCACCGCGCAGCACGGCGTACTGGCCCTGGCTGTTGAGTTCGCAGGCGTGGCAGTCGCTCATGTCGTCGCGGTCGGCGGCCTGCCAGCGTGCGTACGCGCGTCCCGCCCGCTCGTCGTCGCCGGTCGAGTCGGCGAGCCACAGCTCGGCCTCGCGCACGGGACGCTCGCTGTAACCGGCGATCCGGTAGCGGCGCTCCATCTCGTCCAGCCAGCCGGCGGCCGAATCCAGCGGGATCTCGGGAGAGTGGCCGATGGCGCTGGCGATCCACTTGAACTGCCAGAACAGCGAGTGGGCGTCCCATTCGTCGAAGGCGCCCTGGTCCTTGTCGTACTCCTGGAGCAGCCGCGCGAAGGGCACGAGCATCTTCGGCGACTCGGAGCTGTACAGGTAGGCATTGATCAGGTTGTCCAGTGCCGCACGGAACAGCGGCCGGTCCCCGGTCGCTTCGGCGGCGGCGGACAGCGCCTCGGCGTGCGCGTTGCGTGCGGTCCCGCCCGGAGCCTGGCGGTTCTCGGCCAGTCCGCGCTCGATCTCCTCGCGCGTCAGCGTGCTCACTTCTGCTCCCCCTGGCTGTCGGTGCCGTCGGCTCCGGTGGTGCTTCCGGTGCTCTCCGTGCTGTGCGCGCTGCCGACCGGGTGCGTCGCCCATTCCAGGAGTCCGAGGAAGGCCCGGTTGAGCAGGGTGGTGTCGGACGCGCGCAGCGGCCGCTGTGACCTCAGCAGGGCCTGGCCGTACAGCGATTCGATGGCGGTGGCGGTCAGGGACTCGTCCGGGAGGGCGGCGATCCGGCGGATGAGCGGGTTGTTGTGGTTGAGCACGAGGCGGGCGCGCGGAGCGGAACCGCGCAGCGAACCGAGGATGCCGCTCCACAGCGAGTCGGCGCTCTCCATTGCGGCGGTGCGGTCGCGCTCCTGACGGGCCTGGCGGTCGTCGAGGTAGAGCGCGGGGACGGCGGCGGGCTGGAAGGCGCGCAGGACCACGTCGCAGCTCTGGGCTTCCAGCCGGGTGCGGGCGGTGGCCAGGAAGGGTGCCAGGGCCAGTTCGGCGGAGGTCGGGACCGGATCGAGGCGCTCGGTGACGGCTCCCGCGTCGAGCTCGGTGACCTTGAGCTCCGGGCGTACGGCGGGGAGCAGGGCCAGCAGGTCGGCGTCGTAGGTGTAGCCGGCGTTGATGACTCCGAGGCCGTGGGCCGCCGCGATCGGGGCGATCTGGCGGAACTCCTCCACGGTCCGGGTGAAGTGGATCTCGGTGTGCGCGGCGGCGAACTCCTCCAGGTTCATCGAGCCGTCGCTGGTCTCGAACGGCAGCCAGGGCAGCATCAGGCCGAGCAGCTCGGTGTCGTGCCGTGCGAGTGATTTCACCCCGAGGTGGTGCACGCTCAGGAAGGCTGCCAGCCGCTCGGGTTCGCTGGCGGCGAGCTCGGTGAGCCAGGCGCGGACGCGGGTGCCCAGGGCCTCGCGCACGGCGGCCAGGGTCTCGTCGTCGTACAGGTTCTCGCGGGAGGCGGTGGGCCGCAGGGTATCGGTGTCCAGGACGGCTCGGACGAAGAACGCCCAGTCGGGCAGCAGGTTGTCGGCCTTCTCGGTCAGCAGCATGCCCTTGAGGTGGACGCGGTGTCCGGGCCGGTGGGCGGGGCTGGTCGGCTCGGGGAGGACGTAGGCGACTCCGCGCACTCCGGCCACCGGCAGGTCGAGGTCGATGCTGTCGAGCGGGGTGAAACCGAAGAGCTGCGCGCAGTGCCCGGCGAGCGCGACGCGGCGGGCCGCGGGGGTGGGGAAGGACCGGTCCCAGACGGCCGGCCGGTCGGTGACCGGGCGGGGTCCGGCGGCGGAGCCGTCGTCGAAGGTGATGTCGTAGGGCAGCAGGGAGCCGTAGTCGCGGGCCAGTTGCTCGACCCTGGCCGGGACGGTCCACTCCTCGGCGCCGGGGCGGGCCTCCAGGACCACGGTGGTGCCGGGCTCCGGGCGGGCCTCGGAGGGCAGCTCGCGGACGGTGTACGAGCCGTCGTCCGTGGCCAGCCATTCGACGGGCGCGGCCAGTGGATCGCGGGCGGAGCGGGTGACCACGCGGATCTGGCGGGCGACGACGAAACAGGCGAGCAGACCGATGCCGAACTGGCCGAGGAACTCCTGGCGGGTGGTCTCCAAGCCGTGCGGGCCCCCGCGCTTGGAGCTGCGTCCGATGGTGGCGAGGAGGGAGTGGGCCTCGTCGGCGGTCAGGCCGATGCCGCTGTCCTCGATGGTCACCCGGTTCCCGGTCGCCGACAGGCGGATGGCGATCTCGGCTTCGGGATCCAGGGCGTGGCGGGCGGTGACCGCGTCCACGGCGTTCTGGAGGAGCTCGCGTACGTACACGCGGGGGCTGGAGTAGAGGTGGTGGGAGAGCAGGTCGACCAGACCGCGCAGATCGACCTGGAAGGTGTTCGGGTGGGTTCCTTGGGTTTCTTCCGCCGTCATGGGGCGTCACCTCGCGTGCTGGTACGGGTTGTTCGGCGACCGCGAGGTACCCCCCTCACAGATCCCGGAGTGAGGAACAGCGTAGGGGGATGATCTGACAATCCTTCGGTGAATTCCGGGGCTTGTGGGGCTTCTCCGGATCTTCGCCCCGGCTTCTTCCCGGCTTCTCCGGTGCGTCTCCCGAGCATCTGCGGGTTATTGGAACCGCAGGAATTGCGGCGGCACGGAGTCCGCCAGCCACACCCCATTGGCGCTGATCCGAAAGACGTGCCCCGCGGCGCGCATCGCCCCCGCGTCCACGGCGAGGACGACCGGCCGGCCGCGGCGTGCGCCGACGCGGGTCGCGGTCTCCCGGTCCGGGGAGAGGTGGACGTGGTGGCGGGCCATCGGGCGCAGTCCCTCGGCGCGGATCGCGTCCAGGGCTGCCGCGACGGTGCCGTGGTAGAGGTACGCGGGCGGTTCGGCCTCCGGCAGGCCCAGGTCCACTGGCACGGTGTGCCCCTGGCTGGCACGGATGCGGCTGCCTTCGACGGCGAACCGCTGTTTGTCGTTGGCGGCGACCACGTGGTCGAGCTCCGCCCGGCTGATGGGAAAGCCGTGGGCGGCCGTGGCGCTCAGAAGATCGTCGATCTCCACCCAACCTTGCGGGTCGAGCGTCAGTCCGATCCGTTCCGGCTGATGGCGGAGGTGTTTCGAGACGTATTTGGACACCTTGACGGTGCGCTTGTCATCCATTCGCCCAGCGTGACGGCTCGGATGGGTCCGGCGCAGCGATTTTTCGCCGTTCTCCCGAACCTGGACTCCCCCTATCGCGTTTCCAAGATACGGAATACATTTTCCGCTGAACTGCCACTCAAGGGGAAGAAAAGTATGACAAATAGTGCGTCTCTGTCGCGGCGTGCGACCGCCGAGCTCGTCGGCACCGCAGCCCTCCTCGTGGTCGTCATCGGATCAGGAATTCAGGCCGCCGCGCTCACCTCGGACACGGGCGTGGCTCTGGTCGCCAACTCGCTCGCCTCGGCCATCGGGCTCGGGCTGATCATCACGCTCTTCGGGCCGCTCTCGGGCGCACACCTCAACCCGGTGGTCACCCTGACGGCCTGGTGGGGGCGGCGCACCGGCGGCGAAGGACTCGAAGGCCGGGAGGCCCTGGTCTACGTGGCGGCCCAGACCGCCGGGGCCATAGGCGGGGCCGTCCTCGCGGAAGCGATGTTCGGCCGCCTCCCCGGAGCCTTCTCCACCCAGGTCCGCGACGGCGGACACCTGCTCGTCGGGGAGGTCGTGGCCACCGCAGGACTGGTCCTGGTGATCCAGGGCCTCGACCGCATCGGGCGGCCGAAGCTGATCCCGGCCGCGGTCGCCGCGTACATCGCCGCCGCGATCTGGTTCACCTCCTCCGGGTCCTTCGCGAACCCGGCCGGCACCATCGGGCGCAGCTTCAGCGACTCCTTCACCGGCATCGCCCCGCAGTCGCTGCCGGGGTTCGTCGCCGCCCAGCTCGTCGGCGGAATCCTCGGCCTGGTCCTGGCGGGCCTGCTCTACGGGAGCACCCGCCGGGCAGCCGCCTCCACCGCCGCGACCCCCTCCATCACCGGCACCCCCTCCATCACCGGTACCTCATCCACCACCGGCACCGTCGGTCCGGTGGCCGAAACCGGCGCACCCGGGCCCGCGTTCCAGGCGGTCGGCTGACCCTCCGGGGGCGGTTCCCCACAGGTCGGTCGGACTTGTCCACAGCCCTTTGTGCCGGTTTCGGAGACAAAAGCGTGATCCGGCCTGTGGACTACTGAGCGAGCACTACCGGCCTCCACGACTGGCCAGATCGTTCATCGTCCGGGCCTGCAACTCCCGCTCCGTGGCGGCCCGGACGAACTCCGCCACATGGTCCGGCCCCACCAGGTCCTGCACCGCCCGCACGGTCTCCGCGGGCAGCGCCACCGGGGCAGGCCCGGACGGCTGGGGGGTCCCGACGGCCCCGAGGTGCCGCTGCAGGTGCCGGGTGGCGAAGAGGCGCATCGCCCGCGCCAGTTCCGCGTCCACCGTCTGCTGGGCCAGTGGCCGCAGTCTCCGTACCATCGTCGCCGCCTCGGCCGCGTCGGAGTCCGTCGGGGGGACGGCCCCCAGGTACCGGGCGAAGACGTGCTCCGTGGTGAATTCCAGGAAGCGCGAGGCGATCAGTTCCACCTGCCCGCGCAGTTCCCGCAGATGACCGGTGATCGCGGGCAGCGGGACCCCGGCGGCGTACAGCTCGGCGGCCACGGACAGCTCCTGCGGGGACGGTACGAGGAACTGGTCCGGGCGCCCCGGGATCCGCTCCAGCACGCCCAGCTCGCACGCCTCGCCGACCGCCTCGTCGTCGGGCTTGCCGCCGAACCGCTCGTTCAGCTCGTCCCGGCTTATCCGGGCCGCCTCCTCGTCCGTCCACGGCCCGTGCACCTCGGCCACCAGCCCGAGGACTCCGCCGAGACCGCGGCCCGCGTCCCAGGCCTCCAGCAGTTCCTTGATGGAGGCCAGGGTGTACCCGCGGTCCAGCAGGTCGGCGATCTGGCGCAGCCGCGCCAGATGCGTGTCCCGGTAGACATTGGAACGGCCTCGCCGCTCCGGCTTCGGCAGCAGACCGCGGTCTTGGTACGCCCGGATCGTGCGGACGGTCGCACCGCTGTGGTGCGCCAGATCCTCGATCCGGTACTCGGCTACTGCCTGCTCGGACAATCCCGGCTCCCTACGACATGGCGGCTCGGCCGACCGCGCCCGCGGCGGACCGGGCGGCAGGTGATGCCGCGAGGTACTCGACCGCCCTGCGCAGCGAGCCCTCCTGCGAGGGATGGTACGACCGCCGCAGGTAGCGGGGTATGGCCATGCCGAGCTCTCTCCAAGTGGGCAGCAGCCCCTTGGCCACGGCCCGGTTGTGCTCGCGCAGCGAATAGCGGGTCCGTCCGCGCAACTCGGGGTCGTTGCGCAGGAGGTAGGAGGCCCCCGCGATCCACAGCCAGCCCAGGACCGGTGCGACCACGGCCATGCCCTCGATGCGCCGGGCGTAACGGGGCAGGCCCGATCCGCCGCAGTGCTGGTACATGTCGAAGGCGACGGAGCGGTGCTCCACCTCCTCCGCACCGTGCCAGCGCAGCAGATCGAGCATGACCTCGTCCGCTCCGGCCGCGTCCAGCCCCTCGGCGCCGAGCACCCAGTCGCCGAGGACCGCCGTGAACTGCTCGATCGCGGCGACCAGCGAGAGCCGGAAGCGAAGCCACTCCTGCGCCGTGATCGGGGCACCGAACGGCGGGGTCTCCCCGAGCAGCTTCTCGAAGAGGAAATCCACGTACTTCGTGTACGCCTCCGTGGGGAGCCGCTGTTCGGCGAGGTGGTCCAGGACGTAGGAGTGCTGCACGCTGTGCGTGGCCTCCTGGCCCATGAACCCCTTCACCTCGCTGCGCAGCTTCGGGTCCGTGACCAGGGGCAGGCCCTCCTTGAAGACCTTCACGAACCATCGCTCGCCGGCGGGCAGCAGCAGGTGCAGCACGTTGACGACGTGGGTGGCGGTGGGCTCGCCCGGTATCCAGTGCAGCGGGGTGGTCTTCCAGTCGAAGGCCACCCGGCGCGGTGCGATCGCGTACGGGGCTGCCCTGCCCGCGACCGCCCCGCTCACAGCTTGGGCTCCAGTTTCGCGAACCGGCGCAGGGTCCCCGGCGCGAACCGGGACATCCACAGGGCGCCCTTGGACTCGGGGGTCACCGGGACCACGGCCTGGTTCTTCACGACCGCGAGCAGGATCGCGTCCGCGACCTTCTCGGGCGGGAAGTTGCGCAGCCCGTAGAGCCGGGAGGACTTCTGCTGGCGCCGCTTCTCCTCGGCCTCGTCCACTCCGGCGAACCGGGAGGTGGCGGTGATGTTGGTGTTCACGATGCCGGGACAGATCGCCGACACCCCGATGGACTTCGAGGCCAGCTCGGCCCGCAGGCACTCGCTGAGCATCAGCACCGCCGCCTTGGAGGTGCTGTAGGCGGGCAGCGTCTTGGACGGCAGGTAGGCGGCGGCGGAGGCGGTGTTGACGATGTGCCCGCCCTGGCCGCGCTCGGCCATCTGCTTGCCGAACAGCCGGCAGCCGTGGATGACGCCCCACAGGTTGACGTCGAGGACCTTCTTCCAGTCCTCGGCGGTCGTGTCCAGGAAGGGTCCAGACAGGCCGACCCCGGCGTTGTTGACCAGGACGTCGACGATCCCGTACTCGGAGGCGACCTTCGCGGCGAGCTTCTCCATGGCCTGCTCGTCGCTGACGTCGACGCACTCGCCCCAGGCCTGCGGCGAGCCGACCAGGCGCGCCATGTCGGCGGTGCGCGACGCGCCGTCGGCGTCCCGGTCCACGCACACCACACGGGCGCCGGCCTCGGCGAACGCGAAGGCGGTGGCCCGGCCGATGCCGCTGGCGGCTCCGGTGACCAGGACCAGCTGGCCGCCGAAGCGGTCCGCATACCTGCCCGGAGCCTTCTGCTCCGGTGCCCGTGTGGCGGGCTCCTCCCGGGAGGTGACGAACTCGGTGATCCACGCGGCCAGCTGGTCGGGCCGGGTCCGCGGCACCCAGTGCTTGGCCGGCAGGGTGCGCCGCACCAGGTCCGGGGCCCACAGCTCCAGCTCGTCGTAGAGCCGCTCGGAGAGGAAGGAGTCCCCGGTGGGGGTGATCAGCTGCACCGGTACGTGGGCGTACGCGTCGGCGCGCGGCCGGCGCAGCCTGGCCCGGACGTTGTCCCGGTAGAGCCAGGCGCCGTGCGCGGCGTCGGAAGGCAGCGAGGCCGTCGGATAGTCCCCGGCCGGGACCTTCTCCAGCCGCTCCAGCAGCTTCGGCCACCGCTTGCCGAGCGGCCCGCGCCAGGCGAGTTCCGGCAGCACGGGGGTGTGCAGCATGTACACGTACCAGGACTTGGCGCCCTGGTTCAGCAGCTGGGCCGCCCGGCGCGGGGTGGGCCGGGCCATCCGCTTCTTGATCCAGTGCCCGAAGTGGTCGAGGGAGGGCCCCGACATCGAGGTGAAGGAGGCGATCCGGCCCTCGGTACGGGCGACCGTCGCGAACTCCCAGCCCTGTACGGAGCCCCAGTCGTGGCCGACCAGGTGCACCGGGCGGTCCGGGCTGACCGCGTCCACGACCGCGAGGAAGTCGTCGGTCAGCTTCTCCAGGGTGAACCCGCCGCGCAGCGGCTGCGGGGCGGTGGAGCGACCGTGGCCCCGTACGTCGTAGAGCACGACGTGGAACCGGGCGGCCAGCCGCTCGGCGACCTGGGACCAGACCTCCTTGCTGTCCGGGTACCCGTGCACCAGGACCACGGTCGGCCGGTCCGCGTCGCCGAGTTCGACGACGCACAGCTCGACCCCGCCGGTGCTCACCCAGCGCTCGCGCGCGCCCGCCAGGCCCGCGTCCGTCATTGCGCTCATGCCGTCTTCTCCTCAGCCCAGCGCCGCACGTGCGGCAGATCGTCGTCCAGCCAGTACGCGCTCTCCTCGGGGTCCCGGGAGTCGGTGACGACCAGGATCTCCTCGAACTTCGCGCCGGTGCCCCGGAAACCCAGGTGCGGCTCCACCGCCCACAGGCCGGGCTGGGGCGGGTGGTCGGAGAAGCGGTAGGGGCTCCACAGAGGGGACCAGCCCTCGCGGTGGCCGCGCAGGGCGTCGGAGGCCAGCCCCTTCAGGGCCTGGGTGCCGAACCCGAACGCGGTCGGTGCCCAGCTCCGCTCCTTGACCCGGTCTATCTTGTGCGCGATGACGCCGAAGGGGTAGGCCCGGTGTCGGTTCGTGTACCCCTGGCTGATCATCAGCCGCTCCACCTCCCCGTAGATGTCGCGCAGGGAGCGGCGCTCGCGCACCTGGTCGAGGATCAGCGTGCGGTGCGCCTGCAGATCCGACATGAGCCGGTCCTGCACCGGGTTGAGACCGAGGCTGCCCGAGTACCCGATGTCCGCGGTGTGGCCCTTGTAGACCGGGGCCATGTCGAGGATGAACGGCATCCCCGGCTCCAGGGCCCGGTTCGTCGGGAAGAACTGCAGGGGGATCTTGAAGCCCGTGAAGGCGGTCCGGTCCCCGAACCACGCGAACGGCATGTGGAACCAGTCCCGCACCCCGCGCTCGCGCAGCCACTCGCGCTGCATCCGCGCGGCCTCGCGCTCGGTCACGCCGGGGCGCAGCTGCGCCGCGACGGCCTCGGCGCACTCGTAGGAGAGGCGCTGCACCTCCCTGAACCCGCGCAGCTCGGCGGAGAGTTCCGTGGTGCGTCGCTTCGTGCGTTGCCTGGTGTCCCCAGCCATGCCAGCCGTCCGTCCATGTAGCCGTACGCGCCCGTAACTTGACACTGATGAATGTGACAATGACCGGAGATCACGTCAAGGCCCGTGCACGGACCTGTGGACAAACTTGTCCGGTACGCATCAGCCCTACGTCAGCCTTATGTCGGGGTCCGTAGTCCTGAAGGCGGAGAAAGGATCGAGCTCCAGGTCTGACGATCCGGGCTCCGTACGCCACTAACGTCGTTCACGTGACTGTCATCGCGACCGAAAGCCTGAGCAAGCGGTACCCCCGAGTGACCGCCCTCGACCGGCTCTCCTTGGACATCGGACCCGGAGTTACCGGGCTCGTGGGCGCCAACGGAGCCGGCAAGTCCACGCTGATCAAGATTCTGCTGGGACTCTCCCCCGCCACCGAGGGCACCGCCGCCGTGCTCGGACTCGACGTAGCCACCCATGGCAGCGCGATCCGCGAGCGCGTCGGCTACATGCCCGAACACGACTGCCTGCCCCCCGACGTCTCGGCCACCGAGTTCGTCGTGCACATGGCGCGCATGTCCGGGCTCCCGCCGACCGCCGCCCGTGAGCGCACCGCGGACACCCTGCGCCACGTGGGGCTGTACGAGGAGCGCTACCGCCCCATCGGCGGCTACTCCACGGGCATGAAGCAGCGCGTCAAGCTGGCCCAGGCGCTGGTCCACGACCCGCAACTGGTGCTCCTCGACGAGCCCACCAACGGCCTCGACCCGGTCGGCCGCGACGAGATGCTGGGGCTGATCCGCCGGGTCTACACCGACTTCGGCATCTCGGTCCTGGTCACCTCCCACCTGCTCGGCGAGCTGGAGCGGACCTGCGACCACGTCGTGGTCGTCGACGGCGGCAAGCTGCTGCGCTCCAGCTCCACCAGCGACTTCACCCAGACCACCACGACCCTGGCGGTCGAGGTCACCGACTCCGACGCCCACCCGGACGGCACCGCCGCCCTGCGCAAGGCGCTCACCGAGGCGGGCGTGACGCTGCACGCGGGCGAGGAGGAGGGCCTGCCCGGAGCCGGCCACATCCTCCTCGTCGAGGCCACCGGCGAGGCCACGTACGACACCGTCCGCGACACGGTCGCCGACCTCGGCATCGGCCTGGTCCGCATGGAACAGCGCCGCCACCACATCGCGGAGGTCTTCCGCGACAGCGACGCGGCCACCGCCCGGGCCGTGGCCCAGTCCGCGGCCCAGTCCGCCGCGTGGGCGGCCAACATGGCCCAGGCCCAGTCCACCACCCAGCAGAAGGGAGCCGGTTCCGATGGCGCCTGACACCTCGACCCAGATCCACAACATCGGCTACCGGTCCTACGACGGTCCCCGGCTCGGCCGCGCCTACGCACGCAAGTCGCTGTTCGCACAGTCCCTGCGCGGCGCCTACGGACTCGGCCGCTCGGCCAAGTCCAAGGTGCTGCCGATGCTGCTCTTCGCGGTGATGTGCGTCCCCGCGCTGATCCTCGTCGCGGTCGCCATCACCGTGCCCGGCTCCACGGCCCTGCCGATCAAGTACACGACGTACGCCATGACCACCCAGGTGATCGTCTACCTCTACCTGGCTTCCCAGGCACCGCAGTCCGTTTCGCGGGACCTGCGCTTCAAGACGGTGCCGCTGTACTTCTCGCGGCCGATCGAACGCGTCGACTACGTCGTGGCCAAGTTCGCCGCCATGGCCTCGGCCCTGTTCATCCTCACGGCGACCCCGCTGCTGATCATGTGGATCGGCTCGCTCCTGGCGAAGTTCGACTTCGCCGACCAGACCAAGGGATTCGGGCAGGCACTGGTGTCGGTACTGCTGCTGTCGCTGCTCTTCTCCGGCCTCGGCCTGGTCATGGCCGCGCTCACCCCGCGCCGCGGCTTCGGCGTCGCCGCCATCATCGCCGTGCTCCTGATCCCCTACGGCGCCGTCTCCGCCGTCCAGGCCATTGCCTACGAGACGGGCTCGACCGGTGGCATCGAGTGGCTGGGCCTGTTCTCCCCGATGAGCCTCATCGACGGCCTGCAGACCGCCTTCCTCGGCGCGGACTCCGGCTTCCCCGGCAGCGAGGGCCCCTCGGGCGCCGCCGGCTTCGTCTACCTGCTCGTCATCCTCGGCCTCATCGCCGGCTCCTACGCCGCCCTGATGGCCCGCTACCGGAAGGCCGGGCTGTGAGCATCATCGACATCGACCACACCTCCCGCTGGTTCGGGAACGTCGTCGCCGTCAACGACGTGACCATGCGCATCGGTCCCGGAGTCACCGGCCTGCTCGGCCCCAACGGTGCCGGCAAGTCCACGCTCATCAACATGATGGGCGGCTTCCTCGCCCCCTCGACGGGCACCGTCACCCTCGACGGCACCGCGATCTGGCAGAACGAGCAGGTCTACAAGCAGATCGGCGTGGTGCCCGAGCGCGAGGCCATGTACGACTTCCTCACGGGCAAGGAGTTCGTCGTCGCCAACGCCGAACTGCACGGCCTCGACGAGGCGGCCGCCCAGCGGGCCCTGGCCACGGTCGAGATGGAGTACGCGCAGGACCGCAAGATCTCCACGTACTCCAAGGGCATGCGCCAGCGCGTGAAGATGGCCTCCGCCCTGGTCCACGACCCGTCGGTGCTCCTGCTCGACGAGCCGTTCAACGGCATGGACCCGCGCCAGCGCATGCAGCTCATGGAGCTGCTGCGGCGGATGGGCGATGACGGCCGGACCGTGCTCTTCTCCTCACACATCCTGGAGGAGGTCGAACAGCTCGCCTCCCACATCGAGGTGGTGGTCGCCGGCCGGCACGCGGCCTCCGGCGACTTCCGCAAGATCCGCCGCCTGATGACGGACCGCCCGCACCGCTACCTCGTCCGCTCCTCCGACGACCGGGCCCTCGCCGCGGCCCTGATCGCCGACCCGTCCACCGCCGGGATCGAGGTCGACCTCAAGGAAGGCGCCCTTCGCATCCAGGCCGTCGACTTCGGGCGCTTCACCGAGCTGCTGCCGCGGGTCGCCCGCGAGCACGGCATCCGGCTGCTGACGGTCTCGCCTTCCGACGAGTCCCTCGAGTCGGTCTTCTCCTACCTCGTCGCGGCCTGAAGGAGCTGGCACCCATGTACAACCCCACCGTTGCCCGGCTCACCTACCGGGCCCTGCTCGGCCGCCGTCGCGCACTGATCCTGTGCGCGCTGCCCGTCCTGCTGATCGCGATCTCCATCGCGGTCCGCGCCTTCGCGGGCCTCGACGACAAGGTCGCCGCCGACCTCCTCGGCGGCTTCGCCCTGGCCACGATGGTCCCGCTGATCGGCGTCATCGCCGGCACCGGTGCCATCGGCCCGGAGATCGACGACGGCTCGATCGTCTACCTGCTCTCGAAGCCGGTGAAGCGTCCGACGATCATCATGACGAAGCTGACCGTCGCGATCGCCGTCACCATGGTCTTCTCCGCGATCCCCACCCTGATCGCCGGCTTCATCCTCAACGGCAACGGCCAGCAGATCGCCGTCGCCTACACCGTCGCCGCCCTCGTCGCCTCGGTGGCCTACAGCGCGCTGTTCCTGCTGCTGGGCACCGTCAGCCGGCACGCGGTCGTCTTCGGCCTGGTCTACGCCCTGATCTGGGAGTCGCTCTTCGGCAGCCTCGTCGACGGCGCCAAGACCCTCAGCGTCCAGCAGTGGTCGCTGGCCCTCGCGCAGAAGGTCGCGGGCGAGGGGTACGTGGACGCCACCGTCGGGCTGCCCACCGCGGCGATCCTGCTCGTCGCGGTCACCGTGGGAGCCACCTTCTACGCCGGACAGAGGCTCCGGCGCCTGACTCTGGCGGGCGAGGAGTAGGACCTCCGCACCGGCATCCGCACCGGTGTCCGCACGGGCGCCCATACCGGATGTTTCACGTGAAACAGTGCCCCGCCCGGCCCACCGGCCAGGCGGGGCACAGCTTTGCGCGAGATCATCGGGGCATGATCGAGTACACCGAGCCCGAGGCGTCCAGGCCAGTACGGTCCTGGATACGCTCCGCGCCCGGCACCCACATCTGGCTGCTGATCATCGTGGCCACCAGCATCGTGGTCGTGATCGTGCCCGACCATCTCGAGCACGTCCTGCTCCACCGCAACAGCAGCAATATCCACGAGCTCGCCCGGCACCCCCTACGGGCACTGCTCAGCAGCGCGTTCTGGATCGAGGACCCGGCCTCGCTCCCGCTCTACTTCGTCCTCTTCGAGATCTTCCAGGCCAATGTCGAGCGCTGGCTCGGCACCCTGCGCTGGCTCTTCATCATCGCGACCGGACACATCACGGCCACGCTGATCAGCCAGAAACTGGTCCTGATGGCCATCCAGGACCACCGCGCCCCGCGCAGCATGGTCCACGTCGTCGACATCGGCGTCAGCTACGGACTCGCGACCGCCGTCGGGGTGCTGACGTACCGCCTGCCCGGTCCCTGGCGCTGGCTCTACCTCGCCGGCTCCGTGGCCTTCTTCGGGCTCCCGCTCGTATCCGGCGGCACCTTCACCGACTTCGGCCACGCCATCGCACTGGCCGTCGGCCTCCTCGCCTGGCCGCTGACCCGGCACCCGAACCCGGGCCGGATCCACGGCTGACGCAGGGAAATTCACTGGTACGAGGCGTGCGACGGGGGCAGAGTGAGCCGTGCGGGGAGCAACAAGAAGGTCCGGAACAGCCACTTCGAGCGCGCCTCGCGGCGCGGGCCGTTCCGGACCTTCCCCACGTCCTCCGCTCGGTTACGCGGCGCCCAGCAGACGCTCGAGGACCACGGCGATGCCGTCCTCCTCGTTGGAGGTGGTGACCTCGTCCGCCACCGCCTTGAGCTCCGGGTGCGCGTTGGCCATGGCCACTCCGTGCGCGGCCCAGCCGAACATCGGGATGTCGTTGGGCATGTCGCCGAAGGCGATCGTGTCGGCCGCCTTCACTCCCAGCCGGCGCGCGGCCAGCGAGAGGCCGGTGGCCTTGCTCAGCCCGAGCGGCAGGATCTCCACGACACCCGGACCGGCCATGACGATGCCGACCAGGCTGCCCACGGTCTCGCGGGCCACCTGGACGAGGGCGTCCTCGTCCAGCTCGGGGTGCTGGATGTACAGCTTGTTCAGGGGAGCGGACCAGACTTCGGAGGTGTCCTCCAGATAGAGCGCGGGAAGGCCCTCCTGGACCTGGTAGCCGGGGCCGAAGAGCACTTCGCCCTCGACTCCGTCCCGGCTGGCGGCGATCGCCAGCGGACCCACCTCGGCCTCGATCTTCTCCAGCGCCAGCGCGGCCAGCTTCCGGTCGAGCGTCACCGAGGTCAGCAGCCGGTGCGCGCCCGCGTCGTAGACCTGCGCGCCCTGTCCACAGACCGCGATGCCCTTGTAGCCGAGGTCGTCGAGGACGTGCCGGGTCCACGGCACGGCGCGGCCGGTGACGATGATGTGTGCTGCGCCCGCCGCGGTGGCCGCGAGGAGTGCCTCACGGGTGCGCTCGGAGACGGTGTCGTCGCCGCGCAGCAGCGTCCCGTCGAGGTCGGTCGCGACGAGCTTGTACGGGAACGGGGCCGTGCTCACTTGGTGATCGGCTCCAGGATTTCCCGACCGCCCAGGTAGGGCCGGAGCACCGGGGGAACCCGGACCGTGCCGTCGGCCTGCTGGTGGTTCTCCAGGATCGCGACGATCGTGCGCGGGACCGCGCACAGCGTTCCGTTCAGGGTGGACAGCGGAGCGGTCTTCTTGCCGTCGCGGTAGCGGATCGACAGGCGGCGGGCCTGGAAGCCGTCACAGTTCGAGGCGGAGGTCAGCTCGCGGTACTTGCCCTGGGTGGGGATCCACGCCTCGCAGTCGAACTTGCGGGAGGCGGAGGCGCCCAGGTCGCCGGTGGCGACGTCGATCACCTGGAAGGGGAGCTCCAGGCTGGTCAGCCACTGCTTCTCCCAGTCCAGGAGCCGCTGGTGCTCGGCCTCGGCCTCCTCCGGCGCGACGTACGAGAACATCTCGACCTTGTCGAACTGGTGGACGCGGAAGATGCCGCGGGTGTCCTTGCCGTACGTGCCGGCCTCGCGGCGGAAGCACGGGGAGAAGCCGGCGTAGCGCAGCGGCAGCTTGTCCGCGTCGATGATCTCGTCCATGTGGTACGCGGCGAGCGGGACCTCGGAGGTGCCGACCAGGTAGAGGTCGTCGTTCTCCAGGTGGTAGACGTTCTCCGCGGCCTGACCGAGGAAGCCGGTGCCCTCCATGGCGCGCGGGCGGACCAGCGCCGGCGTCAGCATCGGGGTGAAGCCGGCCTCCGTGGCCTGGGCGATGGCCGCGTTGACGAGGGCGAGCTCCAGCAGGGCGCCGATGCCGGTGAGGTAGTAGAAGCGCGAGCCGGACACCTTGGCGCCGCGCTCGACGTCGATGGCGCCCAGGGACTCGCCGAGCTCCAGGTGGTCCTTGGGCTCGAAGCCCTCGGCGCCGAAGTCGCGGATGGTGCCGTGCGTCTCGAGGACGACGAAGTCCTCCTCGCCGCCGACGGGCACGTCCGTGTGGACGACGTTGCCGAGCCGCAGGAGCAGCTGCTTGGCGGCTTCGTCCGCCTCGTTCTGCTCGGCCTCTGCGGCCTTGACGTCCTGCTTGAGCTGATCGGCCTTCTTCAGCAGCTCGGCCCGCTCCTCCGGAGAGGCCTTGGGGATGAGCTTGCCGAGCGTCTTCTGCTCGTTGCGGAGTTCGTCGAATCGCATGCCAGAGGACCTGCGGCGCTCGTCTGCGGAGAGCAGTGCGTCGACGAGGGCGACGTCCTCTCCACGGGCGCGCTGCGAGGCGCGGACACGGTCAGGGTCTTCACGGAGCAGCCGGAGGTCAATCACCCCTCCAGGCTACCGGGCCGGGCTTCCGGGGGTCGCACCGATATCACGCTGCGTGTCGCTTTGTCCTAATTGCCGCGAATGGAAAACTTCCGCCGGGAGACCGGAAGCCCCCCTTCCGAGGAAGCTGATAAACCGGCCCCATTCCCCGAAAAGGGGCACGGCGGCAGGGATCGGGCAGCCCCTGAGCAGGAGGGAAGGGGCTTCCTTGTCCACAGGAATTCCCCAGGCGACCGGCTTATCCACAGGCTGTGCGCCAGATCTGTGGACACAGGAATAGATCAATCCCGGCTGTGGAGTGAGCGGGCCCAATCAGGGTTCAAACCACCCTCACACACTCATTCGGGTGGGAATGACTCGTCCCAAAGAGTTGATCGGTGATACGGGGGTGACGCCGTTCACCTCCCGCTCGTCAGCGCGAAACCTGCGGCACCCGACCGATTTGTCGACCTTGTCGTGTTGCTCTGTCGACTTGTCCCCAGGTCTGCACGGATCCCTGTGGATAACTCTGTGGACAGTGGACAGAGCGTTAGGGGCGCCCGTCGAGGCAACGCGTCAGCCAGTCCGAGGCCGCCGTGAAGTCACCGTCGGAGGTGCCGGGCCGGGCGGCCAGGACGTCACCCTGAGCGACACCGGCGCGCGGATAGGAGCCGAGGAACCGGATCTGCGGGCAGGTGCGCTTGAGGCCCATGAGCGCCTCGCCGACCCGGCGGTCGGAGATGTGCCCCTCGGCGTCGACGGCGAAGCAGTAGTTGCCGATCCCCGCACCCGTGGGCCGGGACTGGATCAGCATCAGGTTCACCCCGCGGACGGCGAACTCCTGGAGCAGCTCCAGCAGCGCGCCCGGGCGGTCGTCGCCCATCCACAGCACGACGGAGGTCTTGTCGGCACCGGTCGGCGCGGCCGGCCGGGCGGGACGCCCGACGAGCACGAAGCGGGTCTCCGCGTTCTGCGCGTCGTGGATCTCTGTGACCAGCGGGACCAGCCCGTAGGTGGCGGCCGCGAACTCGCCCGCGAAGGCGGCGTCGAAGCGGCCCTCCTGGACCAGCCGGGCACCGTCGGCATTGGACGCCGCCGACTCCCACAGGGCGTCGGGAAGGTTCGCCCGCAGCCAGTTGCGCACCTGGGGCTGGGCGACCGGGTGCCCGGTGACGGTCTTGACGTCCGACAGCTGGGTCCCGGGCCGCACCAGCAGCGCGAACGCGATGGGGAGCAGCACCTCGCGGTAGATCATCAGCGGTACGCCGGCAGCCAGCTCGTCCAGGGTCGAGGTGACCCCGCCCTCCACCGAGTTCTCGATCGGGACTAGGGCCGCCGCGGCCTCGCCGTTGCGCACGGCGTCCAGGGCGGCCGGGACCGAGACCATCGGGACGAGCTCCCGGGTCGCGGCTTCGGGGAGGGTGCGAAGGGCGGCTTCGGTGAAGGTGCCTTCGGGACCGAGATAGGTGAAGCGGGTGGCCGACATGTGATCAGCCTAATGCCGGGGCCCGGACGTCACCCGGGCTGTTCACCCTTCGAGCAGCCGCTGGCCCACGTACTCCCCGGCGCGCGCGCCGGGCGGCACCGCGTACAGGCCGCTCGACTCGTGCCGGATGAATGCCGACAGGGCGTCGCCCCGGTCGAGCTTGCGCTGGACGGGGACGAAACCGCGGGACGGGTCGGCCTGCCAGCAGATGAAGAGCAGCCCCGCGTCGGGGGTTCCGTCGGCGGCGATCCCGTCGTGGAAGGAGAAGGGACGCCGCAGCATGGCCGCCCCGCCGTTCTGCGCGGGTGCGGAGATACGGGCGTGCGCGTTGGAGGGGATGACCGGCTTTCCGTCGGCACCGATCTTGTCGAGGGCCATCGCGGTGGTCTCGCCGCCTCCGGTCAGCGGGGCGCCGGTGGCCTTCGTACGGCCGATGACCTGCTCCTGCTGGGCGAGTGACTGCTGGTCCCAGGAGTCGAGGAGCATCCGGATGCGGCGTACGACGGCGTACGAGCCCCCGACCATCCAGGCGTGCTCCGGGGGCACCGCGCCCTGGACGAAGATCCGCCGGTCGAAGTCGGCTTCGGTGGGCTTCGGATTGTTGGTCCCGTCGACCTGGCCCATGAGGTTGCGGGCCGTCATGGGGGAGGCCGTGGCTCCGGGCGAGCGGTTGAAGCCGTCCATCTGCCAGCGGGGCCGGGCCGCCTCTCCGGCGTCCTTCTGCAGGGCGCGCAGCGCGTGGAAGGCGACCAGCGCATCGTCGGAACCGATCTGCACCCACAGATCGCCGCCGCTGCGCCTGGCATCGAGCCGGTCGGCGGAGAAGTCCGGCAGCGGGTCGAGGGCGGCGGGGCGGCGCGCGGTGAGGCCGGTGCGCTCGAAGAAGGAGTGGCCGAAGCCGAAGGTCACCGTGAGGGAGGAGGGGCCGGAGCCGAGGGCGATGCCGGTATCGGCGACCGGTGCGGTCTCGCCGGCCGTCAGCCGCCGCGCGGTATCGGACCAGCGCCGCATCAGGGCGGCGGCCTCGGTCCGCCCGGCGCCGGGCGACAGGTCGAAGGCGAGGACGTGCCCCTTGGCCTGGAGGGGCGTGGTGATCCCGGCCTGGTGATCCCCGTGGAAGGCGACCCGGGTGGCACCGAGGCTGCCGGGAGCGCCGCCGGAGCCCGCCGCCCCGGACCCGGACACCTCGGACTGTACGAGGGCCCCGCCCGCGGCGCCGAGCGCGAGCCCGGCGGCGCCCGCGGCGCCGACCGTGCCCAGCAGGCGTCGCCGGGAGATCTCGAGACCGGGAAGTTCCGTGCTGCTCGCGGAGCTCTTGGTGCTCGCGGTGGGTGCGCTGTTCTGGGTCACGCTGGTCAGCCGATCTTCACGTTCTTCTGGACGGTCGTCTGGTCGATGTCGGAGGTGCGGATGGTCACGTCGATCCGCCAGTCCCCGGCCAGCGGAAGCTGGACGCCCGATGCGGTCCAGTGCCCGGGAGCGGCGCGCTCGGGGAGGACCGGAAGCGGGCCGATCTCCTTGGCCTCCAAGGTGAACGACACCTTGAGCTCGGGCAGGTCGAGCGGCTTGCCGTCGGGGGTCTCGGCCCATACGTGGAGCGTGTTCGCACCGACGCGGCCCGGGTCCAGCTGGAGCCGGACCGATCCCTTGCCGTTCTGACCGCCGGTGTCGAAGGGCAGCGTGACCTTGACCGCGCGGTCGGGAACGGCGGTGGCGGTGGACCCGCGACCCGCCTCCAGCTCAGCGGCACGGCCTGGCTCGGTGCTGGTGAGGATGGTGGTGACGGCCAGCAGCACCACGGCGACGCCCGCCTCGGCGAGGACGGACCGGCGCAGGCCGGCACGGTCGGGGTCGGCGTCGCGCGCCTGCTTCTCCCGCGCGGTCCGCCGGGCGGCACTCTGGCGGGCGAGCTGTGCGGCCCGCCGGGGGTCGGAGGTGCCGGTGTCGGTGTCGGTGGTCCCTGTGTCGGCGGCGTCGGCGTCGGCGTCGGCATCGGCATCGGCGTGGGCGGTGGCGGCCGGGGCGACGGTCACGGGCGATGTTTCACGTGAAACATCGAGGGTGCGCTCCTCCGCGAGCCGCGAGGTCCACTTCCGGGAGGTGTAGGCGATGGCGACGACGACGGCGACGAGGCCGATCTTGATGAGCAGCAGTCGCCCGTAATCGGTTCCGGTCAGTGCGGACCAACTGCCTACCTGGCGCCAGGCCTGGTAGGTGCCGGTGCCGGCCAGGACGAGAACACTGGTGAAGGCGACGGTGGAGAACCGCCGGATCGCCGTGCGCTCGATCCCGGGGACCTTGTGGAGGGCGACGAGCAGCGCGGTGAGTCCGCCGAGCCACGCGGCGACGGCCAGCAGGTGCAGGATGTCGACGGGCATGGCGAGGGCGGGCTGGATACCGGTGGAGGCGTGCTCGGACAGCGCCCAGGTGGCGGCGATGCCGCCGGCGACGACGGTCCCGCCGATGCCGAGCCCGAAGACGAGGTCGCTCTCCCCCTTGGCATCCTCTTCGGAAACGCCGGACACGCCGGAGGAGTCGGAGGAGTCGGAGCTGTCAGAGCGGTCCAAGCCGTCAGAGCCGTTCGACGCGTGCCGCCGGGCATAGGAGCCGAACAGGACGGTGATGAAGAGTGCGGCGGCGCCGAGCAGGAGCAGCCGCGAGACGAGCGAGGCCCCGGACTTGGTCTCCAGGACGGCCTTGAGCCCGGCCAGGTCGAAAGCATCGGAGAAGTTCCCCGACCCGGTGTACGGGTTGCGGAGCAGCAGCATCACCAGGGTGGCCACGGTGAGCGCGACCCAGGCCCGTACGACCAGCTTCTGCATCGGCCGCTGTGCGGCGCCCCGGCGCCAGCACAGGAGGATGAAGGCGGCGGCGCCGACGAGTACGGCGAACCCGGCGTAGGCCACGTAGCGCGCGATGCCGTAGGCGACGGCGACGGGCCCGTCGCCCGCCGTCCGCGAGGGCAGGGAGACGGCGGTCTCGGAGGGGGCTCCGATGGAGAAGGTGAAGGCGCCGGAGACCGGGTGGCTGTCCGCGGATATGGCCTGCCAGGCGACGGTGTAGGTGCCGTCGGGCAGGCCCGGGCGCAGGGCGGTGCCGTAGCGGATGATGTTCCCGCTGCAGAGGTCGCGCAGTTCGCCGGTGTCGACGCGCTTGCCCTGCGGATCCAGGACGCGGATGGAGTCGCCGTTCATCGCGACCCCTTCCGAGAAGGAAAGGGTGATCTGGGCGGGCGCCGTGGCGACCACCGCCCCGTCCGTGGGGTCGCTCGCGGTCAGCGCGGCGTGTGCCGAGGCCGGCGTGGCAGCGGCGAAGAAGGCTGCCAGCAGAGCGGCGAGGACCAGCGTGAGCCGCGGCAGGAGTGCCGTGGCACGGACGCGGGCCGTGGATGGGGTCGGGGCGGTGGCCGTCATGGCGTGTCAGTCCCTCGGTCCGTCAGTGGGCGGTGCCATCGGTGGATGTCGGAGCCTTGTACGTCCGCTCCTTGACGTCCAGCTCGACCTTGACCGGGCCGGACTTCTCGAAGCGCAGTTCGATGGTGACCTTGTCACCGACCTTGGGGGTGCTCTTGAGCCCCATGAACATGACGTGACTGCCGCCGCGCGCCAGCTTCAGCTCGCCGTTCGCGGGCACGTCCATGGACTGCACCTGCTGCATCTTCTGATCCTTGGTCTCGTGGATCTGCAGATCGTCGGAGAGCGGGCTCGTGGCGCCGGTCAGCTTGTCGGCCGTCTTGGAGTCGTTCTTGATGACCATGAACGCGCCGGCCATCTCGTCGTTCACGGGCTGCGGCATGTAGCCGCCGCTGACCGTCAGCTTCGGCGCGCCACCGGAGGCGGATCCGGAGTCCTCGCCGTCCGAGGAGCAGCCGGATATGGCGAGCGCGGCCGTCAGGGAGAGGGCGACGGCGAGGGCGCGGGTGATGCGGGTGCGGGTGGTGCGGGTGTTCACGGGTTCTCTCCCTTGACGACCTTCGGCAGGTCCTTGGTGTAGTCATCGACGGTGGTGCTCTCGCCGTAGAGGAGGTATCCCTCGTCGGTCTTGGGCGAGAAGGCGATGACCTGGGCGCCGTGCATGGAGACGACGTTGCCGGCGGCGTCCGTCTTGGCGGCCTCGATGCCGATGCCGAGGGTGCGTGCCGCGGCCTGGATGGTGGCGAAGTCCCCGGTCAGCCCGGTGAATGCCGGGTCCTGGGCCTTGAGCCACGCGCCGAGGGATTCGGGGGTGTCCCGTTCCGGGTCGGTGGTGATGAAGACGACCTGGAGCTTGTCCTGGTCGGCCTTGGGAAGGGCCTTCTTGGCGACGGCGATGTTGCTCATCGTCAGGGGGCACACGTCGGGGCAGCGGGTGTAGCCGAAGTAGATGAGCGTCGGCTTGCCCTTGGTCTGCTCGCGCAGGTTCCACGGCTTGCCGGTGGTGTCCGTGAGGACGACGTCCGGCTTGTCGAAGGGGCGGTCGAGCACGGTGGCGGCGCCGGCTTTCGCCTGGCTCTCGCTGATCTGGGTGACCTGGCCGTTCTTGGCCGGTTCGTCACCGCAGGCGGTGAGGGTGAGGGCGGCCGCCGCCACGAGGGCGGCGAGCGTCACACGTGTGGTGCGCATGGGAAAGTCCCTGGGATCGGGGGTGGTACGGGTGGATCCGCGAGCCCGGCCGGCCCGGATGACCGGCCGGCTGCGCGGGATCGTCAGGTCAGGAGGTCAGGAGGTGCGGCGGCGCGAGGCGACGCCGAAGGCCACGCCGCCGAGTCCGATGACGATGCCGGCGATGCCGAGGGCTCGCGCGGTGGTGTCGGAGCCGCTCTTGGCGGCGGCCGTGTCGTGGCCGTCCTTGTGGTCGGCGGCGCCGTTCTTGTCGCCGTCCGCCTTCGGGGTGGCGCCGTGGTGGTCGCCGCCGGCCGGGGCGGCGGTCAGCTTCAGGACGGGTGCCGGGTTCTGCGGCTCCGCGGCGCCTTCCTTGGGCTCTTCGATCCAGCGGACGATCTCGCCGTTGTCGTAGGTCTGGATCGCCTTGAAGACCATCTGGTCGGCGTTCTCGGGCAGCTTGCCGACGGAGACCGGGAACTGCTGGAACTTGCCGCTCTCGATCTTGCCACCGGACCAGGTCACCTTGGTGACGACCTCGTTGACCTGCTTTCCGTGCACAGTGAGCGGCTTGTCGAGCTTGGTCTTCTCGACGCTGGACGTCCAGCCGGGGATGTCCTGAGGCATGACGGACGTGAGCGGCTGGTCGACCGGGAAGTTGACCTCGAGCTGCGTCGTCGCAGCGTTGTCGCGCTCGTTGGGGACCTTGAAGTTGAGCGTCGCGTAGCCACCCTTGGCGGCCTCACCGACGGGCTGCACCCCGACGTGGGCGAAGGCGGTGCCGGAGAGAAGGAGGACGGAACCGGCGGCGAGGGCGGCGGCGAAGGAGACGCGAGAGGTCTTCATGGCAGAAACACTCCACGGAAGCTGTGGTGACGGTGGCTCCGCGCGCGGCGCGCACGGAGTTCGCGGCACCGGTGCTCCCGTCGTGAGTCCCGGGGAGGAGAGGTGCCGCTTCAGGCTGCGAGGGCGAATGCCGTGGGCGGCCCGCGCCTGATCACCGTGTGCTGGAGTGCGTCCCGGCCCGTGGAGGGCCCGGAGCCGGTCCCGGCGTCCGCCGCCCGCGGAGTGCGGACGGGCCGGTCCGGAAGGCCCGCGCCGAGCGCCCGTACGTAGGCCAGCGCGGCACGCAGCGGGCGCACCGGTGCGGCCGCCGCGGAGAGCCTGGACAGTTCGAGGAGGCGGAACAGCGCGGCGTCGCCGCGCCCGAGCAGCCAGCCGGCGGCGAGTGCGGCCAGCAGGTGCCCGATCAGCATGGCCGGGCTGAACAGCCCGACCAGTCCGGTGGTCGGCTCTACGAGGCCCTGCCCCATGTGGGCGTGGGCCAGGTGCCCCTGAGCTTCGGCCTGCGCGGCCACGGCGTCCGGGTCCAGCCCGGCGCTCTCCAGGATCCGCCGGGCGTCCGCCGGGTGGATCGGGACGGAGTTGCCGCCGCAGACCAGTTGGGCGGCCAGTGCCGCGAGCGAGGTCTCCGAGGAGGTGCCGCCGCCCGCCGAGGCGTTGTGCTGGCCGAGGCCGAACACCGTGTGCAGGGCGAGCTGTCCGCCCGCCAGCGCGGCGGCGATGCCCGGCAGCGAGCGGCGGCGTCCCGCGAGCGGGGCCGCCACCGCGAACACGGCGAGGAAGCCGGCGCAGAGGGACCACCAGGGCACCGTCGCGCAGGAGGCCAGCGCGTGCCCGGCCGCGGACAGCACGACACAGACCGCGGTGAACACCGCGGCCCGGATCAGCCTGAGGCCGGGTCCGGCCTGCGTCGCGTGGGGGGCAGTCATGGCCGGGCCATCATCGCACTGGCCTTAGGCGCCGCATACGGCAGGTGCGACAGCAGGTTGGCATTCCCGCGCACGGATGCCCGGTGTGCGTCGGTGCACGCGCACCCGGGTGCTCCCCCGGGTGCTCCCACCCGAAGAGTCCACGAGCGCTCCGCGAGCCCTACCCGAGCACTCCTCCGGGTCTCCCCCACCCGCACCGCATACACCGCCGCCCGGGAGCGCCGCATCGGCCGAACGAGGGCTCTGTCGGCCTTCGGGGGCTTAGCCCCGGCCCTTGGCGGCAATAGGTAACCGTATGAGCATCTGGTGGTCTCTCCACTTGAGGCGCGAAGCAGCGAGTGTGCCCCTCGCGAGGCGACTGCTGCTGGGGACGATGGAGACCGCGGGGGTGGACCCGGACATCTCCTTCGACCTGTCGGTGGCGCTGAGCGAGGCGTGCGCGAACGCGGTGGAGCACGGTGGACGCGAACCGGTCCCGCGGTGCGGGTACACGGACGACGCGTCGTATCCGGACGACGCGGCCTCGGGCGGCGGATCCCCGGACGGGACCGGGGCGTACCACGTCACGGCCTATCTGGACGGGGACCGCTGCCGCATCGAGGTGAGCGACTCGGGCCCGGGGTTCCCGCCCGCGACGGTGGCCCGCCGCAGACCGTCCCTGGCCGAACACGGCCGGGGACTGCACCTGATCGAGGAGCTCGCCGACCACGTCCGCTTCCGCAACCGGCCCGGCCGGGGCGCCGTGGTCAGCTTCGACAAGATGCTGAAGTGGCGGGACGACTCACTGCTGAAGGTGTCGTAGACGCGCCGATGGGCGGAACCCCTGGAGGGTCCCGCCCATCGGCGCGTACGAGCGGTGGCGTCAGCCCTTGAGGCGCGCCATCCACGCCTCGACCTCGTCGGAGGTGCGGGGCAGCCCGGCCGACATGTTCCGGTTGCCGTCCTCGGTGACGAGGATGTCGTCCTCGATCCGGACACCGATGCCGCGGTACTCCTCGGGCACGGTCAGGTCGTCGGCCTGGAAGTACAGACCGGGCTCGACCGTCAGGCACATGCCCGGCTCCAGCGTGCCGTCGACGTACGCCTCGGTGCGCGCGGCGGCGCAGTCGTGGACGTCCATGCCGAGCATGTGGCCGGTGCCGTGCAGGGTCCAGCGGCGCTGCAGGCCGAGCTCCAGGACGCGCTCGACCGGGCCTTCGAGCAGGCCCCACTCGACGAGCTTCTCGGCGAGCACGTGCTGGGAGGCGTCGTGGAAGTCGCGGAACTTCGCGCCCGGCTTGACGGCGGCGATGCCGGCTTCCTGGGACGCGTAGACCGCGTCGTAGATCTTGCGCTGGATGTCGGTGTACGTGCCGTTGATCGGCAGCGTGCGCGTGACGTCGGCGGTGTAGAGGGAGTGGGTCTCCACACCGGCGTCGAGCAGCAGCAGGTCGCCGGAGCGGACGTCGCCGTCGTTGCGGACCCAGTGCAGGGTGCAGGCGTGCGGGCCGGCGGCGCAGATGGAGCCGTAGCCGACGTCGTTGCCCTCGACGCGGGCGCGCAGGAAGAACGTGCCCTCGATGTAGCGCTCGGAGGTGGCCTCGGCCTTGTCGAGCACCTTCACGACGTCCTCGAAGCCGCGGACGGTGGAGTCGACGGCCTTCTGCAGCTCGCCGATCTCGAACGCGTCCTTCACGGCGCGGGCCTCGGAGAGATAGACGCGCAGCTCCTCGTCGCGCTCCTTGGTGACCTTGTCGGTCAGGGCGGCCTCGATGACGGAGTCGTGACCGCGGACGCTGCGGACCGGGCCCTCGGCCTCGGTCAGCTCCTCGGCGAGCTTGCGCACGTCCTTGGCCGGGATGCCCAGGAGCTGCTCGGCCTCCGTGAGGGAGTGGCGGCGGCCGACCCACAGCTCACCGTTGCCGGAGAGCCAGAACTCGCCGTTCTCGCGGTCGGAGCGGGGCAGCAGGTAGACGGTGGCGTGGTGGCCGGTCTCCCCCGCGGGCTCCATGACCAGGACGCCGTTCTCGGTCTGGTCGCCGGTGAGGTACGCGTACTCCGTCGAGGCGCGGAAGGGGTACTCGGTGTCGTTCGAGCGCGTCTTCAGCCGGCCGGCGGGGACGACGAGGCGCTCCCCGGGGAACCGCCGGGACAGGGCGGAGCGGCGGGCGGCGGTGTGCGCGGCTTGAGCGATCGGCTCCAGTCCGCGCAGCTCGGTGTCTGCCCAGCCCGTGCGCATGCTTGCGGCGAGCTCCTCGCTGACACCCGGGTACAGCCCGTTCTTGCGCTGCTTGTGCTTCTTCTTGGGCTGCTCTTCTTCCGGGGTCTCCGGGGTGAGCTCGTCAGCCACGTCTTCTCCTCAGTACGACGGACACGGACCGGGTACGGACCTCATCCATCGTATGTGCGAGCGGATGCCCCCCGGCGGGTCGTGTGACAAATCCGCCAAACCAGGTCACACACCCCGCCCTCGTCTCCTCGTCGTTCGAAGTCATTCGAACCGCGCCGTCATCCGAACCCGCCGTCATCCGAACCCGCCGTCATTCGAACCGTGCGGCGAGCAGCACGATGTCCTCGGAGGCGTCCGCCGGGGAAGCGGGGCCGTCCCCGTCGCCGTCCGGCAGCACCGTCCGCAGGATGTGGTCGCAGATCGCGGCCGGGTCCTCGCGGACGCTACGGGGGATCCCCGCGGCGGCGGCGTGCAGCCGCGCGTACGCCCGGTCCATCGGGTCCCCGGTGCGCCGGAGCAGCCCGTCCGTGTAGAGCAGCACCGTTTCTCCGGGCGCGGGCTCGATCTCCACGCTCGGAGCCTCCCAGCAGGACAGCATTCCGAGCGGCGCGGACAGGGTGGTCTCCACGTACTCGGTGCGCCGCTCGCCGATCAGCAGCGGCGGGGTGTGCCCGGCCCCGGCCAGGATGAGCTTGCGCCCCCGGCCGCCCGCCGGGCCGCCGGCGGGCTCGCAGTAGGCGAAGAGCGCGGTCGCCGAGCGCGCGGGCTCGGTCAGGCGCAGCAGCAGCTCCAGGTCGGAGAGGACGGCGACGGGGTCCTCTCCCTCCATGACGGCGTACGCCCGCAGGGAGGCGCGCAGCCGCCCCATCGCGGCGACGGCGCTCGGCCCCGAGCCGGTGACGGAGCCGACGGCCAGCCCGAGGGCGCCCTCCGGCAGCGGCAGCGCGTCGTACCAGTCGCCTCCGCCGTGCGGCCCGGTGTGGTGCCGGGCGGCGAGCTGGACCCCGGGGATCCGGGGGAGCCGGCTGGGCAGCAGTTCCTCGGCGACGGTGGCCAGGCCGGCGCGGGCACGCTCCACTTCCAGCATCCGGGCCAGGTGCTCGGCGGCGTGCCGGACGTACAGCCCGGCCAGGTCGCGCTGGCGGTCGCTGGGCTCGGCCTGTTCGTCGTAGAGCCAGACGGCCGCGCCGAGCCGGCCGGTGGCCTCGGCGGTCAGCGGCAGCGCGTAGCTGGCGGCGTAGCCGAGGCGGGCGGCGACCTCGCGGTGGCGGGGGTCGACGGGGGTGGCGTACCCGTCGCCGCCGGGGCCGGTGGCCGTGCCGGGCTCGGGCAGGAACTCCGAGCCGCCGTTGGCGTCGGGCAGGCCGTCGAGGATGCGGCCGTACGAGGTGGCGCTGCGCGGCACGGTCTCGATGTGGCCGAGGTCGGCGTGCCCGAGGCCGAGGCCGATCGTGGTGGTGGGGCCGAGTCCGTCGGAGGGCTCCAGGACGATCAGGCCGCGACGGGCGCCGACCAGCGCCGCGCCCGCCCGCAGGAACTCCTGCAGGGAGGCGGTGAGGTCACTGGCGCGGGCGAGCCGCTCGGTGAGCTCGTGGAGGGTGGTGAGGTCGGAGACCATGCCCGCGAGGCGGTCCTGAATGACCGAGCTCGCGGCGGGGACCTGCGCCGGTGTGTGAACCGCTCGCGGGCTCGTCGATGTGGACACGGCCGTGGGCGCCGGTGTGGGCGCCACAGTGTGCGGGGACGCTGTGACAGCTGGATCGATTCCAGCCACTTTCGGCAGATGCGGGGCGCTCATGGCGTCCGCCTTTCCAGCTGGTGCGATTCGCCATATAGCATCGCAAACCCCCAGATCATGCTGCGCCGCTATCAATGAATCCACATCTACACGCACACGAGGAGCGATGTCCAGCATTGCCCAGGTGGGAATCCTGGTGTCCGTGGGACGGCAACTCACTGTCCGGTCAGGGCTAGAACTTGGCCGGAAAAAGCGGGAAGCGGACGGTTTTTGCGGTCGACTGGGCGAGTCAGTCGGCCGGTCCGGGTACGTAATCCGTTGCACCCGGGGAGAGTTGGCGCAGCCCGGTGCCCGCCGGGAACCGTCGGGCACGGCCCGTCGTCCCCATCGACGACAGCCGTTCCCCGCGCGGTCCCGGGTCGCGTACCGCCCCCGACGGACGTTTCATGGACCCGCAAGAAAACTGCACGAACCGTGTGAACCTGCTTCAGGCGGACAGTGACGCGAAACGTGTACGTGTGGTGAGACACCGCTTACATGGTGTGATGTGGCCCTCGGCGTTCAACGGAAAGGAACGAGCGCTCATGCGCGAGATCCTCGGAAGGCGTCTCCAGCGGCTCCGCAATCGCTTGCAATCCCTGCGCCCCGCCCCGCCGCAGGGTGATGTGCCGGGTCTCCTCGAAGCGGCGCTGACCTGCGCCGAAACCTGGAATTGGCCTGTGCTGCCGGGTGTGGGACGCTCCGGCGCCGACAGCTCCCGGTGTGCCTGCCCCGAGCCCGACTGCGTCGTACCGGGCGCGCACCCCTTCGATCCCGGGCTGCTCGCCGCCACCACCGACCCCCGGATGGTGTCCTGGTGGTGGGCCAACCGGGCGGGTGCCCCGATCCTGCTGGCCACCGGCGGCAGCGCGCCCTGCGCGGTGAGCCTGCCCGCAGCGGCGGCCGCGCGTGCCGTCGTACGACTGGACGCCGAGGGGATGCGGCTCGGGCCGATCGTGGCCACGCCCACGCGGTGGTCGCTGCTCGTGGCGCCGTACTCGCTGGAGCGGCTCGGCGAGATCCTCTACGCCAAGGACCACGTGCCCTCCTCGCTGCGGTTCCACGGCGAGGGCGGCTACTTGCTGCTCCCGCCCTCCGCCGCGATCGGCGGCGGCCAGGTGCGGTGGGAGCGCGAGCCCGCGGATGCCGGGGAGATCTGGCTGCCGGAGGTGGAGGCGGTCGTGGACGCGCTGGTGGAGGAGAGCAGCGGGGCCTCGGGCGGCGGGAGCCGGCTCGCGTACTGACGCCCGTGCACTGACGGATCACTCGTACGGGTGCCAGCGAGACGAGTTTCCAAGGGAATTGGGCGCGGGGATCTCCGTGCCCCATTCCCGCATCGCTATCTTCGGCGAATGAATCTCCGCCTGATCGGTATCGGCGCCGGTGTGTTGATCATCTTGTCGCTCCCGTTGGCGGGAGCGATCGCCGGGCCGGATTTCGCCGGTCAGAGCGACGGAAAGGGCGGCGGGCTGCTCTCCACCTTCGGCCTCGGTCACCCGCCCAAGGGCGACCGGGGGGCGCCGGACGCAGGCAACTCCCGCGACTCCGACACCTCAGGGGGCGCAGGGAACACCGAGGGCTCGGCCGATTCGGCCGGTTCGGGAACGAGTTCCGCCACCGGCGGGTCCCGTACGCCGGCCTCCGCCGCCGCGCCGGCCCGCCCGGGTCCGGCCGAGCAACCGCGTACGGACGCCCGCTGTGGACCCGAACTGTCCTCTCCGCAGGGGGTGGAGGCGCAGACGTGCGTCCTGTCGGGCGAGGGCCGGACGTGGGGGCGCAGCTACTACCGGAACACCAGCGGCCGCGCGCTCGACGCGGTGCTCACGGTGATGGGTCCGGCGGGGCGCACGGTGCAGATCCGCTGCGCGGTCGGCGCGGGCGACGAACCGGGGTTGTGTGAAACGCCGAGGGAGGAGTCGGCCGGCGCTCCCAAGGACTACTCGGCCGTATCGGAATTTGCAGTTCCGGATGATGAAGGAGCCCTGCTCTTGCGGTCCGGGAGCAACTCACCGGTACCGGGTGACGGTTGAGCGTCACCGGAAAATCAAGGGCCCGGTCGCTGGCGACGGGGGATGCACCAGCGACCGGGCTACAAGAACGGTAACAAGAGATCGCCTGTTCGCAAATTCGATCTCTGATATTCGGACACCGATTTGCAGGCGATTAGCGGGAGTTGTGACTCCGATCACCGGTGAGCAGCCGCCGGCGACCCTCCCGTGGACCCTCCCCGGGACCCCTCCCCCGGACCCTGGTGGCCGGCCCGCGAACGGGCCGGCCATCCGGTCAGCTGAGCGTGACCTGGCGGTTGGTGAGGCCGCCGCGGGCGCGACGCTCCTCCGTGGTCAGCGGCGCGTCCGTCGCGAGGGCCGCGGCGAGCCGCTCCGCGAGCTCGGCCGCGGGCTTCTCCACGTCCTCGGCCGAGACTCCGGTCGGCAGGTCCCAGACGGGGACCATCAGGCCGTGGGCGCGGAAGGAGCCGACCAGCTTGGTGCCCTCGCCGAGCGAGGACGTGCCCGCGGCGGACAGTCGCGCGAGCGCGTCGAGCAGCTTCTCCTCGGGGTGCGGCATGACCCAGCGCAGGTGGTTCTTGTCCGGGGTCTCGCACCAGTAGGCGGCATCCACGCCGGTCAGCTTGACGGTCGGGATGGCGGCCGCGTTGGCGCGCTCCAGGGAGGCGGCGATCTCCGGGGAGGCGCTCTGGGCGCTCTCCGCTTCCGGAATCCAGAATTCGAACCCGCTGTGGACAACCGGCTCGAAACCGCCGTCGACGGACAGGAGATCCTGAAGTCGCGGGCCCTCGGCCGGAACCCGGCGGGCCGCCACGACGGTGCCGGGCTCGGCGACGAGCGCGCGCTCCAGCGTGTCGGCCATGTCCCGGGCGAGGTCGCCGCTGGTCGAGTCGTTCTGCAGGCCGAGCAGGACGGAGCCGTCCTCGCGGCGCAGTGCCGGCGAGGCCAGCGGGAGTACGGTCACCAGCGTGACGGAGGGGACGCCCTCGGGCAGTCCGCCCTTGAGGGTGAGCGGCACGGTGGCGGCGGGGACGAGCTCGCGCAGCGCCACCCAGTCGCACTCGCCGGGCAGGCCCTCGAACGGGCGGGCCACGTGCTCGGTGACGGCGTGCGCGGCGGCCGCGCCGTGGCAGGCCTTGTAGCGGCGCCCGGATCCGCAGGGGCAGGGCTCGCGAGCGCCCACCACCGGGATCTCCCCGCTGTTGAGCTGCGGCTTTGCGGACTTCGCGGAGGGGCGCTTCTTGGCCATCGTGGGTGTCTCCCGGTTGCGGCGGTACGGCGTCGGTCTGGGCGCGAGCCTAGCCGTTCGTGCCGCCACAACCGGTGGGGTGCGGCCGGGAGCACGGTCGGCGTGCGCTCCCGGACGGCCGCCATCCGTCCACCCGCGGTCGAGGACCGGTCGGATCAGGGATCCAGATCGTCGAAGGCCGTACTGAAATCGATCGCAGGGGACGCAACGCGCGTAGCGAAATCCTCGTGCCGGGTCCCACAGGCAACGATCGCCCAGACGGTGACCTCACCCGCCGCTCCGTCCCGGACACCCCAGTCCTGGGCCAGGGCGCTGATGATGTTCAGCCCCCGCCCGCCCCGCGCGGTGACCGAGGGCTTGGCCGGGATGGGGCGGGTGGGCCCGCCGCCGTCCGTGACCTCGACCGTCAGCCGCCCCGCCTTGTCGACGCGCCACGACGCGCGAATCCCGCCGTCTTCCCTCTCCCGTGCGCCCAGCGGTCTGCCGTGCCGGCAGGCGTTGCTGAGCAGTTCGGAAAGGATCAGTACGGCGTCATCCACGATCGATTCGGACACTCCGCTGATGCGCAACTGCTCGCGCATCCGGTGCCTCGCCTCGCCCACGCCCGCAGGACCATGGGACACGTCCATGCACGACGACGTGGGCACTTCTTGTGCCACCATCAACGCCACCCCCGGAACCTCCTTAGCCCCACGCATGGTCTGGATGCCCCAATGGCCTGGACCGGAAACCGCCGGACCGGCGCCCTCTGACGCATTCAGGGCGACCGAACGCGGAGTGGATGCGCCGGTGCACACCCCGTAACGGATGTTTCGCCTGTGGCGCATGCGCGAAGCGGGACGTCAGCGTCCTAGCTGTGACAAAACTTGTCGCGGTCGGTTCGTGATGATCGCTTCCACACCCAGATCAGCGCAGAGCTGAACATCTTCCGGATCGTTCACTGTCCACACGTGAACGGAATGCCCGGCGGCTTGAAGTTTTCGGATGAAGCCCGGGTGGTTGCGCACGATCCGCATCCCGGGCCCCGCGATCTCCACCCCGGCCGGCAGCCGCCCGTCCCGCATCCGGGGCGAGATGAACTGCATCAGGTAGACGGTCGGGACCGTGGGCGCGGCCGCCCGCACCCGGTGCAGGGAGCGCGCGGAGAAGCTCATCACCCGGACCGGGTGCGGCCCCTCGGCGGGCGGGGCGTCCAGCGCGAAGCGCTTGAGGAGGAAGAGCAGGCGCTCCTCCACCTGTCCGGCCCAGCGGGTCGGGTGCTTCGTCTCGATCGCCAGCTGTACCGGCCGCCCGGCGTCCGCCACGAGCTCCAGCAGTCGCTCCAGGGTGAGTACGGAGGTCCGCTCGGGGTCCGCGTCCCAGTCGGGAGACTCCTCCCGGTCCTTCCACGAGCCGAAGTCGAGGGCGGCGAGGTCGGCCAGCTCCAGGGCGGAGACGGCGCCGCGGCCGTTGGAGGTGCGGTTGACCCGCCGGTCGTGGACCAGGACCAGATGGCCGTCGGCCGTGAGCCGGACATCGCATTCGAGGGCGTCGGCCCCGTCCTCGATGGCCTTGCGGTAGGCGGCCAGGGTGTGTTCGGGGGCATCCTCCGAGGCGCCGCGGTGGGCGACGACCTGGATGGGGCGCGGCATTGCGTGGGTCACCGGCTCATGGTGCCACCGGGAGGGGTCCGGATGTCGCAGAGAGCCCCGCGGGTGCTTCTGGGGATGCGTCCGAAATGTCGGAGATAAAGGATGGGGGAGACTCACAGGTCCGGCTTACAGTGCTCTGACGGGTCATGGGAAAGGCTTTGCCCAGGAACTTGTACGGCACGTCGAACGTTCAGCCGGACCGATATCGCCCGTATTTCTGAAGCCGTGTGTGACGAGGAGAGAGCGCTGTGAGCACCGAGAACGAGGGCACCGCGGCCCCGACGCCCCCCGCGGCCCCGCCCGTACCCCCGGTGGCCGCGCCCGTCGACGCCGCCCCGGTGGCGCCCGCCGCGCCGGCGCCCGCGGAGCCGGTGACGCAGCAGTTGCCGCCGACGCCCGCGCCCGGCACCGAGCCGGCCCAGCAGTTCCCCCACACCCCGGCCGCGCAGCCGCCTGCTCCGCAGCCCCCGGCGACCCGGCCCGCCGAGGCCGTCCAGCCGCCCGCCCCGGCTCCCGTGTACTCCGAGAGCCCGGTCCCGCCGGTCACCCCGGCCTACGCCGAGGCTCCCGCTGCCGCCCACGCCCCCGCCCCGCAGGCGATGGGTGCCGAGGGCTGGCCTCCCCCGCCGCCCGCGGCCCCGGCGTACGGGGCCGGTGACGGCCAGGGCGGTGGCGGCTGGGGCGTGCCCCTGGCCACGGACGGCGCACCGCAGCCCAAGCGGAAGGGCAAGGGCGGCATGATCGCCGGTGTCCTGGCTGCGGCGCTCCTCGCGGGCGGCGTCGGCGGCGGCGTCGGCTACTGGGCGGCCGACCGGAGTGCCAACGGCTCCGGCTCCACCACGGTCAGCGCCGGCAACACGCCCAAGGACCTGAAGCGTGATGCGGGCTCCGTCGCCGGCCTGGCCGCCGGCGCGCTGCCCAGCGTCGTCACCATCGAGGCCTCGGCCGGCGACGGCGAGGGCGGCACCGGCACCGGATTCGTCTACGACCAGCAGGGCCACATCCTCACGAACAACCACGTGGTCGCCTCCGCGGCGAACGGCGGAAAGCTCAGCGCGACCTTCTCCGACGGCAAGAAGTACGAGGCCGAGGTCGTCGGCCGGGCCCAGGGGTACGACGTCGCCGTCATCAAGCTGAAGAACCCCCCGTCCGGACTCAAGCCGCTGCCCCTCGGCGACTCGGACAAGGTCGCGGTCGGCGATTCGACCATCGCGATCGGCGCTCCGTTCGGCCTGTCCAACACGGTCACCACCGGCATCGTGAGCGCCAAGAACCGCCCGGTCGCCTCGGGTGACGCCTCCGGCGGCAAGAACTCGTACATGAGCGCCCTCCAGACGGACGCCTCGATCAACCCGGGCAACTCCGGCGGTCCGCTGCTCGACAGCCGCGGCGCGGTCATCGGCATCAACTCCGCGATCCAGTCGGCCGGCAACGGCGGCTTCGGCGGCGGCCAGGCCGGGTCCATCGGCCTCGGTTTCGCCATCCCGGTGAACCAGGCGAAGAACGTCGCCGAATCGCTGATCAAGACGGGCAAGCCGGTCTACCCGGTGATCTCGGTCTCCGTGGACCTCGCGGCCAAGACCGACGGCGCGAAGATCTCCGAGACGGGCGCCTCGGCCAACGAGCTGGTCGACCCCAACGGCCCGGCGGGCAAGGCGGGGCTGAAGCCCGGCGACATCATCACCGAGCTCGGCGGCAAGCCGATCGACAGCGGCCCGACCCTGATCAGCGAGATCTGGACGTACAAGCCGGGTGACACGGTGAAGCTGACCTACCTGCGCGGCGGCAAGCCGACCACGGTGGACATCACGCTCGGCTCGCGGGTCGGCGACAAGTAGCCGACGCCCCCCCCCGCGGGCGGCAGAAGCAACTGGCTTGATGGTGAGGGGCCGTAGGCGCGATTGTGCCTGCGGCCCCTCCCAACGTCCGCTTATGCTTCGACCGTGTTCGATTCGCGGCACATCCGGACGTTCCACGAGGTGGTCACCTCGGGGTCCTACTCGGCCGCCGCCCGGGTCCTCGGGTACACCCAGCCCGCGATCACCCAGCAGATGAAGGCGCTCGAACGCGCCGTCGGCACCCCGCTGTTCACCCGCGTGGGACGCCGCATGCAGCTCACCGAGGCCGGGGAGTCGATGGCCCGGCACGCCGAGGCCATCCTCGGCAGCCTCTCCGCCGCCGAAGCCCAGCTGAAGGCGTACGCCCGGCTGCGGACCGGCCGCGTCCGGCTGTGCGGCTTCCCCAGCGCCAACGTCACCCTGGTCCCGGAAGCCCTGAGCAGCCTGGCCAAGGAGCACCCCGGGATCCAGGTCGAGCTGCTGGAGGGAGAGCCCCCGGACTCCTTGCGCAGGCTGGAGCGGGGCGAGTGCGACATCACCCTGGCCTTCACCTATCCCGGCCTGCACGAGGAGGTCCCGGAGGAGGTAGCCGAGGTCAGGCTCATGGAGGACCAGCTGACGGTGCTGCTGCCGACCGGGCACCCGCTGGCCCGGCGGCGGGCCGTGCACCTCGCGGACCTCTCCGAGGAGCGGTGGATCGCCGGCTGCCCGCGCTGCCGGGCGAACCTGCTGCACGAATGCGCGGGGCTCGGCTTCGTGCCCGACATCCGCTTCGCCACCGACGACAACCTGGTGGTCCAGAGCCTGGTCGCTCAGGGCCTGGGCGTGGCCATGATGCCCGCCCTGGTGCTGCCCTCGCTCTCGCTGAGCAAGGTGTGCGGGCGGGCCCTGCTGCCGGCTGCACGCCGGCACATCGCCGCGCACGTGTACCGCGACCATCTGCGGGTCCCGGCGACGGCGGTGGTGCTGGAGGCGCTGAGGCAGGCGGCCTCGAACCGCGTCGGCTGCTGAACCGGCCCGCCGGAGGGTCCGGTTTCGTCCTCAACCCATAAGCCCGGCTTGGGATTTAAGCTCACAACTGTCGTTGGACGTGATGAGTGGGCTCCTCGACGCTCCCCTTATGACCACCACCACGCCGGCCCGCACGACCACGAGGACGGCCGCCCTCGTCAGTGAGATCCGCACGGTCGTGGACCGGGGGCTGGCCCCCGACCTGACCGCCTACCTGGTCGGCGAACGCCTCGCCCCGCACCTGGGGAAGCCCGGTCTGCTCACCGCCGAGCAGTGCGAGGGCCACCCCGACCGCTACCGGCAGCACGTCCTGCACGCGGAGCCGGACGGCAGCTTCTCCGTGGTGGCCCTGGTGTGGCTGCCGGGCCAGGAGACCGCCGTCCACGACCACGTCTCGTGGTGCGTGGCCGGCGTGCACGAGGGTGAGGAGAGCGAGCTTCGCTACCGCCTCGCCCCCGCCACGGCCACCACCGGCGCCCGGCTGGTGCCGACCGAGCACGTGGTCAACGGACCCGGTGAAGTCTGCGGGTTCGCCCCGCCCGGCGACATCCACAAGGTCCGCAACTCCTGTCGCACGAAGGCGATATCCCTGCACGTCTACGGCGCCGACGTCGTACGCCTGGGCAGCAGTGTCCGCCGCGTCTACACGCTCCCGACCGACTGATGGCCATCCTGCACCGCCCCGTACGCGGGGCGGGATCACCGGTTCCGGTCGGTGTTTCACGTGAAACATCCTCATCGTGGCCCGGGTTGGGCCTCGCGGCGGCCGGAGTCCTGGTGGCCTGGTCGGTGCACCGGCTGGCGCCCTGGGCGCCGATGCTGACGGTGTCCGTGGTGCTCGGCATCGCCGCGGCTCACCTCCCCCGTCTACGGGGCTTCGTACGGGGCCCCGCGCGCCCGGGCCTCTCCCTGGCCGGGCGCCGACTGATGCGGATCGGCATCGTCCTGCTGGGCCTGGCGCTGGGGCTGGACGAGGTGCTCCGGCTGGGCTGGGCCACCGTGGCGATGGTGGCCGCGGTGGTGGCGGCGACCTTCCTCGGCACCCTCTGGCTCGGCCGCCGGCTCGGACTCCCCGGTGACCAACCGCTGTTGATCGCCACCGGGTACTCGATCTGCGGAGCCTCGGCCATCGGGGCCGTCAGCCAGGTCTCGGGCAGCGACGAGGAGGACGTGGCCTCCTCGGTGGCTCTGGTCACCCTGTGCGGCACCCTCGCCATCGCCGTCCTCCCCCTCCTCCAGTCCCCGCTCGGACTCTCCGACCCGGACTTCGGCCGCTGGGTGGGCGCGAGCGTCCACGACGTCGGCCAGGTGGTGGCGACCGCGCAGACGGCCGGCCCCGGCGCCCTCGGCGAAGCCGTGCTGGTCAAGCTGATGCGCGTGGCGATGCTGGCACCGCTGGTCGCGGCGGTGGCCTTCTCGGTACGGGCCCGCAGGCGGGGAGCGCGCACGCCCTCGGGCCGCCGGCCGGCTCCGGTGCCGCTGTTCGTGGCCGGGTTCCTCGCGGCGGCCGCGCTGCGCGCCACCGGGATACTGCCCGACGTAGCGCTGGAAGGGGCGCACACCGCCCAGGAACTGCTGCTGGCCGCGGCTCTGTTCGGCCTGGGCAGCGCGGTCCACCTGCCCACCCTGTCCCGTACCGGCGGCCGTGCGGCCCTCCTGGGCCTCGCGGCCTGGGTGGTGGTGGCCGGAGCCTCGTACGCGGGTGTTCTCCTCACCACCTAACCGGAGTTGGCCATTTCCTGGCCGGAACCGACCGAACGTTCCGACTGGTGCCTGACATCTCGTTCTCGGCGTGCCACTCTGCCCCCGATCCGCACCGACAACTCTTCATCCGGGCACGGCAGAAGGAGTCATGCGTGAATCGCCATCGGACAGCCATATCGGTCTTGCTCGCGACAGGGGCCCTGCTCGCAGGTGCGTTGACGGCGGCCTCCCCCTCGGCCGCCGCGCAGCGCCCCGCCCCCGCTTCCGGGTCCTGGTCGGCCGAGCAGATGCGGGCCGCGACCCCGCTGGACATCACGGCCGCCCCGGGCATCGCCGCCCCGGGCGCGACCACCCGTACGGTGCCCACCACCGCGGAGCGCCCCACGACGATCGCCCCGACCCCGGCCGGCGCCTCCCCCGCGGCCTTCCCCCAGCCGGGCGGGGCCTGGACGTCCGGTGGCGCGGTGGTCAAAACCTCGGGCCGGGTCTTCTTCACCTTCAACGGGAAGAGTGCCTCCTGCTCGGGCGACTCGATCACCAGCGCCAACGGCAGCACGGTGATCACCGCCGGCCACTGCGTGAAGTACCAGGGCGCCTGGCACACCAACTGGATCTTCGTCCCGGGGTACGAGAACGGGAACGCGCCCTACGGGCAGTGGACGGCCACCAAGACCTTCGCGACCGACCAGTGGGTGGCGAGCGAGGACATGAACATGGACGTCGGCCTGGCGGTCGTCGCTCCGCTGAACGGGCGGACGCTCAGCCAGACCGTCGGAGCCCAGGGCATCGTCTTCAACGGCGGCTACAACAAGAAGATGTACGCCTTCGGCTTCCCGGCGGCGGCCCCGTACGACGGCACCAAGCTCGTCTACTGCAGCGGCAACACCGGCAAGGACTTCCTGCTGACCAAGGACCACAGCCTGCCCTGCAACATGACGGGCGGCTCCAGCGGCGGTCCCTGGTTCCAGGACTTCAACGAGGCGACCGGCCTGGGCACCCAGGTCTCGGTGAACAGCTTCGGCTACACCTTCCTGCCGAACCGCATGTTCGGCCCGTACTTCGGCAACGAGGCGAAGGCGGCCTACGACAAGGCCCAGACCGCCTGACCCCCACGAATCCCCAGCGCCACCCACCCCCACCGCCCGGTACTCTGTACCCGCCAGGTGGGTTGCCCGAGCGGCCTAAGGGAACGGTCTTGAAAACCGTCGTGGCGCGAGTCACCGTGGGTTCAAATCCCACACCCACCGCACCAGGGAGGGCCTAGGCCCGGCCCGAAGGGGTGTCACCGATCAGGTGGCACCCCTTCTGCGTTCGCCCCGGCTCACGCAGGCGTGGGTCGCAAGGCCTCTCGTAGCCCTGCCCGCGCGGTCAGTAGTCCTTGAGGGTGATGGAGTTCGCGGCCTTCTGGATCGGCTCCATGACCTTGGCCATCATCCGCTCCTTGCCCGGCAGACGGCCCATGAGGGAGAGGAGGGTCAGCTGGATCGAGATCTGTCGCTTGGTCCGCATGACCATGTGCTTGATGTTCGAGGGGCCGAGCTTCTGGTTCTCCTCCGCGAAGCCGCGCATCTCGCGTTCGTAGGCCGCGAAGCCGGTCGTGTGGTCGCCGCCGGCCGCTGCGAGCTCGCCCGCCAGGACGTAGGCACCGACCAGGGCCAGGCTCGTGCCCTGGCCGGAGGCGGGCGAGGCGCAGTACGCGGAGTCGCCGACCAGGGCGGTGCGGCCCTTGGACCAGCGGTGCAGGTGGGCCTGGCTGAGGGAGTCGAAGTAGAAGTCCGGGGCCTCCTCCAGTGCCGCGAGGAGCCGGGGCACCTCCCAGGCCTCGCCCGCGTAGGCCCCCGCCAGCAGCTTCTTCTGCTGGGAGACGTCGTGGCGGTCGTACTCCAGCGGCTCCGAGGCGAAGAGGAACATCGCCTTCGCGCCCGTGTCCTTGGCAGTGCTGTACGTCAGCGCCGTGCGCAGGGGGGGACGTAGGTCAGCTCCCAGCGGTCGAGGTCGAGGTGGTTGGGGACGCTGTAGATCGAGACGTAGTAGCCCAGGTCCCGGATGAAGCGCTCCTCGGGGCCGAAGACCAGCGCCCGGGTGTTGGAGTGCAGCCCGTCGGCGCCGACGACCAGGTCGAAGACGCGGCGCGCGCCGCTGTCGAACGCCACCTCGATGCCGTCCGCGGTCTCCGTGGCGGAGGCGATGGAGTCGCCGAAGAGGTACTCGACGCCGTCGGCTCCGTCGACGCCGAGGTCGTAGAGGATCCGATTGAGGTCACCGCGCAGGATCTCCGCGTCGTGGCCCGTGCGGCCGCCGAAGGTGTCGCCGTCCATGGTCGCCATCCGCTTGCCCGCCGCATTGACGATGGAGCCCCCCTGGACGTCGGTCCGCTGGGCGCGGACCGCGTCGAGGACCCCGGCGCGGGAGACCACGTCGAGCGCGGCGCCCCGGACGTCGATCTTGTAGCCGCCCTCGCGGAGGGCGGGCGCGCGCTCGACCACGGTCGGCCGGAAGCCGTGGTGGCGCAGCCAGTAGGCCAGGGCGGTGCCCGCGATGCCGGCACCCGATATCAGTACGTTTCGGTTCTGCATGGAAACCTGGTCCCCCGACCATGAGAAGAAGATCAGCCGCGCTGTCGGTGGAGCATGCTGGGCGGGCTGAATGGATGTCAACATCCGTCAGGAACTGGGGAGATGGAGACCTTCCGGCGGAGTTCCGGCTCGACGGCGCATGAGGATCCAAGGGCAGGAATTGTGCGATTAGCCCCTTTGAGTGGTGTTTGTCGGAAGATCGGCGCGGGGCGTGGAGGCGTTCCGGTTGCGCCCGCATCATGACGAATGTATTCAGATCCGCCCGTCGGAACATCGCGAATAGAGGGAACCGTCATGGCTCACCGCAGCACCATCACGTCGATCTGGACCACCTTCCTCGTGGCCCTCGTGGCCCTCCTCACCTCCCTCGGCTTCGGCGGCAAGGCCGCCCAGGCCGTCACCACTCCGCTCTCCTCCTCCCCCGCCGCCGCTCCCGCGGCCGTGGCGGCGAACCGGCCGGCCTTCATGGCCCGGCGGACCTGGAGGGCGATGATGCGCGGTGGTTCGCTCCCGCCCACCATCAAGCAGCGCATCCGGGCCGAGGCCCACGGCAAGACCCCGTCCGTCCGCCGCTCCACCACCGCCCTGGCCGCCGGCTCCGGAGCCGATTCCGAGTCCGGCGTGGACGACGGCGTCCGTGGTGCGGCGATCGCCGCAGCGGTCCGTGTCGGAGCCGCTCGCCGGGAGATGGCGCTCGCCGCGTAGCACGCGTGGCACGCCTGGCACGCCTGGCATGGAGTGCTCGTACGGCGGAGACAGGGGAACCCCGTCACGTGCGGTGTGGGACCCAGGACCCGATACGCGCAGGTTCATCGGATTCATCAGGTTCGTCGAGTGCGTCGAGTGCATCGGGTGCGTGAGGTCCGTCAGGTCCTCCGGAAGCCGGTACGCGCAGATGCGCAGGACCCAGTGGTACGCATGTGCAGAGGCGTGACGCATAGGCAGGACGCAGCGGCACGCAGAAGTAGGGCAGCAGAAGCAGGAGCGGAAGCAGAAGCAGAAGCAGGAGCGGAAGCGGAACCAGAAGCAGTAACAGGCGCTGGAGCCCGGTCGGTCGGTGTGAGTAGGCCGCGACCGCGGATCGCGCCGTGACGGTGCCCCGGAGCGGGGCACGGCGGGAAGGCCCCGGCGAGCGCCGGGGGCGTGCAGGGGGCGTGAAGCTTGGCAGCGCAGGGCCGCAAGCCCGGGAGACGGTGGGGTTCCCGGACGGCGCGGCCCTTTTCGGCATGTCCGGGGGCAGCCGGTTTGGCGGAACGGTTCAGCCCTTGCCCGGCAGGGGTTTCGGCGGGCCTCAGGGTGCTGACCTGGGGCGCCGGGGGCGCGAATGGGGTTTATCTGATGTTGGTCATGCTTGCGGGGGAATAGAGGACTCCGGGGTGGTTCGCCGGGGATTCGGTGGGCAACTCTGGTCTCGCGACGTCGTCACCACACGGAACGACCGAGGCGGTCGGCCAACTGCCTTGGAGTACACCCCACTTCGGTTTTCTGGAGGATAAAGACATGGCAAGCATCCGTACCGCCCGCGTCATCGCCGCCGTCGCCGCTCTCCCCCTCGCCGTCGCCCTCTTCGGCGGGGTGGCATCGGCCGACAACGGCTCCTTCGCGAACGACGGATCGAATGCGAGCGTCGCCAGCATCATCGGCAGCGGCGTGGGTGGCAACAACCACGGCAACTCCTCCACCTCACAGCAGGTGGCCACCGGATCCGGCGCGTCCAACCAGAACAACACCGCGCAGGTCAACGGCTCGGCTTTCACCGCGATCGAACAGCACAACTCCAACGTCGCCGTGAACTTCCACCCCTGGTGGTAGTCGCGGCCTGAGCCGCACCGACTGTTGAGGGCGCCTGCGCGACCGGACCGGCTGGGGTCCGGTAGTGCGGGCGCCCTCGGGCGTTTTCCGCGCCCCGTCACAGTGCCCCGGCCTTGACATCCACCTGGAATCTGACGGACAGTCAGCTCCACTTGATGATGTGATGCCGGGAGGCCAGCGCCGTGCACCTCGCCCCGACCGAAGGCCAGTTGCGGCTCCGCTCCGAGCTGCGGGAGTACTTCGGAAACCTGCTGCCGGACGGGGTTCCCGAGGACCCCGCCGAGCAGCGCGCACTACTGCGCCGGATAGGCGCCGACGGACTCCTCGGCCTCGGCTGGCCCGTCGAGTACGGAGGCCAGGGCCGCGGCCCGGACGAGCAGTTCGTGTTCTTCGACGAGGCCTACCGGGCCGGTGCCCCCGTCTCGATGGTCACCCTCAACACCGTCGGCCCGACCCTGATGAAGTACGGGACGCAGGAGCAGAAGGACTACTTCCTGCCCCGGATCCTCAAGGGCGAACTCGTCTTCGCCATCGGTTACTCCGAGCCCGAGGCCGGCACCGACCTCGCCTCCCTGCGCACCAGGGCCGTCCGGGACGACGAGGGCTGGCTGATCGACGGCCAGAAGATCTTCACCTCCAACGCCCAGAACGCCGACTGGATCTGGCTCGCCTGCCGCACCGACCCGGAGGCGCCCAAGCACAAGGGCATCTCCATCATCCTGGTGCCCACCGAGGCCCCCGGCTTCGCCTGGACCCCGATCGACACCGTCGGCGGGCTGACCACGACCGCCACGTACTACGACTCCATCCGCGTGCCCGCCGGGAACCTCGTCGGCCCCGAACACGGCGGCTGGGGCCTGATCACCAACCAGCTCAACCACGAACGCGTCGCCCTCGCCGCCATAGGGATGCAGGCCGAGGACTTCTACCGGGGCGCGCTCGACCACGCCCGCACCCCCGACCCGGTCACCGGGGAGCGCCCCGCCGACCGTCCCTGGATCCAGTCCCGGCTCGCCGAGGCCCACGCGCGCCTCGCCGCCGTACGCCTCCTCAACTGGCGCCTCGTCCAGGACGTCGGCGCCGGCACCCTGGCCCCGGGCGATGCGAGCGGCGTGAAGTTCCTGGGCACCGAGTCCACCGTCGAGGTGTACCGGATCTGCCAGGAGGTGGTGGGGGAGGAGGCGCTCGTGCGGGGATCCGGCCCCACGGTCTTCGCGGGCGGCGAGCTGGAGCGGATGAACAGGGCCGCCCAGATCAACACCTTCGGGGGCGGCGTCAGCGAGGTCCAACGGGAGATCGTCGCCATGATGCGGCTCGGTATGAAGGGAAGGAAGCGATGACCGCCACTGAAGCATCGGAAGCGGAGTCAGAAGCGGAGTCGGAAGCGGCGCGCTTCCACACCCTGCTCACGTCCTTCGAAGGGCAGCCCGCCGCCACCGCCGGCCAGGGCAAGGACGCGGTCAACGAGCCGATGATCCGCCACTGGTGCGAGGCGATGGGCGATGCCAACCCCGCCTACACCGGGCCCGGCGCCATCGCCCCGCCCACCATGCTCCAGGCATGGACACTGGGCGGCCTCTCCGGACACGCCGACCGCTCCTCGGCCTACGACGAGCTCCTCGCGCTGCTCGACGGCGCGGGCTGCACCTCCGTCGTCGCCACCGACTGCGAGCAGGAGTACCTGAAGCCGCTGCGCCCCGGCGACGCGATCACCTTCGACGCCGTCATCGAGACGGTGTCCCCGCGCAAGACGACCAAGCTGGGCACCGGCCACTTCGTCACCACCCGCATGGACGTCCGCGCGAACGGCGCACTCGCCGGGACCCACCGGTTCCGGATCCTCAAGTACGCCCCGGCGGCGAAGAAGCCCACGGAGCCGCCGAAGCCCGCCAAGCCCGCCCAGCGCCCCCGCCCCGTGATCAACCGCGACAACCGGGGCTTCTGGGACGGTGTCCGCGAGCACAAGCTTCTGATCCAGCGCTGCACCGCCTGCGCGACGCTCCGCTTCCCCTGGCTCCCCGGCTGCAATACCTGCGGGAGCGCGGACTGGGACACGGTCGAGGCGTCCGGCGCCGGCACGGTGTTCTCGTACGTGGTCATGCACCACCCGCCCTTCCCCGCCTTCGACCCGCCCTACGCGGTGGCTCTCGTCGAACTCGCTGAAGGGGTCCGCATGGTCAGCAACATCACCGGCGTCCCCTACGACAAGGTCCGCATCGGGCTGCCCGTACGACTGGAGTTCCTGCGCGTGGACGAGGAACTGGAATTGCCCGTCTTCCGGGGGAGCGAAGCCTGATGGACTTCCACCCCACCGAGGAGCAGGCCGCCGCGGCCGGACTCGCCGCCCAGATCTTCGCGGACCTCGCCACCCACGACCGCCTCGGCGCCGCCGGCACCGGCAGCGACGCCGAGCTGTGGAAGGCGCTCACCACCGCCGGGCTGACCGCCGCCGTCGAGGACGTCGGCCTGCTCGGCCTGGTGCTCCTGCTCGAGGAACAGGGCCGCACGACCGCGCAGGTCCCGTACGCCGCCACGTGCGTGTACGGGATCCTCGCCCTGACCCGGCACGGCACCGAAGAGCAGCGTGCCCGGCTGCTCCCCGCGCTCGGCTCCGGCGACGCGGTCGCCACCGGAGCCTTCCCGGACCGGGGACGGATCACCGCCACGCCGGACGGCCGGCTCACCGGACGCGCCCCCGCCGTGCCCTGGCTGCGCGAGGCCACGCACGTCCTGGTCCCGGACCGGGCGGGAGCTCTGTGGCTCGTACGGACGGACGCGCCCGGCGTGCGTACGGAGCCGGTGGAGACCACCGCGCCCTGGTCGGCCGGAAGCCTGACGCTGACCGCCGCCGAGGCGGAACGGGTCGGCGGGGACGACGCCTACGCGGACGTACTGGCCGTGGCCCGGACCGCCTTCGCCGGCCTCCAGGCGGGAGTCTGCGCGGGCTCGCTGGCCCGCGCCGTGGAGTACACCTCCACCCGGGAGCAGTTCGGCCGGCCGCTCTCCACCAACCAGGGGGTCATGCTGCGCGCGGCCGACGCCTACATGGACACCGAGGCCATACGGGTCACCGCGTACGAGGCGGCCTGGCGCGTGGACGAGGGCTTCCCGGCGGGCGAGCACGCGCTGACGGCCGCCTGGTGGGCCTCGGAAGCGGGCAAACGGGTCGTCCACGCGGGCCAGCACCTGCACGGCGGCATGGGCGCCGACCTCGACCACCCCGTCCACCGGCACTTCCTGTGGGGACGCCAGCTCGACGCGTACCTGGGCTGCGGCAGCGAACTGCTGGCCGAGCTCGGCGCGGTCCTGTCCGAAGACACGCCCGAGGGGGACGCGGCATGAACACCGGAGGCATGAACACCGGAGGCATGAACACCGGGGGCATGAAAGCCGGAGGCATGAACATCGGCGACACACTGCCGCCGCTGGAGATACCGGTCAGCCGCACCCTGATCGTCGCGGGCGCGATCGCCTCCCGCGACTACCAGGACGTGCACCACGACGCGGTGCTCGCGCGGGAGAAGGGCTCCCCGGACATCTTCATGAACATCCTGACGACCAACGGTCTGGTCGGCCGGTACATCACCGACCACCTCGGCCCGCGCGCGGTCCTGCGCAAGGTCGCGATCCGCCTCGGTGCCCCGAACTACCCCGGCGACACCATGACGCTGACCGGCACGGTCACCGCCCTCGACGGGAACACGGCCGAGATCCGCGTGGTCGGCGCCAACGGCATCGGCCACCACGTCACGGGCACCGTCACCGTCACGCTCGGCGCCACGGCAGCCGACCCGGGCACACTCGCCACCCCGGAGGGCACGGCATGAGCGTCCGCACCCGGGACCAGCTCGGCGGCCGCGCCGCCATCGCCGGCATCGGCGCCACCGAGTTCTCCAAGGACTCCGGCCGCAGTGAGCTCAAGCTCGCCGTCGAGGCCGTGCACGCGGCCCTCGACGACGCCGGGCTCACCCCCGCCGACGTGGACGGCATGGTCACCTTCACGATGGACACGAGCCCCGAGATCACCGTCGCCCAGGCGGCCGGCATCGGGGACCTCTCCTTCTTCTCCCGCATCCACTACGGCGGCGGCGCCGCCTGCGCCACCGTCCAGCAGGCCGCCCTCGCCGTCGCCACCGGGGTCGCGGAGGTGGTGGTCTGCTACCGCGCCTTCAACGAGCGCTCCGGCCGCCGCTTCGGCTCCGGCGTCCAGCAGCGAGAACCCTCTGCGGAGGGCGCGGCGCTCGGCTGGTCCCTGCCCTGGGGGCTGCTCACCCCGGCCTCCTGGGTGGCCATGACGGCACAGCGCTACCTGCACGCCTACAACCTGACCCCCGAGGCCTTCGGCCACGTCGCGGTCACGGACCGCCGGCACGCGGCGAACAATCCGGCCGCCTACTTCTACGGCAAGCCCATCACCCTCGCCGACCACGCGGCCTCGCGCTGGATCGTCGAGCCGCTGCGGCTCCTCGACTGCTGTCAGGAGACGGACGGCGGCCAGGCCATCGTCGTCACCACCGCCGAGCGGGCCCGCGATCTGCGGCAGAAGCCCGCCGTGATCACGGCGGCGGCACAGGGCGCGGGCCGCCGCCAGGAAGCCATGTCCTCCTTCTACAGGGACGGCCTCACCGGGCTGCCGGAGATGGACGTGGTCGCCCGGCAGCTGTGGCGGACCAGCGGACTGCGGCCCTCGGACATCGACGTCGGCATCCTCTACGACCACTTCACGCCCTTCGTGCTGATGCAGCTGGAGGAGTTCGGCTTCTGCGCGCCGGGGGAGGCGGCCGATTTCGTGGCCGCGGACGCGCTGCCGCTCAACACCCACGGAGGCCAGCTCGGGGAGGCGTACCTGCACGGCATGAACGGCATTGCCGAGGCGGTCCGCCAGCTGCGCGGCACCTCCGTCAACCAGGTCTCGGGCGCCGCTCACGCCCTGGTCACCGCCGGTACCGGGGTCCCGACCTCCGGCCTGATCCTGGGCGCGGACGGCTGATCCCTCCGCTGCCGGCAGCCTGCCCGCTCGTGCATCAGCCAGCCGACCCGGCCGCCCTCCCACCCCGTGCGGAAGCCCCGCCTCCTCCACCTACAGGAGGTGGGGCGGGCCCCGCCCCTACAACCTGAGGGGGATCCCGTTTCGGCACTTGCGGCCGATCCGGGGAGGCCCGGCCGCTCCTAGCGTGGAGGCATGACCACGCCTGTGTGCACGCTCGCCTCGAATCCGACGCCGTACCCGTCGTTCTCGGCGTACGTCCGGACCCGCGGCACGGTCCTGATGCGCACCGCGCGCTCGCTCACCGCCAACCCCTGCGACGCCGAGGACCTCCTCCAGACGGCGCTGGCCAAGACCTACGTCGCGTGGGACCGCATCGAGGACCACCGGGCCCTGGACGGGTACGTCCGCCGGGCGCTGGTCAACACCCGCACCAGCCAGTGGCGCAAGCGCAAGGTGGACGAGTTCGTCTGCGACGAGCTCCCCGAGGCCGACGAACCGCCGGCCGCCGACCCCGCCGAGGCGCAGGCGCTGCGCGACGCGATGTGGCGTGCGGTGACCCGGCTGCCCGACCGGCAGCGGGCGATGGTCGTCCTGCGCTACTACGAGGACATGAGCGAGGCCCAGACCGCCGAGCTGCTCGGCGTCTCCGTGGGCACCGTGAAGAGCGCCGTCTCCCGGGCGCTGGTCAAGCTCCGCGAGGACCCGGAACTGACACCCGTCCGCTGACTCCGCCCGATCCCGCACCCACCTCGCCCGATCCCGCACCCACCCCGCCCGATGTTTCACGTGAAACATCGGGCCTCGTTTTCTACTCTTGGGTAGTGACAGACCGAGCGGTACGTGCGCAGAATCGCAGCATCCGTAGCCGCCGCAGCGCCGCAGCGCTCACCGGGAGGACGCTTTGCTGAGCACCATGCAGGACGTACCACTCCTCGTCACCCGCATACTGCAGCACGGGATGACGATCCACGGGAAGTCCCAGGTCACGACCTGGACCGGGGAGGCCGAGCCGCACCGCCGCAGCTTCGCCGAGATCGGGACCCGTGCCACGCGCCTGGCCAACGCCCTGCGCGACGAGCTGGGCGTCCGGCAGGACGACCGCATCGCGACACTGATGTGGAACAACGCCGAGCACGTGGAGGCGTACTTCGCGATCCCCTCCATGGGGGCCGTCCTGCACACGCTGAACCTGCGGCTCCCTCCCGAGCAGCTGGTCTTCATCGTCAACCACGCGGCCGACCGGGTCGTCCTGGTCAACGGCACCCTCCTTCCGCTGCTCGTCCCGCTGCTGCCGCACCTGCCGACCATCGAGCACGTCGTGGTCGCGGGCATCGGCGACCGCTCCGCGCTCGAGGGCCTCGGCGTACGGGTGCACGAGTACGAAGAGCTCCTGGCGGGCCGCCCGGACACCTACGACTGGCCCGAGCTGGACGAGCGCCAGGCCGCGGCCATGTGCTACACCTCCGGCACCACGGGGGACCCCAAGGGCGTCATCTACTCCCACCGCTCGATCTACCTGCACTCGATGCAGGTCAACATGGCCGAGTCGATGGGCCTGACCGACAAGGACACCTCCCTCGTCGTCGTCCCGCAGTTCCACGTCAACGCCTGGGGCCTTCCGCACGCCACCTTCATGACCGGCATCAACATGCTGATGCCGGACCGCTTCCTGCAGCCCGCCCCGCTGGCCGACATGATCGAGCGGGAGAAGCCCACGCACGCCGCGGCCGTCCCCACCCTCTGGCAGGGGCTGCTCGCCGAGGTCACCGCCCGCCCGCGCGACCTGACCTCGATGAAGCAGGTCACCATCGGCGGCGCGGCCTGTCCGCCGGCCCTGATGGCGGCCTACGACAAGATCGGCGTACGCCTCAACCACGCCTGGGGGATGACGGAGACCTCCCCGCTCGGCACCATGGCCCACCCGCCGGCCGGTCTGACCGCCGAGGAGGAGTGGCCGTACCGCATCACCCAGGGCCGCTTCCCGGCGGGCGTCGAGGCCCGCCTGGTCGGCCCCGGCGGCGACCTCCTGCCCTGGGACGGCGAGTCGGCGGGTGAGCTGGAGGTCCGCGGCAGCTGGATCGCGGGTGCCTACTACGGCGGCGTGGCCGGCGAACCCGTCCGCCCCGAGGACAAGTTCAGCGCGGACGGCTGGCTCAAGACCGGAGACGTCGGCGTGATCAGCCCCGACGGCTACCTCACCCTCACCGACCGCGCCAAGGACGTCATCAAGTCCGGCGGCGAGTGGATCTCCAGCGTGGAGCTGGAGAACGCGCTGATGGCCCATCCCGAGGTCGCCGAGGCGGCGGTCGTCGCCGTCCCCGACGACAAGTGGGACGAGCGCCCGCTGGCCACCGTGGTCCTGAAGGAGGGGGCCACCGTGGACTACGCGGGACTGCGCGCCTTCCTCGGCCAGTCGATCGCCAAGTGGCAGCTGCCGGAGCGCTGGGCCTTCGTGGAGGCCGTGCCGAAGACGAGTGTCGGCAAGTTCGACAAGAAGGTGATCCGCAAGCAGTACGCGGACGGCGTCCTCGACGTCACCAAGCTCGACTGAGCCGCCTTCGCTCTCGGTTCCTGCGCGGGGCTACTGGCCGCGCGTGAGCCAGGGCCGCAGCAGCTTGCTGATCGCCGGCATGGCCACGTAGGTCATCAGGGTGCTGAAGACGACGGCGAACGCGGCCGTCCGCAGGACGAAGTGCAGATTCACCAGGTACGGCCCGAGCAGCGCGTTGCCCGCGAGCGAGATCGGGAAGATCGCCAGCCCCGAGCTGATCGCCATCTTCCACCGCGGAGGCGCGGGCCGGGCCGTACCCGGCTTCGCGAACCAGGTCTCCATGCCGTGCAGTTCGCGCCGGGCTATCTCGGTGTGGTGGTGCCCGAGGCAGTTCGAGAACCAGGCGGCGCGCTCGGCGGAGTCCTGCCACCGCTGGAAGGCCGCCTGGTTGCGGAACCGGTGCACCAGGAACCAGGGCCCGCCCTCGACGGCCGGGCGGAACAGCCCGTACCCCAGGTGGTCGGGGAAGGCCGAGGCCGTCTCCAGGATCCCGTGGGCCCAGGCCTCGAAGTTCTCCTCGTGGCCCGGATCAACCTGTCGCGCGATGAGCAGGCTGACCTCCCCGTTGTCGGCGGGGACGGTCTGCTCGCTCGTGTCGATGATGGCCATGCGGCCAGAATGACTAGTTGGTGCCGATCTTGGCCAGCAGGTCCACGATGCGACCCTGCACGTCGGCCGTGGTGGACCGCTCGGCGAGGAACAGCACGCTCTCGCCCGAGGCCAGCCGCGGCAGTTCGGCCGGCTCGATCCCGGTGGCCGTGTAGACCACCAGCGGGGTGTGGTTCAACTGCCCGTTGGCGCGCAGCCAGTCCACGATCCCGGCCCGGCGGCGGCGCACCTGCATCAGGTCCATCACCACCAGGTTCGGCCGCATCCGGGTCGCCAGCTCCACGGCGTCCGTATCGGCGTCGGCCCGTGCGACCTGCATGCCGCGCCGCTCCAGGGCGGCGGTCAGCGCGGTCGCGATCTCGTCGTGCTCCTCGATCAGCAGCACCCGGGAGGGGTGTTGCTCGCTGTCGCGCGGCGCGAGCGCCTTCAGGAGCACGGCCGGATCGGCGCCGTACGCGGCCTCGCGCGTGGCGTGCCCCAGCCCGGCCGTCACCAGTACGGGCACCTCGGCGGCCACCGCGGCCTGGCGCAGCGACTGCAGGGCGGTTCGGGTGATCGGCCCGGTCAGCGGGTCCACGAACAGCGCGGCGGGGAACGCGGCGATCTGCGCGTCGACCTCCTCGCGGGAGTGCACGATCACCGGGCGGTAGCCGCGGTCGCTGAGCGCGGCCTGCGTCTGCGCGTCCGGAGCCGGCCACACCAGGAGCCGGCGCGGGTTGTCCAGCGGCTCGGGCGGCAGCTCGTCGTCCACGGGACGGGGCACGGTCCGGTTGACCACCTCGACGGCGCCACCGGGCCCGTCCAGCGGCTCGGGGCCCTCGGCCGAACCCGCCTCGGGGGCCCCTATGGCGAAGGCCCGGCCCTCGGGCGCGGGCTCCGCGAGCCGGCGCCGCCGGCCGGAGCCGTTCGTGTCGTTGGACCCGCCGCCCTGGCCGAGGCTGCCCAGTGCGCGGACGCTGATCGGCGCCCCGGCGGCCTCCGCGGGGGTGTCCTGCGGCTGCCGGGCTCCGGGTACGGCGATCTGCCCGCCGCCGTCCGAGTCCTCGGGGGCGGTACGGGCCGCCGGAACCGGCCAGGCCGGGGTGGCGGGCAGCGCACGCCGCCGCCCGGTGGGATGCGTCTCGGGGGCTACGGGGCCCTGCGCGTCCGCGTCCACCCGCCCCGCGGCGGCTTCGGCTCCCTCGGAGTCGGTGCCGGGCGCGCTCAGCACCCGGCGCCCGCGCCGCCCGCCCGCGGCTTCCGCGTCGGAGTCGGCCGCGGCGGGGGCCTGCGGCGGCTGCGGAGCCGGCGTCGGCCCGGCGGGCAGCGCGAAGCCGCCCTCGGGGGCGATGGGCCGTACGGGAGCGGGGGAGGGCGCAGCCGCGGGCATCGGAGTGGGCATCGGCGCGGGCGTCGGACCGAGTCCGGTCGCAGGCACCGGGCCGCCCGGCCGCGCCGGTCCCGCCGCGCCCAGGGCACGCCGCCGCCCGGCGGGGTGCTCCGTCAGCGGAACGGGGAGCCCCGGGAACGGCGGCACCGGCACGGGGGCCACCGGCACGGGCGGGAGCGCGGGCATGTGGGTGCCCTGCGGGGGCACGGGCTGCCCGGGGCCGCCCGGACGGTCGTTGCCACCACCGGAGTCGCCGCTGTTGTTGCCGCCGCTGCCGTCGCCGTTCTGGCCGCGGCGCCGCCCCGTGCCGCTGCCGCCCAGGCCCGCCGGGTTCACGGGGGACTGGGCGAGCTCCGCGGGAGCGCCGTCGCCGGGCCGGGCAACCGCCCCGGCCTCGCTGCCCCGGCGCCGACCGGACGGCAGCGCGAGCGCGCTCCCGCCGTCGGAGTCCTGGCCCGCCTTCGCCACGGCGGTGCCGGAGCCGCTGCCGGCTCCCGCAGCGGCGTCGTCGTCAAGGAACGCGTCCACACCGCGCCGGGCCCGCCGGCCGCCGGAGACCTGCCCCGGGCCGCCCTCGGTCCCGGGCGCGGCCGGGGGAGCCTCCACCGGCTCGGGCAGGGTGACCGTCCCGGCTCCCGCACCCAGCGGCAGCTCCAGTACGTAGGCCCCGCCGGGAGCGCCCGGCACCTCCACCGTCTGCAGGACGCCGCCGTGCGCCTCCACGATGCCCCGCACGATCGGCTCGTGCACCGGGTTGCCGCCCTCGTAGGGGCCGCGCACCTCGATCCGTACGACCTCGCCGCGCTGCGCTGCGGCCACCACGATCGTCGAGTCCATGTACCCGCTGCCCTGGGGGGTCTTGCCGGTGGCGTCCACCCCGGCGACGTCCGCGACCAGGTGCGCGAGGGCGGTCGCGATGCGCTCCGCGTCCACCTCGGCCTCGATGGTCGGGGCGTGCACGGCGAACTGCGCGCGCCCCGGGCCGATGAGCTCGACCGCGCCGTCGACACCGGCCGCGACGACCCCGTCGATCAGCACCTTCTTCTTGTCGAGCTTCTCGCCGCCCGCGTCGAGGCGCTGGAAGGCGAGCACGTTGTCGACCAGCGTGGTCATCCGGGAGTAGCCGGCGGCCAGGTGGTGCAGCAGCTGGTTGGCCTCGGGCCACAGCTGTCCCGCGTCGTCGGCGGCCAGTGTGGCCAGCTCCCCGCGCAGCTCCTCCAGCGGCCCGCGCAGGGAGTCGCCGAGAACGGACAGCAGCTGGGCGTGGCGCGCGGCCAGCGCGTCGTAGGAACGCCGGTCGGTGAAGGTCATGACGGCGCCGACGAGCTGCTCCCCGTCCCGTACGGGAGAGGTGGTCAGGTCCACGGCGACGGGCTGCCCGGACTTGTTCCACAGCACCTGGCCGCGGACCCGGTGCTTGCGTCCGCTGCGCAGGGTGTCCGCGAGCGGGGACTCCTCGAAGGGGAACGGCGAGCCGTCGGCGCGCGAGTGCTGGACCAGCCCGTGCAGTTCGCGGTTGCCGAGGTCGGTGGCGCGGTAGCCGAGGATCTGGGCGGCGGCCGGATTGACCAGCACGACCCTGCCGTCGGTGTCCGTGCCGACGACGCCCTCGGCGGCGGCGCGCAGGATCATCTCGGTCTGGCGCTGGGAGCGGGCCAGCTCGGCCTCGGTGTCCACCGTCTGCGAGAGGTCCCGCACGACGAGCATCAACAGCTCGTCGCCGGTGTACGAGGGCTGCGGCTCACGGTAGGCGTCACGGCCGTCGAGATGGGCCGCGGTGACCTCCACGGGGAACTCGCTGCCGTCGGTGCGGCGGGCGACCATCCGTTTCGGGCGGGCGCGGCCGCCCTCGTCCTCGCCGGGCCGGCGCATGGAGCCGGGGATCAGCTTGGAGTCGAACTCGGGCAGGAGGTCGAGCACGCCCCGGCCGACGAGCCCGGTACCGGGGCTCTCCATGACTTCGAGGGCGATCGAATTCGCGTTGACGACCGTGCCGTTGGCGTTGACGAGCAACAGCGCGTCCGGAAGAGCGTCGAGTATTGCTGCGAGGCGAGCAGCGCCTCGGGATGGCCTGCTGCTCACGACGAGCTTCCTCCCTGACCACAACTACCGGCATGTCACGGGAGGAGTCTATGCGCACGGGCTCCCGGCGAGGAGGCGGATGCCCGGCGCATAACGCCCGACCGGCGCATCCTCCCAGGTCAGGAACGCCCACCTGGAAGCACAGGTTCCAAGTCGTTCCACCGGCGGATCTCGCATCCGTTCGTCCGGCTGAACCGGGACTCCACCCTGTGGCCATGCCACGTTCCGGTGATCCGGGCGGTGGCACGGCCGCCGTCCTGCATGGTGCAGAGCTGATTCCTGGACTCGGGGGCGAAGGGGTCCTTCCCCTCGCGCGCGAGGGCTTCGAGGCGGGCGCAGGCGTCCCCGGCCCGCGGGTGGTTCCCGCCGGGCGGGTCGCACTCCAGCCGGTACTCGCCGTCGGCCAGCGGGTTGCCCGTGTCGGCCACGACGATGGTGAGTCGGTCGGGGGCGGGGGCGGGGGCGGACAGCAGCCGGCTGAGCGGCGGCAGCGGGGGCAGGGGGCCCGCCGCCCCTGCGGCCAGAGCGGAGGCGACGGCGAAAGCGGCGAGACGCAGCATGGGGAACTCCAGGTCGTCCGTACGTCGTACGACAGACCAACGACGAGCGGGCTCCGACGTTCCGCACACGGGGGTGCCTAAGGCTTTGCTCTGCGGGCCGACCTCCTTGTACCGTGGGAGCGGATTGGTGACCGGCCCCTGGCCTGTGTCATCATCTGCACGCACCTTCGTACGCGGGGGTGTGCTGGAGGCGTCGCCTAGTCCGGTCTATGGCGCCGCACTGCTAATGCGGTTTGGGGCTTACCCCCCATCGAGGGTTCAAATCCCTCCGCCTCCGCACTTCACGAAGCCCCGGTCCTTGCGGACCGGGGCTTCGGTGCGTTCGGGGTCCGGGGAGTCCGGAGGATCCGGAGGATCCGAGAGGTGGCGGGATCTGCCCGTGCCTCTGCTCCGGATCTGCCCGCGCAGAGGCACGGCAGGGACGCTCCAGCACCCAACCGGATGATCTTCTTCCTAGCTGTTTCCGCAGGTCAGAGCGGGTGGAGCTAATGGATTTCGCGTCCCGGCGAGGTCCATGTATTGTTGTTCTCGCAAGGCCAACGGGGCGCAAAACCCCGGACAGTCAAGCACTCGTAGCTTAACGGATAGAGCATCTGACTACGGATCAGAAGGTTGCAGGTTCGAATCCTGCCGAGTGCACAGCCCAAGAGGCCCCCCGGTTCACCGGGGGGCCTCTTGCGTTGTCCTTCTTTCTTCTCCTCCTCAGTGATGAGGCCTGGCTCCGGGGAGCCACGGGGTGAGATGGCTCTGGCGGGGGACGCGGGGTGACGCACGGCCCCGATACGGTTTTTGAAGATCGGCTCAGCGGGAAACGTCACCGGGAAAGCAGGGGGAGCTCACATGGGACTGTTCGGGAACGCGCACGCCGTGGATCCGGCGTCGGCGCACCGCGAGTACGCGCGGCTGCTGGGGCAGGGGGAGCAGGTGCACGCCGCGTTTCTGCTGATTCGCGACACGATCCTGTTCACCGACCGGAGGCTCGTGCTCATCGACAAGCAGGGGCTCACGGGGAAGAAGGTGGAGTACCACTCGATTCCGTACCGGAGCATCACGCACTTCTCCGTGGAGACCGCCGGCCACTTCGACCTGGACGCGGAGCTGAAGATATGGCTCTCAGGGACCTCGGCGCCGATAGCCAAGACCTTCACCAAGGGCGTCGACATCTATGAGGTCCAGGCGATCCTGACGCAGTTCGTCGCCCGCTAGCCACGCCGGGGGGAGGGCGGCGAGGGTGCGAGGGCGGCGAGGGTGCCAGGGAGGGGCCGAACGCTGTTCGGTCGCTGGGGGTGAATGCAGGATCAGGTAGCGTCTCCGCGAGGGTGTGCAGGGACGTAGGAGGAAGTTCGGTGGACGACATCGACCGGGCGCTGATCCAGCGCCTCCAGGAGGACGCGGGCCAGCCGTACGCGGCGCTGGCGGCCTCCGTCGGACTCTCCGCAGGTGCCACCCACGAGCGCGTGCGCAAACTGCGCGAGCGGGGGGTCATCCGGCGGACCACGGTCGAGGTGGATCCGGCCGCCGTCGGCAGCGGGGTGCTGGCCTACGTGATGGTCGACTCCACGGCCTGGATGGGAGACTCGCGGGCCGCCTTCGAGGCCATCGCGGAGATCCAGGAGGCGCACATCATCGCCGGTAGCGCCTCTGTCATGGTCAAGGTCCGCACGGCCACCACCGAGCAGCTGCAGGACGTCCTGCGCCGCCTCTACGCGATCGACGGTGTCAGCGGGACACAGGCCACCGTCGTCTTGGAGACCTTCTTCGAGCGACCGCTCCCCCTGTGACCTGGTGGTGCACCGGCCTCCGGTGGAACGACGGCCGGCCCGCCATGGGCTGGTACGGGCGGGGACCGGGACGGGGAGAGCGCACCAGCCCCCTCGTGTACGGGCAGCCGCTCGCCTTCGCGGCCCGGGGGGAGCGCCACTGCCTCGGCATCCGGCGGGCCGGACGGCGGACGCCGTGCCCGACCGGGCGGACCGTGCCCGGCCGGACCGGGAACGCCCAGTGCCCCGAGTGCGCCGGCCTGGACCGATCCTTCTCGGTGGCGGCCGATACCAACGCCGGTGATCCGCGTACCTACCGGGTGTACCTCGCCTGGTTCGGGACCGGGCTCGTCAAGGTCGGCATCACCGCCGAGGAGCGCGGGTCCGTCCGGCTGCTGGAGCAAGGGGCGGTGGCCTGGGCCTGGCTGGGGCGCGGGCCGCTGATGGCCACCCGCCGGACGGAGGAGCTGCTGCGGGCCGCGCTCGGAGTGCCCGACCGGATCGCCTATGCCCGTAAGCGGTCCGTGCGGGGAGAGGTGCCGCCGGGGCCCGAGCGGGTGGCGGAGGTCGCGGCGCTGCACGCACGGGCGGCCGCGCTGGAGGGGTGGCCGGAGTCGCTGGAGAGGCTGGAGTGCGAGGTGACCGACCACGCCGGGGCGTTCGGGCTCGACGCGCTGCCCGCCGCCGCCCGGGTGATCACCGAGATGGTGCCCGGCGGAACCGTCGCCGGCCGGCTCGTCGGGGCGGCAGGGCCCGATCTGCACTTCGCCGACGGGCTGGTGGTGGACGCCCGGCTGCTCGCGGGGTGGGAGCTGGTGGCGCCCGGGGAGGGCGATGTCACCGATGTGCCCGTGTCAGGGATCCCCGGCACAGGGCGGGACACCGCCGCCGCGCAGGACGGGTTGTTCTGACCCGACCGGGTGGGCAGCGGGGCAAGGTCAAAACTTGGATCCCTTTGGCCGCCCGGGCCGTTTTCCGGTGGACATGCCACGTACCGGCCGCAGAAGGTGGTGGGCATGACCATCCAGCCCGTACAGGCCTTCGAACCGCCGTATGTCATGAGTGTGTTCACCAGCGTCCGGACCGCCGAGGACGGCGGATATCCCGAGACGCTCGAGCGGATGACCGAGCTCGTCAGCGACAATCCGGGTTTCCTCGGCTACGAGTCCGCGCGCACCCCCGGCGGGCTCGGCATCACCGTCGCCTACTTCCGCGACCACGAGTCCCTCGCCCTCTGGCGCAAGGACATGGAGCACCAGGCGGCGATGAAGCAGGGCCGTGCCGACTGGTACGAGAGCTACACGCTGCACATCGCGACGGTCGAGCGGAGCCACGGCTTTGTCCGCGAAGACGGCTGAGGCCGTCAGGGCGTTCCGGGAACGGCTCGGACTGCCCGGGCTGGTCGACGTACACACCCACTTCATGCCCGAGCGGGTCCTGGACAAGGTGTGGGACTACTTCGACGCGGTGGGCCCGCTGACCGGCGTCGAGTGGCCCATCACCTACCGGCACGAGGAAGAGCAGCGGGTCGCGCTGCTCCGGGAGTTCGGGGTCCGGGCCTTCACCGCCATGCTCTACCCGCACAAGCCGGCCATGGCCGCCTGGCTCAACTCCTGGTCCGCCGATTTCGCCGCCCGCACCCCCGACTGCCTGCACACCGCGACCTTCTTCCCGGAGGACGGGGTGCGGGAATACGTCGGCCAGGCCGTCGCGGCGGGGGCCCGGGTCTTCAAGGCCCACCTCCAGGTGGGCGGGTACGACCCCACCGACGACCGGCTCGACCCGGTCTGGGGGCTCCTCGCCGAAGCCGGGATCCCGACGGTCGTGCACTGCGGTTCGGGGCCCGTCCCGGGAAAGTACACCGGACCCGAGCCGATCGCCCGTCTGCTGGCCCGGCACCCCCGGCTGCCGCTGATCGTCGCGCACATGGGGATGCCGGAGTACGCGGACTTCCTCGACCTCGCCGACCGGTATCCCGAGGTCCGTCTCGACACCACCATGGCCTTCACCGACTTCTCGGAGCAGTTCAGCGGCTTCCCGCCGCAGGACCGCGGCCGGCTCGCCGACCTCGGCGACCGGATCCTGCTGGGTACCGACTTCCCGAACATCCCCTACCCCTACGAGCACCAGCTCGAGGCCCTGGAACGCCTCGGCCTCGGCGACGCCTGGCTGCGCGCCGTCTGCCACGACAACGGAGCCCGGCTCTTCCGCCTGGCCTGAGGGCGGGAGGGGTTTCTCAGGGAATTCACAGGTTCAGGAAAGAGCGCTCTCACGGGCGGCGGCCAGCGTGTACGCATGACTGCGACGACCACTTCCCACGCGTCCACGTCCACCGGCAACCACACGGCCCTCGTGCGGCCCGACGGCAGCCCGTGCCGGGTCCTCGTCGTGGACGACGAGGCCGCCCTCTCCGAACTGCTCTCGATGGCCCTGCGCTACGAGGGCTGCGAGGTCCGCAGCGCGGGCGACGGTGCGGGAGCGGTGCGCGCGGCACGTGAGTTCCGGCCCGACGTCGTCCTGCTCGACATCATGCTCCCCGACATGGACGGGCTGGCCGTCCTGGGCCGCCTGCGGCGGGAGCTCCCGCAGGTCCCGGTGCTGTTCCTGACCGCGAAGGACTCGGTCGAGGACCGCATCGCGGGCCTGACGGCGGGCGGCGACGACTACGTCACCAAGCCCTTCAGCCTGGAGGAGGTCGTCGCCCGGCTGCGCGGCCTGGTCCGGCGCTCCGGCGCGGCGCAGGCCGCGCGCGGCGGGTCGGTGCTGGAGGTCGGCGACCTGCGGCTCGACGAGGACAGCCACGAGGTCAACCGGGGCGGTCAGGACGTCCACCTGACCGCGACCGAGTTCGAGCTGCTGCGCTACCTGATGCGCAACCCCCGCCGGGTGCTGAGCAAGGCGCAGATCCTGGACCGGGTGTGGTCCTACGACTTCGGCGGACAGGCCAATGTCGTGGAGCTGTACATCTCCTACCTGCGGCGCAAGCTGGAGGGCGGAACGGGTCTCCCGCCGATGATCCACACCCGCCGCGGCGCCGGCTACCTGATCAAGCCGGCCGACTAGTGGCAGCCGGCGAGCCCCGGCCGGCCGGCCGTGCGCAGAAGGCGGCCGGCCCGGGAGCGGCCGGACCGGGAGCGGCCGGACCGGGAGCCGGGGAGGTACGGGCACCCGCGCGCTCCCGCCGTCCCCGCAGGCCGGGCCGCCCCGGGCGTCCCTCCGGGCCCCGCCGCCCGCGTCGTTTCCGTGCAAGCCGGAGGCCCTGGTCGCTGCGGACCCGGCTCGTCGTCTCGGCGGTGGCCCTCATCGCCGTCGTCGGCGCGGCCATCAGCACCGTCACCACGGTCGCGCTGCGCTCGTACCTGGTCGACAAGGTCGACCAACAGCTGGGTGTCTCCGTCGAGATGGCGAGCCGCCCGAGCCTGGGCAAGTTCCCCCGGGAGAACAACCTCGGCGTGGTCATGGGCCCCGGATCTCCGCTGGGGGCCGTCGGGGTCCGCCTCGACACCGCGGGGAAGACCGTAGAGAGCGTCCGCAGCGAACGCAGTGCGGCCCTCGGCGGATCCGGATCCGGATCCGGTGGCCACCCGCCCCTCACCCCGGACCAGGCCGCCGTCCTCGCCGGAGCCGCGCACAAGGCCGCCGGCGGCCGTCCCGGCGACCCGGTCGAACTGCAGCTGCCGGGCCTCGGCGGCTACCGGGTGCTGGCCTCGCCCGACGCGAGCACCGGCAGCGTGGTCCTCGGATTCCCGCTCACCGAGGTCGACTCCACCGTGCACACCCTGATCGCGGTGGAGGTCTTCGTCACCCTCGCCGGGCTCATCGCGGCCTCCCTCGCCGGACAGGTCCTGGTCGGTGTCGCGCTGCGCCCGCTGCGCCGGGTCGCCGCCACCGCCACCCGGGTCTCCGAACTCACCCTGCACAGCGGCGAGCCCGCCCTCCACGAGCGCGTCCCGGACGCCGAGGCCGATCCGCGTACCGAAGTCGGACAGGTCGGCGCCGCCCTCAACCGGCTGCTGGGCCACGTCTCCTCGGCGCTGACCGCGCGCCAGCAGAGCGAGACCCGGGTCCGCCAGTTCGTCGCCGACGCCAGCCACGAGCTGCGCACCCCACTGGCCTCGATCCGCGGCTACGCCGAACTGACCCGCCGGGGCCGCGAGGAGCCGGGCCCCGACACCCGGCACGCCCTGGGCCGCATCGAGTCCGAAGCCACCCGGATGACCGGGCTGGTGGAGGACCTGCTGCTGCTGGCCCGGCTCGACGCGGGGCGCCCGTTGTCCACCTGCGACACCGATCTGGCCCCGCTGGTCGTGGACGCCGTCAGCGACGCCCGGGCCGCCGGCCAGGACCACCACTGGCGCCTGGAACTCCCCGAGGAGCCGGCGCCCGTCCGCGCCGACGCTGCCCGGATCCAGCAGGTGCTGGTGAACCTGCTGGCCAACGCCCGGACCCACACCCCGCCCGGCACCACCGTCACGGCGCATGTTTCACGTGAAACATCCGCCGTCCGGCTCCGGATCGAGGACGACGGCCCCGGTATCCCGCCCGAGCTGCTGCCCCACGTCTTCGAGCGCTTCGCCCGCGGCGACGCCTCCCGCTCCCGCTCGGCGGGCTCCACCGGCCTCGGCCTGGCCATCGTGGCCGCCGTGGTCTCGGCCCACGGCGGCCACGTCGGGGTCCGCAGCGCCCCCGGCCACACCTCCTTCGAGGTCCTGCTCCCCCTGGCCGACCCGGCGACCCCCGGCGTCTCCGCCGTTCCCGCCGTCTCCGCCGTTCCCGCCGTCTCCACCACCTCCACCGCCCTCACCGCCACGGCCCCCGCCGCGCAGCAGAACTCACAGACGGGCCACAGGGTCAGCACACAGCGGTGACAGCCCGGCCCGGAAGGGTCGGGGCATGCCTACCGACACCTCTCCCGGAGCGCTCCCGGTACGGGCGCCCCTCGCGCCCGTACCGGGTGAGCCCGTCCTCGACGTGGTGATCCCGGTCTTCAACGAGGAGACGGACCTCGGGCCCTGCGTGCGCAGGCTGCACGAGCACCTCACCCGGACCTTCCCGTACCCCTTCCGCATCACCATCGCCGACAACGCGAGCACCGACCGCACCCCCGAGGTCGCGGCCTCACTCGCCGCCTCCGTGGCCGGGGTGCGCAGCACCCGGCTGGAGCAGAAGGGTCGCGGCCGGGCCCTGCGCACCGTGTGGGGGGAGTCGGACGCGCCCGTCCTCGCGTACATGGACGTGGACCTCTCCACCGACCTCAACGCCCTGCTGCCACTGGTCGCCCCGCTGATCTCCGGCCACTCCGACCTCGCCATCGGCACCCGCCTGGCCCGCTCCTCGCGGGTGGTCCGGGGAGCGAAGCGGGAGTTCATCTCCCGCGCCTACAACCTGCTCCTGCGCTCCTCGCTCTCCGCCCGCTTCAGCGACGCCCAGTGCGGCTTCAAGGCGATCCGCCGTGAGGTCGCGACGCGGCTGCTGCCGCTCGTGGAGGACTCCGGCTGGTTCTTCGACACGGAGCTGCTGGTCCTCGCCGAGCGGGCCGGGCTGCGGATCCACGAGGTGCCGGTGGACTGGGTCGACGACCCCGATTCCACCGTCCACATCGCCCGCACCGCCGCCGAGGACCTCAAGGGGGTCTGGCGGGTGGGCAGGGCACTGGCCGTCGGCGCGCTCCCGCTGGACCGGCTCGCCCGCCCCTTCGGAGACGACCCGCGCGACCGCAGCGCCCTGCCCGGGGTACCGCGCGGGCTGGCCCGCCAGCTGCTGGGCTTCTGCGTGGTCGGAGCCCTGTCCACCCTCCTCTACCTGCTCCTCTACTCCGCGGCCCGGACCACCGCCGGTCCCCAGCTCGCCAACGCCGCCGCGCTGCTGCTCTCCGCAGTCGCCAACACCGCGGCCAACCGCCGGCTCACCTTCGGCGTCCGCGGCCGGGCCCGCGCCGTGCGCCACCAGGCCCAGGGGCTCGTGGTGTTCGCCATCGGACTGGCCCTGACCAGCGGGTCGCTCGCCGCCCTCGGGGCCGCGAGCGCCAAGCCGGGGCACGGCACCGAGCTGGCCGTCCTGGTCACCGCCAACCTCGCCGCCACCGTGCTGCGGTTCCTGCTCTTCCGCGCCTGGGTCTTCCCCGAACGGCGCGCCACTCCCGCGAAGGACCACTCCTGATGACCACGGCAGCGCTACCGCTCCACCCGCCCTCCCCGGCCGCCCCGTCCCACCGGGCGGCCCGGGCGCACGCGGCGCGGCCCGGCTGGGAACGCCCCGCCTTCCTCGGGCTGCTCCTCGCCACCGCCGTCCTGCTGCTGTGGGACCTGGGGGCGTCCGGCTACGCCAACTCCTTCTACTCCGCGGCCGCCCAGGCGGGCGGTGAGAGCTGGAAGGCCTTCTTCTTCGGCTCCTCAGACGCCGGGAACTCCATCACCGTCGACAAGCCCCCGGCCGCGCTGTGGCCGATGATGCTGTCCGTCCGGCTCTTCGGGCTCGGCGCTTGGCAGATCCTGGTCCCGCAGGCCCTCATGGGCGTCGGCACGACCGCCGTGCTCTACGCCGCCGTGCGCCGCCAGTTCGGCCCGGTGGCGGCCCTGATCAGCGGAGCCGTCTTCGCGCTCACGCCCGTGGCCGCCCTGATGTTCCGCTTCAACAACCCCGACGCACTGCTGACCCTGCTGATGACGGTCACCGTGTACTGCGTGCTCCGGGCCCTCGACGGCGCGCACACCAAGTGGCTCGTCTGGGCCGGGGTCGCGGTCGGCTTCGCCTTCCTGACCAAGACCCTGCAGGCCTTCGTCATCCTGCCGCCCCTCGCCCTGCTGTACGCGGTCTGCGCGCCGACCCGGCTGCGCAGGCGCCTGGGGCAGCTGCTGCTCTCCACGCTCGCGATGGTGCTGGCCGGCGGCTGGTGGGTGGCGGTCGTCGAACTGTGGCCCGCCTCCTCCCGCCCGTACATCGGAGGCTCACAGACCAACTCCTTCCTTGAACTGACCCTCGGCTACAACGGCCTCGGCCGGATCAACGGCGAGGAGACCGGCAGCGTCGGCGGCGGAGCCCGCACGGCGGCCGAGGGCATGACCGGAGGGGCAGGCGGGCCCGGCGGCGGTGGTGGCGCAATGGCCTGGGGAGAGACCGGCATCGACCGGCTGTTCTCCTCGAACATCGGCGGTCAGATCGGCTGGCTGCTGCCCGCCGCGCTGATCCTGCTCGTCGCGGGCCTCGTGGTCACCTGGCGGGCACGCCGGGCCACCGACTCCCTGGAGGGCATGGCCCGCGCGGCCTTCCTCGCCTGGGGCGGGGCGCTGCTGATCACCGCGGTGGTCTTCAGCTTCATGCAGGGCATCTTCCACGAGTACTACACCGTCGCACTGGCCCCCTACATCGCCGCCCTGGTCGGCATGGGCATCGCCGTCCTGTGGGAGGAGCGGGGCAGCCGGGCCGCCTCCCTCACGCTCTCCGTGACCCTGGCTCTCACGTCGTACTGGGCCTTCGTGCTGCTCGGTCGCTCCGCGGAGTACGTGCCGTGGTTGCGCTGGCCGGTCCTCGCTGTCGGACTCGGCACGGCCCTGCTGCTGCCGTTCGCCGCGCGGCTGGGCCGCCGCAGCGCGCTGGCCGTCGCGGCAGTCGGCCTGGGCGTGGCCCTGGCCGGACCCCTCGCGTACTGCCTGACCACGGTGACCACCCCGCACACGGGCTCGATCGTCACGGCGGGCCCCGCGGTCGCGGGCGGCCGCGGCGGCCCCGGCGGCGGGATGCGCGGCTTCGAGATGCCGGGCGGCGGCGGGATGCCCGGTGGCGGAGCCGCACCCCAGGGCATGCCCCCGGGCGGAACCGCCCAGGGCGGTCAGGCTCCCGGCGGCCAGGCTCCTGGTGGTCAGGCCCCCGGCGGCCAGACTCAGGGCGGTCAGGCCCCCGGCGCCCAACAGGGTGCCGACGGCGGCCGGGGCACCCGGACCGGCGGCGGCCCGGGCGGCGGCATGGGCGGCGGCGGCATGGGAGGCCTGCTCGGCGGGACGAAGACCAGCGCCGAGGCCACGGCCGCGCTGCGCGCCGACGCGGACCGGTACACCTGGGCGGCAGCCGCCATCGGCTCGCAGAACGCCGCGAGTTACCAGCTGGCTTCGCAGCGGCCGGTGATGGCCGTCGGCGGCTTCAACGGCAGCGACCCCTCTCCGACCCTGGAGCAGTTCAAGGCGTACGTGAGCGCCGGGAAGATCCACTACTTCATCGGCCAGAGCAGTGCGGGAGCCGGTGGCGGTACGGCCGCCGGCGAAGCGGGCGGCGCCGCCGGGACCGGCACCGCGGTCCGTGGCGGGGGCGGTCCGGGCGGGGGCGTGAGCAGTTCCATCGAGACCTGGGTCAAGGCCAACTTCAAGGCCTCCACCATCGGTGGAGCCACCTTCTACGACCTGACCGCGCCCACGTCGCAGGCGTCCACGACGTCCTGAAACCCGCCGCGTCCCGGGTTTCACCCCCTAGCATCAAGGGGGCGGACCGGGCATTCCGGGCCGGTCCCGCGCATGCGAGGAGGATGCCTCCATGGTCACCCCGGCCGATCCCGGCACGGCCCGGACCAGTGTCTGGCTGGCAGCCGCGCCTGCCGCGCCCGCCCGGCGGCGCAGCGAGGACCCCGCCGGGCTCGACCGGGAGCGGATCACGGCCGAGGCCGTGCGGCTGCTGGACGCCGAGGGGCTGGCCCGGTTCTCCATGAGGCGGCTCGCCGCCGGGCTCGGGGTCACCGCGATGTCCCTCTACTGGTACGTGGACACCAAGCACGATCTGCTGGAACTCGCCCTGGACAGTGCCCTGGGCGAGCTCGGCGCACAGCAGGAGCCGGCCGGGCCGCCCGCGGAGGGCTGGCCCGGCCGGCTCCGTTCGCTGGCACGGGGCTACCGGAGGCTGCTCGTGGACCACCCGTGGGTGGCTCCGCTCACCGCCGCGTACCCGAACATCGGCCCGCACGCGCGGGCCTTCGACGCCGCCCTGCACCGGCTGTTGGACGCCACGGGCCTGCCGGACGCCAGCCGCACCGGGGCCCGGCTGGCCGTATCCCAGTTCCTCCACGGCTGTGGAGGAACCGTCAGGAGGCCGCCCGACGGGGAGTTCTGCCTCGCGCTCGACGTCCTGATCGCCGGCATCCAGGCCCACACCGGGCGGGCGGCCGCCACGACCGCCCCCGCGGCCCCGTAGACCGCCCGGCTACTCCGCCGTGGCGGCGGCCGGCTCGTGGGCCGCCGGCTTCGACTTCAGGGCGACCTCCTTGATGAACACCACCAGCACCAGTGCGAGCAGCGCGGTGGGGGCGGCGTAGAGGAAGACGTCGCCGACGCCGTGTCCGTAGGCGGACTCGACGACCGTGCGGAAGGGTTCGGGCAGCTTGTCGAGGTCGGGGATCGCGCCCCCGCCGGTGCCGCCGTGGCCCATGGCGGCGGCCCGCGGGCCGAGCGCGGCGAGACCGTCCTGGACGTAGTGGGTGACCCGGTTGGCCATGACCGCGCCGAGGGCGGAGACGCCCATCGCGCCGCCGAGCGAGCGGAAGAAGGTGACGACCGAGCTGGCGGCGCCGAGGTCCTCGGGGGCCACCTGGTTCTGGGAGGCGAGGACCAGGTTCTGCATCATCATGCCGAGGCCGAGGCCGGTCAGCGCCATGAAGATCGCGATGTGCCAGTACGGGGTGTCGTACCGCAGGGTGCCCAGCAGGCCGAGTCCGGCCGTCAGGAGCACACCGCCGGAGACGAGCCAGGCCTTCCACTTACCGGTCTTGGTGATCACCTGACCGGAAAGGGTGGAGGAGACGAAGAGCCCGCCGATCATCGGAATCGTGAGGATTCCGGACATCGTCGGGGACTCGCCGCGGGCCAACTGGAAGAACTGGCTGAAAAACACGGTGCCCGAGAACATCGCGATGCCGACGAAGAGCGAGGCCGCCGAGGCGAGGCTGATGGTCTTGTTGCGGAAGAGGCGCAGCGGAATGATCGGGTCGCTCGCCCTGGACTCGACGAGGACGAAGAGCAGACCGAGGGCGAGCGCGCCGCCGGTCATGGTCCAGGTTTGCCAGGAGATCCAGTCGTACGAGCTGCCGGCCTGGGTCACCCAGATCAGCAGGAGCGAGACGGCGCCGCTGATCAGGAAGGCGCCGAGCCAGTCGACCTTGACGTTGCGGCGGACGACGGGCAGGTGCAGGGTGCGCTGGAGCACGATCAGGGCGATGACGGCGAACGGGATGCCGACGTAGAAGCACCAGCGCCAGCCGAGCCAGCTCGTGTCGGTGATGACTCCGCCGAGGAGCGGGCCGCCCACGGTGGCGACGGCGAAGACCGCGCCGAGGTAGCCGCTGTACCGGCCGCGCTCGCGCGGGGAGATCATCGCGGCCATCACGATCTGGGCGAGGGCGGAGAGACCGCCGACGCCGATGCCCTGGACCACGCGGCAGGCGATGAGCATGCCGGTGTTCTGGGACATGCCCGCGACCATCGAGCCGAGGACGTAGATCACCAGGGATATCTGGACCAGCAGCTTCTTGCTGAAGAGGTCGGAGAGCTTGCCCCACAGGGGGGTCGACGCCGTCATCGAGAGCAGGGCCGCCGTGACCACCCAGGTGTACGAGGACTGGGTGCCGCCGAGGTCGCCGATGATCTGGGGCAGGGCGTTGGAGACGATCGTGGACGACAGGATCGCCACGAACATGCCGAGCATCAGCCCGGAGAGCGCCTTCATGATCTGCGGGTGGGTCATGGGCGCGCTGTCGGACGTGGTCTCCGGCCGGCCGCCTCCCCGCACCCCGGTGGGTGTGGTCGTAGCCATGTGTTTCCTTCGGTCTAGCTGTCCGGAAGCGTGAAGCTCGACCGGAGTCGGGCCAGCAGGGTGTTGAGGTGGTCGATGTCCGCGTCGGACCAGTCGGCCAGGGCCTTCTCCAGCGCGTGGGTGTGGCGGGCGCCGAGCTCTGCGAGGAGCGCGCGGCCGGCCGGGGTCGGGCGCAGGATCCGGCAGCGGGCGTCGACGGGGTCGGTGTCGCGGGTGATCCAGCCGCGGTCGGCGGTGTGCGCGACGTGCCGGCTGGTCACGGAGATGTCGATGGCCAGGTACGCGGAGAGGCGGCTGAGCCGCATCTCGCCGTGGCGGTCGAGCACCGTGAGCACGGCCGCCGAACCGGGAGGGCAGTCGGAGGGCAGGAGACGGGCGAGGTCGCGCTTGACGGCGCCGATGCCGGTGAGCTGACGGGCCAGTTCGGCGTAGCGCGTGGCAGGCGCGGTAGCTGCGATTGCTGCGGTTGCCGCGGTCACCGGACCTCCCTCCATATCTCGTTGCTTCGGGCAACCATAGAAGCAGATGGTTGTTACAGGCAAATGAATCGGGGGGCTGGGCGGTAAAGGAATGGGAAAACCGGCTAGGGTCCTGCGCATGGCTGCGAATCACGACTCGAACCACAACTCACAGGCTCCCCAGGGTGACTACGACCCCGCGGGCAGCACACAGATGTTCCGGGCGTTCGTCGAGGAGCCGGTACCGGCCCCCGCCGTCCCGGGCTCGCGCATGCAGAACCGTGCCGCGCGCAAGTCGGGACCGGGCGCGGGCCTGTGGATCGGCGTCGCCGTCGCCGCGGTGGTCCTGATCGCCCTGGTGGCCTGGCTCGCGCTCTGAGACCCGGCAGCCGGCTCGCGCCGGCTCACTTCCAGGTGGCCGTGACCTTCTGGGTCTCCACGCGCATGCCCAGGGGGACGCGCCAGGATTCGACGCAGATCCGGTAGGTCTGCCTCTTCGTCGTGCCGCCCGCGATCGGGGCGGGCAGCGGCTGGGTCGAGTTGATGGTGGCCCAGTCGACGCCCAGTGCGCCGATGATGTGCGTCGCGAAGCTGACCGTGCCCGAACGGACAGCGGTGCCGCCGGTGTTGGTGAAGGCCACCGTGACCTGCTCGCACCAGCGTTCCGCCGTGCCGGTACGGGTGGGCGCGCCGATGCTCAGCTCCGCGGGCGTGGCCGGAGGTGGCGCGGGGGTGGACGGCCCCGGCTTCGGGGGCGGGCTGGACGGTGTCCCCGGCTTGCCGCCCGGGGTGGTGGGAAGCGTCGTGCCGGGTGCCGTGCCGGGCGGGCTGCCGGAGCCGCCGGGGGGCGTGGCCGCCCCTCCGCCCGAGGCGGAGCCGCCGGGAGGCCGGGACCCCGGGGTGCCGGGCGGCGTACCGCCTGAGCCCCCGCTCGTGCCCCCGTCCGGGCCTCCACCTGAAGCGCCGCCCGAAGCGCCGCCCGAAGCGCCGCCCGGGACGTCGGCGGGAATGTCCGCCGAGGTGCTCCCCGAGGTGCCACCGCCGGCCGTGGAGGATCCCGGCGCGGCCTGCGGGAGCGACTGGAACTCGACCCGGCCCTTGGGTGCGACGTTCTCCCCGACGCCCCGCTCCGGGCCGGGGGCGGCCGCGCCCACGGCCACGTAGCCCTCGCGCGCCGGGCTGCCGCAGCCGGTCAGGGCGGCGGTGGCGGCCGTGGCGCACAGGACGAGGGCGGTGGCCGGCCGGGATACCTTTCGCATCCGGGCAGTTTTCCTGACGTGCCGTCAATTGGGAAGCGGGTGCGGCGGATTGCCCGAACGCACCCGCATCCGGTGACCGCGGGGGCTATTCGCCGATCAGGCCGACGCGGAGCTGCGCGAGCGTGCGCGTGAGCAGCCGGGAGACGTGCATCTGGGAGATGCCGACCTCCTCGCCGATCTGCGACTGGGTCATGTTCGCGAAGAACCGCAGCATGATGATCTGCCGTTCCCGGGGCGGGAGCTTGGCCAGCAGCGGCTTGAGCGACTCGCGGTACTCGACGCCCTCCAGCGCGGTGTCCTCGTACCCGAGCCGGTCCGCGAGCGAGCCCTCGCCGCCCTCGTCCTCGGGGGAGGGCGAGTCGAGCGAGGAGGCGGTGTACGCGTTGCCCACGGCGAGGCCGTCGACGACGTCCTCCTCCGAGACCCCGAGCACGGCCGCGAGCTCCGGCACGGTGGGCGAGCGGTCGAGCTTCTGGGCGAGCTCGTCACTGGCCTTGGTGAGGGCGAGGCGCAGCTCCTGGAGCCGGCGCGGGACGCGCACGGACCAGGAGGTGTCCCGGAAGAACCGTTTGATCTCACCGACGACCGTCGGCATGGCGAAGGTCGGGAACTCGACCCCGCGTTCGCAGTCGAACCGGTCGATGGCCTTGATCAGCCCGATCGTGCCGACCTGGACGATGTCCTCCATCGGCTCGTTGCGGCTGCGGAAGCGGGCCGCCGCGTAGCGCACGAGGGGGAGGTTCAGCTCGATCAGCGTGTCCCGTACGTACGTCCGCTCGGGGCTGTCCGCGTCAAGGCCGGCGAGCCGCTTGAAGAGGGAGCGGGAGAGGGTGCGGGTGTCGATCCGGGTGTCGATGGCTTCCGAGCGGTGGGACACGGCCGGCACTTCACGCTGCTTGACGAGCGTGAGCACCTGTGAGCTGCCCTGGTCTACGGACATGCCACCCCCTTGAGGTCGCGGACGGTCGCGCTTCATCTGCGTGCCCGTCGGAGGAACGCAGCCTCCACCTGAATACCGGAGGCGGGGCTGCGGCAAACGCGGTTCCAGCAGAATGTCACATGTCGGCAACACGCTGTAGCGCCATGTCGACAAGTATCTCCAGCGACAGAACACGATAGGCCTGCTCTAGGGCGGGAATCTACCGGTGTGTCAGGAAAAGCGGGGAATGATCTCCACTCGATCCGGTTAGGCCTCGATCCTGTTTGCGGATCTCAGTCGAGCGAAGCTCCGGGCGAGGAGTCGGGAGACGTGCATCTGGGAGACGCCGAGCTCGGCGCTGATCTGCGACTGGGTCAGATTGTTGTAGTACCGCAGGAGGAGGATCCGCTGCTCGCGCTCGGGCAGTTGTACGAGGAGGTGGCGGACCAGGTCGCGGTGTTCCACGCCGGCCAGCTCGGGGTCCTCGTAGCCGAGGCGGTCGAGCAGGCCGGGGAGCCCGTCGCCCTCCTGGGCGGCCTCCAGGGAGGTCGCGTGGTAGCTGCGGCCGGCCTCGATGCAGGAGAGCACCTCGTCCTCGCCGATGCGCAGCCGCTCGGCGATCTCGGGGGTGGTCGGGGTGCGGCCGTGCAGGGTGGTGAGGTCCTCGGTGGCGGCGTTGACCTGGACCCACAGCTCGTGGAGCCGGCGCGGGACGTGGACGGTGCGGACGTTGTCGCGGAAGTACCGCTTGATCTCGCCCACGACGGTCGGCATCGCGAAGGTCGGGAACTGAACCCCGCGCTCGGGGTCGAACCGGTCGATCGCGTTGATCAGCCCGATCGTGCCGACCTGGATCACGTCCTCCATCGGCTCGTTGCGGCTGCGGAAGCGGGCCGCCGCGTACCGGACGAGCGGGATGTTGGCCTCGATGAGGGCGCCGCGGACCCGGGAGTGCTCGCTGGTGCCCGGCTGCAGGTCCTTCAGCTGCCCGAACAGGACCTGGGTGAGGGCCCGGGTGTCGGCCCCCCGGCTCTGCGGCCGGGGGGCGACCGGGGGCTCCTCGGGAGCCTCCTGCTGGGGCGGTACGTGGGACTCCTGCGCCGGAGGCTGCGCCGGGGCCGGCGGGGAGGTCTGGTGCGGGCCCTGATGTGGAGCCTGGAGCGGGGCGGTCGGGGAGCCCTGGTGCGGAGCCTGGGCGGAGTCCCGGTGCGGTTCCTGTGGGTGCTCCTGCTGCGGGTCCTGCTGGGGCGGCACCTCGGGCGCAGTACTGGCCGGCACGGTCACGCCACCCCTTCACTTCACGTCATCAACTCATCCGTCAAAAGCGGTCATAGCATCACAAGACATGTGCACTGTGTGCAAGCACCGTATATCGCCGTGTTGAGGGCAAGTTGGGCATAACAGGGCATCTTGCCCCGTGTGCGGGAACGCAAAAAGCCCCCCACCCGTCGGAGTGGGGGGCCGGGAAGTCCGGAAACCGCTTCAGCGTACGGGTTCAGCGCACCAGTTCGGTCATGAACTCGCCGATCGCCGTTGCGGCATCCGAGATTCCTTGGAAGCCTATTTGCACCATATCGGCGGCTTTTTTGGGCTGAGTGATGATGACGAAGAGGACGAAGACGACGAGGGCGCCCGAGATCAGCTTCTTGGTTTCCACGTGCGCTGTCGGCCTCCCCAACCGGTCCTGCAAGGTCGGGAGAGTCTATCCGGTCAGGTTCGAACACTCACCCGTCCTTTAAGGACCAATGGCCCGGCGGCACAGGCCCTTTGCCGGTGTGCCGGCGGCCCCGGAAGGCGCAGTATTGAACACGAGCCCACCGGTTCTGGCAGGAAATCGGTGAGCGAGGGACAGGACCTCACTGCGGGGTCCGAGCCGCAAGCTTCCCCCCTGACTGCGGCTTGGACTGGCAGGTTCCGTCCTCATCGGGGGAAGTGGCTTGTCCCCCCGATGCCACTTCCCCCGTCCCAACCGTTGAAGGTCCCGACTCAGGTCGGGGCCTTCTTCGCGTTGTCCGCCCGGCCATGTGTCCGCTCGGCCATATGGCCGCTCGGCCATTGGGCCGTTTGGCCGCCGAACGGCGTGGGCCGAACGGTGCGGGCTCCGGGTCCCGCCTACTCCAGCCCGCCGGCCAGGTCGGCGATCGGCTGGACCGGGGCGATCACGGGCGCGAGCTGGTTCGGCAGCTCCATCAGCTGGTTGAGCTGGTTCAGGCCGCCGCTGACCTGCCCGCCGATCTCCTGCACCGAGGACGGGCTCGCCCCGTCCGGCATGCCCTGCGGCGCCGGCAGGTCCGGGAGGGTGAGCGGGGAGATCGGGGCTGCGGAGGCGGCGGGAGCCGCGAGGCCCGCGGCGGCCCCCGCGAGGGCGATGGCGGCGAGGATGCGCTGGGTCTTGGTCATGCCGTGACAACGGCCGAGGACGCGGGCGGTCACGCGGATGTCCCTCGGACGCCGGAAACGCCGAGAGCCCCGACCCTTGCGGGGCGGGGCTCTCGATCAGAGCGGTAGCGGTGGGATTTGAACCCACGGATAGCTTGCACCATCACACGCTTTCGAGGCGTGCTCCTTCGGCCGCTCGGACACGCTACCGAGAGAGAGCTTAGCCCAAGGAGACCCGTGCTCTGAAATCCATACGCGCGACAGCGCTCAGAGATCGCGGAAGAAGTCCGTCAGCTGCCGCGCGCACTCCCCCGCGAGCACGCCCGCGATGACCTCGGGCCGGTGGTTGAGCCGGCGGTCCCGTACGAGGTCCCACAGCGACCCGGCGGCGCCCGCCTTCTCGTCGGACGCCCCGTAGACGACCCGGGCCACCCGTGACTGCACGAGCGCGCCCGCGCACATCACGCACGGCTCCAGGGTCACCACGAGGGTGCACCCCGGGAGCCGCCATTCCCCGAGGGCGGCGGCCGCCCGGCGCAGTGCCAGTACCTCGGCGTGCGCCGTCGGGTCTCCGGTCGCCTCCCGCTCGTTGTGCCCGGTGGCGAGGAGTTTGCCGTCCGGGCCGAGCACCACGGCGCCGACCGGCACGTCGCCGGCCGGCACCGCCCGGGCGGCCTCCCGGAGCGCCAGGCGCATGGAGTCCTGCCACGGGTCCCGTACGGGATCGGGCGTGTACGGGTCGGGCCGCGGGGTGTGATGGTGCGCGGGGATCACTAGCGGACGGCCTCCAGGACCTCGGTGGCGCCGAGGGAATCGGCGATCTCCGAGAGAGCGTCCCCGTCCAGGGTCATCAGTTGTTTGTGGCTGACCCCGAGGTCGTCGAGCAGCCTGGGGTCGCCGAGCGGGCCGGCGGGTGCCGGTTCGGATCCGGCCCGTACGTCGCGGCTGTCGTCCGCGTCCGTGTCGTCCGTGTCGTCCGCGTACGCGTGGTCCCCCCCGTCTCTGGCGGTGGAGCCGCCGTCCGGATAAGAGGCGATGACCTCGTCCTCGCCGTCTTCGGTGCCGTCGAGGTCCAGCTCGTCGAGTTCGTCGTCCTCCTCGTCCTTGCCGAGCAGCTCGTCGGTCAGCATCGAGCCGTAGGAGCTGCGGGAGGCGGCGGAGGCGTTGGACACGTAGTAGCGCGGGTCCTCCTCGCCGTCCACCCGGACGACCCCGAACCAGGTGTCCTCCTGTTCGATGAGGGCTACCACCGTGTCGTCGTCGACAGAGGCGGAGCGGGCGAGATCGATCAGATCACTCAGAGACTCGACATCGTCGAGTTCCATGTCGCTCGCTTCCCACCCGTCTTCGGTGCGCGCGAGCAGTGCGGCGAAATACACCGTGACTCTCCCACTGGTCATAGGCGTGCCGGTTGGAGTTCCCCCCGGCCGGAGGTGGGTGGGGGTGGAACGGCCCCCTGCTCGCCGTTTCGTACCCCGCCCAGTCGGCATCGTGGCAGAAACGGAGCCATTGCGAGAGGTCTTCCGCGCCGTGGCGCTGGCCGCGCGTGTTGTACGGGGCCTCGGGCCGGGGCCGGGACGGCGGCCGGGCGGGCCCTCGCAGGGGCCTCCTGCGGGGCTCGCCGACGGGCTCACCAGCGAAAGGTGCGCATGCGCATCTGCTGGCGCATGCGGGCGGCGCGGGCGCGTCTGGGCTGGACCCGGTCGCGCAGTTCCCTAGCCTCGTGCAGGTCACGGAGGAACTGCGCGCGCCGGGCTCTGCGCTGCGCCGTCGTCTCCAGTGGCTCGTGATCGTCGTCGGGCATGGGTCACCGCCCCTGGCTGGTCCGGTCCGGTCCGTCCCCCCGAACCCCCACCTTCCCTCGGACCAGCCGTTTGATGCCACCTTCTGCCATGACTTGAAAGGAATTCAGTCGGATTCCGACAATCCCGGCGACTCCGGCAGGGTCGGGACGATGGCCACCGGCCCGTGCGCGTGCTGCAGCACGGCGTTCGCGACGGAGCCGATCATCAGGGACCGGATGTGCCGGCGCGGGTGGTGGCGGCCCACGACGACCAGTGCAGCCGACTTCGAGGTGTCCACGAGGCGCCCGGCGGCGTCCCCGGGCACCGCTGCCTGCTCGACGGGCACGGCCGGGTACTTCGCCCGGAACGGCGCGAGCCGCTCCGTCTGGGAGCGGAGCATCTCCCGCTCGGCCGGCACGGCGTTGTCGTCCTCCCCCACCAGTGCCTCCGGCGGGATCACCGCGAACGGGCTGTCGATCACCATCGTCGGCGACGGCGGGATGCTGTACGCCGACACCACCTGCAGGGTGGTGGCCCGCGCGGCGGCCTCGGTGAACGCGAAGTCCAGGACGTTGTCGGGCGTCTCCGCGGCGTGCAGTCCCAGCACCACGCGCCCGGCCGAGGCCTGGGCGGCCACGTCCACCCCGCGCGCCTCGTGCGCGACCACGACCACCGGGCAGGCGGCGCTGGTGGCCACGGCGCGGCTGTTCGAGCCGAGCAGCAGCGCGGCGAAGCCGCCGCGGCCCCGGGAGCCCATCACGAGCATCCGGGCGCCCTCCCCGATGTCCCGCAAGGCTTCCGGGACCGAGCCCTCGAGGGACTCGTAGCGGACTTCGGAGGGCAGTCGGCCCCCCGCCGCCAGATGGGCCCGTATCCGTACGCTGACGGGGTCCTCGGTCTCTTCGGGCTCGGCGCGGTCCTGCAGGGAGGAACGGCGTGCCGCGTACAGCTGGGCGCTGTCGGACAGCACGTGGGCGACGACGAGCCCGGTGCCGTGGCGCACTGCCGCAGCCCTTGCCCACTCCAGGGCCTTGAGGCTGTGTTCGGATCCGTCGACTGCGGCGATCACCATTGCGTGGGTCATCAGTCCAGCGTGCTGGGGGTCCGGGCGGGTCGCATCTCCTGGGGTTTGTGGGCGCGGCCGCGGCTTCGGGCGCGAAGGGGCGGGCGCAGCGCGTAGCCTTTTGGGTGTGGGTCGCGTATTTGCGGCCGTTTTCGCAGGTGGCGGCGGTGCGGTCGCAGGTGAAAGCCCGGCAGCTGAGTCTTGGAGGATGTTGTGCGTTTGCAGGTCGTGGATCACCCGTTGGTGGCGCACAAACTCACCACCCTGCGCGACAAGCGCACCGACTCCCCCACCTTCCGGCGGCTCGCCGACGAGCTGGTGACCCTGCTCGCGTACGAGGCCACCCGGGACGTGCGCACCGAGCAGGCCGACATCGTCACCCCGGTCGGTCCGACCACCGGTGTGAAGCTCTCCTACCCGCGGCCGCTGGTCGTACCGATCCTGCGCGCCGGTCTCGGCATGCTCGACGGCATGGTGCGGCTGCTGCCGACCGCCGAGGTCGGTTTCCTCGGCATGGTCCGCAACGAGGAGACCCTGGAGGCCTCCACGTACGCGACGCGCATGCCGGAGGACCTCTCGGGCCGCCAGGTCTACGTGGTGGACCCGATGCTCGCCACCGGCGGCACGCTCGTCGCGGCGATCAAGGAGCTCATCAAGCGCGGTGCGGACGATGTGACCGCGGTGGTGCTGCTGGCCGCGCCCGAGGGCGTCGAGATCATGGAGCGCGAGCTGGCGGGCACGCCGGTGACGGTGGTGACGGCCGCGGTGGACGAGCGGCTCAACGAGCAGGGCTACATCGTGCCGGGGCTGGGCGACGCGGGCGACCGCATGTACGGCTCGGCGGAGTAGCGGCCCGGACACGGCTCGCATGCCCGGCCCCCGCTTCGGAGGCCGGGCATTCTCATGCGGTCAGCACTTCTTGGCGGGTGCGGGCTGGGGGTTGGCCAGGGCGGCCAGGGCCTTGTCCGCGTCGGCCTTCGGGGTGAGCTCCTTGAAGGAGTCGCCCAGGATCAGGTCGATGTCCGCGGTCTCGCGGGTGTCGGTCTGCCGGGTGGCGCCGGCGAGGTTGGTGCCGAGGACGGAGAAGGCGGCCTTGTCCGTCTGCGGCGAGCCGACCAGTATCCCGGCGCCCGGGACCTTCTTGTCGAAGTCGGCGGGGGCGTTGCCGACCTTTCCGATGGCGAAGCCGCGGCTCTTGAGCTCATCGCCCACGGCCTTGGCCAGGCCCGCGCGCGGGGTCGCGTTGTACACGTTGACCGTGATCCCGCCGGGCGGCGGGAGCGCGACCTTCGGCGCGGCGGAGGCGGCGGAGCCGGCCTTGGGGGCGGGGGTGGCGCAGTCCTTGGCCGCGGCGGCGGTCTTGCGTTTGTCCGCGTCGCCGCCGAACACGTCGATGAGCTGCACGGCCCCGTAAGCGATCAGGGCGAGCCCGATGATCGATCCGAGCACCACGAGGACGATCCGGCGGCGGCGTCGAGGGCGGGTCATGCGGGGGTAAGCCGCTCCCGTGACCTTGTACTTTCCGCCCATGCCAGGGGGAGTGAGCATGCTCATGTGCGCAGCGTAATGCCGTCCGCTGCCGATGCCCACTGAATCATCTGTTGATAGGGCAAGGCTGACCCGAAAGGCGCAACCGGGACCTATCCGACACCCGTGAAGGGTGGGTCAGCCCAGTTCGAGGACGCGCGCGTGCAGGACCTGGCGCTGCTGGAGCGCGGCGCGGACGGCGCGGTGCAGGCCGTCCTCCAGGTAGAGGTCGCCCTGCCACTTCACGACGTGGGCGAAGAGGTCCCCGTAGAAGGTCGAATCCTCGGCGAGCAGCGTTTCGAGGTCGAGCTGGCCCTTGGTGGTCACAAGCTGGTCGAGCCGGACCGGGCGCGGGGCGACATCCGCCCACTGCCGGGTGGTTTCCCTGCCGTGGTCGGGGTACGGCCGCCTATTTCCGATGCGCTTGAAGATCACACGGAAAGCCTACCGGGCAGGGGCCTGCGGGCGCAGCCTTGCGATGACGGTGCAAAGGTGGCGAAGAGTGCTATTTCGGGAGTGATATATGAGCCAGAGCACCGACCCCGCGTCCCCTGCCGGCCAGATCGCCGCGGGGTACGCCTTCACCGGACCCGCGCTCGATCTGGGTGCCCTGCTCTGGGACGGGGCCTGCCTGCCGGAGCACCAGATCCGCATCCCGCTGTCGATGCTCAACCGGCACGGGCTGGTCGCGGGGGCCACCGGAACCGGCAAGACCAAGACGCTGCAGCTCATCGCCGAGCAGCTGTCGGCCAACGGAGTCCCGGTCTTCCTCGCGGACATCAAGGGCGACGTCTCGGGAATCTCCGCACCCGGCACGGCCAACGAGAAGATCGAGGAACGGGCCAGGGACGTGGCCCAGGAATGGGAGGCCACCGGGTGCCCGAGCGAGTTCTACTCGCTCGGCGGGATCGGCCCCGGAATCCCCCTCCGGTCCACCGTGACGAGCTTCGGGCCGGTGCTGATGTCCAAGGTGCTCCAGCTCAACCAGACGCAGGAGCAGTCGCTGGGGCTGATCTTCCACTACGCCGATACCAAGGGCCTGGAGCTGATCGACCTCAAGGACCTGCGGGCGGTCGTCGCCTTCCTCGTCTCGGACAAGGGAAAGCCCGAGCTCAAGGGCATCGGCGGACTTTCCACGGTGACCGCCGGAGTGATCCTGCGGGCGCTCACCGCCTTCGAGCAGCAAGGGGCCGCGGAATTCTTCGGCGAGCCCGAATTCGACACCAGTGAATTCCTCCGGACGGCGGCGGACGGGCGCGGACTGGTCTCCGTACTGGAGCTCCCGGCGGTCCAGGACAAACCGCAGCTCTTCTCCACTTTCCTGATGTGGCTGCTGGCGGATCTCTACACCGACCTTCCGGAAGTCGGCGATCTGGAGAAGCCCAAGCTGGTCTTCTTCTTCGACGAGGCCCACCTGCTGTTCAACGGGGCCTCGAAAGCCTTCCTCGAAGCCATCACGCAGACGGTCCGGCTGATCCGCTCCAAGGGGGTCGGCGTCTTCTTCGTCACCCAGACCCCCAAGGACGTCCCGGCCGACGTGCTGGCGCAGCTCGGCAACCGGGTGCAGCACGCGCTGCGCGCCTTCACCCCGGACGACGCGAAGGCGCTGAAGGCAACGGTGAAGACCTTCCCGAACTCCGGCTACGACCTGGAGGAGCTGCTCACCCGGCTGGGGACGGGCGAGGCGGTGATCACGGTGCTCAGCGAGAACGGCGCGCCGACACCGGTGGCGGCGACCCGGCTGCGGGCCCCCCAGTCGCTGATGGGGCCGATCGACGCGGCCGCGCTGGACCAGGCCGTGAAGTCCTCGCTGCTCTACTCGCGGTACGCGGAGCCGGTCGACCGGGAATCGGCGTACGAGAAGATCAGCGCCGAGCAGGCGGCGGCCGAGGCCGAAGCCGAGGCGGCGGCGGCCGCGGCGGAGGCGGAGAAGCAGGCGAAGGCGGCCGCGAAGGCGGCGCCGAAGCCCGATCCCTCGCTGGCGGAACAGGTGGTGGGCAGCGGGCTGTTCCGCTCCCTGGCCAGATCGATCGGTACGCAGCTGGGCCGCGAGATCTCCCGGTCCATCTTCGGCACGGCCAGGCGGCGCCGCTGAACCTGCCGGGGCGGGGTGAGGATTTCCGTACCGGGGGCCCCGTACGGCCTGCGAGACTCGGAGCATGCGGACCGAACTCACCGATACGACCTCCAGCAAGGTCAACCGGGCCCTGCTCGACGCGCGACGGGCCATCGGGAGTCCCACGATGGGGCTCGTGCTCAACCTCCTCGTCGCCACCGACGAGGAGAACGCCTACGACGCCGTCCGCGCGGCCTCCGAGGCCTCGCGCGAGCACCCCTGCCGGATCATCGCGGTCATAAAGCGCACCGCCCGCGGCTCGCACCGGCAGCGGCAGAACCGGCTCGACGCCGAGCTGCGGGTCGGGGCCGACGCCGGGTCCGGGGAGATCGTGCTGCTCCGGCTGCACGGGACCCTGAACGAGCACGCGGGCTCCGTGGTGCTCCCGCTGCTGGTGCCGGACGCGCCCGTGGTGGCCTGGTGGCCCGCCGAGGCTCCGGCCGCGCCGGCCCGGGACCCGCTCGGCGCCCTCGCGCAGCGCAGGATCACGGACGCCGAGGCGGCCGCCGACCCGGTCGCCGCACTCGACGTCCGCGGCGGCGCCTACGAGCCCGGGGACACCGATCTGGCCTGGACCCGGCTCACCCCGTGGCGCTCGCTCCTGGCCGCCGCGCTGGACCAGAAGCCGCTCCCGGTGACGGGCGCGGCCGTGGAGAGCGAGCCGGGCAACGCGAGCTCCGAGCTGCTCGCCCGGTGGCTCGAGGACCGGCTCGGCGTGCCCGTGGAACGGGTCGCGACCGCGGGTCCCGTCATCACCCGGGTCCGGCTGACGACGACGGCCGGGGAGATCCGCGTGGACCGTCCGGACGGTGTCCTGGCCACCCTGCTCCTGCCGGGCAGCCCCGACCGCAAGGTGGCGCTGAAGATCCGCAGCAGCGCCGAGCTCATCGCGGAGGAACTGCGACGGCTCGACGCCGACGAGATCTACGCCTCGGCGCTGCGCTTCAGGCGGCCGGCCCAGGCGTCGCTCTCCGCGTAGTGGTTGTCGTAGACCGGCTGGCTGTCGATGATGTCCTGCACCGTGGCCTCGCCGGCCCGGACCCGGCCGAGCAGCCGGTAGTAGTCGAAGCGGCCCATGCCGGGGGTGAACCCGACGAACACCTCGGCGGTGGAGTCCGCGGCCGGGGCGAAGGCGTGCTTCACACCGGGCGGCACGGCGAGGAAATCACCCTTGGCCAGGGTGTGTATCTCGTCGCCGAGCAGGACGTCGAGCCTGCCGTCCGTGACGTGGAAGAACTCGGTCGCCTTGGTGTGGAAGTGCACCGGGGCGCCCGCCGCGCCCGCCTCGAAGGTGGCCGTGTTGCAGGTGAGCTCGGCGGTGTCCGTGAGCAGCGTGATGAGGCTGCCGGGGCCATCGGAGATGACCTCGGCAGTGGCGGCGCGCGTCAGGTTCTCAGTCATGATCACGAGCTTAGGGGCGGGGTCTGACAACGGACGGCGCACCCGCCCGAACGGTCAATTCCGTTTGACGGGACCGCCGGTGGCCGCTTTCAGGTCGCCTTTCCAGGGGCCTTTCCAGCCGCCTTCCCGGCCTTCGCGGCGGCCTTCGCCTCCTGCTTGTGCGCCCGTACTTTGGCCAGCGACTCCGGGCCGGTGATATCGGCCGCCGACCGGTAGACGTTCGCCGGTCCGTACCCGCCGGCCGCCTCGCGCCAGCCGCGCGGACGCACCCCGAACCGCTTGCCGAGCAGCGCCAGGAAGATCTGCGCCTTCTGCTCCCCGAAGCCGGGCAGCGCCCGCAGCCGCGCCAGCAGCTCGGCGCCGGTCCCCACGTCGGTCCACACCGCCGCCGCGTCCCCTTCGTAGTGCTCCACCAGGTACGCGCACAGCTGCTGCACCCGCTTCGCCATCGACCCCGGGTAGCGGTGCACGGCCGGCTTCTCGGAGAGCAGGGCGGCGAAGGCCTCCGGGTCGTAGGCGGCGATCGCGTGCGCGTCCAGGTCGTCGGAGCCGAGGCGCCGGGCGATCGTGTAGGGCCCCGAGAACGCCCATTCCATGGGTACCTGCTGGTCCAGCAGCATCCCGACCAGCGCCGCGAGCGGGCTGCGGCCCAGCAGCTCGTCGGCCTCCGGCTGCTGGGCGAGCCGGATGGTGACGCTCTTGTTCTTCTCGTCCATGCACCCAGGGTCCCGCGCGGCGCTGCTCCCCGCGCGATTGTCAGACCCCGCGCCTAGCGTGAGTACCGAGACGGGTCACGTCGTACACGACACAGGAGTCGATCGATCATGGCTGAGTTCACGGAAGGCGCGCCCTGCTGGGTGGACGCGATGTTCTCCGATCTGGAGGGCGCGAAGACCTTCTACGCCGATGTGCTCGGCTGGACCTTCGGGGAGTCCAGCAGCGAGTACGGCAACTACACGCAGGCCTACTCCGACGGCAAGGCCGTCGCGGCCGTGGTGCCGCCGATGCCGGGGGCGGAGGGCCATTCGCAATGGTGTCTCTACCTCGCCTCACCCGATGCCGCGGCCACGGCCGCGAAGATCAAGGCGGCCGGCGGCGAGCTCCTCATGGAGCCGATGCAGGTCGGCTCCTTCGGCACGATGGCCATCGCGAAGGAGCCGAGCGGCGCCGTCTTCGGCGTCTGGCAGCCGGGCGACCACAAGGGCTTCGAGAAGATGGGCGAGGCGGGCGCGTACTGCTGGGCCGAGTTCTTCTCGCGCGACGTGGCCAAGCCGGACGCGTTCCTCCCGCAGGTCTTCCCGTACGGGACCCAGCAGATGGACCTCGGCGACGACCCCGAGGCGGCCGGGATGGACTTCAAGGTCTTCAGCCTGGGCGGCCCGGACAACCCGGTGCTGGGCCGGATGAACATGGGCACCGACTTCCCGCCGGAGATCCCCTCGTACGTCCAGGTCTACTTCGCGGTCCCGGACTGCGACGAGGCGGTCGCGAAGACCCAGGCCCACGGCGGCAAGCTGCACTTCGGCCCGATGGACAGCCCCTTCGGCCGCGTCGCGGCGGTGACGGACCCGCAGGGCGCGGCGGTCGCGGTGATCGACGTGACGAAGACGGCCGGCGAGATGCCGAAGTTCGCCTGAGGAGCGGTGCGGGGGGGCCCCCCCCCCCCCCCCCCCCCCCCCCCCCCCCCCCCCCCCCCCCCGGCGGCCCCCCCCGCCGGACCCCCGGCGCATGGGGGCCACCCCCGGGGCCCGGA